>JAVBRT010000001.1:0-41971 GCA_031547725.1 Azonexus sp. | reverse complement strand
CACGCGCACAAGCCGGTCTTATAACCCCCGGAAAACAAAAAAGCCACCTCGACGGTGGCTTCATTGTTCTGCTGGCGCGCCCGGAGCGATTCGAACGCCCGACCCTCTGGTTCGTAGCCAGATACTCTATCCAACTGAGCTACGGGCGCGCTGTCAGAGCCGCGCATTATACTGACGCCGCTTTCGATTGCAAGCCGTTGCCGGAAATTTTCCCATCCATGCCCAGCCTTGATATTCATCTGCCTCGCTTTCCCGAATGCTGGGAAAGCTGCGGCGCTTGTGCCGCCGGCCCCATCTTCATCCTTGAACTGGCGATTGAGCCCGGTCTCTGGATCGAGCGCGATGCGACCATCCTGACGCTGGAAACCGGCAAGGTGGCGCTCGACATTCCCTCGCCACATTCGGGACGGGTGGTCGCAGTACATGTCACAGCGGGCGATACAGTCGATGAGGGAGCGCTGCTGGCAACGCTGGCAGTAGCCTGACCAGGCGTTCGGACCACGGCTTGGCGGCGCTCCCGGCCATTACTTTGGGCGGCCGATCTCCATGTCGTTGCGCACCTCGCGCACGCCGGGGACGCTGGCGGCGAGATTGAGCGCCCGGCGCAGCGACCATTCGTCCGGGACCGTGCCGCCGATCGTCACCACGGCATTGTCAGCCCGGACGTCGAATTGCGATCCCGCCAGGCCGACATCGGTCCGCAACAGGATTTCGACCTTGCCGTGCAAGCCCTCGTCAAGGGTCTGCCCGGCCACGCCGAGGGCCGCGATGGCCGGCGGACTATCGGTGGCGGAGGCCTTGATGCCGAGCACGCCGAGCATCGCCATCAGCACGAGGTACACAACGGGAAGCTTGTCTCTGATCATTTCCGGCCCTCCTATGGTTACTGAAAATCACTCTCAGCAAAACCCGGGCCAGAAAATTTTTTGGTTAGCAATCAAATAGTTGCCACGAAACGCACGGCATATCTCCGGTGTGCCACGTCGTCCCCAAGCGACAGCCCTCCCCTCCCTTGCATCGGTGCCAGCACCTATCGCTCGCCACCGCTGCCGCTGTCGCCACGGAACATGGCCGGTGTCAGGTCGTGTTTCTGCAACAGGCGGTAGAACTCGGTACGGTTGCGGTCGGCGATACGAGCCGCGTCGGCGACGTTGCCGTCGGTCAGCTTGAGCAACTGGACCAGGTAATTGCGCTCGAAACGCTGCTTGGCCTCGGCATAATTCATCGTTTCCATGGCCGGCACGCGCAGGGCACGCTGGACCAGGGACAGCGGAATCAGCGGCGTCGAGGTCAGGGCGCAGCTTTGTTCGACCACGTTGTAGAGCTGCCGGACGTTGCCCGGCCAGGAGGCGCCGGCCAGCGCTTCGAGGGCTTCCGGGGCGAAGCCGGCGATCGGCTTGCCGTACTTGGCGGCGACTTGCTGCACGAAATGGGCGGCCAGCATCGGGATGTCCTCGCGCCGCTCGTCGAGTGGCGGCAAGGTCAGCGAGACGACGTCGAGCCGGTAATAGAGATCCTCGCGGAACTGCCCATCGGCCATGGCGGCATCGAGATCGCGGTGGGTCGCCGAGAGCAGGCGGACATCCACCGGTTCGGCGCGAGTCGCCCCGACCGGACGCACGACCCGCTCCTGCAGCACGCGCAGCAGCTTGACCTGCAGCGACAGCGGCATGTCGCCGATTTCGTCGAGGAACAACGTGCCGCCGTTGGCCGCCTGGACCAGGCCGACGCGGCTGGCGCCGGCGCCGGTGAAGGCGCCCTTGACGTGGCCGAAGAGTTCGGACTCCAGCAATTGTTCGGGAATGGCACCGCAGTTGATGGCCACGAAGGGGCCACGCGCCCGCGGGCTGGCCCGGTGGATCGCGCGCGCCAGCACTTCCTTGCCGGTGCCGCTGTCGCCGCGAATCAGGATGCTGGCATCGGATTGCGCGACCATCCGGGCTTCGGCCATCAATTCGGCCATCCGGCTGCTGCAGAAGACGATGCCTTCCAGCCAGTCGCCCGGCGCCCCGGTGCTGTTCGTGATCAGCGTGTCGGGCGCCAGGCCGGGTGCCGACAGGTTCAGCGCCTGGTCGATCTTGGCCAGCAGAATCTGACTGTCAAAGGGTTTGGTCAGGTAGCCGAACACCCCCTTGGAAGTGGCGGCGACGGCATCGGGAATGGTTCCGTGCGCGGTGAGCAGGATGACCGGCAGGCTGGGCCGGGTGACGCGCAGTTCCTCGAACAGCGCCAGCCCGTCGCGCCCCGGCAGGCGGACGTCGCTGACGACGACCCGCGGCGCTTCGACGGCGATCCGCGCCAGCGCCTCCTCCGCCGAGCCCACCGCCGAGACCCGGAAACCGCGCGCCTTGAGGCGGATGGCCAGCAGCCGAAGAATATCCTCGTCGTCGTCGACGACGAGGATATGGGCACCTGTGTTGTCCGTCGTCATCGCTGCCCTCCCTGTCCGGTGCGCGGCCGCGGCATCAGGGTCCGCTCGATGTCGGCCAGGCCATCGAGCTTCTCCTGAAGTTCCTGGGCCTTGCGCTGGCTATCCTTGAGCTGCGCGCCCTGGCGTTCGAGCAAGCCTTCCAGGCGCAGGCGTTCGCTGTATTGGTCGGCCAACAACCTGGCCAGGCCGTGCAGTTCGAGCGCCGCCGGCTCGTTCGCCCGCAGCACCTGCTCAGCCAGTGCCAGGGCCTTGGCGGTATCGGCCTGGCCGCGCGGATGGCCGATCACCATCGCCTGGCGGAGCTGGACCGCCGGCCCGGCCGGCAAGGTCGCCAGAAAGCTGCGCTCGCGCGCCAGTTCGATGGCATTCAGACGCCCCAGCATCTGGTGATAAGCCAGCAACGGCAAAGCACCATGCACTTCGGCCACCGGATCGCTGGACGCCGGCACCGGTGCCGGTGCCGGCACCTGAGCACAGCCGGCTGCCAGCAATGCGGCCAAGGCCAGGGCGCCGGCCGCTCGCCGGCAAGCCCCCTCCTTCCGCGCAATCTCATGTCTCATCTGGTATTTCCACGACAAAATATCCTCCCCGCTCGACCGGCATCGCCACAACCGTGCCGCCCATGGCCCGCACCAGTTCGCGCACGATCGACAAACCGACGCCGCTGCCCTGGCGCGGCATCGGTGCCTCGCGCTTGCCCTGGACGAAGGGATCGAAGATGCGCTGGCGATCTTCCGGCGCCACGCCCGGCCCCTGGTCGAGGCATTCGAAACGCAGCATGCCTTCGTGACGCGTCAGAACCAGCCTGACCTCGCTGCCTTCCGGGCTGAAATCGATGGCGTTCGACAACAGGTTGTCGAGTACCACGGCAAGTTTCTCGGCATCGATCAGCGCCGTACCCGACGCCGGCGCATCGACGACAACGCGCACCTGCCGCGACTGGGCATGGAGCTCGCGGCGCTTGACCGTGCCGGCCAGCACCTTGTGCGGCTCGCCGCTTTCCAGCCGCAGCTTCCTCGCTTCGAAAGCCGCCCCGTTGAGGCTGAGCAGGCTTTCGATCTGGCGCTGCAGACCGAGCACATTGTGCTGCAGTATATCGACGACTTCGCGCTGGTTGTCTCCCAGCGGCCCGGGCACTTCTTCGCGCAACAGGGCGACGCCTTCCTTCAGTGCCGTCAGCGGCGTTTTCAATTCGTGCGAAACATGACGCAAGGCCCGTTCGCGGTCGGCTTCCAGATCGGCCAGCCGCAGGCGCAGCCAATCGAGGCGGCGGCCGAGCTGGCGCAAGTCATCCGGCCCACCGACCTGCACCGCCTCGTCGAAACGGTTGGCGCCGAGACGGCCGATGGCCTGCTCCAGTTGGCGCAATGGACGGACCAGCCACCAGCCCATGGCCAGCGCGGCCAGCAGGGCTCCCCCCAGGGCCAGCAGAATCTGCCCGCCCAGTTGGAGGCGATGGGCCTCCAGTTCGTCGAGCAAGTGCGCGTTCTGGGTTTCGATCCAGCGCTGGCCGGCCTGCTTGAGCAAACCATTCAGCTCCATCAAGCGGGCCAGGAAGGGCGCCAGTTCGTCCTTGCCGATCCGCTTGTCGAGACCGCCGCGCAGCGCCCCGGCCACCATCCGCCAGCCGCCGAGCAAGGGTGACAGCGGCTCCGCCGACAGACCGTCGAGGCGGTCGACCAACAGCAGCGATTGATTCAGATGGTCGTCGAAACGCTGACGGAAGAGCGGATCCTCAAGCACCAGATACTGCCGTGCACTGCGCTCGATATCCACGCTGCGCTCGGCCAGCTCCTGGATCGCGGCCGTCAGCAGGATGGCCTGCTCGCTGCTCCGGCGGCTTTGTTCGACCAATGCCTCGACCAGCATCCAGCTGCGTAGCGCCACGCCGCCAAGCAACAGCACGATGATGGCAAAGCCCGCCAGCATGCCCTGACGAAAGGAAATTCGGATCATCCGCGCGGGAGAAGATAAAAACGCAGTGTAGCCCGAGCCGCCGATTTGGTCAGCACCGGACATATGCCAATCGAGACCGGAAAAATCACTTATAAACAGCAACGAATCAATGAACTACAAAAATGTCGCCGCTTGGCGACACGAGGATTCCACTTAACCACGCCCCATTGCGCTCCTCCCGCAAATTCATGTCGCCACCCGGCGACAACTTCACCCGCCATGTCGAGATTCAAATTTAAGAATTACCAGTAGTAGATTGTTTTTAATCAACTAAATTACTTTGGCACGGTTATCGCGTTACGTTGTTGGTTGCCCCCCCACCCCAACAAACCACTATAAGGATCGACATGTTCAGCAAATCCAGTCTCACGAACCGCCCCGAGGCAATCACCCGCAAGGATGTCAAATCCGTTCTTGGCACACCGCCGGCAACCGCCATCGGCAGCACCCCGCCGCCGGCAGCGAGTGCCCCGCCGGCGGCGGCAGCCCCGGTCGAAACGCCGCCGCCGGCGAGCAGTGAGAATCTGCTCGGCGCTCGCCTGATCGTCGGCCCCGACGTCAAGCTCAAAGGGGCCGAAATTCTCGATTGCGACACCCTGGTCGTCGAAGGCCGCGTCGAGGCGACGATGGACAGTCGGGTGATCCGGATTGCCGACCAGGGTTCCTTCGCCGGCAAGGTCAGCATCGACATCGCGGAAATCCACGGCGTCTTCGAAGGCGAACTGACCGCCCGGTCGCAGTTGATCATCCACGCCACCGGCCGGGTCAGCGGCAAGATCCGTTACGGCAAGCTGGTGATCGACGAAGGCGGCGAGCTGTGCGGCGAAATCAACGCCATCGCCAACGAGAGCCGGGCACCGGCACGCCTGGGCAGCGACTCGATTCCTACCTTGAACGCCGTAGCCGTCTGATTGCCTCACCCATCGCTACCCCGTAGAATCCCGTCCATGCTTTCGTCCGCCGTCCGCCCCGCTCCCGCCTATCGCGGCGCCCGCGTCAATTCGCCTCCGGCTGAATTTTCCATCCGCCAGATAAGGGGGGTCGGGGAGCGCTTGGCGGCGGAGCAACTGGTGCGGCGCATGTACTCCTGGCGCGGTTATCGCGTTGCCGCTCCCGAGCACAAGGCGGACGACAATCACCGGATCACGCTCGGCGCCTGGCAGGATGGCGAATTGGCGGCGACCCTGACCATGGCCGTCGACCGCGGACAAGGCCTGCTCTGCGAAGCGCTGTATCCCGGCGAAATCGCCGCCCTGCGCGACGACGATCGGCGCCTGTGCGAATACTCGCGTTTTGCCATTGATCCTGACTACAGTTCGCAAAAACTCCTGCGCGCTTTTTTTCTCGGCGCCTACCATCTCACCTGCCACGTTTTCGAGGCCACGCATGCGGTGATCGAGGTCAACCCGCGTCACCGCCGCTTCTATGAGCGGGAATTGGGCTTCGACCGGCTGGGCGCGGTGCGCATCTGCCCCCGGGTCGAAGCGCCGGCCCTGCTGCTGCACCGGGATTTGTGCCGCGACCAGTACCAGCCCCTGCCGGAGATATTGCGCGGCGGCCCGGTGCCGCTCGCCGACCTGCCGCCGATCGCCGCCTGAGCGGCCTGCGCTCCGGACAAGATGAGCCGCGGCCGGCGGTTCTTGGGTACACTGTCGCCCTTTCAACGCTTCCGGACAGTTCCATGGCCCAATACGTGATGTCGATGCTCCGCGTGAGCAAGATCGTCCCGCCCAAACGGCAGATCATCAAGGATATTTCCCTCTCCTTCTTCCCCGGCGCCAAGATCGGCCTACTCGGCTTGAACGGCGCCGGCAAGTCGACCGTGCTGAAGATCATGGCCGGCGTCGAAAAGGAATACGACGGCGAAGTGCAGTGGCAGCCCAACCTGTCGATCGGCTACCTACCGCAGGAGCCGCAACTCGATGCCGACAAGACGGTCAAGGAGGAAGTCGAATCGGCGCTCGGCGAGGTCATGCAGGCACAAGCCAAGCTCGATGAGGTGTACGCCGCCTACGCCGACCCGGAAGCCGATTTCGACAAGCTGGCCGAGGAACAAGCCCGCCTCGAAGCGATCATCGCCACCGCCGGCTCGGATACCGAGCACCAGATGGAAATCGCCGCCGACGCCCTGCGCCTGCCGCCGTGGGAGGCCAAGATCGGCGTGCTGTCGGGCGGCGAGAAGCGGCGCGTGGCGCTGGCCAAGCTGCTGCTCTCCAAGCCCGACATGCTGCTGCTCGACGAGCCGACCAACCACCTCGACGCCGAGTCGGTCGAATGGCTGGAGCAGTTCCTTGTCCGCTTCCCCGGCACCGTCGTCGCCGTCACCCACGACCGCTATTTCCTCGACAACGCCGCTGAGTGGATTCTCGAACTCGACCGCGGCGAGGGCATTCCCTGGAAGGGCAACTATTCTTCCTGGTTGGAGCAGAAGGAAGCCCGCCTGGAAACCGAAAATAAGCAGATCGACGCCCACATGAAGGCGATGAAGCAGGAACTGGAATGGGTGCGCTCCAATCCGAAGGCACGCCAGGCCAAGTCCAAGGCCCGTCTGGCCCGCTTCGAGGAAATGTCAAGCCATGAGTACCAAAAGCGCAACGAGACGCAGGAAATCTTCATTCCGGTCGGCGAGCGCCTGGGCGATCAGGTCATCGAGTTCACCGGCGTCAGCAAGTCCTTCGGCGACAAGCTGCTGATGGACAACCTTAATTTCACCATCCCGCCCGGCGCCATCGTCGGCATCATCGGCCCCAACGGCGCCGGCAAATCGACGCTGTTCAAGATGATCACCGGCCAGCAGCAGCCGGACTTCGGCGCAGTGAAAATCGGCCAGACGGTCAAGATGGCCTACGTCGACCAGTCGCGCGACTGCCTCGACGGCAACAAGACGGTGTTCGAGGAACTGGCTCAGGGCAGCGACGTGCTGCAGATCGGCAAGTTCGAGATGCCGTCGCGCGCCTACATCGGCCGCTTCAACTTCAAGGGGGCCGACCAGGGCAAGCAGGTCGGCAAGCTCTCCGGCGGCGAGCGCGGCCGGCTGCACCTAGCCAAGACGCTGATGACCGGCGGCAACGTCCTGCTGCTCGACGAACCGTCCAACGACCTCGACGTCGAGACGCTGCGCGCGCTGGAAGACGCCCTGCTCGAATTTCCCGGCTGCGCGCTGGTCATCTCGCACGACCGCTGGTTCCTCGACCGCATCTGCACGCACATCCTGGCTGCCGAAGGCGAGTCGCAATGGACTTTCTTCCCCGGCAACTACCAGGAGTACGAGGAAGACAAGCGGAAGCGCCTGGGCGAGGAAGGCGCCAAGCCGAAGCGTATCCGCTACAAGCCGATCAGCCGCTGAAGGCAAGGCCCCGCCGCGGCGGGGTCAACGCAAAACGGGCGCCGTTGCGGCGCCCGTTTGTTTTTGCCTCCCGCCATTGCGGGAGGCGGTCGAATCAAGCCGTATCCTAGTGCTTGAGGCTGGCGGAGAACACCGCCCGGGTCTTTTCGGAAACTTCGAATTCGTTGAAGGCACGCGCGATCTCGGCTTCATTGCGACCTTCCGAACGGTCTTCGAAGCAGATGCCGATGGTCTTGCCGTTGGCGGCCAGGGTCTGGAAGGCGTAGCGCCAGCGCTGGGCTTCCGCCAGCCGCTCGCGCAGCTCGGCTTCGTTGGAAATTGCAATGCCCGCCTTTTTCAGGGAATCCAGAAACTGCTCGAAGGATTCGTTGCTCAGACTGCCCATTTGGTTCTCCGTTGAAGTTCGGTGCATGAGCACCATGTGCCGAATAACGACGTGATTTCGATTCGGTTGACACGAAAGTCATAGATCGTTGAATGCGATAATCACGTCCCATGAAGAAGCCGAACACCCCCGCCGCGATCCCGGAGATTCGTTCCGGACAGTCCGTCGAACTGCTCAAGGAACTGCACATCCTGACCCGCGACGGCAAGCTCAACCAAGACAGCCGCCGCAAACTGAAACAGGTCTATCACCTGGTCCAGTTCATCGAGCCGCTGCTGGCCGATGCCGAAACCCTGGTCGATCACGGCGCCGGCAAGTCCTACCTCGGCTTCATCCTGTACGATCTCTGTATCAAGGATCGTGCCAGCGGCGAAATCATCGGCATCGAAAGCCGCCCCGAGCTGGTCGAGAAATCCCGTGAATTGGCCGTCCGGCTTGACTTTCCGCGCATGCGCTTCCTCGCCTGCACGGTCGAGGATTCGTTGGCCTCAAGCGAACTGCCGGCCCGCGTCGATGTCGTGACAGCCCTACACGCCTGCAATACGGCGACCGACGACGCGATCCGTTTCGCTCTCGGCCGACAGGCCCGGCACATCGTTCTCGTTCCCTGCTGCCAGGCCGAGGTCGCCGCCGCGATGCGGGCGAAAAAGAACGAATCCCTGGGCAAGACGCCGCTGTCCGAACTGTGGCGCCATCCGCTGCACACCCGCGAACTCGGCAGCCACCTGACCAACGTGTTGCGCTGCCTGCTGCTCGAAGCGCACGGCTACGACGTCACCGTCACCGAACTGGTCGGCTGGGAACACTCGATGAAGAACGAACTGATCATCGCCAGCCGGCGCGGCGCGCCCCGCAAAAACGCCCGCGAGCGGGCCGCGGCCATCCTGCGCGAGTTCAATATCGAGGAACTCGCCGGTCGCTTCGCCTACTAAGACCGCCATGACCCGTACCCGCCATCCGCTCGAACTGCTGGCCCCGGCCAAGAACGCCGAATTCGGCATAGAAGCCGTCAAGCACGGCGCCGACGCCGTCTACATCGGCGGCCCGGCTTTCGGTGCCCGCTACGGCGCCGGCAATTCTGTCGCCGAAATCCGACAGTTATGCAACTTTGCCCACCGCTACCGGGCCAAGGTCTTCGTCGCGCTCAACACCATCCTGCACGACGCGGAACTCGAAGGCGCCCGGCGGCTGGCCTGGGATTTGTACGATGCCGGCGCCGATGCGCTGATCATCCAGGACATGGGTCTGCTCGAACTCGATCTGCCGCCGATCCAGCTCCACGCCTCGACCCAGACCGACATCCGTCATCCGGCCAAGGCGAAATTCCTGGCCGACGCCGGCTTCTCGCAAATCGTCCTGGCGCGCGAAATGAGCATCGGCGAAATCGCCGCCGTGGCCGGGCAGACCGACATCGCATTGGAATATTTCGTCCATGGCGCGCTGTGTGTCGCTTATTCGGGACAGTGCTACATCAGCCACGCCCATACCGGGCGCAGCGCCAATCGCGGCGAATGCTCGCAGGCCTGCCGCCTGCCCTACACCCTGGTCGACGACAAGGGCAAGACGATCAGCGAGAACCAGCACCTGCTGTCGATGAAGGACAACAACCAGAGCGAGAACCTGCTGGCGCTGATCGAGGCCGGCGTTTCCTCGTTCAAGATCGAGGGGCGGCTGAAGGATCTCTCCTACGTCAAGAACATCACCGCCCATTACCGCCAATTGCTCGACGGGATCATCGCCGCCCATCCGCAATACGTGCGCGCCTCGTCCGGGCAGTCGACCTTCACCTTCACGCCGCAGCCGGACAAGACTTTCAATCGCGGCTACACCGACTATTTCGCCGGCGGCCGCCAGGATGACATCGGCGCCTTCGATTCGCCGGCCTTCGTCGGCGAACTGATCGGCGAAGTCGCCACGATCGGCGACGGCTGGCTCGAAGTCGCCAGCGGGCAGGCATTCCACAACGGCGACGGCGTCTGCTTCCACGATGCCCACGGCGACGTCCGGGGCATGCGCATCAACCGCGTCGACGGCCGGCGCCTGTATCCGGCCGAGATGCCGGCCGAACTGACCGAGGGGGCGACCCTGTTCCGCAACCGCGACCAAGCCTTCGAGCGGGCGCTGGAAAAGGAATCGGCCGCGCGCCGGGTGCGGGTCTGGCCGCGCCTCGCCGAAACGGCCGACGCTTTCGTGCTGACGCTGCGCGACGAGGACGACGTGACGGCCAGCGCCGAGCTGAAGAAGGATGAGCGGATCGGCCGCGAGCTGGCGCAGAACCCGGAATCGGCACTGGCCAAGCTCAGGGAAAACCTCGGCAAGTTCGGCAACACCCCGTTCGTCGCCGAAACCGTCGAACTCGCGCTGCAGCAGCCGTGGTTCCTGCCCGTCGGCGCCATCAACGCGCTGCGCCGCACGGCCGCCGAGCAGCTGGAGGCCGCCCGCATCGCCAGCCATCCGCGCCCGCCGCGCGCGCTGCCGGCGGCAAGCCCGGCGCCCTACCCGCAGGACGAACTGACCTACCTCGGCAACGTCTTCAACGCCAAGGCCCGCGCCTTCTACGAGAGGCACGGCGTCAAGCTGATCGAGGACGCCTACGAGGCCGGCCAGGAAAAGGGCATGGTCTCGCTGATGATCACCCGCCACTGCCTGCGCCACAGCTTCAACCTCTGCCCCAAGGAAGTGAAGCACCTGAAGCCGGACCCGATGACGCTAATGAACGGCAACGAGAAGCTGATCCTCAAGTTCGACTGCAAGGCCTGCGAAATGCACGTCGTCGGCAGGATGAAGAAAGGCGTCAAGCTCAACCTGGGCAGCATCCGCCCCGCATCATAGCGGCATGCAACCGACCGCCTGCCCCTCCTGCCGCCAGCCGATGAGCAAGCACCGCTTCGCCCGGCAATATCACGGCGAAGTCGTGCTCGACCTGTGCTTCGCCTGCCAGGGCATCTGGTTCGACGATTTCGAAAGCGCCCAGATCACGCCCGGCGGCATCATCGACCTGTTCAAGCTCCTGCACGAACACCGCGACGACCCGCAACAGCCCCTGCGCGACCCGCTGGCCTGCCCGCGCTGCCGCGAGCGCCTGCTGCACGGCCTCGACGTCGCCAAGCACGGCGGCCGCTTCAATTACCACCGCTGCCTGCAGAAGCACGGCCGCTTCAGCACCTTCGCCCAGTTCATGATCGAGAAGGGCTTCGTTCGCCAGCTCGCGCCGGCCGAGATCGAGACGCTGGCGGCCAAGGTCGGCATCGTCCGCTGCATGGGCTGCGGCGCTCCGGTCGATATCCGCCGCGAGCATGCCTGCGGCCATTGCCGGGCGCCGATCGCCATCCTCGATCCCGAAGCCGTCGAACAGGCCCTGCAGCGCTTCCAGAATGCCGAAATCCGGCGCAGCACGATCGACGTCAACGCCCTCGGCGACGCCATCGTCACACAGGAGCGGGAAAAATCGCGGCGGCAGCGCGAGCAAGCGACGGACGCCGGTCTCGTCGATGTCGTCGACCTGATCGCCGCCGGCGCCGAATTCGTCTGGACCCTGCTCCGCCGCTGAACCGGCGCAGCCGTTGCGCCTCAGTCCCCGATGCCGGCCTGCAGCACCGCCGGATGCAGTTCCACCTGCTGGCGCTCGCTGCCCAGCCAGACGACGCCGTCCTGGATCGTGCATTGCAGCTTCATGCTGCGTTCGGCCAGGGCCGCCAAGGCCTTGCCTTCTTCCGCCGCCAGTTGCAGCACGCGCAGATTCTTCTGGCCGCTGACCTTGGCCGCGGTCTGTTGCCACCAGATGTCGGCGCCTCGCCCGCCATAAGCCAGCACGACGACCCGGCGGGCGCGGTTGCAGGCGCGGCGGATGTCCTTCTCGTCGGGCAGGCCGACATCGATCCAGGACGCGATGGCGCCGGTGGCGTCGACATCCTGCAGATCGGCCTCGTCCTCGGTCGACAAGCCGCGGCCGAAGGCCAGCGTCGGCGAAGCATTGAGAGCGAAAGCCAGGAGCCGGACCATCATCCGCTCATCGGTCTCCGACGGATGGCGCGCCAAGGTCAGCGCATGTTCGGCGAAATAGCCGCGGTCGAGATCGGCCAGTTGCAGGTCGGCCTTGAAGATCGTGGATTTGAGTGCCATCGGTCGGGCGGCGAAAAAGCGCGGATTATCCCACGCGACCGATCTTTGCCACCGCACAGAATAACGTGCCCGCCGGCACGCCGGATTCCCCGCCCGCTTGCCGGCGGAGCGAGGAATCCGGCATCAGGGTGCTTACTTCGCCGGACCCTTGCGAATCCAGCCCATTGGCGCGCCGAGCGGCAGCACTACACGCCCGAAGTAGTTGTTCAGGAAGATGGCGCCGGCGGCGTAGAAGCCGATCAGCGAAATCATGAATTCGGTCCAGGCCGCGACCGGGTTGAAGGTTTGCGGTGCAACGCCCAACGCCGCCATGCCCAATGAGAACAGCAAGATGTTGATCAATATCAGGATCGCCGCAAAGGCTTTATTCGCCTCGAAGGAGGCGACCATCACGAAGAGCGAGAAGAACATGTAGGCGAAACAGGCGAAGGCGAACTGGCGCGGATCGGCCTTGTCGCCGACCGGGCCGAACCAGCCGAGCGTCATCGCCCAGTGGATCGCGACAGCGGCCCAGAACAGGCCATAGGCACCGAGCACGATGGCGCCGAAGTAATTGTTCTTCTTGAAATCGACGCTGGCGGCCCAGATCTGCGCCGCCGACCCGAGGCAGATCGCCCACGGGATGATGAAGGACGCACCGCTGGTCCAGCCCATCTTGGCCGACGAGGCGACGAAGGTCGTCAGCGACAACCCGAAGACGCCCAGTGCTGTCGGGTCCGACAGCATGATCCGGGTTTCGGTCACGACCGAGGAATTTTGCGTGCTCATGTAGTGCTCTCCCAATATCCGGCCAATCGACCGGAGCGCCGGAAAGTCGCCGTTGGCCGGCAGATCGTCCCTGAGCGCCATGTTTTTTGTATACCGGCCCGTGCACCGGAAGCGGAACGACATCCTGTGATCGTTCCGCCGCCGTCCTGCCGCGTGGACCGACGGCTAGTTCTGCATTGCGAACTCTATGCCGGAAATACTGTCCTTATCGTTGACCTATCCCCTAGCCAACACCGGCGATTCGTGCTTGCCAGCGCCATAAATCCGGCTGCCCCGCAGAAAAGGTCCCCATGCCCGATCCGGCAGTCCGTCCATTGTCCTTGCCGCCGCAGCGAGCAGGCTCGCCACGACCTATAATCGGGCTTCCCGCCATTCCGAATACCATGCGCCCATTCCTCGTTCCACTCCTCCTCGGTATCTGCCTCGCCTTCGCCAGCCTCGCCGCCCGCGCCGAAGTCATCGACATCGACAATGCCCAACTGGCCGAGCTCGTGGCAAACGGCGTGCCGGTCATCGACATCCGGCTGCCGGCCGAATGGGAAGAAACCGGCATCGTCGCCGGCAGCCACCTCAACACGTTTTTCGACGAACGCGGCCGTTCCGACCCGGCGGCCTGGCTGGCGAAGATCAAACCCTACGCCGCCGCCGAGCAGCCGGTGGTCGTCATCTGCCGCAGCGGCAACCGGACGCGCGCGGTCAGCCGCTTCCTGTCGCAGCAGGCCGGCTACGCCACCGTGTACAACGTCAAGGCCGGCATCAAGGGCTGGCTCGCCGAGCGGTGGCCGGTGACATCGGCGGCCCCGGCCATCGCCGCCTGTCGCAGCGCCGGAACTTGCTGAATCAGGCCGTCGCCCGTCGGCGTTGCGCCAGTTGCGAGCGCTGGCAGGGCCCGCGCCAGCCGGGCACGCTGCCGGACACGGTGAGCATCGCCGCCGAAACCGACACCGGCCTGTGCCTGGGCGGCGGCTGGCACGGCGACCTGCGCCGCGCCCGCTGCGCCTGCGGCCACTGGCGCTTGTGGCCGCAACTGGCCGCCGCCTGCCCAACGACCTGACCTCCGTCCGCCATGCAGATCGCGCCCGCTCCCGTCATCCACCTGCTGCACGAAGCCACGCACGCCATCCTCGCCACCCAGTCGACGCAGATGCCCGGCTACCCCTACGGCACCGCCGTGCCGCTGGTGGTCGACGCGGCCCAGCAGCCGTGGCTGCTGATCAGCAGCCTGGCCGAGCACACCCGCAATCTGCTGGCCGATTCCCGGGCCAGCCTGGCCGTGGTCGAGCCGGGCAGCGCCAACGTCCAGGACGCCGCCCGCGCCACGCTGCTCGGCCGGATCGAGGCAGCCGAACCGGGCCCGGCCTTGCGGCAACGCTACCTGCGTTACCAGCCGGAGGCCGGGCAATATCTGCAACTGGATTTCCGTTTCTTCCGCCTGCAGGTCGAGCGCATCCGCTTCATCGGCGGCGTCGGCCGCATGGGCTGGCTCGATGCCGCCGACTGGACAGCCGCCGCAACGCTCGACGCGGAACTGGAAACGCGCCTGCTGGCCCGGTGGCCGGCAACGGCGACCGGGCATCTGCTCGGCCTCGACCGGCTGGGCATCGATTACGAAACCGCCGGCGGGCGCCGGCGCAGACGCTTCGACAAGCCGTTGGACGATAGCGAAATCGCCGACCAGTTGGACGCACTGGCGGCCGAACCGGGCCAAGGGCGCAGCGTGGCCGGCTAGGATGCGTCGGCCGCGTCCGGCGCGGGCTCATCGCCGGCCGGCGCCGCCGTGGCCGCCAACGCCAGTTGCGCCGCGCGGGCGGCGCGCAAGACCGGCGTTTCCAGGCTGATACGGCCGAGCGCCCCACTGCGGTAATCGGTCAGCAGCACGCCGGAAGCCTTTTCCAGATCGAGTTCGCCGCCGCGCCCCTTGAGCAGGCAGCCGCGCTTCCTGGCCACCGCCTCGATGACGCCGACGCCGTCCAGGCCGTCGGCGGCGAAACCGTAGCGGCCGGTCAGCAGCGCCGGGTAGGCCTGCAGCAGATAGTCGGCGAGGAACACGGCGACGTCCTCGCCGATGTAGGCATTGACGCCGACGGCATGGCTGGCGGCCAGCATCAGGCCGTCGACCGGGTGGGCGATCTTCGGCCAGAGCATGCCCGGCGTGTCGTAAATGGTCAGCCGCGAACTGATGTCGATGCGCTGCTGGCTCTTGGTCACCGCCGGCTGGTCGCCGACGGCGGCCACCTTCTTCTTGACCAGGGCGTTCATCAGCGTCGATTTGCCGACGTTGGGAATGCCCATGATCATCAGGCGCAAGGGCTTGACCGCATCGTTGCGGTGCGGCGCCAGCTTCTGCGCCAGCCCGGGAATTTTCGCCACGTCGCCGGGCTTTTTGCAGGAAATGGCCACGGCCATGACGCCCGGTTGCGCGGAGAAGTGTTTCAGCCAGGCCCTGGTCGCCTCGGGATCGGCCAGATCGGCCTTGTTCAGCAGCTTCAGGCAGGGCCGCTGGCGGAAGACGCGCAGCTCGTGGATCAGCGGATTGCTCGACGCCTGCGGCAGGCGGGCGTCGAGCACCTCGACCACGACATCGGCCATGGCCAACGTTTCGGCGGCTTTCTTGCGGGCCGAGGTCATGTGCCCCGGGAACCATTGGATCGACATCGCGTTTCCGTTCAGCCGCCGGTCACCGGCGGAAAGAAGGCAACCTCGTCACCCTCGGCGACCGGCGCATCGAGCCCGGCCATGTCCTGGTTGACGGCGCAGCGCAGGTTCTTGGCGCTGGCCAGCTTGTCGCGCCCCTGGCCGACCAGCCAGTCGCGCAAGGCGCCGACGGTGGCGACGCCGGCCGGCAGTTCGACGGACTCGCCGGAACGGCCGAGCGCTTCGCGCAGGCCGGCGAAATACAACACCTTGACGCTCATGACAGCAACTCCGGGAAAGGCACGAAGGAAACCGTGTCGCCCCGCCGGATCACCTGCTCCGGCTGGGTCAGCACCAGGCCGTCGGACATGCACAGCGAGGTGACGACGCCCGACCCCTGGTGGCGGTACAGTTCGACGCCGCCCTGGTCGTTGATGGCGGCGCGCAGGAATTCGGCGCGGGCATCCGGCCGCAGCCAGTCGAAATCGGCGCGCAGGGCGAAGCGGCGCGGCGTCACCTTATTCACGCCCTGCAGGCGCAGGACGAAGGGGCGTACCAGCATCAGGAAAGTAACGAAGGTCGCCACCGGATTGCCCGGCAAACCGATGAACCAGGCCTTGCCGTCCGGCTTGCCGACTTCGCCGAAGGCCAGCGGCTTGCCCGGCTTGATGGCGATCTTCCACATGTCGAGCCGGCCCTCGGCCTCGACCGCCGGCTTGACGTGGTCTTCCTCGCCGACCGAGACGCCGCCGCTGGTGACGATCAGGTCGTTGTCGGTCGCCGCCTTGCGCAGCGCCTCGCGGGTCGCCGCCAGGTTGTCCGGCACCGTGCCGAGATCGCGCACCTCGCAGCCCAGTCCTTCGAGCAGGGCGCGCAGCGCGTAGCGGTTGGAGTTGTAGATGGCCCCCGGCGGCAGCGGTTCGCCCGGCTGCACCAATTCGTCGCCGGTGAAGAAAACGCCGACACGCAACCGGCGATGCACCGGCAGTTCCGGCAGGCCGGCCGAAGCGGCCAGGGCGATGTCCTGCGGCCGCAGGCGGATGCCGGCCGGCAGGATCTCGGCGCCGACGGCGATGTCCTCGCCGGCGCGGCGGATGTTCTCGCCCGGGCGCGGCAGGTGGTTGACGACGACCTCCCCATCGCGCGTTTCGCAACGCTCCTGCATGACCACGGCGTCGGCACCGGGCGGCACCGGAGCGCCGGTGAAGATGCGGGCGGCGGTGCCGGGTTGCAAGGCACTGCCGACATGGCCGGCCGGAATGCGCTGGCTGACCGGCAGACAGGCGCCGGCGGCGGCGATGTCGGCGACGCGCACGGCATAGCCGTCCATGGCTGAATTGTCGAGTGGCGGCGAGGCCACCGCGGAGTGCTGGGCCGCGGCCAGCACGCGGCCGGCGGCGGCGGTCAGCGGCAGGCTGCGCACGGCGTCGACCGGCCGGGCGGCAGCCAGCAGTTTGGCGAGGGCTTGATCGAAACTCAGCATGAGCGCTCCTGTAGCTGGAGGGTGGTCATCACGAAATCGGCAATGCTCTCGATGTCGTCGAGCGGCAAACACGGCAACGCGGTGTCGAGAGCAGCATCGGTAGCCACGGCAACGATGTCGGAACGCTCGGGAAAGAGCGGCGGCTTGCCGTTTTCCGGCCGATAGACTTCAAGCTTGGGCACCGGTTCCTGCTTGAAGCCCTCGATCAGCACCAGGTCGCACGGCGCCAGGCGGCCGAGCAGCTCGCCGAGGCCGACCTCGCCGCCATCGCGCCGTTCGTGCATCAGCGCCCAGCGGTCGCCGCAGGCGAGCAGCACTTCGTTGGCGCCGGCCTCGCGGTGGCGGTAGGAGTCCTTGCCCGGGCGGTCGATGTCGAAGCCGTGATGGGCATGCTTGATGACGGATACCGTGAGGCCGCGGCCAGTGAAACAGGGAATCAGTTTTTCCAGCAGGGTCGTCTTGCCGGAGCCGGAATAGCCGGCGATGCCGAATACTTTCATGGGCTGCATTCTACGCGTTCAGGCCGCGAAGACCGGGGCGAAGCCGCCGCCGGGGGTGCGGAAGTTGGTGGTCTGGCCCTGGTACAAACGGGCGGCGAACAGCTGCACGCGGCCCTGGTAGACATAGGCGCGGATGTCGGCCTTCATCAGTTGCGACTCGTCCTCGACCAGCACCGGATGCTCCGACGGCGGCGCGATTTCCTGGGCGATGTAGCCGCCTTGCAGGATGTCCTCGAAGACGCGCTTGGTCAGCTTGTCGCCGCGATAGGCGGCGCGGCTGCCGAAACCGGCGGCCGGCTTGAAGAACCAGCGCTTGCGCTCGGTCCAGAAGCGCTCGCCCTCCTCCGCCTGCACCGCCACCGTGCGCGGCACGCCGGCCAGCAAGATGTCGCGGGTCGCCGCCGGCACGCCGAATGCATCGAGCACGGCCGGATCGGACAACAGCATCAGGTTGCGCTTGTCGGCATAGAGCGCATGGGCGAAGGGGTGCGGCGTGACGACCACGCCGCCGGCGGCGAACACCGTGCGTAGTTCGACGTTGGCCGGCGTATCGAGCGAGAAATCGGTAAGCCGGTTATAGACCAGATCGACGACTTCGCCCTGATGCAGCAACTGGCTGCCGAGCCGCGTGAAATCGGCCGGGTCGGCGATCACCGCGGCAATGCCGTGGCGTTCGAAGAGGCTGCGGAACAACTCGAATTCGGGTGCCAGATACTGTTGCGCCGGCTTCTCGTCCACGATGGCGATGCGCGTCAGCGGCGCCGCGCCGCGCGACAGGCGCCATTCCTCGCGGAACATGGCGACGAAATCGCTTTCGAGCGCATCGGCCGCCGCCGTGGCGCCGTGCGCCCGCAGCAGGCAGGCGTTGAGCATGCCGCCGCCGGCGTTGGTGTTGATCTCGATCAGCCGCGGCCGGCCGTCGACCAGGTGAAAGTCGTAGCCGAAGAAAACGCTGCGCGCCGGCAGCTCGCCGCCGGCGCCGGGCGGCGCCCAGGCCAGCACGCGGCGGCGGTATTCCGGCAGCGCGACGACCGACTCGATGGCCGTGACCAGTTCGCGCATCGCCGCCAGCGTCGCCGCCGGCAGGTCGAGCGCGGCCTGCGAAAAGAGCGCCGGATGGCTGACGGCCAGCGCCTCGACATCGAGGCCGGCGCCGTCGGCCAGCGCCGCGGCCAGGGCAACGCGGTCAAACATCGGTGTTCCTGCGGGCAAAAAAATCAAGCACGACGGACAGTTCCTTGGTTCGCTTCATCGGCGGCAGACTTTGCCACACGCGGCGGCCATACGGCTTTGATAGAAGTCGGGGATCGCAGATCATCAGCACGCCGCTGTCGCTCTCGTCGCGGATCAGCCGGCCGGCGCCCTGCTTGACGTTGATCACGGCGCGCGGCAGCTGATATTCGATGAAGGCGTTGCGCCCCTGGCGCTTCATCTGCTCGATGCGCGCCGCCAGCACCGGGTCGTCGGGCGGGGCGAAGGGAATCTTGTCGATGACCACCAGCGACAGCGCCTCGCCGCGCACATCGACGCCTTCCCAGAAGCTCTGGCTGCCGACCAGGATGGCGTTGCCGAGATAGCGGAAGCGCCGCAGCAAGTCGTTCTTGCCGCCCTCGCCCTGCAGCAGCAGCGGCATGTCGATGCCGGCCTCGGCCAGCCGTGCCTGCAGCAGTTCATGCGTGCGACGCATGGCCCGCAGGCTGGTGCACAGGAAAAAGGCGCCGCCGCCGGAAGCGAGCACGGCCGGGAAGGCGGCGTCGACGACGGCATCGGTATAGCCGTAGGAATTCGGTTCCGGCATGCCCAGCGGCGCGTACAGCACGGCCTGGCTGCCGTAGTCGAAGGGGCTTTGCCAGCAAGCCGACTCCGGCTCGCCGAGGCCGAGTTCGGCGCAATAGTGGTGGAACTTGCCCTGCACCGCCAGCGTCGCCGAAGTGAAGATCCAGGCGCGCGGATGGCCGCCCATCTGCTTCCTGAAAATCTCCGCGACGTCGAGCGGCGTCGCGTTCAATTGCAGCGAATGGGTGAAAGCCTCGGCCCAGCGGACATAACCGTCGTCGGTCAGCTTCTGCCATTCGGCCAGCGCCCGCGCCAGATCGCCGGCCCGCTGCCAGCATTTCTCCAGGCCCTCGGCCCGCTCCGCCTGGCCTTCGAGCAGGGCGGCGAAGGCCGTCACTTCCTCCTCCAGCGCCTTCAGCGCCGGAGCGAACTCCGGCTTTTCCTGCAACTGCCCCCAGGAGAAACGGCCGGCGTCGATGCCGACGGCCAGGCGCAAGTCCTTGGCCACCTTTTCCAGTTGCCGGGCCGCCGGCTGCAATTCGACGCAGTCGCGGGCATGGGTCAGACCCTCGGCCCGGGCGTCGCGGGCCAGATCGACGACCTGCGCCGTCGACACGCTATCGCCGAAGAACAGCGTCGCCACTTCCGGCAACTGGTGCGCCTCGTCGAAGATCACCGTGTTGCAGGCCGGCAGCAGTTCGGCCATGCCCTCGTCGCGCAGCATCACGTCGGCGAAGAACAGGTGGTGATTGACCACCACCAGGTCGGCGGCCATGGCCTCGCGCCGCGCCTGCATCACGAAACAGTCCTTGTAGTCCGGGCAGTCCTGGCCGAGGCAGTTCTCGCGCGTCGAGGTGGCGTGGTTCCAGACCGGCGAATTCTCGTTCACCTCCAGGCACTCGGCCTTGTCGCCGGTCTGGGTGACCTTGGCGAAGACCGAAATGCGGCGGGCGTCGGCGGCATCCTCGCGAGTCAGGAAACGGCCGTCGGCCAGCGCCCGTTCGAGGTGGTAGGGGCAGACGTAGTTGGCCCGCCCCTTCAACAGCGCGATCTTGACCGGCGCCTTCAGCGCGTCGCGGACCATCGGCAAATCCTTGTTGAACAACTGGTCCTGCAACGTCTTGGTGCCGGTCGAGACGATCACCTTGCCGCCCGAGCGCAGCGCCGGCACCAGGTAGGCGAAAGTCTTGCCCGTGCCGGTGCCGGCCTCGGCGATGAACACCGAACAGCTGTCGATGGCGGCGGCTATGCGTTCGGCCATTTCGACCTGCTGCCCGCGCACGCGGTAGCCGTCGATGGCCCGGGCCAGCGGCCCGGCGGGAGAAAAGATTTCCGAGAGGGAGGACAAGGGGAAAGCCTGAAAAAACCGGGCGGATTCTAGCAGATGCCCGGCCCTCCCCGGCCCGCCGCCGGCGCTTCAGCGCACCTCGATGGCGACGCTGCGGCCGGACTTGCCGCCGGCCTTGCGCAGGCGCTCGGCGATGTCGGTATTGCCGTTCTTCAGCGCCACGTCGAGCGCCGTTTCGCCCGACTCCAGCTTGCTGTTGGGATCGGCCTTGCTGGCCAGCAGCAGTTCGGCGACCGCCAGATGGCCGTTGCGCGCCGCCGCGATCAACGGCGTCGTGCCGTTCTCGCTCGGCGCATCGACCTCGGCGCCGGCCTTGAGCAACACCCGGACGATCTCGGCATGGCCGGCGAAGGCGGCATAGGCGAGCGGCGTCCAGCCGGGGTTGTTGACCGTGGCCCCGGCCGCCACCAGGCGCTCGACGATCTTGCGCTGCCCCATGAAGGCGGCCAGGCGCAGCGCCGTGTCGCCGGCGGTGTTGCGGGCATTGACCTTGGCACGCTGGCTGAGCAGGTAATCGACGAGACGGTCGTGGCCGTCGCGGGCGGCCAGCATCAACAGCGTGTTGCCGTCGATGTCGGTCGTGTCGACCGAGGCACCCTTGCCGACCAGGGCCGACACGGCGGCCGTGTCGCCCTGGCGGGCGGCCTCGATCAGGTCGTCGTAGGTGGCGGCGGCCACCGGCAGGGACAGGCAGGCGCCCAACACCGTCAGCAGGAGCAGTTTTTTCATGATGTCGCGGGCCTCGGCACGTGGCGGAAAAGAGAAAAGAAATTGTCGCTCGTCGCCCGCGCCACCTCGGCCACGTCCAGCCCGCGCAGGCGCGCGATTTCCTCGGCGACGTAGCGGACATAGGCCGGCTGGTTGGGCTTGCCGCGATAGGGCGCCGGCGCGAGATAGGGCGAATCGGTCTCGACCAGGAGGCGGTCGAGCGGGCAGCGGGCGGCGACATCCTTGACGATGGCGGCGTTCTTGAACGTGACGATGCCGGAGAAGGACAGGTAGAAACCGAGATCGAGCGCGACGCGGGCGACTTCCCAATCCTCGGTGAAGCAATGCATGACGCCGCCGACCGCAGCGGCCCCCTCTTCCCGCAGCAGGCGCAGGGTATCGCCGGCCGAATCGCGGGTATGGACCACCAACGGCTTGCCGCAGCGGCGCGCCGCCGCGATGTGGTTGCGGAAGCGCTGCCGCTGCCACTCCGGCTTGTCCTTCTGCCAGTAGTAATCGAGCCCCGTCTCGCCGATGGCGACGACGCGCGGATGAGCGGCCAGTTCGACCAGGCGCTCGACCGTCGGCTCCCCGGCATCGCCGTATTCGGGATGGACGCCGACCGTCGCGTAGAGGCGCGGATCGCGCTCGACCAGCGCCAGCAGTTGCGGAAAATCCTCGAGATTGACGCCGATGCACAGGGCCAGTCCGACGCCGTTGTCCCGCATGGCCCCGAGCACTTCGGGCAGGCGCTCGGCCAAGCCGGGAAAGTCGAGATGGCAGTGCGAATCGACCAGCATGGCGCCGATCAAAGCGTGTGCGTCGGGCGCGACGACTGTATGACGCCGCCCAGCAGGCCTTCGATCTTGCGGCGCGCTTCCTGGCCGCTCTCGTCGTTGTGGAAATGCACGCCGATGCCCTGGGCGCGGCCATTCTGGGCGCCGGCCGGCGTCACCCAGACGACGCTGCCGGCGATCGGCAGCTTGGCCGGATCGTCCATCAGCGACAACAGCATGAACACCTCGTCGCCGATGTTGTAGCTGCGGGTGGTCGGAATGAAGATGCCGCCGGCCTTGAGGTGCGGCATGAAGGCGGCGTACAGCGCCGACTTGGAATTGATGTTCAGCGACAGGACGCTCGGACGCAGCGGCGGGGGTTTGGCTTCGCTCATCGGCAATCAGCTGGCAAACAGGGCACGGTAGTCGAGAAAAAGCCCTTCGAGAAACAGGCGGGCGTTCAGCGGTTGTTCGGCGTCCCGGCGGCGCACCACGCTCGTCCGGTAGGCCTGTAGCAGCCGCGCTGGCGGAATCATAGCAGCGAGGCCGGCGATTGTGGCCGCCTGCGGCAGAAAATAGCGCACCGCCAGGCCGTTGCCGGCCAGTTGCAGATCGACCAGCCATTTCTGCAGACCATCGACCACCGCCTTCAACGGCAGACGGCCTTTGCTGTCCTTGACCGCCTTTTCCAGTTCGCCGGCCAGGACCAGCGGCTCCACGCCCTTGCCGGCGGCCAGCCGCCGGGTCAGTATTTCCAGCCAGTCGCTCTGGCCGGAAGCCGACCATTCCAGCGCCAAGCCGGGAGCGCCGCCGGCCAGGGCCAGCCAGCGCCGGGCATCGGCGACGCCGTGCTCGGCCAGCACCTGCTCGGCCCGTGCCGCCGACGGCAACGGTACAGGCACCACCTGGCAGCGGCTGCGGATCGTCGGCAGCAAGCGCATCGGATCACTGGAAACCATTAAAAACAATGTACCTGGCGCAGGTTCTTCAAGTGTTTTAAGAAGTGCGTTGGCGGTCGCCCGGTTCATCGCCTCGGTCGGGTTGACGATCACGATGCGCAGGCCGCCGCGATGGGTGCCGACATTGAGAAATTCGTCGAGGCCGCGCACCTGGTCGATGGTGATCTGCTGGCTGGCTTTCTTCTTGCCCTCCTCGGCCTCCGCCTCGTCGGCGAAAGCTTCCGGCTGCAGCAGGCGGAAATCGGGATGATTGCCCTGGCCGTACCAGTTGCAGGCCAGGCAAGCACCGCAGGCCCGGCCGTCGGCCTGCGGCTGCTCGCACAGCAGGCTGGCGGCGAACTGGCGAGCCAGATCGAACTTGCCGAGGCCGCGCTGGCCGAGCAGCAGCAGCGCATGCGGCATCTGCGCCCGCCGTGCCTGGAGGCTCCGCCAAACCGGTTCGTGAAGAGATATAACGTTCATGAACAAATGTTTACGATAATTTCTTCAAGTCGTTTGCGAATATTATTCAGGGTATCGTTGGCATCGATCACGCGCATCCGTTCGGGATGGGCGTGAGCTCGTTCGAGATAAGCGTGGCGGACCCGCTCGTGGAAATCGGCCCGCTCCTGCTCGAAGCGGTCGAGCCTGCGGCTGGCCACGGCGATGCGTTCGCGCGCCACGTCCAGCGGCAGGTCGAAGAGCAGCGTCAGGTCCGGCTGCAGGTGCTCGTGCACCCAATGCTCGAGCTGGTGCAGTTTGTGCCGTTCGAGGCCGCGGCCGCCGCCCTGATAGGCGTAGGTGGCGTCGCTGAAGCGGTCGCAGACGACCCACTCGCCGCGCTTGAGCGCCGGCTCGATGACCTGTGCCAGATGCTCGCGGCGGGCGGCGAACATCAGCAGGGTTTCGGTTTCCAGGTGCATCGGCTCATTGAGCAGCAACTCGCGCAGTTTCTCGCCGAGCGCCGTGCCGCCCGGTTCGCGCGTCACCCGCACGGTCAGGCCGCGGGCGCGCAGGCATTCGGCCAGCCAGTCGACGTGCGTGCTCTTGCCGGCACCGTCGATGCCTTCGAAAGTGATGAATTTGCCTCTCACTTTCCCCCCCTCTGATATTGGTTGACCGCCCGGTTGTGCTCGTCGAGCGTTGCCGAAAAATGGCTGCTGCCGTCGCCACGGGCGACGAAGTACAAAGCGCTTGTCGTCGCCGGATGCAGGGCCGCCTGCAACGAAGCTTGCCCGGGCATGGCGATCGGCGTCGGCGGCAAGCCGCGCCGGGTGTAGGTATTGTAGGGCGTGTCGGCCTGCAGGTCGCGCTTGCGCAGATTGCCGTCGAAGGCCTCGCCGAGACCATAGATCACCGTCGGGTCGGTCTGCAGCGGCATGCCCAGGCGCAAGCGGTTGACGAAAACGGCGGCGACCAGTTCGCGGTCGGCCTCGCGCCCGGTCTCCTTCTCGACGATCGAGGCCATGATCAGGGCTTCGTAGGGCGAGCGGTAGGGCAAACCGCCGGCCCGCCCGGCCCAGGCCTCGGCCAGCCGCCGCTCCATGGCGCGCACGGCGCGGGCGATCAGGTCGAGATCGCTCGAATGCTTGTCGAACAGATAGGTATCGGGAAACAGCCAGCCTTCCAGGCTGGCGTGCGGCAGGCCGAGGCGGCGGGCAATCTCGCTCTCGCTCAGGCCGCGGCTGTCGCCGAGCAGGTCGGGATGGGCTTCGAGCCGCGCCCGCCACTGACGCAGGGTCCAGCCCTCGACGAGAGTGATGTCGCCCTGCGTCACCTTGCCGCGGATCAGCTTGTCGAGCAGTTGCCGCGGGGTGACGCCATCGCCGACCGAATAACTGCCGGCCTTGATGCCCGTCTCGGCACCGTAGGCCCGGGCCAGCAGCAGCATCAGCGACGGCTGCACGGCGACGCCGGCGTCGCGCATCTGGTTGATCGCCGCGCGCAGGCCGCTGCCGCTGGCGATGTGGAAATCGACCGGCGCGTTGCGCAGTTCCAGCGGCTGTCCGGCCCACCACCAGAGTCCGCCGGCGGCGGCGGCCAGCGACAGGACGGCAAGAAACAGGAGTTTGATCAGGAAGCGCAAGGGAACTCGGCGGCGGCGGGCGGGGTCTTGCCCGTGTCAAACGAGCAGGTAAGTTCGGGCGATATAATAGCGCAAACCCCCTCAGGAGCCTTCATGAACCCCAACTGGCGCAGCTTTCTCGAATCGGCGGAAGCCGCATTCAACGGCGACTCCCCAGAAATCGACAGCTTCGGCGATGCCGCCGGAGAACTGCAGGCGGCCGTCCGCCAGACAGTCGTCGTACCGCTCACCCACCTGGCCCTGATCGAGGCCGTCGGCGAGGAGGCCAAGTCCTTCCTGCACAATCAGTTCACCAACGACGTCAATCACCTGCAGGACGGCCAGGCGCAACATGCCGGCTGGTGCTCGGCCAAGGGCCGGATGCAGGCGAGCCTCGTGCTGTGGCACGAAGGCGGCCGTTACCGCATGGCGCTGGCTGCCGACCTGCTGGAAGCGACGCTGAAACGCCTGCAGATGTTCGTGCTGCGCGCCAAGGTCAAGCTGGCGGCGCAGAACGACCATGCGCTGCTCGGCCTGTCCGGTCCCCAGGCCGCTGAAGCCCTGGCCGACGCCGGCCTGCTGGCGCCGGTGGCGCCGCTGGACATCATCGCCAGCGGCGATTGCACCGTGCTGCGCCTCGATGCCGGCCGCTTCGTCGTCGCCGCGCCGGTTGCCGCCGCCCCGGGCCTGTGGCAGAAGCTGACCGTCAAGGCGCGGCCGGCCGGCACCCCGGTCTGGCGCTGGCTCGACGTGCAGGCCGCCTTCCCGCTGGTGACGCTGGCGACCAAGGAAGAATTCGTGCCGCAAATGGCCGATTTCGAGAAGATCGGCGGCGTCAGCTTCCACAAGGGCTGCTATCCCGGCCAGGAGGTCGTCGCCCGCACCCAGTACCTGGGCAAGGTCAAACGCCACCTCTACCGCCTGAGCAGCGGCGCGCCGCTGCAGGCCGGCGACGAACTGTTCTCGCCGGACAACCTCGACCAGGCCAGCGGCAAGGTGATGAGCGCCGCGCCGGCGCCGGATGGCGGCTTCGCCGCGCTCGCCGTGGTCCAGTCCAATTTCGCCGGCAACCTGCGTCTCGGTGCGCAGGAAGGCCCACCGGTCGACGCCGTCGCCGTCAATCCGGCCTGACGCGCCCGGCATGTGCCTGATCGTCGTCGGCTGGCGAGCCCATCCGGATTACCCGCTGGTGGTCGCCGCCAATCGCGACGAGTTCTATGCCCGGCCGACCGCCGACGCCGCCGCCTGGCCCGATGCCCCGGATATCTTCGGCGGCCTCGACCGGGAGGCCGGCGGCACTTGGCTGGGTATCCGCCGCGACGGCCGCTTCGCCGCCGTCACCAACGTCCGCGAACCGGGCATGGCCAAGGGCGAGCGCTCGCGCGGCGCCCTGACGCGCGCTTTCCTGCTCGGCGACAAGCCGGCGCTTGACTATGCGCGGAGTCTCGACGGCAATCTCTATTCCGGCTTCAACCTGCTGCTGAGCGACGGCGCGCAACTCGTTTACTGCTCCAACCGCGACGGCGCGCCGCGCCTGCTGCCGCCCGGCATCTACGGCCTCTCCAATCACCTGCTCGACAGCCCCTGGCCGAAGCTGCTGACGGCCCGCCGGCATTTCGCTGCGGCCCTGCCCGCCCTGCCCGCCGACGAGGCTCTGTTCGCGCTGCTGGCCGACGACGAGATCGTGCCCGACGACGAGTTGCCGCAAACCGGCGTGCCGCTCGAATGGGAACGCCTGCTGTCGGCCGTTTTCGTCAAATCGGACGATTACGGAACGCGCGCTTCGACCGTCGCCTGGCAACGCGGCGATGGCGAAATCCGCCTGCACGAGCGGCGCTTCGGACCGCGGGGAAAGCCGCTTCAATCCTCGCTGATGTCCACCGCCGTATAGCACGGCACCAGATCGAACAACTCGACGATATCGGCGTTGCGCATGCGGATGCAGCCGTGCGAGCCGGGCACGCCCATCTCCACCCGCTCGGGGCTGCCGTGGATATACACATAGCGGCGCATGGTATCGACGCACCCGAAGCGGTTGCGCCCCGGCTCGCAACCCGACAGCCACAGGATGCGGGTCAAGATCCAGTCGCGGCCGGGATGCTGTTCGGCCAGTTCCGGCGTCCACAGCTCGCCGGTCGGGCGGCGGCGGACGAAAACGGTGTTGGCCGGCTGCCCGGCCCCGATCTTGGCGCGGATCAGGTGCCGGCCGCGCGGCGTGCGGAAGCTGCCGAATTCCTCGCCGACGCCAGCCTTGGCAGTGGACACCGGATATTCGCGCAGCACGACGCCCGCGTCGTCGACGACGCACAGGCTCTGCCGGGCGACCGAAACCAGCAGCTTCACAGGCTCTTCCGGCGCCGGGCGGCAAAGAACTGCGACAACAAGGTGCTGCACTCCTCGGCCAGCACCCCGCCCTCGATCAGCGCGTGGTGATTCAGGCGTTCGACGCCGAACAGGTCGACGACGCTGCCGTGCACGCCGGTCTTCGGGTCGCGGGCGCCATAGACGACGCGGCTGATGCGCGCATGCATGATGGCCCCGGCGCACATGGCGCAGGGTTCGAGCGTGACGAACAGCTCGCAGCCCGGCAGGCGGTAGTTTTCCAGGTTGCGCGCCGCATCGCGCAGGGCGGCGATTTCGGCATGGGCGGTCGGATCGCTCTCGCCGATCGGCGAATTGAAGCCGCGCCCGACGATCGCCCCATTGCACACGACCACGGCGCCGACCGGCACCTCGCCCAGGCATTCCGCCGCCCGCGCCAGGGACAACGCCTCGCGCATGAAGAACTCATCGCTGAGGCCAGCCGGCAGGATGTCGATGGCGTCGTCGGAACTCATGGTGTCGCTATGCAAGAGCAGGTCGCCGTCACTCCCACTCGATGGTCGCCGGCGGCTTGCCGCTGACGTCATACACAACCCGGTTCAGGCCGCGCACTTCGTTGATGATCCGGTTCGACACGCGGCCGAGCAGTTCATAGGGCAAATGCGCCCAGTGCGCGGTCATGAAATCGCTGGTAACCACAGCGCGCAAGGCAACGACATTCTCGTAGGTGCGGCCGTCGCCCATGACGCCGACGCTCTTGACCGGCAGGAAGACGGCGAAGGCCTGGCTGGTCAGGTCGTACCAGCTCTTGCCGATGTCGGCCTCGGCGCACAGGCCGGCGGCAGCATCGCGTTGCGTTGCGTGTGTTGCGCGCAATTCCTCGATGAAGATGGCGTCGGCGCGCTGCAGCAAGCTCGCCGCCTCGCGCTTGATCTCGCCGAGAATGCGCACGCCCAGGCCCGGCCCCGGGAAGGGGTGGCGATAGACCATCTCGCGCGGCAGGCCGAGTGCCACGCCAAGTTCGCGGACCTCGTCCTTGAACAGTTCGCGCAGCGGTTCCAGGAGCTTCAGGTGCATGTCTTCCGGCAAACCGCCGACATTGTGGTGGCTCTTGATGGTGTGGGCGCCCTTCTTGTTCTTGCCGGCCGATTCGATCACATCCGGGTAGATGGTGCCCTGGGCCAGCCACTTGGCGGCGGTCAGCTTCTTCGATTCGGTCTGGAAAACTTCGACAAATTCCTTGCCGATGATCTTGCGCTTCTGTTCCGGATCGGAAACGCCGGCCAGCTTGCCCATGAAATCGTCGACGGCATCGACGCGGATGACCTTGACGCCAAGGTTGCGGGCAAACATGTCCATGACCATATCGCCTTCGTTGAGGCGCAGCAGGCCGTGGTCGACGAAGACGCAGGTCAATTGCTTGCCGATGGCACGATGGATCAGTGCCGCCGCAACGCTCGAATCGACGCCGCCGGAGAGGCCAAGGATCACTTCCTCCTGGCCGACCTGTTGCTGGATGGCGCGCACCGCCTCGCTGATGTAGTCGCCCATGACCCAGTCGCTGCCGCAACCGCAGACGCCATGTACGAAGCGCTCGAGAATGGCGCGGCCCTGCAGCGTGTGCGTGACTTCCGGATGGAACTGCACGGCGTAGAAGCGGCGGCTTTCGTCGGCCATCCCGGCGATCGGGCAGGACGGCGTCGAAGCCATCGTCTTGAAGCCGGGCGGCAGTTCCATCACCGAATCGCCGTGGCTCATCCAGACCTTGAGCATGCCGTGGCCTTCGTCGGTATAGAAGTCGGCGATGTCGTTGAGCAAGGCCATGTGGCCATGGGCACGCACTTCGGAATAACCGAATTCACGCGCCTTGCCGGCCGCCTCGGCGGTCATCACCCGGCCGCCGAGTTGCTGGGCCATGGTCTGCATGCCGTAGCAGATGCCGAGCACCGGCACACCCAGTTCGAACACCGCGGCCGGCGCCCGCGGCGTGTCGCCCTCGGTCACCGAACTCGGACCGCCGGAGAGGATGATGCCCTTGGCGCCGTAGTCGCGGATGAAGTCTTCGGAAACGTCGTAGGGATGGATTTCGCAGAAGACCTTGGCTTCGCGGACGCGCCGCGCGATCAGTTGGGTGACCTGGGAACCGAAGTCGAGGATGAGGATTTTCTGGTGAGCCATGTTTTCAGAGCCTTGAATGAACAAGGGCGGCTCCCGGAGCCGCCCTGTGGAACGCGGAAACGATCAGTCGAGGTGATAGTTCGGCGCTTCCTTGGTGATCTGCACGTCATGGACGTGCGATTCGCGGATGCCGGCCGAAGTGATTTCGACGAAACAGGCGTTTTCGTGCATATCGGCGATGGTCGGCGTACCGAGGTAACCCATCGACGAACGCAGGCCGCCCATCAACTGGTGGATCACGGCCAGTACCGAACCCTTGTACGGCACGCGGCCCTCGATGCCTTCCGGCACGAACTTATCGACGTTGGCCGTGGCCTCCTGGAAGTAGCGATCCGAGGAACCGGCCTGCATCGCGCCGAGCGAGCCCATGCCGCGATAAGACTTGTAGGAACGCCCCTGGAACAACTCGACCTCGCCAGGCGCCTCCTCGGTACCGGCGAACAGGCCGCCGAGCATGACCGTATCGGCGCCGGCGGCGATAGCCTTGGCGATGTCGCCGGAGTAGCGGATACCGCCGTCGGCAATCATCGGCACGCCCGTACCCTTGAGCGACTCGGAGACGTTCTGGATGGCGGTGATCTGCGGCACGCCGACGCCGGCGACGATGCGCGTGGTGCAGATCGAGCCCGGACCGATGCCGACCTTGACGCCGTCGGCGCCGACATCGACCAGGGCGCGGGCGGCCTCGGCGGTGGCGATGTTGCCGCCGATGACCTCGATCTGCGGATAGTTCTTCTTGACCCACTTGACGCGGTCGAGCACGCCCTGCGAGTGGCCGTGGGCGGTATCGACGACGATCACGTCGACGCCGGCCTCGGCCAGCGCCTCGACGCGCTCCTCGGTACCGGCCCCGACACCGACCGCGGCGCCGGCGCGCAGGCGGCCGGAAGCGTCCTTGTTGGCCAGCGGATGCTCGGTGGATTTGAGGATGTCCTTGACGGTGATCAGGCCGCTCAGGCGGAACTCGTCATCGACGACCAGCACCCGTTCCAGGCGGTGCGTGCGGATCAGTTCCTTGCCCTCCTCGACGCTGGCGCCTTCCTTGACCGTCACCAGCCGCTTCTTCGGCGTCATGATGGCCTTGACCGGCTGGTCGAGATTGGTTTCGAAGCGCAGGTCGCGGTTGGTGACGATGCCGACCACCCGGCCCGACTTGTCCAGCACCGGCAGGCCGGAAATCCGGTACTGGCGGGTGATTTCCAGCACGTCGCGGACCGTCATCGTCGGCGAGACGGTGATCGGATCCCGCAGGACACCGGACTCGAAACGCTTGACCTTGGCCACTTCCGCCGCCTGCGCCTGGGCCGACAGGTTCTTGTGCACGATGCCGATGCCGCCTTCCTGGGCCAGGGCGATGGCCAGCCGGCCTTCCGTCACGGTATCCATGGCGGCGGACAGCAGCGGCAGGTTCAGGGTGATGTTGCGCGTCAGGCGCGTGGCGAGGCTGACGTCGCGGGGCAGAATCTGGGAATGGGCGGGGACGAGCAGGACGTCGTCGAATGTCAGAGCTTTTTGCAAAAGTCGCATGGCCTTTGATCCAAGGTCACAAAACCGTATTATACAGAAATCCCTCGCCAACCCGGATCGCCATGAAACCTGCAGTTGCGCTCGTTTTCGGAATTATCTCGGCCCTCGCCCTGGGCACTGCCCAGGCCCAGATTTACCAATGGAAGGACAGCTCCGGCCGCACCGTGGTTTCCGACACGCCGCCGCCGGGCAGCGCCGGCAAGGACACGCGCGTGATCGGCAATCGCCAGCCGGTGGTCAAGGGCGAGACGGCTGCCGACAAACCGGCCGATGCGCCCAAGACGCTGGCGGAAAAGGATCTGGAGTTCAAGAAGCGCCAGCAGGAGGCTCGCGACAAGGCCGAGAAGGAAGCCAAGGAACAGAAGGCGGAGGCCAACCGCAAGGAAAACTGCGAACGCGCCAAGCGCAACCTGGCGGCGATGGAAGCCAAGTACCCGGTTGGAACGCTCGACGAAAAGGGCGAATACAAGCTGCTGAACGAAGCCCAGCGGCAGCAGGAAATGGAACAAGCCCGCCAGTTCATGGCGGAATCCTGCAAGCAGTAAGACCCAGAGCTCGCGCTCAGCCTTCGCCGGCGTCGGCATCGCCGGCGCCCTTTTTCATCGCCTTGCCTTCGGCAGCCCGCTGTTTGCGCACCTCCTTCGGGTCGGCGATCAGCGGCCGGTAGATTTCGACCCGGTCGCGGTCGCGCAGCGCGGCGTCGGGCTTCGACAGCTTGGCGAAAATGCCGAACTTGTTCTTCTTCAGGTCGATTTCTGGATACTTGGCGAGCAGCCCGGAGGCTTCCAGCGCCTCCCCCAGCGTCGCCCCCGCGGGCAACTCCAGGCGGACGACATCCTGCTTGCCGGCCTGTGCGTAGCAGACCTCGATACTTAGCATTTCAGCCATTGGCGGCTCCATAAACCTGCCCCGCCCGACGCACGAAGGCATCGACGAAGGTATTGGCGATATGCCCGAACACCGGCCCGATGATCTTCTCGAACAGTTTGCTGGAAAACTCGTAGTGCAGGCGGAACTCGATCTTGCAGGCATCGTCGGCCAGGGCACGGAAATGCCACGAACCTTCGAGGCGCCGGAACGGTCCGTCGACCAGGCGAATTTTCATCAAACCGGGAAATTCCTTGTCGTTTTCGGTAGTGAAGCTGGTTTTGACGGCGTGGTAATTGATGTGCAGCGTCGCCACGGTCTTGCCGGCATCGCGGAATTTCACTTCGGTGCGGCCGCACCAGGGCAGGAACAGCGGGTAATCCTCGCAGCGGTCGACCAGCTCGAACATGCGCTCGGCTGATTGTGCGATCAGTACGGTCTTTTCAACCTGGGCCATGCGTCGGCGGCGTTCCGGTATCCTGTAAAATGGCGATTTTAATGGATCACTTGCGGCATGAGCATCACGGTCAACAAAAAAGCCTTTCACGACTACTTCATCGAGGAGAAGTTCGAGGCCGGGATCGCCCTCCAGGGTTGGGAGGTCAAAGCCATTCGCGCCGGGCGCATGAACATCAAGGAATCCTACGTGATCATCAAGAGCGGCGAGATTTTTCTGATCGGCATGCACATCTCGCCGCTGGCCACCGCCTCGACGCACGACCACCACGACCCGGTGCGGACGCGCAAGCTGTTGCTGCACAACCGCGAAATCATGAAGCTGATCGGCAAGGTCGAACGCGCCGGCTATGCGCTGGTGCCGCTCGACCTGCATTTCCTGCGCGGCCGCATCAAGCTGGAGATCGGCCTGGCCAAGGGCAAGAAGCAGCACGACAAGCGCGCCGACGAACTGGAAAAGGATTCGAAACGCGAAGCGCAACGCGCCATGAAGGAGCGGGTGCGGTGATCGGAGTGGCGCCATCGCCCGGTGCTCGCCCCTCCGGCCGGCGGTCGGCAAGCTGGACGCCTGGCCGCACCTAGCCGCGCCATGGACGCCCTGCTCTACTGGGTCGGCATGGCGGCCGTCGCGGTCAGCGCCCTGACCGGCGTGCTCGATGCCGGCCGCAAGCAGGTGGACCTGATCGGCGCCATCCTGGTCGGCGTCGCCACGGCGCTCGGCGGCGGCACCGTGCGCGACCTGCTGCTCGACCGCAACGTCTTCTGGGTGGTCGATCAGACTTATCTGGCGGCGGCGCTGGCGGCAACCATCCTAACCTTCTTCGGTGCCCGCCGGCTGACCATTCCACCGAAACTGTTTCTGATTCCCGACGCCGTCGGCCTGGCCTTGTTTACCATCGTCGGCACCCAGGTCGCCCTGCAGTGGCACGCGCCATGGCTGGTCGCCAGCCTGATGGGCACGATCACCGGCATCGTCGGCGGCATCCTGCGCGACATCCTGTGCAACGACGTACCGCTGATCCTCCTCAAGGGCGAGTTGTACGCCAGCGCCGCCTGGACCGGCGCCCTGGCGCTGATCGCCATGCAGGCCTGCGGCATGCCCTCGGTCACCGCCAGCTGGGTGGCGATGGGCATCGTGCTGCTGCTGCGCCTGCTGGCCATGCGCTTCCACCTCACCCTGCCGGAGTTCACCGGGAGCCGCGACTCGTGACGCCGGCGAACTTCTCGCGGCATCCGCAGTCCGGATTTTCATCACATGATCATTCCTCACCCCATGCTGACCATCGATATCGTCGCCGACATCGTCTGCCCCTGGTGCTTCATCGGCAAGCGCCGCCTGGAAACGGCCACCGCCCTCATCCGCCGGGAATTTCCCGACCTGCGCCTGGAAACCCGCTGGCGGCCGTTCTTCCTGAACCCGGATACGCCTCCTGAAGGCGAACCCTACCTGCCCTTCCTGGAACGGAAATTTGGCGGCCGTTCCGCCGTGGAAGCGATATTCGAACGGGTTCGCGCCGGCGGCCGCCCCTACGGCGTCGAATTCGCCTTCGAACGCATCGCCTTGCGCGCCAACACCCTGCTCGCCCACCGCCTGATCCGCTGGGCGCAGCAGCGCGGCAATGCCGACGCACTGGTCGAGCGCCTATTCGTCGCCCAGTTCCAGCGCGGCGAATACGTCGCCGATCCGGCAACCTTGATGCGGATCGCCGCCGAATGCGGCTATCCGGCCGACGCATGGGCGGAGCAACTGGCCAAGGGCGACGACATCGCCGAGGTCCGCGCCGATGAGCGCCGGCTGCGCGCGCTGGGCATCGCCATGGTGCCGACCTTCATTGTCGACGACACCCGCATCGTCGTCGGCGCCGAAGATCCGGCCGTGCTGGCCGCCGCCATGCGCGCGGCACTGGCCGGATGAAGGGCGTTTCCGGCCTGTTGCTGGCGGCAGTCTTACTGCTGCCCGCCTGCGGCGGCGCGACCAATCCGTATTACGATCCGGCCCGGCCGCATCACCGGCCGGAGGGCTTCGTCAACAACGACAGCCACTCGGCCATCGGCGGCCTGCCCTGGTACGACATCCTGTGGCGTCACTGGCGGGGCGATTTCAGACCGCGGCATCCCCCGGCCGACGGCTATCCGCAATTCGCACGCGACTGGAGCGTGCCCGTCGATCATGCGCGGCTCCGCGAAGCGGACGACGAACCGCGCATCACTTGGCTCGGCCACGCCAGCCTGTTGCTGCAATTGGCCGGCCGCAACATCCTGATCGACCCGCAACTCTCCGATTTCGCCGGGCCGCACCGCCTGCTCTCGGCACAGCGCCGCGTGCCGGCTCCGCTGACGCCGGAAGAGCTGCCGCCGATCGACCTGGTGCTGATTTCGCACAACCATTACGACCATCTCGACGAAAGCACCATCGTCCGTCTGCTTGCCGCCGGCCAGCGCCCGCGCTTCCTGGTACCGCTCGGCGTCAAGCCCTGGTTCGACGAACGCGGCATCGCCGACGTCAGCGAAATGGACTGGTGGGACACGACCAACGACGGTCCGCTGCGCATCCATTTGACACCGGCCCAGCACTGGAGCAAGCGCGGCTTGTTCGACGGCAACACCACGCTGTGGGGCGGCTTTTTCGTCGAATCGCACAACGGCGGCCAGGCGTGGCGTTTCCTCTACACCGGCGACACCGGCTATTCCGACGACTTTCGCGCGATCCGCCAGCGCCTGGGCGCCGTCGACCTGCTCGCCGTGCCGGTCGGCGCCTACCTGCCGCGCGACTTCATGGCCCCGCAGCACATCGACCCGGACGAGGCCGTGCAAATCCTGCTCGATGTCGATGCTCGCCAGGCGATCGGCGTGCATTGGGGCACCTTCGAACTCTCCCAGGAAGCTTTCGACCAGCCGCCGGCCGATGTCCGGGCGGCGCTCGACAAACGCGGCCTCGACCGGCAGCGCCTGTGGCTGCTGCGCCACGGAGAGACCCGCCGCTTGGAGGCGGTCGCATCCCCGGCGACCGAACCATGACGGGCGCCTACACCCGGCGGTCTTCCTGACGTAATCTATGGGCATGAACACGATTCGCATTGTCCTCGCCGACGACCAATTGCTGGTCCGCGCCGGCATCCGCGCCCTGCTCGAAACACTCCCCGGCTGCGAAGTCAGCGCCGAATGTGCCGACGGCCCCGCGGCATTGCAGGAGATCGTCGACCGGCAACCCGAGATCGCCATTCTCGATATCGCGATGCCGGGCATGAGCGGCATCGCGGTCTGCCACGAGCTGGCCCGGTGCGAGCGCAAACCGCGCATCCTGATGCTGTCCGCCATCGACAGCCCGCAAACCATCGACGAGGCTTTCGCCGCCGGCGCCGACGGCTACCTGCACAAGGATTTTCTGCTCGACGAGCTGAAGGCGGCGGTGACGGCAGTGGTTAACGGCGAACGCTTTCTGTCGGCGAAACTCCGGCAGATCGTCGAAACGCGGCAGCGTGCCGGAGCCGCCGTCGGCGCCAAGGGGCTGACGCAACGCCAGGCGGAAATCCTGCGCCTCGTCGCTTCCGGCCGGACGACCAAGGAAATCGCCCGCAGCCTCGGCATCAGTCCGAAAACCGTGGAATTTCATCGCGCCCGGCTGATGGAACGCCTCGGCGTGCATGAGGTGACCGCCCTGACCCGCTTCGCGATCCAGGCGGGACTGGTTTCATGAACCCGGCCGCGAGGCCGTCAGGACTGTTCGCCGCGCCCGCGGTATTCGCGCAAATCGACGGCGATCCGCTCCAGGGAGCGCTGCAGGTCGGCCACCTCGGCCGCCCAGTCGACGCTTTCCCCGCTCGCCGCCAGCGTGCCCTTCAGCGCCGCCCTTAGCGCGACTTCCAGGCGCACCGTTTTACTCAGGCATTCCTGAGCCGAGAACAGCACGCAATTGCCGCGGATGTCGTGAACCACCTGGCACAGGCGCTCCAAATCGTTGGCGGCGACCGCCTCGTGGAGGCGGCGCAGCAGTTGCGGATAGCTGTCGAGAAACAACCCGACCAGGCGTAAGGCCGTGGCCCGGTTGCGTCCGAGGCTGGTTTCCAGAAAATCGAGATTGCAGCTCGGCGCCCCCCTCTGGGCACCATCCATTTGATTCATTGCCTGACCCGGTTATCGTTCTTGTCTCGGGTGAAAGCTTAAAGCGCCACCTCCCCCGGGGGGAACGAGGTGAATACCTAGGTGACCGTATCGAGGGCGGGCAACAAGCGGCTGGCGAAAAAATCAGAAATCGAGGCGCAACATCACCCACTGCCGGCGATCCACAGGGCGCTCCATGCGCTGCTCGAAATGCTCGCCATTGAGCGACTGGCCGACGTAGGCGATCTCGCCGCGCCGGGAGCCGAAACGGAAGGGATAGCCCAGGCGGGCATCGGTGCGATGGTATTTCTCGGCATCGGTATTGCGCGTCCACTTGATTTCCGCAACCCGATAATGCGCCACCGACAACTCGAAACCGAACGGCAGCTTCTGCATCAGCAGGAACGAGGTGGAACGGCGCGGCGCCGATTTCTTGGCCAGTTCGTCGTACATCTCGACCTTGCCCGGGAACCCCAGATTGCCCTGTCGCACGGGGTCGGAGAGCCATATGCCGTCGTCGGTCAGGTCGCTGTCGACCCGGATGAAAGCCTGGCCCAGCGCCAAGCGGGTCTTTTCGAAAGGCTGCCACTTCCACTGGTACTCGACGCCGCTCATGCGCATGTCCTGCAAGGCATAGACCGAATCCGGCGCATCGGCGCTGGCGGTGATGTTGTGCATGTTGCGATTGGTCAGCCATTCGCGGAACAGGCGGACGTCCAGGCTCATGCGCCGTTCGCGCCAGTCGCCGAGGTAGCCCAGCTCCCAGCTGTCGAGGCGCTCGGTCGGCAAGCCGCGGTTGCCCTGCCAGACGACTTCGTCCGGCGCTTCCAGGTAATGGCCGCGATAGTCGGTGATGCTGGCGGTGCGCCAGGAGCGGGCATAGCCGATGCGGACGGTATTGCCCGGCGTCGGGTGGAAGCTGGCGCTGGCCCGGTAAGCCGGATGTTCGCCGGCCAGCGAATCGTGCTCGTAGGACCAGCCGAGATTGCCGGTAAACCAGTCGCTGGGTTTCCATTCGCCATTGGTGAACACCCGCCCGACATCGCGGCTGACCGTGCCGAGGCCGCGCAGCATGGTTTCCGAACGCAGCGTGTCGTAGCGCCAGCTGCCGCCCCAGATCAACCGCGTGGCGGCGAAGGGCATGAAGCTGTGCACCGCCTCGACCTCGTGCCGCCAGCCGACATCGCCCATCTCGTCGACCTTGTCGTAACCGGCCGGCCGGTCGGGGTCGCGGAAGGCATCGTCGCCGCGGTCGACGCTGTAGGTATAGCGCAACGAAAAATCGGACGTCTCGGACAACGTGTGCAGCCAGCGCCCCTGCAGCCAGGAGGAGGACTGGTCGAAATCGCGGATCGGATTGCCTTCGTCGACACCGCCGCTCAGCACCTTGACCGCCTTTCCGCCGATCGTCACCTTGCGGGTCGCCAGACGGCCGTAGGTTTGCGTCCCCTCGACCCGCCCCAACTGGAATTCGAGCGCATCGCGCGTCCCGGCCTGAAAGTTGGCGCGCAAGTCGAGCAGACGGTTGCGGTTGTTGTCCCGCCAGTCGAACGCATCCTCCAGGCCGTCGTCCCGGGCCTGCTGGTAGGTCAGGCGAAAAGAGCCACTCTCGCCGAGAGAGCCGCCGGTCCGCAACGTATAGTCGCGGACGCCCTGGCTGCCCTGGTTGGTCGATAGCGAAACGCCTTTGACCAGCGCCGGATCGACGGTGATGATGTTGATCACGCCGAGGAAGGCGTTGGTTCCGTAAGAGGTGTTGTTCGAGCCGCGCACCACCTCGATGCGCTCGATGTCCTCGAGCGCCACCGGCACCAGCGCCCAATTCATGCCGCCACGAAACAGCGGCGAATGCAGCGAGCGGCCATCGACCAGCACCTGCGCCCGCGGCGAGTAATCGTTGTCGTCGGTGACCCCGTGATAGCTGAGGCGCGCCGCCGTGTCGCTCTGGGCGAAGGTCTGGAAGCCCGGAACCAGGCGGAACACGTCGCTGAGCGAGCGGGCGCCGGATGCCTTGATCGTGTCCCGGTCGAGCACCGTCACCGAGCTCGGCGCATCGGCCAGGCGCTGCGGCAGCCGGCTGACCGAGGCAACGATCGGCAACTCGCTGAAGAACAGATCCTCGTCGGCGCTGGCGGCAGTACAGGCAGTGGCAAGCGAAAGCAGGAGGCAGCGCGAAAGCGGACGAGTCATCGGGGCAGCTTGTTGTTCGGACACCACGGCCAGCGGCGACACGTTGAGCGGATCAGGAAGGCCGCTGCGCAGTATCCGGGGAGCGCCTCGCGCCGTCAATTTAGTGTTTGCCCTAGTCCGGCCGCGCTGCAAAAGCACCGGCAGACCCGTTCCCGGCGATCCCGGCGGAGCCGGCAACAGGCACGCGGTAGAATGGCGGTTTCGCCGCCGGGACCGCATTGCCGGCCCGCTCCCCGGATTCGCCGCATGCTCAGACTGACCGAACTCAAGCTTCCCCTCGACCACCCCGCCGACGCCCTGGCACCGGCCCTCTGCCGCCGCCTCGGCATCGCCGCCGACGATCTGCTCGGTTTCACGATCTTCAAGCGCAGCCACGACGCGCGCAAGAAATCGGCCATCGTCTTGATCTACCAGATCGACGTCGAGCTGCGCGACGAGGCCGCCGCCCGCGAGCGCCTGAAGGACGACCGCCAAGTAGTGCCGACACCGGACATGGACTACAAATATGTCGCCCACGCCCCGGCCGGCCCGACGACGCGGCCGGTGGTCGTCGGCACCGGCCCCTGCGGCCTGCTGGCCGGTCTGCTGCTGGCGCAGATGGGCTTTCGGCCGATCATCCTCGAACGCGGCAAGGCCGTGCGCGAGCGGACCAAGGACACCTGGGGCCTGTGGCGCCAGCACAAGCTGAATCCGGAATCCAACGTCCAGTTCGGCGAGGGCGGCGCCGGCACCTTCTCCGACGGCAAGCTGTACAGCCAGATCAAGGATCCGAACTTCCTCGGCCGCAAGGTCATGACCGAATTCGTCAAGGCCGGGGCGCCGGAGGAAATCCTGTACGTCAGCAAGCCGCACATCGGCACCTTCCGCCTGGTCAAGATGGTCGAAAACATGCGAGCGACGATTACCGAATTGGGCGGCGAAATCCGCTTCGATAGCAAGGTCGAGCGCCTGCTGATCGACGGCGGACAGGTGCGCGGCGTCGAATTGGCCGGCGGCGAGCGCCTCGCCGCCGAACACGTGGTCCTGGCCATCGGCCACAGCGCCCGCGACACCTTCGCGATGCTGCACGCGGCGGGGGTCTATATCGAAGCCAAGCCCTTCGCCATCGGCTTCCGCATCGAGCACCCGCAAACCCTGATCGACCGCGCCCGCTTCGGCCCCAACGCCGGCAACGAACTGCTCGGTGCCGCCGACTACAAGCTGGTCCACCACTGCGCCAACGGCCGCGCCGCCTACAGTTTCTGCATGTGCCCCGGCGGCCAGGTGGTCGCCGCCACCTCGGAGCCGGGCCGCGTCGTGACCAACGGCATGAGCCAGTATTCGCGCGCCGAGCGCAACGCCAACGCGGCCCTGGTGGTCGAAGTGCGGCCGGAGGATTTTCCCGGCGATTACCGTGAGAATCCGCTCGCCGGCATCGACTTCCAGCGTCATTGGGAAAGCATGGCCTTCGTCGCCGGCGGCGGCAATTACGACGCGCCGGCCCAGCGCGTCGGCGATTTCCTCGCCGGCCGGCCGTCGACCGCGCTCGGCACGGTCGAACCGTCCTACCAGCCGGGCGTGCACATGACCGATCTGGCCGCCTGCGCCCCGGATTACGTGATCGCCGCGCTGCGCGAGGCGATTCCCGCCTTCGACCGGCAGATCAAGGGCTTCGCCATGGCCGACGCGGTGCTCACCGGCGTCGAGACGCGCACCTCGTCGCCGATCCGCATCAAGCGCGGCGACGACTTCCAGAGCGTCAACACCCGCGGCCTCTATCCGGCCGGCGAAGGCGCCGGTTACGCCGGCGGCATCCTGTCGGCCGGCGTCGACGGCATCAAGGTGGCCGAGGCCGTGGCCCTGGCCATCGTCGGCCAAGGCCGCCCGGCCAACTGACGCCGGGCCGCCGGCCGTTCAGCGCGGCCCGCCGTAGTCCTCGGCGAGACGGTCGTAATGGGCGTGCGCCTCGGTCTCAAGCAGCGCCGCCGTCCGCCATTCGCCCAGCGCCGGATGGGCCAGCACGGTATCGCGGTAGGCGGCGGCCGCTGCCGGCAACGGCACGTTGTAGACGTCGAAGCGACAGGCCACCGGCGCGAACATCGCGTCGGCCACGGAAAAATCGCCGAACAGCCACGGGCCGTCGCCGCTGGCGAAACGGCTGCGCACCTCATCCCAGATTTCGACAATGCGGTCGATGTCGCGCTGTACCTCGGGCGTCGCCGGGCGCCCTTGCAATTTCAGCTTGAGATTCATCGGCAGCGCGCTGCGCAGGTAGGTGAAGCCGCTGTGCATCTCGGCGCAGATGCTGCGCGCCCGGGCCCGCGCCCGGGCGTCGGCCGGCCACATGGCCGGATGGCGCTCGGCCAGCATCTCGGCGATGGCCAGGCTGTCCCAGATCTGGAAGCCATCCGCCTCGTGCAGGCAGGGCACGCGGGCATTGCCGGCAAGCGGCTTGAGCGCCGCGTTGTAGTCGCGGCCGGCGACCGACACCAGGTGCTCGCGGAACGGGATGCCGAAGTGCTTCATCAGCAGCCACGGGCGCAGCGACCAGCTCGAATAGTTCTTGTTGCCGATATAGAGATCGAACATGGATTTTTGCTCCTCCATTGTGTTGGGTATCCGCCCTTGTTAGCGCCCAGAAGCAACTCTCTGGCGCATAAAGTTCGTAGCTTCGCGAAATGCTCCAATCGCGTCCAGTACGTGTGGAAATGGGCGCTTACCGAGAGGCTGCCGTCGGTGAAGTGGCGCATGGCCGCCGCTTCACCGCTGAGGTCAATGTCGCCGAGTTGGGTGTCGCCGAAGACGATCTTGCCTTCTTGCCTAAAGTTGGCGTTATCGTTCCAGTTGGCCAGGGCGTTGCCGGTTTGTTGTTTGAGGTGCCCGAGTTGCAGGCCGCTTTGGTATTGGCTGGTGGAGAGTTCGATGCGCCCTTGGCCGGGGGTGTCGTCGAAGAGGAGTTGGTTGGCGCCGGCTTCCCGAGTTCGACAGATAAATCTGTAAATGACTGATTATGCGAGAAACCCGCATTTGAAATTGGCACTACAGGGCCTTGGCGGAGGGTTCGGGCAGGCGGACGGTGTCGAAGAGTTCCTTCTGTTCCGGCGACAGGGTCGAG
>JAVBRT010000037.1:0-10495 GCA_031547725.1 Azonexus sp. | reverse complement strand
AACGGCGGCCGGCGGTGATCGTCATCACCGGCCACGACACGCCGGACTCGCAAGCCCGGGCCCTGGCCGGCGGCGCCGCCGCCTATCTGTTGAAGCCGGTCGACGCCCAGGTGCTGCTGGCCGCCATCGCCACCGCCCTGGCCCGGCCGGCCGGCTGAGGCGGTTGCCGCAAACGGCGGGCAACAAAAAAGCCAATCGCTGACGATTGGCTTCCGGCTGACTGGTTGCGGGGGCAGGACTTGAACCTGCGACCTTCGGGTTATGAGCCCGACGAGCTGCCAACTGCTCCACCCCGCGTCAGTGAGTCGCTCATTATGTCTTGAAGCGTGTCGTCCGTCAAGACATTACCGATTTTTCCGAAGATTGCCGCGGCAAAGCGCCTGTCCAACCATCGACCAGTACCACCCGGCTGCCCGGAAAACGGGCGGCGAAGCAACTGCCCTGGCCGAGTTGGCTGGTGATGTCCAGTTGCGCCTGGTGGCGGTTCAGCGAGTGCTTGACGATGGCCAGGCCGAGGCCGGTGCCGCCGGCGTCGCGCGAACGGCCGCGGTCGACACGGTAGAAGCGCTCGGTCAGCCGCGGAATGTGCTTCGGATCGATGCCGATGCCGGTATCGCGGACGGCGAACTCGGCGCCGTGCGCCGAGACTTTCCACGACAGCGTGACGGTGCCGCCGGCCGGCGTATAGCGCACGGCATTGGCGACCAGGTTGCCGAAGGCGCTGACCAGTTCCGGCTCGTGTCCGCACAGGTCGCCCTGGCCCTCGCGCTCGACGACGATGCGGTGGCGGCCGTCGGAGAGCGCCTCGGCATCGCGCTTGAGCTTGTCGAGCAGGCTGGCCATATCCACCGGGTCGTTTTCCGGCGGCGGCGCCGATTCGATCGACGACAGAGTCAGCAGGTCCTGGACGATGGACTGCATGCGCTTCGACTGCTCGGCCATCAGGCCCAGGTAGTGCTGGCGCTCGGCAGGGTCGAAGTCGATTTCCTGCAGGGTTTCGAGGAAGCCGGCCAGCACCGTCAGCGGCGTGCGCAGTTCGTGCGAGACGTTGGCGACGAAATCGCGGCGCATGCGGTCGAGCTTGTCGGTCTGCGTCACGTCCTTGACCTGCAGCAGCCAGCTGTCCTCGGCGTAGGCGATCACGTAGAGCGACAGCACCCGCTCGAAATTGCGCTCCAGGCGCAGGATCAGCGGCCGCGCGAAATCGCCCTTGTCGAGGTAATCGATCAGTTCCGGCGGGCGCACGAGGTTGGTCAGCGCCAGGCCGCGGTCGGTGTGTGCGTCGAGCCCGAGTTGGCGCTCGGCGGTCTTGTTGCAGAACTGGATCTGGAAGTGGCCGTCGAGCAGCACGACGCCGTCGTTGAGCACATGCACGGCGGCGATCAGCCGGGCGATGTCGCGCTCGCGCTGCGCGATCTTGCCGAGCAGTTCCTTCTCGTGGCTGTACAGCCGGCGGAAGACGCTGTCCCACTCGCCGTCGCCTTCCAGGCTGGCGTCGAGCATCGGCTGCCGCGACCAGCGTTCGAGGCGGGAGAAGTTGCGGTAGTGGTAGGCCAGTTGCAGGCTCAGGCCGATGTAGAACAGCCCCCAGCCCATCCAGGGAGCGCCGAAATAACCGAGCGGCAAGGCCACCAGGGCGGTCAGCAGCGCGAACAGCAAGGCCCGCGGCAGATAGGCGCTCACCCCGGTCAGGCTCCCCGGAAGCGGTAGCCGGTGCCGCGCACGGTCTCGACGCGCTCGTGGTGGCCGGTGCTTTCCAGCGCGGCGCGCAGGCGGCGGATATGCACGTCGACGGTACGCTCTTCGATGAAGACGTGGTCGCCCCAGACTTCGTCGAGCAGTTGGGCACGGGTATAGACGCGCTCGGCGTGGGTCATGAAGAAGAACAGCAGGCGGAACTCGGTCGGCCCCAGCTCGATCGGCCGGCCGCCGGCGAGCACCCGGTGGGTGGCCGGGTTGAGGGCCAGGTCGGCGACCTCGACCGCCTCGCCGGCCAGGTGCGGGGCGCGCCGGCGTAGCACGGCGCGCACGCGGGCGACCAGTTCCTTCGGCGAGAAGGGCTTGGTCACGTAGTCGTCGGCGCCGGCTTCCAGGCCCTGCACCTTGTCCTCTTCATGGACGCGGGCGGTGAGCATGATGATCGGCAGTTCGCGGGTGCGCTCCTCGGCGCGGATTTTCTTGGCCAGGGCGACACCGGACTGGCCCGGCAGCATCCAGTCGAGCACGACCAGGTCGGGCAGCGCGGCGCGGATGGCCGATTCGGCCTCTTCAGCGCTGGCCGCGCGGACGACCAGAAAGCCGGCGTGCTTCAGGTTGATGGCCACCAGTTCCTGGATGGCCGGCTCGTCCTCGACGACCAGAATCGTCGGTGTCACTTGGCAGTCTCCTTGACGTGTCGGATGTCGCGCCCCTCGGCAATGTAGATCACCTGCTCGGAGATGTTCTTGGCGTGGTCGCCGATGCGCTCGATGGCCCGGGCGATGGTGATGATGTCGATGGAGGTGGTAATGGTACGCGGGTCTTCCATCATGTGCGTAATCAACTGGCGCAGGATCGACTTGAATTCGACGTCCACGTCGTTGTCGAGCTGGATGACCAGCTTGGCCTGCTCGGTATCGAGGCGGGCAAAACCGTCCAGCGCCTGGCGCACCAGACTCAGCGCCGCCTCGGCGAGATGCCGGATGCCGGTACCGAACTGCCCCGGCAGATGGCCGTTCTCGTGGATGCGGCGAACGCCCTTGGCGATTTTCTTGGCCTCGTCGCCGGCCCGTTCGAGGTCGGTGACGATCTTGCTGATGCCGAGTACCAGGCGCAGGTCGGAAGCGGTCGGCTGGCGCTTGGCGATGATGTGCGCGCAGTCGTCGTCGATGGCCTTTTCCAGTTCGTTGACCCGGCGGTCGCCTTCGACGATGGCCTTGACGCCGGCCACCTCGCCGCTGCTATAGGCCTCCATGGCGGCCGAGACCTGGGTCTCGACCAAGCCGCCCATTTGCAGCACATGCGTGCGCAAGCGGGCGAGGTCTTCGTTGAACTGGCTGGATACGTGTTGGGATTCCGGCATTGTTTTCTCCTTAGCCCATGCGGCCGGTAATGTAGTCTTCGGTGCGCTTGTCGTTCGGCTTGATGAAAATCTCGTCGGTCTTGCCGAACTCGATCATCTCGCCGAGGTACATGTAGGCGGTGTAGTCGGAAACGCGCGCCGCCTGCTGCATGTTGTGGGTGACGATGAGGATGGTGACGCGCTTTTTCAATTCGTGCACCAGTTCCTCGATGGCGCCGGTGGCGATCGGGTCGAGCGCCGAGGTCGGCTCGTCGAACAGCAGCAGCTCGGGATCGGTGGCCAGGGCGCGGGCGATGCACAGGCGCTGCTGCTGGCCGCCGGAAAGATTCGGCGCCAGATCCTGCAAACGGTCCTTGACCTCGTCCCAGATGGCGCCGCCGCGCAGGGCCAGCTCGACCTTGTCGTCGAGCACGCGCTTGTTGTGCTCGCCGCGCACGCGCAGGCCGTAGGCGACGTTCTCGAAAATGGTCTTGGGGAAGGGATTCGGCTTCTGGAAGACCATGCCGATGCGCATCCGCACCTCGATCGGATCGACTTCCGGCGACAGCAGGTTGGTATCGTCCGGGAAGAAACGGATCTCGCCCTCGTAGCGGTTGCCCGGATAGAGGTCGTGCATGCGGTTGAAGCTGCGCAGGTAGGTCGACTTGCCGCAGCCGGAGGGGCCGATCAGCGCCGTCACCTTCTTGTCGTAGATCGGCATGTTGATGTTCTTCAGCGCCTTGGCCTCGCCGTAGAAGAAATTCAGGTTGCGGGCCTCGGCTTTCAGCGCCGGTTGGTCATGGATTTGCATCGCTTGCTCCGATTCGGGAATGCGTTCGCTTGATTCGTTCATTTACCACTTGATGTTCTTGCGCATGCGGTAGCGCAGCCAGATGGCCAGGCCGTTCATCGACAGCACCATGCCCATCAGCACGAAGCCGGCGGCGGCGGCGTTGACCTCGAAGGCCGGATCGGGGCGCGAAGTCCAGTTGAAGATCTGGATCGGCATCACCGTGAAGGGCGACATCACCCACTCGAACAGGCCGGCCGTGGCGCCGTCCAGGCCGGTGGCGGTGAAGGGCACCGGCGGCAGGAAGGCGATGAAGGTCAGCGCGCCGATGGTGATGATCGGCGCCGTCTCGCCGATGGCGCGGGCCAGGCCGATGATCACGCCGGTCAGGATGCCGGGCATGGCGTAAGGAATGATGTGGTAGCGGCAGGTCTGCCAGCGGGTGGCGCCGACCGCCATCGAACCCTCGCGGATCATCGCCGGAATGGCGCGGATCGCCTCGCGGGTGGCGACGATGACGATGGGCAGGATCAGCAGCGCCAGCGTCAGGCCAGCCGACAGGATGCTCTGGCCGAAGCCGAAGGCATAGACGAAGATGCCCAGCGACAAGAGGCCATAGACGATGGACGGGACGGCCGCGAGATTGGTGATGTTGATCTCGATGATATCGGTGACCCAGTTGCGCTTGGCGTATTCCTCGAGGTAGATGCCGGCGGCGACGCCGAGCGGCACGGCGGCGACGGCGGTGACCAGCATCACCAGCAGGCTGCCGACCCAGGCCGAGAGGATGCCGGACTGCGCCGCCCGGCGCGAGGCGAACTGGGTGAAGAAGTCGAGATTCAGGCGGGCCAGGCCGCGCATCAGCATATCGCCGACGAGCAGGAAGATGACCAACAGGCCAATGGCCAGGCAGATGATGCCGAGCGCCTGGAACAGGGTGTCCTTCAACTTACCGCGGGCGATCAGCGCGCGGACTTGTTCGGTGGTCATGGAGTTCATGTGAGTCTCCCCAGGCGGGAGCCAGGGGCTCCTCGCCACGAGTTTGGGACGCCTTCGGCGTCAAGATGGCTTATCTCGCTCACCCCGCCATAACTGGCGGGGTTTGCGCTCGATGTGTGGTCAGTAAGCTTCACGGTAGCGGCGGCGCAGCCATTGGCCGAGGATGTTGAACAGCAGCGTGATCAACAGCAGCGTCAGGCCGGCGGCAAAGATGGTTTGGTAGCCGATCGAGCCGTGCGGCAAGTCGCCGAGTGCCACCTGGACGATGTAGGAGGTGATGGTCGCGGCCGGCTCCAGCGGGTTCCAGGTCAGGTTCGGCTGCATGCCGGCGGCCACGGCCAGGATCATCGTCTCGCCGACGGCACGCGAGATGCCCAGGATGTAGGAGGCGGCCAGGCCTGAGATGGCGGCCGGCACGACGACGTGGATGGCGGTATGCAGCTTGGTTGCGCCCATCGCGTAGGAACCTTCGCGCATGCTCATCGGCACGGCGCGCATCGCATCCTCGGACAGCGAGGCGATGTAGGGCACGATCATGATGCCCATCACCAAGCCGGCCGATAGCAGCGAAAAGCCCGGCAGTTCCGGGAAGACCATCTGCAACAGCGGGGTGACGATGAGCAGGGCGAAATAACCGAAGACGATGGTCGGGATGCCGCCGAGCAGTTCGAGCACCGGCTTGGCGATCTCGCGCACCCGGGCGTTCGAGAATTCGGACAGATAGATGGCGATCACCGTGCCCATCGGGATGGCCACCGCCAACGCCACGGCCGACGAGACCAGCGTGCCGGAAACGAGGACCATGATGCCGTAGTGGGCGTCGTCGAACAGTGGCGTCCACTGCGTATCGGTCAGAAAGTCGACGATGCTGACGCTCTGGAAGAAATGGATGGATTCGGAGACCAGCACATAGACAATACCGACCGTGGTCAGCACCGAGACGGCGGCAGCGGCGAACAGCAACAGCTCGATCAGGCGCTCGCTGACATTGCGATAGACGTTCTTCGCCAGGCGGTCGCTGACCTGGTGCGGTTCGGAAAGGGAATGGACGGACATGGCGTGATTCATTGCAGGATTCCTCGCGGCAGGCGGGCCGCCGCCTGGGCGGGGCGGCCCGTTCGTTGGCGGGCGCCGGGCGCCCGCCGTGGCACCTTACATCTTGGCTTCGCGCCTGAGGATTTCTTCGACGGTGATGCCGACCTCGTTCTTGCCGCCGAACACGCTGCCGATCTTCTTGTCCTTGGCGTGCTTGATGTTGCCTTCGTAGATCGACTTCGGCAGCGGCACGTACTTGACTTCGCGCACCAGCTTGTCGGCGTTCTTCATGTAGAACTCGACGAATTCGCGCACTTCCGGCTTGTCCAGCGACTTCAGCTTGACGTACACGAAGATCGGGCGCGACAGCGGCTGGTAAGAAGCGTTCTCGACGTTGGCACCGGACGGCTCGACCGCCTTGCCGGTCTTCGGATTGACGATCGGCAGGCCCTTCAGGCGGCTCATGTTCTCGGCGTAGTAGGCATAGCCGAAGTAGCCGATGGCATTGACGTCGCGCGAGACGCCCTGAACCAGCACGTTGTCGTCCTCGGACGCGGTGTAGTCGCCGCGCGAGGACTTGGCCTTGCCGACGATGGCTTCGGTGAAGTACTCGAAGGTGCCGGAATCGGCGCCGGCGCCGAAGAGCTTGACCGGCGCGTCGGGCCAGGCCGGGTTGACCTGGTTCCACCTGGTGATCGTGCCCTGGGCGGCCGGTTCCCACAGCTTCTTCAGTTCCTCGACGGTGGCCTGCTTGAGGAAGCTGTTCTTCGGGTTGATGACGACGGTCAGCGCGTCGTAGGCGACCGGCATCTCGACGTACTCGACGCCGGCGGCCTTGCAGTCCTCCATCTCCTTGGCGGTGATCGGGCGCGAGGCGTTGGAGATATCGGTTTCGTCGCGGCAGAACTTCTTGAAGCCGCCGCCGGTGCCGGAAATGCCGACCGTCACCTTGACGGCGTTCTTCTTGGCCTTCTGGAAATCCTCGGCCACGGCCTCGGTGATCGGATAGACCGTCGACGAACCGTCGATCTTGACGATCTGGGCATGCGCCGCCTGGGCGCCGAAGAGGCTCAGGCCGGCAACGGCGAGGGCGGAAACGAGTTGGCTGGTCTTGAACATCACTTACTCCTGCTTGGCTAAAGAGGGACGAGACGCAGATTAGCCAGGCTTTGTTACAGCCGGATGACAGGGCGTAACAAAGCGACAACGCCCATCGGATGGGCGTTTGTGCCGATTTGCCAAGCCCCGTGCGGGAGGGTAAACCTCACCGGATTGCAACAATGGCGGCCAAGCCCCTCAGCCGACTGCAGGCGCGGCGCCAAGCCGCCACAGCGAGGTGATCTCGGCCGCCCGGGCGGCATGCAGCGGATCGCTGCGGTCGCTGGCCTTGCCGTGCTGCGGCACGGTGTCGAGGCGGCCGAGCACGACCAAGCCGGCGGCGGCGATCCAGTCGAGCAACTGCTGCCGGCTGCGCAGGCCGAGATGCTCGGCCAGATCGGAGATGATCAGCCAGCCCTCGCCGCCCGGTGCCAGATGGGCGACAAGGCCGGACAGGAAGCCGCGCAGCATGCGCGAACCGGGATCGTAGACGGCGTATTCGATCGGCGCGCTCGGCTGCGCCGGCAGCCAGGGCGGATTGCACACCACCAGCGGCACCTGCCCGGCGGGGAACAAGTCGACGGCAAGCACTTCAACCTGTCCGGCCAGCCCCAGCCGCTCAATATTCTCCCGTGCACAAGCCAGCGCCCGCGCATCCTGATCAGTGGCGACGACGCGGGCGACGCCGCGCCGCGCCAGCACGGCGGCGAGAATGCCGGAACCGGTGCCGATGTCGAACGCCAGCGCGCAATCGGCTGGCAACGGTGCCTGCGCCACCAGCTCCACATACTCGCCGCGCACCGGCGAAAACACCCCGTAGTGCGGGTGGATGCGCCCCTGCACGGCCGGCACCGGCACGCCCTTCTTGCGCCATTCGTGGGCGCTGACCACGGCCAGCAGTTCGCGCAAAGACACCACCGAAGCCTCGCCATCCGGCTCGCCCCAGGCCTCGCAACAGGCCTGGCGGACATCCTGGGCGCGGCGCAGGGGCAGCTTGTAATTGCCGTTGACCGGCACCAGCAGCCGCGCCAGCAGCGCCGCCCGCTCGCCCTGGCGCCGGCGATGGCTGGCGAAAGCCGCGCCCGGCGAAACCTGCGGCTTGCCGCGCGCCGCCGCGAAATGCCGGTCGGCCCGCCGGCTCAGCGCCTGCAGCAAATGCCGCGCATGCACCCAGTCGCCCCGCCACAGCAGATGGCGACCGGCAGCCAGCAGCGCCCAGACTTCATCCGCCCCCAGACTATCGCCGCCGATCTCGACAGCGGCCGGCGGCGCCAGACCGGCCTCGGAACGCCAGCGGGCGGACAGGGAGCGGCCGGCTTCCTGCCAGTCGATACGGGGTGCGGTGCTTGCGGTCATGCGCCATTGTAGGGGATTGCGCCGTAAGGGAACGGCCACGCGATAGCGTGGTATGGCTTACCGGCAGGCGCTGAAAGAAGGAAGCAACTATGCTCCTCTCTCTATCTGCTGGTTAGCCCGATAGAGAAGTATTCCAGTGGCTGGCAATTGCTTTGCGGTTGCAAAGAGTTAAGATAGTTTTTCATGCAATATACGTACTGCTCAATCCGTTTAGCTTCGGCGGGCAATAGCGTACCTGTTACTTTGTTCGCAGCTAGCGAGGCCTCATAGAGTCCAAGTGCATATGCCATGTCTTCGCGAACCAGTTTCGAAGGAAAGCCATCCCTGGACCGGACTTGCCCGAGCATTTTGAGATCGGATTCTGCATACTCGAAAAGCGCGTGCGGACTTGGATAGCGCCTCATGCTTTCGCCGAAAGCTTTGCTCGCAGCTGACCAATTCTGTGATTCCTTGGCTCTTAGGCCAAGAGAAAAAAAACGCCGCGCCTCTCCCTGATCTGCCTTCGATCCGGCAATGGTGAGCCATTGAGAGACAAATTCAGGGTTCCTTGCTTCCTGTTCACTTATCAGCCGCGGAAATTCCTTAGGTACTGGCGGGGCCGCAAATGACAATAAACTAGCGAACCACAGAAATACTACCGACAGTTTTTGCATTTCCGCTCCTGCAACGAATCAAGTATTGATAAAGGGACGTCCACATCTGTGGATCAACCGTAATGCAACCGGCGCTGACGGAGCCAGGATGTAAGTATCGGTCGTTGTTGCCTCGAACGGCATGTCCATGCCCTAGATAAAACCAAGTCTTTGAGTAGCGCGACTGTCCAATGTAGCCTTCGCCCAGGCTGTGCGGGAAATCAGGCATTTGAATCGGATGAATGCCAAGAGGTATTGGATTTCTGCTGTGCGTTATCGCCTTGACTTGCCCGCCGAGGAAAAACAGCGTTTCGCGGCTCAAGCTGAATTCGAGATTGGCTGGAGCCCGGTAACCGGGATTGCCGGCTTTGAGATTCCCGGCTTTGACTGAAAAGCTGCTTCCGCGCTCTACCCCCTCTTGTACCACGAAATAGTCCCGGCCATTTTGCGACGACGTGACTCCGACTTTGGTGAACTCAGCCAATGCAACGATTGTCCCCGAAGGCTCGCGCTTCACGTTGAGCCACCCGTCTGTTCCCGCCGCGACATATCTGCTATCGCTCATTGCGTTCTCCCAAAATGTTTAGTCTTGCATTCTGCCCAACAATTAAGTCATTTGTCATCGCCAACGATTAATGCCGCCCCAAGGTTGCTTTGGGTGTATTTATCCAAGACCAGACATCGACCACATGCGGCCAACTCATGGGCAACCGACATACGACAAAAAGCACCATGCGATAGACCGCCGGCACGTAACAACACCATTGCCGATCGTATTGAAATGAGATTGGAAAGCCGGCCGATAAGCCGGGTTCTGTTCCCCTCTTGCGAGGTTCGGCAATCATTCCTCTAGGCCTGCCGTCGCCGGCAGGCTCAAGCGACCTACCCGGAAGCAGCGCGGGCCACGCCCATGCTTCCCTATTTGGTCTTGCTCCGGATGGGGTTTGCCGTGCCGTCCGCCGTTACCGTGGACGCGGTGAGCTCTTACCTCATGTCGGCTTGCGCCGCCAAGGCCCCGCTCCCGCGGAGCCACCGTTTCACCCTTGCCTGATCTCCATGGGGTATCCCCCACTCAAGGATTTTGCCGTCGCCAGCGACGTCAAAGTCCGGAGCCATCGGCGGTTTGCTTTCTGTTGCACTTTCCGTCGCTTTCGCCTTGCGGCTTATGGCGCCCAGCCGTTAGCTGGCATCCTGCCCTGCGGAGCCCGGACTTTCCTCACCGGGCATGCCCGGCGCCGTTGTCTTGTCTGCTCGCACCGTGTAGTATAGCACGATCGCCCAATTTTGTACAGAGTGTCATGCCGCGGGGCGTTTGCTCATACAATGGGATAGGCACGGCAATGGACACGCAACGCGGACGGAGGGATAGTGTGACGGTCGCTTCCTGGATTTGGGTCGCCCTGATTAGCGCCAGCATTTTGGTTTTGGCGGCATTTTACTACACGCAGCGCCCGGCGCGCTGCATTCTGTTTTCGGTTTTTACGGGTGTCGGCGCGTTGCTGCTTGTGTGGGGGCTGAGACGGTTCTTGCCGGTGCAGCTCAACA
>JAVBRT010000056.1:0-20212 GCA_031547725.1 Azonexus sp. | reverse complement strand
CCGGTCGTGCGGCAGGTAGTCGAGGGCCGCCGAAATGACCGTCAGCGTGCCCGGGTGCAGCTGCTGCGGCTGGGCGCGCAGTTCGGCATGGCGGGCCATATAATCCATCTCGCCGTGGCAGCCCTCGGCCAGCCAGGCGCGCAGCCGGTCCACGGCCGGTCCCGGCTCGGCGCGGGCGACGCCGATGGCGGCGAAGCCGAGTTGCCTGGCGGCGGCGCGAATGTCCTCGCGCAGCGCTGCGTAATCCACCGTGGAGTCCTGATCGTGCATAGCCCCGATGTTACCGCCCTTTATCTCCTGCCCGACGAGGCCGCGACGCAGCGCTTCGGCGAACTGCTGGCGCCGCGCCTGCGCGGCGGCTTGGTCGTTTACCTCGAAGGCGACCTGGGGGCCGGCAAGACGACCTTGGTGCGGGCGCTGATCCGCGCCCTCGGCCATGCCGGTCCGGTAAAAAGTCCGACCTATTCCCTGGTTGAAGTTTACGTAATTTCGAGCTTATACTTATATCACTTTGATTTTTATCGTTTCGAGTCACCTGAGGAATTTCTCGATGCGGGATTCGGCGAATATTTCAACGCAAACGCGGTGTGTCTGGTCGAATGGCCGGAGCGCGCCGCCGGCTGCGTTCCCCGCCCCGATCTCCGCTTGCGCCTGCGCCACGAGGGCCATGGCCGGGTGCTCGAAACCGTCGTCGATTCGCAGGAAGGAGCGCAATGTCTAGAAGGCTTGGCCTCAGCCTGGAACGCCGGCAACTCCTCCGCTATGCCGGCGCCTCGCTGATCCTCTCGGTCACGCCGCTGGCCGGCGCCGCGGCCAAGCTGCCGGCGGTGCTCGCCGTGCGCGTCTGGCCGTCGGCCGACTACACCCGCGTCACGCTCGAATGCGACGCGCCTCTCAAGTTCAGCCATTTCACGGTCGATAGCCCCGACCGCCTGGTCGTCGACATCGAAGGCGTCGAATTCAACAGCGTGCTCGACAGCCTGGCGCGCAAAGTCGCGACCGACGATCCGAACATCAAGCTGCTGCGCGCCGGCCGCTTCAAGCCGGGCATCGTGCGCCTGGTCATGGAGCTGAAGGGCAAGGTCAATCCGCAGGTGTTCACGCTGGCCCCGGTCGGCGAATACGGCCACCGCCTGGTCCTCGACGTCTATCCGCTCAATCCGCCGGACCCGCTGATGGCCCTGCTCGAAGGGCGCGAGGACGGTGTCGAGCCGTTGAAGAACGAGCAGGATTTCCCGCTGAGCGAGAAGAAAATCGAGGCGCCGGAAGTACAGACGGCGAAGAAGTCCGGCAAGCCGGTGGTCGACCGCCTGGTCACGATCACCCTCGACCCCGGGCACGGCGGCGAAGATCCCGGCGCCGTCGGCAAGGGCGGCACCCACGAGAAGAACGTCACCCTCGAAGTCGCCAAGCGCCTGAAGCGGCGCATCGACGCCGAGCCGAACATGCGCGCCGTGCTGACCCGCGACTCCGACTTTTTCGTGCCGCTCAACGTCCGCGTGCAGAAGGCGCGGCGCGTGCAGGCCGACCTCTTCCTGTCGATCCACGCCGATGCCTGGATCAAGCCCGACGCCCGCGGTTCGTCGGTATTCGTCCTGTCCGAGCGCGGCGCTTCGAGCACCCAGGCGCGCCTGCTGGCGCAACGCGAGAACCAGGCCGACTTGGTCGGCGGCGTCAATATCAGCACCCGCGACCCCTTCCTCGCCCGCACGCTGCTCGACCTGTCGCAGACGGCGACCATCGCCGACAGCATGAAACTGGGCCGCTACCTGCTCGGCGAACTGGGGGCGATCAACACTCTGCACAAGAACCATGTCGAGCAGGCCGGCTTCGCCGTGCTCAAGGCGCCCGACATTCCCTCGGCGCTGATCGAGACGGCCTTCATCTCCAATCCGGAAGAGGAGCGCCGCCTCAATGACGACGCTTATCAGGAGAAGCTGGCCGAAGCCATCATCCGCGGCATCCGCCAGTATTTCGTCAAGCACCCGCCCGGTCCGAAGGCGCGGCTGGCGGTACTCGGCTAGAACAGTTCGATTTCGCCGCGCGCCGCTTCCCGCTCCGGCAGCTGGCGATTGGCGACCAGATCGTCGTAGCAGGCGATGCGGTTGCGCCCCTGGCGCTTGGCGAAATACAGCGCCTCGTCGGCGCGGTCGATGGCGTCGGCCGGCGTGTCGAGGGGCTGCAGGCGGCTGAAACCGATGCTGATGGTGACGTGGCCGATGCGGCTGAAGACCTGGCTGGCGACCTGGCTGCGGAAACGTTCCAGAGTCGCCTGGGCCGAGGCGGCATCGGTCGGCTGCAGCAGGGCGACGAACTCCTCGCCGCCGAAGCGGAACAGCTGATCGTCGAAACGGAAGGACTGGCGCATCACCTGGGCGACCAGGATCAGCACCTCGTCGCCGATCAGGTGGCCGAAATTGTCGTTGACCTGCTTGAAGTGGTCGATGTCGCAGACGGCCAGCCAGTGGCTGGCTTCCTCGGAACTGCCGAGGCGCCGCCGCGGTTCGCCGTGGCCGTGGCCGAGCTGCTCGTCGCTGGCGGCCTGGCCGAGCAGTTCGAACAGGTGCTTGTCGAAGGTCTTGCGGCTGAGCAGGCCGGTCAGCGAATCGCCCTCGCCGTAATCGAGCAGGGCGATGTGGTTGCCGAAATATTCGATCAAGCCCATCAGCGCCACCCGCTGGTCGGCGGAAAACTCGTCGAGCAGGACCAGCTCGATCATGTAGCTCGGTTCTTCCAGGCGGATGATCGGGAACACGATGCGGTGCGAGCCATCGTCGAGCTGTTCGAGCACGGCCGAACCCTCGGCCCGGCAGCGTTGCAGCAGCCGGTCCTGATCGATGCCCTGGCAGAACTGGCGGTCGGGCAGGTAGGCGTTGCGCAGGAAGGCGCCGTCGGGTCCGAAGCCGGCGCAGGGGAAGAACACCGCCTTGTTGCGCCCGGTATAGCAGCGGTAGATGATCGCCCGCTGCGGCTGGAACAGTTCGCTCAGCGCATCGACCATGGCCGAGTTGATTTCGGTCCGGTCGCGGCGGGCCGAAATCTTCACGACATGGGTTATCAGGTCGAGCATCTGCGGAGAGCTGAGAATTAGTTGGGCGGGCGCGCGATTATAGCCATAGTTGGTGCACTATTTTCACGGCCGACCGGCGGCAGACCGTTATAATTCAACGTTTTTCCGCTTGTTCACTCCATGCGCGTCTATCGCGGCCATTCGCGTCCCGTTCCTGCTCCGGTCGTTCTCGCCATCGGCAATTTCGATGGCGTGCATCTCGGCCATGCGGCGCTGCTCGGACAGTTGACCGAAGCGGCGCGCCAGTTGCGGCTGGCACCGACGATCCTGACCTTCGAGCCGCATCCGCGCGAATTCTTCGCCCCGGCCTCGGCCCCGGCCCGGCTCACCACCCTGCGCGAAAAACTGGAGCTGCTCGGCGAGGCCGGCGTCGCCCAGGCCATGGTCTGTCCCTTCAACGCCGGCTTCGCGGCACTGTCGGCCGAACAGTTCATCGAGCAGGTGCTGTTCCGCGGGCTGCGGACGAAGCAGCTGATCATCGGCGATGACTTTCGTTTCGGCCACGGCCGCCAGGGCGACTTCGCGCTGCTGCAGGCGGCCGGCCGGCGCCTGGGGTTTGGTGTCACGGCGATGCGGAGCGTCGTCGTCGGCGGCGAGCGCGTGTCCAGCTCCGGCGTTCGCCGCGCCCTGGCCGCTGGCGACATGGACCATGCCGCCCGCCTGCTCGGCCGCCCCTATGGCATGGACGGCCAGGTCTCGCACGGCGACAAGATCGGCCGTCAGCTCGGCTTCGCCACCGCCAACATTCGCCTCAAGCACAATCCGCTGCCGATGACCGGCGTCTTCGCCGTCGAGGTCGGCGGCCTCGGCGCGCGGCCGCTGCCCGGCGTCGCCAACCTCGGCGTCCGGCCGACCGTCGGCGGCACGCGGCCGCTGCTGGAAGTGCATCTCTTCGATTTCGACCGCGACATCTACGGCGCCCACATCGCGGTGCGTTTCGTCCGGAAGTTGCGCGACGAACAACGTTTTCCCAATTTCGACGCCCTCAAGGCGCAGATCGCGGCCGATGCCGCGGCGGCCCGGGCCTTTTTCACGAGCAGGCAAAATGGCTGACTACAAGGACACCCTGAATCTTCCCGACACGCCCTTCCCGATGCGCGGCGACCTGCCCAAGCGCGAGCCGCTGTGGGTCGGCGAATGGCAGCAGAAGCAGCTCTATCGGCGCATCCGCGAAATCAGCGCCGGCCGGCCGAAATTCATCCTGCACGACGGCCCGCCCTACGCCAATGGCGACATCCACATCGGTCACGCGGTCAACAAGATCCTCAAGGACATCATCGTCCGCGCCAAGACCCTGTCCGGCTTCGACGCGCCCTACGTGCCGGGTTGGGACTGCCACGGCATGCCGATCGAGATCCAGATCGAGAAGACGCACGGCAAGAACATCCCGCGCGAGGAAGTCCAGAAGCTGGCCCGCGCCTACGCCGCCGAGCAGATCGAGAGGCAGAAGAAGGATTTCATCCGCCTCGGCGTGCTCGGCGAATGGGACAACCCGTACCAGACGATGGAGTTCAAGACCGAGGCCGACGAAATCCGCGCGCTCGGCGCGATGATCAAGCGCGGCTTCGTCTATCGCGGCCTGAAGCCGGTGAACTGGTGCTTCGATTGCGGTTCGGCGCTGGCCGAGGCCGAGGTCGAGTACCAGGACAAGAAATCGCCGGCCATCGACGTCGCCTTCGCCGTCGCCGAGCGCGACAAGCTGGCCGCCGCCTTCGGCCTGGCCGCGCTGCCGGCCGGCGAAGCCTATGCCGTGATCTGGACCACGACGCCGTGGACCATCCCCGGCAACCAGGCGCTCAACGCCCACCCGGAAATCACCTACCACCTGGTGCAGACCGAGAAGGGCTGCCTGATCCTGGCCGCCGACCTGCAGGAAAGCTGCCTCGCCCGCTACGGCCTGAGCGGCACCACGGTGGCCCGCTGCCAGGGCGCGGCGCTGGAGCGCATCGCCTTCCGCCATCCTTTCTACGACCGCCTGTCGCCGGTTTTCCTCGGCGACTATGTGACGCTCGACGCCGGCACCGGCATCGTCCATTCGGCGCCGGCCTACGGCCTGGAGGACTTCCAGTCGTGCAAGCATTATGGCCTGCACAACGAGCAGATCCTGACGCCGGTGCAGGGCGACGGTACTTTCGCCGCCGACCTGCCGTTCTTCGGCGGCCTGAATGTCTGGAAGGCCAACCCGGTCATCGTCGACAAGCTGGCCGAAGTCGGCGCGCTGTTGCAGCACGCCACCATCGAACACAGCTATATGCACTGCTGGCGGCACAAGACGCCGCTGATCTACCGCGCCACCAGCCAATGGTTCGTGCGCATGGACGCGCCCGACGTCGACAGCCAGGGCGTCGTCGCCACCGAGCCGGCCGGCCACACGCTGCGCGAGGCGGCGCTGCAAGGCGTCGAGGACACCGCCTTCTACCCGGCCTGGGGCCAGAACCGCCTGCAGGCGATGATCGCCAACCGTCCGGACTGGTGCATCTCGCGCCAGCGCAACTGGGGCGTGCCGCTGCCCTTCTTCACCCACAAGGCGACCGGCGAGCTGCATCCGAACACGCTCGAACTGATGGAAGCCGTCGCCCAGCGCGTCGAGCGGGGCGGTATCGAGGCGTGGACGCAGCTCGACGCGGCCGAATTGCTCGGCAATGATGCCGCCGACTACGTCAAGACCACCGACATCCTCGATGTCTGGTTCGATTCCGGCACCACCCACATGAGCGTCATGCGCGGCTCGCACGGCGACCAACTGGCCTGGCCGGCCGACCTTTACCTCGAAGGCTCCGACCAGCATCGCGGCTGGTTCCATTCCTCGCTGCTGACCGGCGCCGCCATCGACGGCCGGGCGCCGTACAAGGCCTTGCTGACGCACGGCTTCGTCGTCGACGGCAAGGGCCACAAGATGTCCAAGTCCAAGGGCAACGTCATCGCGCCGCAGCAGGTCTCGGACAAGATGGGCGCCGATATCCTGCGCCTGTGGACGGCCGCGACCGACTATTCCGGCGAACTGTCGATCTCCGACGAAATCCTCAAGCGCGTCGTCGAAGGCTACCGCCGCATTCGCAACACGCTGCGCTTCCTGCTCGCCAACGTTTCCGACTTCGACGCCGCGGCCGACATGCTGCCGGTCGGCGAGTGGCTGGAAATCGACCGCTACGCGCTGGCGCTGACCCGCCAGTTGCAGGACGCCTGCCGCGCCGACTACGACCGCTACGAGTTCCACCGCGTCGTCCAGGCACTGCAGACCTTCTGCTCGGAAGACCTGGGCGGCTTCTACCTCGACATCCTCAAGGACCGCCTGTACACCACGGCGCCCAAGTCGGCCGCTCGCCGTTCGGCGCAGTCGGCGCTGTGGCACATCACCCAGTCCTTCGTCCGCCTGCTGGCGCCGATCACCGCCTTCACCGCCGAGGAGGTCTGGGCCGTGCTCGGCGGCCAGGCCGACGATTCGGTGATGTTCCAGCTTTGGCACGACCTGCCGGCGCCGGCCGGCGAGGGCGAGCTGCTCGCCAAGTGGGCGCTCGTCCGCGCCGTGCGCAACGACGTCACCAAGGCGCTGGAAGCCCAGCGCGAGGCCGGCAAGATCGGCTCGGCGCTGCAGGCCGCCGTCGAAATCCGCTGCGCCGGCGACAAGTACGACGCCCTGGCGGCGCTCGGCGACGACCTGAAGTTCGTCTTCATCTGCTCGGCGACGACGCTGGTCCGCGACGAGGCCGAACAGGTGGTGGCGACGCCGCTGGCCCACGCCAAGTGCGAACGCTGCTGGCACGTCCGCCCGGATGTCGGCGCCGACGCCGGGCATCCGGCCCTGTGCGGCCGCTGCGTCAGCAACCTGCACGGCGCCGGCGAGGCGCGCCGCTGTGCCTAGGGCGGCGCACTGGTACGGCCTGGCCGGGCTGGTCATTGTTTTTGACCAACTCAGCAAGTGGGTGGTGCTCAACAGCATCGACTTCGGCCAGAGCATCTACGTCGCGCCGTTCTGGAACTGGGTGCTGACCTACAACCCGGGGGCGGCGTTCAGTTTCCTGGCCGAGCAGCCGGGCTGGCAGCGCTGGTTCTTCACCATCCTGGCGCTGGCCGTCTCGGCCTGGATCGCCGTGATGCTGCGCCAGCACCCGCAGCACAGGCTGGCCTCGCTGTCGCTGGCCCTGATCATGGGCGGCGCGCTGGGCAACGTGATCGACCGCGTGCGCTTCGGCGCCGTCGTCGATTTCGTCCAGTGGCACGCCGCCGGCTACTACTGGCCGGCCTTCAACGTCGCCGACGCGGCCATCACCGTCGGCGCCGTGCTCCTCGTCATCGAACAGTTGCTGGCCAGCCGCCGCGAATCCGCCAAAAAAACCGCCGAGAAAAAATCATGACCACCGTCCGCCCCGACAGCTACCTGACCCTGCATTACCGCATCACCACCCTCGACGGCGAGGAATTCCTGTCCACCTTCGACATGAGCCCGGCGACCTTGCAGATGGGCGGCGGCCAGTTGGCCGACACGCTGGAATCGGTGCTGCTCGGCCTGCCGGCGCACGAGCGTTTCGTCTTCGAACTCGAACCCAACGACGCCTTCGGCCAGCACAATCCCCGCCTGGTCGAGCGCATTGCCCGCGGCGGCCTGCCGGCCGACATGGAACTCAAGGAGAATTCGGTCGTCGAATTCACCGCGCCCAACGGCGGCAGTTTCGCCGGCTTCCTGCGCGAACTGGACGCGACGCACGCCCTCTTCGACTTCAACCACCCGCTGGCCGGCAAGACGATCCGCTTCGAGGTGGAAATCATCGGAATCATGTGAATGCAGATCGTACTGGCCAATCCCCGCGGCTTCTGCGCCGGCGTCGAACGCGCCATCGCCATCGTCGAGCGCGCCCTGGAAAAATTCGGCGCGCCGATCTACGTCCGCCACGAAGTAGTGCACAACAAGTTTGTCTGCGACGACCTGCGCGCCAAGGGCGCGGTCTTCATCGAGGAACTCGACGAGGCGCCGACCGGCAGCACCGTGATCTTCAGCGCCCACGGCGTTTCCAAGGCCGTCCGCGACGAGGCCGAGCGGCGCGGCCTGAAGGTCTTCGACGCCACCTGCCCGCTGGTCACCAAGGTCCACGTCGAAGTCGGCAAGATGCGCAAGCAGGCGCGCGAAGTGGTCATGATCGGCCACAAGGGCCACCCCGAGGTCGAAGGCACGATGGGCCAGAGCGCGGGCGGCATGTACCTGGTCGAAACCGCCGACGACGTGACGCGCCTCGAAGTGTGCTATCCCGACCAGCTTTCCTTCGTCACCCAGACCACGCTGTCGGTCGACGACGCCAGCGTCGTCATCGAAGCCCTGCGCGCCCGCTTCCCGACCATCCAGGGACCGAAGAAGGACGACATCTGCTACGCCACCCAGAACCGCCAGGACGCCGTCAAGGCGCTGGCCGGCGAATGCGATCTGGTGATCGTCGTCGGCAGCCCGAACAGCTCCAATTCTCGGCGATTGAGAGAGGTCGCCGCGTGTCGTGGAGTCGAGGCATATTTGGTCGATGGCGCCGCCGAGATCGATCCGGCTTGGCTGTCCGGGAAGCGGCACATCGGTGTGACGGCGGGTGCGTCGGCACCGGAGGTTCTCGTGCGGGAAGTGATCGAGCACCTCCGGCAGCTGAGCGGTGCCGCGGTCGGACAATTGCAGGGAGCCGAAGAGCGGGTGTACTTCCCCTTGCCAAAAGAATTGGCCTGATTCGCGGCCGTTCCTTCGTGCCGTTTGTTATCAAGTCCTCCGCTTCCTACCGCGGCGGGCTGTACAACTGCTCGACTTTTTCGTAAACAGCACCGCAATTCGGGCATTCGTATGCGGGAACCCCGTCCTCCGATGCGAGCCGGACATGACCGCATTTGAGGCATTTTCGGCCGATGTTCGAGGGATCGTGGGAGTGACTCTTTCTCGGTTCGATTTCCTCAAGCGTCAGTTCGTCGATATTGAATTTCTTGTTTTGCATGCTTTTTCGCAAGAGTGATTGAAGAAGGCCTCAGCGCCAGCAGTTGCCCCGGGTTCCGTTGATATTGTCCCTGACGCCCAGATGCGTGACTCTGAAGTCGCCACACGCATCCCCTGCCTGATCTCCTCTTCTGGTGGCCGTCAGGGTATAGGTCGAGGCAGTTTGGTTGCCTAGGTTAAAATTATAAAACTGAGCGGCTACCCCCTCACAGGCAGGAAGCGCTGCGCCAGCATAAGACATGTTTGCTGAGTAGAAGCGTTCCATGAAATGGGTTTGTTCCATCAGGCAACTCATGGCGGCAGTACGGCGGGCGCTGCGTACATGCTCCACATAGGACGGATAGGCGATCGCTGCCAGGAGGCCGATTATGGCAATGACGATCAAGAGTTCGATCAGGGTGAAGCCTTGTTGTTTTCGCATCATTTGATTTTCCTCACCGAGAAATTTCCCGCCAATAAACCCGGCCGCCAAAGTTACCGACATTGACCCGGGGATCGGCGGGAATGGGATCTCCTGTGCTGGTGCCACCCGATCCGCCGACAACCAAGCGACCGACACCCTTGCTGTCAATGATCAGGGATGGCTGGCTCGGCATGCCGATGCCGAGATCGATCGAGCCAACGGCGCCGCTACCGGTGAAATTGGTGAATACGAAGATGGAAGTCTCCAGACTGCCGCCGGTGAATGCATTGATCGCATTCACATAGCCCGTGCCGCCGGGTTGGCACGGATCGTCGGCTTCGGGTATGACCGAACTGCCCAGCAGGGTGGGTTCGGCAAGCCGGTACATGACAGAAGGCGTGATGACGCGCTCGCCGAGCTTGAAGTTGTTGCTGCTGTTAACGGGATCGGGATCGACCCAGTCGAGATACCAACCACGCTTGTCGATCATGTCGGTTGCTTTGCCTGTAGCATCTTTCGTGGCATTGCTGAATGCACGCGCGGGTCTGCCATCGGCAGTCATCACAGTGGCGATCGTGCGTTTTTGCAGTTGGCCGCGTCCCGTGATGGCATTGTTGGTCGCAGCAGGGTCGGTGTCGATCAGGCCATACCAGGATTGCACGGATTTGTCGTTGGTGTCCTCGGCACGGAAATACGAACCCGTCCCGAAGAAAATATATCGCTTGCCGCTATTGGCGTCGTTGAGCAGGTAATTCACCGCCGATGTGATCTGGGTGGTAATCGGCTGTACCTTGTTGTCCGGCCCGACCGCGGTGAAGAATTTGGTCGCCGTCCAACTGCCGCTATTCGTCGCGCGGATGTCGTATTTCCAGACATTGCCCTTGAAATCGCCGGCATAGACGTAATCGATATATCCATCGCCGTTCACATCGACGATACCGGGCGTCGCCATGCCATTGTCGGTATCGGCTGCGGCGCCGACGACGAATTTCTTGATGAGCGCTCCGGTCTGCAGGTTGATGACGTACAAGGCGGCTTTGCCGCTGGTGCTGTTATAGCCATTGCCAATGATGAGGGCGTGGGTACCGTCATTGAGTCTGGCGTACACGGGCTTGCCCATCATGTAACCCAGCTCGGTATCGCTATTGTCAACATATTCCCAGGCGATATTGTTTGCCGTGAATGAAGCCGGTGCCGTGATGTCGAGCGCGAATAATCCCTTCGCGCCAGCGCCCATGGTGCCTACCAAATAAGTCGATGTCAGGTTGGCATCGCTCTTGTCGACGATAATCAGTTCTCCATCAACGTAATATTTGTGCTGGTACGAGGTTTCGCTCAGCAATTTGAGCTTGCTGAGCAGGGGGCTTGGGATGTAGGCGAAGCGTTCAACCCCGGTTTCCGTATTGAAGGCATGCAGCATGCCGTCGTTGGCGCCGACATAGACGGTCTGGGCATCCTTCTGATAAACGGGCGAGGAGTGCACGATATCGCCGAGCAGCGAACCGCGTGTTCTCAGCGTTCCGCCCTGGCTGGTTTCCTGGCTGCGAATGCCGCGCAGGAAGTCGAGGATGGTTTCGCTGCCGATGGCGGTCCGGTCGGTTGCGCTTAGGTTGCTCCAGGTGAATTCCCGCTTGTTGCCACCGGAAACCGTGTAGATTTTTCTGCTTCCAGGTGCGGGGATGTTCTCTGAAGCTTTCCAGGCCGGTGTGGTCGAGATGCCGGCGGAAGTCAGGTCGTAGGCTGCCAGTTCGCCAATCCAGCCGGAGGTGTTGAAACTCGGACTGAATACCTTGGTGCTGGCGGTCAGGCGAGTGCCGGTCAAAGCTATTGAAGACGAGGAACTCTTGCGCTCGACGATATCCCTGAGCATTGCAGTCAATGCTTCTGCAAACTCGGCCGGATCTTGTGCGCTGAAAAAGGCGCCGCGACTGTTGACCGAAGCGTGCAGCAGGTCATCGAGCTTTCCCGCGTTGGTGCTGGTACTTGGCCAATTGATGTTCGTTCCGGTGCGGATGGCATCGAATGCGTCGTTTGGGTTGACGCTTCCTCGTACGCCGAGGCCGACGCCGAAGGTGACCATGTGTTGCCAGAATGCCGGATCCTTGGCGCTGGTCGGTACGGAGTTTGTCATGTTCGGGCGTAAATCCTGTTTCCAGTAATGCATGGCGACGTCGGCCAGCGTGTTCGAATTGCCATCTCTGAAAGGAGCCGCGGCCGTGTAGGTGAAGCTTTGATTGTTGGGACCGGTAATGGCTTCGCCGTTGGTGCCGTCTGCGTTACCGATTCCGGCAATAGTATCGCCGTAATAACCATCTGTCATGAGGATGGTATAACTTTGGCGGCAGGCGAGATCGCTGCCGCCATTTTGTCCAGGGGTAGTACTCCACGGGCCTTTATCATCGGTACGCTGGTAGTATTTTCCGGCTGCATTCAATGCGCCCAGCAGGGGGGTGCCTTGCGCAGGGATGGCTCGATCATACAAATTGGTGAAGAACTGATCCCGATCTGTTCCTTCAAATTTGCGGACGCCACTGACGATGACGCTGGTATTGATGCCGTCAACGTTGCTGTTGGCTTTGTTGATCGTGCCAAAACCAACACGCAAGCCCGCATCCTGCGCTGAAAAGGCACGACCGATGCCGGCACGGGCAGTGAGGACGCGCGACCGGTAATAGGTGTACCAGTTTGCAAAATTCTGAATTTCCTGGTTATAGGAACACACGCCATTGGTGCAGTCAGTCCGATTTTCTCGTCCATGGCCGGTATAGGTACTGCCCGCTTTTATTTCAGTTCTGCTGTAGCTGTTCCAAGCCCAGATATCCGTCGTGTTGCTGGCTTTCCAGAAATAGGTGGCGGGCCAGAACTGCTTGTTCACACTTGTTCGACCAGTACAGTTATTGAGGGATGTACAGGCCTGCCAGAAGTTGCCGTTGTAGTTGCTGTTATCGGCGGTTAGATTGCGACAGTATGCATCTCCGGCACCTGGCCGCAACGGGTTATGCAGGGCGCATGACGGGGTGGCGTTCGGATAGAGGGTGCCGTCGGATCTTGACCAAGGCAGGTAGGTAATCGAAGGGTTGTAATAAATCGTGTTGACTTGGGGAGAGCGCGCCAAGGCGTTATAAGCATTGTTGTTGTCTACAGTGACGACATAGTTGCTGTAGTCGCTGCTTCCGTATGTATTGTTGGCGCGAGGAAAGACAAAATAGGTGGATTGCAGGGTGTAATCATCCGGCATGATCTCAAATTGCATGGACCCCGAGTCGTCGAGAATCATCATCACGTTCGGGTCGGCCGAGACGCTGGTCTGTAACGGCGTGTCGGGAATGTCCAAGGCGGCTTGCGCTGGCAGTGCGCTGGATAGTGTGAAGAATATGGCGACCAGCCTGGCCAAGCGACGCTGGCTTGTGGCGTGTATGGCAGGAGCGTTTTTCATGTCCGGATTCCTTGCGTGGCTTGCATTCAGAAAACTGTCACCAAGCTTTGTAAAATGACCTCTGCCCGGTTTGCCCCCGGGTTACTGCGAGCGGTGATTCTGAAGAGATAACAGTCGCAGGTTGCAGGAATAGGCGAGCCTGCTGGTGGATTGCAGTCGTTCCTGGCGGCTTCCTTGGGGTTCGGTGGTGGTTTGCATGCTGCTTTGCCACGGTATTCGATCAGATAACGGGGACGGGTTCCCGCTAGTGCGCCGAGATTGACGGTGTCGGCCAACTGGCGGGAGTTGTCGTTCCATTGTGCGTTTAGCATCCAATTCGGCGCTTGTGTCGTCGGTTGGGCAGCGAAGCCGTTAACGACGGCCGGAACACCGTTGATGAGCGTGGCTTCAGGGTCGAAACCGGCCATATCCGTCCTGTTTTGTGCGTCCTGTTCACCAGCCAGCAACGCCGCCTCGGCTGCCTGGATGGCGATACTGCGGTCATGCAGCGAGGCGCTCATCCATTCCTCCAGGGCAATGTTGCGAACGCTGGAAACGCCTAGGATGGTCATGATGACCAGCATGATCATGGCAACGATAAGGACGATGCCGTGCTGGAATTTTTGCGGTAGAGGGTGATATTTTTTCATTTTAGGCCGTCCTGGACTGGACTACCGTGGCGACCGTCCGCTGGATTCGTCCGGGGCCGCAGGCTTGGTTTTGCGCTTGGACGAGTGATCTTGGGTCGTCGTTTCTGCTGCAAACCGTAAGCTGAGCATGCACGGCTCCGTTGCCGATGCTACGAGTGGTCAGGCCAACGACATTGTCGACCATCTCGACTCCGGCACCATTGCCAATTCTCAGGTACAGGGAGTTAAGCCGACCGTCGTTGTTGGTGCCGACATACCAGAGGCGTGTATTCAGGCCCGACGCAATCGTGGCACCGGTGAGGTCGATGGCGGGTGGGATGTTGACGACACTGATACTCTCTGCGTTGGCAGCGGCAACCTCGAGCAAATAGGCGGCCCTGCCGGTACAGGCGATGATGATGTCTCCTGCAGCCAGTGCTGGCGTATTTGCAACGGTGATGTCGTTTCCTGTCTGTGCGGTAGCAGTCCGAGTATCGGTGATGGTGACCACTTGCAGGGCGTTTTGTGCTGCGTCCCTATTAACCGGGTTGTTGCCTGGGGCAAGATTAATGCCCCCGGCTTGCGTTAATTGGGCTTTGATTTCCGCGGCGACGTTACCACCACTGGTGTAATCATTCATCTCCACCGCCAAGCAAGGGTGCCCTCCAGCCGCGCGCAAGTCGCGGGCCAGCATGTCGACAGCGATACGGCTGCTGTCCTGAATACTGGATAGACCTTCGGTGGCATTGAAGGCTTGCCGATTGGTGAGCAATACCCCGGTTGCGCCGAGTATCAGGATCAGGCCGATGACCATGGCGACCATCAATTCGACGATGGTCAAGCCTTGTTGGAAAGTTTTTCGGGATGTTTTCATGATCACAACAATGCGCTCAGGGCAAGTTGTTGGGCTGCCGCACCTCCAGCCCGTTGGTCGTTCCACTGGATAGTGACCGTACATGTCGCCGTACCTGCTGGATTGGCATTGGCTGCGCATGCGATCTGGCCGCAACTTCCCTGGCCGAGACCATTTTGTAGGTCGGCGAGCCATTGTCCGAACTCGCCATTACCTCCATTACAGGTCATGTTGATGGTGTTGCGAGGAACCTGATTGGCGCGCATCGCATCGATGAGGGAATTGGCTGCAATCACCGCCTGGGTCCGCTGCAGGCTACTCTCGTTGCCCTTCAAAGCGCGTGCTTGAAGTCCGGCAATGCCGAGTGCGCCGAGGGCAAATATGACGATGGCGACCATGACCTCGATCAGGCTCATCCCCATTTGATAGCGATTTGGTATTTGTTGCGGATGAATGGTTTTCATGGTAGTCAATTGATGACAAAGGATTTTCCGCTGCCGAGGATTCGTATGGTTCTGGTGCCGGCCGTGTTGGAAATGGTAATGGTGCCGATGTCGGCGGTGGTGCCGTCTGAATTGAAAACGACATTTTCCGCAAGCTCCTCCGGATCGCCGGCGAGTTCAACATTGGCGTTGCCACGTCTGCTCATGATGTTGTTCGGATTGATCGCAACCTGCTGCCTGAGCCTGACTGCATCCGAACGGGCGCGGGCAAGCTCCCCGATCAGTTCGTTCGTCGCCGCCGTTACCCTACTGCTGGTGATCTGGTTTTGCATTTGCGGTGCGGCAATGGTGGCAAGAATGGCCAAGATGGCAATGGCGATGAGCAATTCGATCAGTGTGAACCCGTGGCCCTTGCGGAGGGTTGCGGTGCTGGATTTCATTTTGCGAGAGATGTGCTGATCAAGGTTGATTTGCAGTCTATGAACCGTCAAGCTGAGCTGCCACTCTTATGGGACAAATGGCATTCTTTGGGTGATGAACGGATGTGTCGCCTGTTGGGCTTGTATGCGGGGATGGGGGCGTTGCGTTCAGCTACTTGTTCTAGGTTGCATTGCACGCTATAATCGTCTGCTCGATTGATGATCAATGTGGATTTATTCATGGCCAACAGCGCACAAGCCCGCAAGCGCGCCCGTCAAGCTGACAAGCAGCGCGCCCATAACGCAAGCCTGCGTTCGACTCTGCGTACCGCGATCAAGCGTGTGCGTCAGGCGATCCTGGCTGGCGACAAAGTCGCCGCCCAGGGCGTTTTCCAGCAATCCGTCGCGGTTCTTGACCGTATTGCAGATAAGAAGATTGTTCACAAGAACAAGGCTTCTCGCACCAAGAGCCGCCTGTCTGCTCAGATCAAGGCGCTTGCTGCCTGATTTGCTGGATTGCTAGAATAAAAATGGCGCCTTGGGCGCCATTTTTATTTTCGAAGTTGGTTGTCGTGGATGTTCAGTCTTGGCTCTTGCCATCGATTGGGCAGACGCCGTCGATAATCTGCAGGTCGTTATCCTGGGCGAAGTTGAGCATGAAGCGGTAGGCCATCGGCTCGATTTCGCCGAGGCGGCCGTCGACGAACACGGCTTTTTCGCCGTTGTAATCACCTGGTCCGACGTAGGGGGAGTATTTCATCTTGCGTTCGGCGCCGAATGCCGACATGACGCCGCACAGCCGCTCGGCCCAGTCGCTGGGGCGAAATTTCTTGCCTTGTTTGGTGAGGCCAACAATGATGAAGGTGGTCGATTCAGGCGTTGTCATTGTTCTACTCTGCGTGTGGGGCGGTGCGACCAGTGTTTTTCGCATTTTAGCAGAAGGCCTTGCGCTGTGGCGGTTTCACCGGGGGGTAGAGGAAATTTCTTTGGTATTAAAGGGCTAGATTGTTTTTGCAGAAACGGCTGCATATACTGCACCTAATCCAATGATCCACAGGGGGTTTCATGCAGACTACCGTGATCGTGAAGTATCAATTCCGCATCCGCACGCGCAATGGTGTTCTCGTTGACAACCTTTCTCTTTTTGGGCGCGACGAGGCGGAAGCGCGACAGAAGTTGTGCCGCATGTATCGGGGGTGCGAAGTGTTGCAGTGTCGGGAATTGCGCTCGTTGCCGGTCGGGCGGGGTGGGCATCTTAATTACGAGGATGTCGTCGACCTGATTACGGCGGCGTGAGTGGCATGTCGCCCCGGGTGACCAGTTCGGCGAGCAGGCTCTGGTAATCCTGGGCGCCGGTGCTGGCTGCGTTGCGGCGGAACACGTCCTGATTGACCGAGGGACTTTCGGCGACGGCAACATTCTCGGAAATGACCGTGTCGAGCACTTCGTCGCCGTAACGTTCACGCAATTTCTTGCGGACATCCTCGCTCATGCGGCGCCGGCGGTCGAAGCGGGTCAGCAGGTAGCGGCGTTCGACGCGACGCTTGATGACAGGCTCCAGCACCTGCAGCGTGCGGGTGATGTGGTCGGCTGCCTGCAGTGAGAGGTAGTCGGTCGAAACCGGGATGATCAGTCGTTCGCAGGCGAATATGGCATTCAGGGCCAGGACGCCGATGTAGGGGCAGCAGTCGATGACGCAGGGGCGTTCGGGGTGGTTGGCCAGCGTCGCGTCGAGACCGAGGCGCAGTTTGTTGAGAATGGCCGGACCCTTGCCGAAAATCGAGTCGACCTTGATCAATTGCTGGTGTGCCGGGATCAGTTGACCGATGTGTTCCCATTCGATCGCCAGTTCACTTAGGCTGTGGTTGTCCTGATAGAAGGCAAACAGGCTGCGGCTGGCTTCGATCGGCGCTTGGCCGTGGATGCTGGAAAGATGCCCTTGCGGGTCGAGGTCGAGCAGCAGCGGCGGGTTTCCCGCCCGGCTTAGGGCGGCGCCGAGATTGAGCGCAGTCGTCGTTTTTCCGACGCCTCCCTTTTGGTTGAAAATGGCGATGCGCATGGTTTTGCCGTTCTATACAAGCCTCTATTTTTCACTTAACATTCAGTTTTCTGCAACTCTTTCGGATGATGTTCATCTGTCGGGGTGGCTTGTTTTCCGGCGGCGATGGCCGCCGTTTTCGTTTTATGGGGTTGCCTGATGTCGCATGTCATGAATACCTATGCCCGCCTGCCCGTGACCTTCAGCCATGGTCAAGGCTGCCGGATTTTCGATTGCGAGGGGCGCGAATACCTGGATGCGCTGTCCGGGATTGCGGTTTCGACCCTCGGTCATGCACATCCCAAACTGGTGGCCACCATCGCCGCTCAGGCCGGGCGCCTGCTGCACACTTCCAACCTGTACCGCATTGCCGAACAAGAGCAACTAGCCGACAAGCTGTGCGAGCTGTCCGGCATGCAGGAAGTCTTCTTCGGCAATTCGGGGGCCGAGGCCAACGAGGCGGCGATCAAGCTGGCGCGTTTCTACGGGCACAAGCAAGGTATCGAGCTGCCGACCATCATTGTCATGGAGAAGGCCTTCCACGGGCGCACGCTGGCAACCCTGTCGGCAACCGGCAACCGCAAGACACAGGCCGGTTTCGAGCCGCTGGTTTCGGGTTTTGTCCGGGTACCGTACGGCGATCTGGAGGCGATCCGCAGCATCGCCGAGCACAACAAGAACATCGTCGCCGTGATGCTGGAGATCCTGCAAGGCGAAGGCGGCATCCATCTGGTCGATGCGGCCTATTACCGGGGCGTACGCGAACTCTGTGATAGCCACGGCTGGTTGATGATCTGCGACGAAGTCCAGTGCGGCATGGGCCGTACCGGCAAGTGGTTCGGCTACCAGCAGGCCGGCGTCAATCCGGATATCGCGACCCTGGCCAAGGGCCTGGCGTCCGGGGTGCCGATTGGCGCTTGCCTGGCCGGCGGCCGGGCGGCCGGCCTGTTCGGGCCGGGCAACCACGGTTCAACCTTTGGTGGCAACCCGCTGGTCTGTGCCGCCGCCCTGACGACCATCCAGGTCATGGAAGAGGATGGTCTGCTGGATAATGCGGCCCGCATCGGTGCCCTGATCCGCCGGTTGTTCAGCGAGGCGCTGGCCGGTGTCAAAGGCGTGCGGGAAATCCGTGGCCATGGCCTGATGATCGGCATCGAACTCGACCGGCCGTGCGGTGAACTGGTCGGCAAGGCCCTAGCGGTCGGGTTGCTGATCAACGTCACGGCGGATTGCGTGATCCGTTTGCTGCCGTCACTCATTTTCAGCGATAGCGATGCGCGCGAACTGGTCGCGCGCACGGTGCCGCTGATCAAGGAATTCCTGGCGGCCTGAACCATGGCGATCAAGCATTTTCTGCAATTCAAGGATTTCACGCGCGAAGAGTTCGATTATCTGTTCGAGCGCACCGCTTGGATCAAGAACCAGTTCAAGTCCTACGTCAAATACTGGCCGCTCGAAGATCGCACGCTGGTGATGATTTTCGAGAAGGCCAGCACGCGCACCCGCCTGTCTTTCGAAGCCGGCATGCATCAATTGGGCGGCGCGGCGATCTACCTCAACACGCGCGACTCCCAGCTCGGGCGTGGCGAACCGGTCGAAGACGCGGCGCAGGTCATTTCGCGGATGAGCGACATCGTGATGATCCGCACCTTCGAGCAGGACATCATCGAGCGCTTCGCTGCCAATTCCCGGGTGCCGGTCATCAACGGCCTGACCAACGAATACCATCCGTGCCAGATTCTGGCCGACATCTTTACCTACATCGAGCAGCGCGGGCCGATCTCCGGCAAGACCGTGGCCTGGGTCGGCGATGCCAACAACATGTGCAACACCTGGCTGCAGGCGGCGCAGGTGCTCGGCTTCAAGGTCCATGTCTCGACGCCGGTCGGTTACGAGCTGAATCCGACCCTGATCGAGGGCGTCGATGCGGCGTGCTACCGGGTGTTCGCCGATCCGATGGAAGCCTGTCGCGATGCCGATCTGGTAACCACCGATGTGTGGACCTCGATGGGTTACGAGGCCGAGAACGAGGCGCGCATGAAAGCCTTCGCCGACTGGTGCGTCGATGTCGAGATGATGAGCGTCGCCGATCCGCAGGCGTTGTTCATGCACTGCCTGCCGGCGCACCGCGGCGAGGAAGTGACGGCCGAAGTCATCGACGGCCCGCAGTCGGTGGTCTGGGACGAGGCTGAAAACCGTTTGCACGTGCAGAAGGCGTTGATGGAGTACTTGCTTCTTGGACGTTTGCAGGGATGAAAGCGGTGTTCGGGCAAACGGTTTCGGCGCAGGCTAACCTGCGCAAGCAGGTTAAGTCGCGTAGCGACGGCCGGAGCCAAAATCGCCCGCATGTGCGGAAGGCGCTGGTGGAATATTTGTCGTTGGGCCGTCTCCAGGGCTGAGCGACTGGGTTAACCGAAACAAGGGAAGAGAAATGAGCGATATCAAGAAAGTCGTGCTGGCCTATTCCGGCGGCCTCGACACCTCCGTCATCCTCAAGTGGCTGCAGGATACCTATCAGTGCGAAGTGGTGACCTTCACCGCCGACCTCGGCCAGGGCGAGGAGCTTGAGCCGGCTCGCGCCAAGGCCCTGAAGTTCGGCATCAAGCCGGAAAACATCTTCATCGACGACCTGCGCGAGGAATTCGTCCGCGATTTCGTCTTCCCGATGTTCCGTTGCAACACCGTCTATGAAGGCGAATACCTGCTCGGCACCTCGATCGCCCGGCCGCTGATCGCCAAGCGCCTGATCGAAATCACCAACCTGACCGGCGCCGATGCCATCTCGCACGGCGCCACCGGCAAGGGCAACGACCAGGTCCGCTTCGAACTCGGTGCCTACGCGCTGAAGCCGGGCGTCAAGGTGATCGCGCCGTGGCGCGAGTGGGATCTGCTGTCGCGCGAGAAGCTCCTGGCCTATGCCGAGCAGCACGGCATTCCGGTCGAGATGAAGCACAAGCAGGGTGGTTCGCCGTATTCGATGGAT
>JAVBRT010000047.1:0-37581 GCA_031547725.1 Azonexus sp. | reverse complement strand
AGGCGTTGAAATGGTGATGCCGGGCGACAACGTGTCGATGACGGTCAAGCTGATCGCCCCGATCGCCATGGAAGAAGGCCTGCGCTTCGCCATCCGCGAAGGCGGCCGTACCGTCGGCGCCGGCGTCGTCGCCAAGATCATTGAGTAATTACGCTCGATAGTGAGTCCGGGGCCGACGATGCCGGTTCCGGACGAATCGCTCTTTAAATCGTTCTTTGGAAGCCAGAAAAATGCATAGCCAGAAAATCCGTATCCGCCTGAAGGCCTTCGACTATCGCCTGATCGATCAATCCGCCCAGGAGATCGTCGAGACCGCCAAGCGCACCGGCGCCGTCGTTCGTGGTCCCGTGCCGCTGCCGACCCGCAAGCAGCGTTTCGACATCCTGCGTTCGCCGCACGTCAACAAGGCTTCCCGCGATCAGCTCGAAATCCGCACGCACCTGCGCCTGATGGATATCGTCGATCCGACCGACAAGACCGTCGATGCCCTGATGAAGCTGGACCTGCCGGCTGGCGTCGACGTCGAAATCAAGTTGCAGTAAGACAGTAATTGCGGATATAATCCGCGCCTTTCGGGGGTGGCCGGCAACGGCTGCCCATTTGTTGTTTTACATCGACCGGCCAATCGCAGCCGGCGATGAGGAGAATAACCATGAGTCTAGGCCTTGTTGGTCGCAAGGTCGGCATGACTCGCATCTTTGCCGAGGATGGTGCTTCCATTCCGGTGACGGTGCTTGACGTGTCGAACAACCGCGTGACCCAAGTTAAAACGCCGGAGGTCGATGGCTACGCAGCCGTTCAGATCGCTTTCGGCAAGCGCCGTGCCTCGCGTGTTTCCAAGCCCGAGGCCGGCCATCTGGCCGCGGCGGGCGTGGAAGCCGGGCATGTCCTCAAGGAATTCCGTATTGACGCCGAGCAGCTGGCCTCGTTCAAGGCTGGCGATCAGGTTGCGGCTACCATTTTTGCCGAAGGGCAGAAGGTGGATGTCAGCGGCAAGTCGATCGGTAAGGGCTTCCAGGGCGGCATCAAGCGCCATAACTTCAGCTCGAACCGCGCTTCGCACGGCAACTCGGTGTCGCACCGCGCACCGGGTTCCATCGGCATGGCGCAGGATCCGGGGCGCGTGTTCCCGGGCAAGCGGATGGCCGGTCATCTCGGCGACGCGCAGACCACCCTGCAGGGTCTGACGATCGTTCGCGTCGATGCCGAGCGTCAGCTGCTGTTGATCAAGGGTGCCGTTCCGGGTGCCAAGGGTGCCGACGTGGTCGTGCGCCCGGCAGTCAAGGCTTAAGGGGGCGACATGGAACTGAAGGTTATCAACGAACAAGGCCAGGAAGCCGCCAAGTTGCAGGCTTCCGACGTGCTGTTCGGTCGCGAGTTCAATGAAGCGCTGGTGCACCAGATCGTCGTCGCCTACCAGGCGAATGCCCGTTCCGGCGACAGCAAGCAGAAGGATCGCTCCGAAGTCCGTCACACCACCACCAAGCCGTGGCGCCAGAAGGGTACGGGTCGTGCCCGTGCCGGCTCCAACGGGTCGCCGTTGTGGCGCGGAGGCGGTCGGATTTTCCCGAACTCGCCCGAGCAAAATTACACCCAGAAGGTTAACAAGAAGATGTTCCGCGCCGGCATGGCTGCGATCCTCTCCGAGTTGGCCCGTCAGGACCGTCTGGTCGTCATTGACGACATCGCGGTCGATGCACCGAAGACCAAGCTGTTCGCCGAGAAGTTGAAGGGCATGGGTCTCGACGGCAACCTGCTGGTCATTACCGACGAACTGAGCGAAAACCTCTATCTGTCGTCGCGCAACCTGCCCAACGTTCTGGTGCTGGAAGCCCAGGAGGCCGATCCGGTTTCCCTGGTCCGCTTCGCCAAGGTGCTGGTCACCAAGAACGCCGTGGCCAAGTTCGAGGAGATGTGGGGATGAACCAGGAACGTCTGTTGCAGGTGCTGCTGGCGCCGCAAATCTCCGAAAAGGCCACCTACGTCGCCGAGAAGAACGAGCAGGTCGTGTTCCGCGTCGCTTCCGATGCGACCAAGCCGGAAATCAAGGCTGCCGTCGAGCTGCTGTTCAAGGTCGAAGTCGAAGGCGTGCAAGTCGCCAACGTCAAGGGCAAGGTCAAGCGCTTCAAGGGCGCCACCGGTCGCCGCAAGGGCTGGAAGAAGGCTTTCGTCAGCCTGAAGCCGGGCCAGGAAATCAATTTCGTTGAAGGGGGGAATGCCTGATGGCTCTCGTTAAAGTCAAGCCGACTTCCCCGGGCCGCCGTGGTGTCGTTCAGGTCGTCAATGCCAATCTGCACAAGGGCAAGCCCTTTGCCGGTCTGGTCGAGTCCAAGTCCGCCAATGCCGGCCGCAACAACAACGGTCGCATCACGGTGCGCCATCAGGGCGGCGGTCACAAGCAGTCCTATCGCGTCATCGACTTCAAGCGCAACAAGGACGGTATTCCGGCCAAGGTCGAGCGTCTTGAGTACGATCCCAACCGCACTGCCAACATCGCGCTGGTTTGCTACGCCGACGGCGAGCGCCGCTACGTCATCGCCAACAAGGGCATGGTCGTCGGTCAGCAGCTGATGAGCGGTTCCGAGGCCCCGATCAAGCCGGGCAACGCCCTGCCGATCCGCAACATTCCGGTCGGTACCACCATCTGCTGCGTCGAGATGCTGCCCGGCAAGGGCGCCCAGATCGCCCGCTCGGCCGGTACGTCGGTCCAGTTGCTGGCGCGTGAAGGCTCCTACGCCCAGATTCGTCTGCGTTCCGGTGAAGTGCGCCGCGTGCATGTCGAATGCCGCGCCACCATCGGTGAAGTCGGTAACGAAGAAAACAACCTGCGCAAGATCGGCAAGGCCGGTGCCCAGCGCTGGCGTGGCATTCGTCCGACCGTCCGCGGTACCGCGATGAACCCGATCGACCACCCGCACGGTGGTGGTGAAGGCAAGACCGGTGAGGGCCGCGTGCCGGTCAACCCGTGGGGTCAGCCGACCAAGGGTTACCGCACTCGCAGCAACAAGCGCACGAACAGCATGATCGTTCAGCGCCGTCATAAGCGTTAAGGGGTAGGAAATGGGACGTTCTCTCAAAAAGGGCCCGTTTGTTGATGCGCACCTGGTCGACAAGGTCGAAGCAGTCCGCGCCACCAACGACAAGCGCCCGATCAAGACCTGGTCGCGTCGTTCGACGATCCTCCCCGAGTTCATCGGCCTGACGATTGCGGTCCACAATGGCAAGCAGCATATTCCGGTGTTCGTCACCGAGAACATGGTCGGTCACAAGCTCGGCGAATTCTCGCTGACCCGGACGTTCAAGGGTCACACCGCCGGCAAGAAGGCCAAGAAGTAAGGAGCTGACATGGAAACTCGTGCAAGTCTGCGAGGCGTTCGCCTCTCTGCGCAAAAGGGCCGCCTGGTGGCGGACCTGGTGCGCGGCAAGCCGGTCGGTCAGGCTCTCAACATCCTGGCTTTCTCCCCGAAGAAGGGGGCTGGCATCGTCAAGAAAGTGCTGGAGTCGGCTGTTGCCAACGCCGAGCACAACGATGGCGCCGATATCGACGAACTGAAGGTGAAAACCATCTACGTCGAAAAAGGCATGGTGCTGAAGCGCTTCACGGCGCGCGCCAAGGGTCGTGGCAATCGGATCAGCAAGCCGACCTGCCATATCTATCTGACCGTTGGTAACTAAGGAAGAGCCATGGGACAGAAAATTCATCCGACTGGCTTCCGTCTGGCCGTCACCAAGAACTGGAGTTCGCGCTGGTACGCCAACAGCAAGGACTTTCCGGGCATGCTGCAGGAAGACGTCAAGGTTCGTGAGTACCTCAAGCGCAAGCTGGCTCACGCCTCCGTCGGCCGCGTGCTGATCGAGCGTCCGGCCAAGAACGCCCGCGTTACCGTGTTCTCCGCCCGTCCGGGCGTGGTCATCGGCAAGAAGGGCGAGGACATCGAACAACTGCGCACGGATCTTCAGCGCATCATGGGCGTGCCCGTCCATGTGTCGATCGAAGAAATCCGCAAGCCGGAAGTCGACGCTCAGCTGATCGCCGATTCGATCGCCCAGCAGCTGGAAAAGCGCATCATGTTCCGCCGCGCCATGAAGCGCGCCATGCAGAACGCCATGCGTCTCGGTGCCCAGGGCATCAAGGTGATGAGCGCCGGCCGCCTGAACGGCGCCGAAATCGCCCGTAGCGAGTGGTATCGCGAAGGTCGTGTGCCGTTGCACACCCTGCGTGCCGACATCGATTACGCGACGTCGGAAGCGCTGACCACCTACGGCATCATCGGTATCAAGGTCTGGGTCTACAAGGGCGACATGCTCGATCGCAACGAACAGCCGGAAGTTGTCGAGCCGGCCGCCGACGATCGTCGTCCGCGTCGTGCCCCGGGCAAGCCGGATGGCGACAAACCGCGCACCCGTACGGTCAAGAAGGCCGACGGTGCCGACGCTCCGGCCAAGCGCGTAAGAAAGGCAGGTGCTTAACATGTTGCAACCTAACCGTCGCAAGTTCCGCAAGGAACAAAAGGGGCGCAACGAAGGTCTGGCTACCCGCGGCACCAAGGTGTCGTTCGGCGAGTGGGGCCTCAAGGCAATCGGTCGCGGCCGTCTGACGGCGCGTCAGATCGAAGCCGCCCGGCGTGCGATGACCCGTCACATCAAGCGGGGCGGTCGCATCTGGATCCGTATCTTCCCGGACAAGCCGATTTCCAAGAAGCCGGCCGAAGTCCGTATGGGTAACGGCAAGGGCAATCCGGAATACTGGGTCGCCGAGATCCAGCCGGGCAAGGTGCTCTATGAGATGGATGGTGTCAATGAAGCGCTGGCGCGCGAGGCGTTTGCCCTGGCTGCCGCCAAGCTGCCGATCGCCACCACCTTCGTGACTCGTCATCTGGGGTAATCATGAAAGCTAGTGAATTGAGAACCAAGAGCGTGGACGAGCTCAACAAGGAATTGCTGGACCTGCTGAAGGCCCAGTTCGGTCTGCGTATGCAGCTCGCTACCCAGCAGCTGTCCAATACCAGCCAAATGTCCAAGGTGCGCCGCGACATCGCTCGCGTCCGTACGCTTATCCGTGAAAAGGCGGTGCAGCAATGAGCGAAACCACCAGTATCAAACGCACGCTGATCGGTCGCGTCGTCAGCGACAAGATGGACAAGACGGTCACCGTTCTCGTCGAACGCAAGGTCAAGCACCCGGTGTACGGCAAGGTGATGGTTCGTTCCAAGAAGTACCACGCCCATAACGACGGCAACACCGCCAGGGCCGGCGATCTCGTCGAGATCGTCGAAACCCGCCCGGTGTCGCGGACCAAGACCTGGGCCGTGACCAGCGTTCTGCAAAAGGCGATCGTGGTTTAACGATAGTTCGGCAAAACGCTTGCGCAGTTGGTAAAGAAGCCGGTATAATCCGGCTTCTTTTTTGCGGCCACCCGTTCGCGGTGGCGGGCAAAATTGTTCGACCCGTACGGGTTCCAAGACTGACCGCGCAGGCGGATTAAGTTGGAGTTAATTTAAATGATTCAGATGCAGACGACGCTGGACGTCGCCGACAATACCGGCGCTCGTTCAGTTATGTGTATCAAGGTGCTCGGTGGCTCCAAGCGCCGCTACGCCGGCATTGGCGACATCATCAAGGTCAGCATCAAGGATGCTGCGCCGCGTGGTCGCGTCAAGAAGGGTGACGTCTATAACGCCGTGGTGGTTCGCACCGCCAAGGGCGTGCGTCGTCCGGACGGCTCGCTGGTCCGCTTCGACGGCAACGCCGCGGTTCTCCTCAACAACAAGCTCGAGCCGATCGGCACGCGCATCTTTGGCCCGGTGACCCGCGAACTGCGTACCGAGCGCTTCATGAAGATCGTGTCCCTGGCTCCGGAAGTGCTGTAAGGAAGGCGTGATGGAAAAAATTCGCAAGGGCGATGAAGTCATCGTCATCACCGGCAAGGACAAGGGCAAGCGCGGCACCGTGCTGCGCCGCGTCGGCGACGAGCATGTCGTCGTCGAGGGCGTCAATCGTGCCAAGAAGCACGTCAAGCCGAACCCGATGAAGGGTGTGGCCGGCGGCATCGTCGACAAGGACATGCCGATTCATCTCTCCAATGTTGCGCTGTTCAATTCGGCGACCAAGAAGGCCGATCGCGTCGGCTTCAAGGTGCTCGAAGACGGCCGCAAGGTTCGCGTGTTCAAGTCGAACGGCGAACTGGTGAACGCATAAGGGGCAGTCATGGCGCGTTTGCAACAAGTTTACAAGGACGCCGTCGTCGCCGAGCTGACCAAGCAATTCGGCTACAAGTCGGTGATGGAAGTGCCGCGCATCACCAAGATCACCCTGAACATGGGTGTCGGTGAGGCGGTGGCCGACAAGAAGGTGCTCGAGAACGCCGTTGGCGACATGCAGAAGATTGCCGGCCAGAAGCCGGTGACCACCAAGGCTCGCAAGTCGATCGCCGGCTTCAAGATTCGCGACGGCTATCCGATCGGCTGCATGGTCACCCTGCGCGGTCCGCGCATGTTCGAATTCCTGGATCGTCTGGTGACGGTCGCCCTGCCGCGCGTGCGCGACTTCCGCGGCATCTCCGGCAAGGGTTTCGACGGCCAGGGCAACTACAACATGGGCGTCAAAGAGCAGATCATTTTCCCGGAAATCGAGTACGACAAGATCGATGCTCTGCGGGGTATGAACATCAGCATCACCACGACCGCGAAAAGCGATGCCGAGGCCAAGGCCCTGCTCGCCGCGTTCAAGTTTCCGTTCAAGAATTGAGGCAATCATGGCAAAACTTGCTCTGATCAACCGTGAAGAGAAGCGTCGCAAGCTGGTCGCCCAGTACGCCAAGAAGCGTGCTGCCCTGGAGGCGATCATCGCCGACGCGAGCCTCTCCGAGCAGGAGCGCTACGACGCCCGTCTGAAGCTGCAGGCTCTGCCGCGCAACTCCAGCCCGTCGCGCCTGCGCAACCGCTGCCAGCTGACCGGTCGTCCGCGTGGTGTTTTCCGTAAATTCGGTCTGTGCCGTAACAAGATCCGCGAACTCGCCTTCAACGGCGAGATCCCGGGCATTGTTAAGGCCAGCTGGTAAGAAGGAGATTCAGAAATGGCTATGAGCGATCCGATCGCGGACATGCTGACCCGCATCCGCAACGCCCAGCTCGCCGAGAAGGCGTCTGTCTCCATGCCGTCGTCCAAGCTCAAGGTGGCCATCGCCGCCGTGCTCAAGGACGAAGGCTACGTCGAAGATTTTGCCGTCCGCGAGGGCGAAGGCAAGCCGACGCTCGACATCGCGCTCAAGTACTACGCCGGTCGTCCGGTCATCGAGCGCATCGAGCGCGTGTCCAAGCCGGGCCTGCGCATCTACAAGGGCTGCGACGACATTCCTCGCGTCATGAACGGTCTGGGCGTCGCCATCGTGTCGACCCCGAAGGGCGTCATGACCGACCGCAAGGCTCGCGCCAGCAAGGTTGGCGGCGAAGTCCTCTGCATCGTGGCGTAAGGAGGGAATTCATGTCTCGTATTGGTAAGAATCCCATCGTTCTGCCGGCCGGTGTCGAAGTCACCGTCGGTGAGCAGATCGTCGTCAAGGGGCCCCTGGGCACCCTGAAGACCGCTGCCCATCCGTCGGTCAAGGTTGCCGTCGAAGGTCAGAACATTCAGGTGTCGAAAATCGAAGGCGCGGTCAACAGCGGCGCCATGTGGGGCACCATGCGTGCCAACCTGAACAACATGGTCACCGGCGTCTCGAAGGGTTTCGAGCGCAAGCTGCAGCTGGTCGGCGTCGGCTACCGCGCCCAGGCCCAGGGCGATGTCCTGAACCTGTCGCTCGGCTTCTCGCACCCGGTGGCGCACAAGATGCCGTCCGGCATCAAGGTCGAGTGCCCGACCCAGACCGAAATCCTGATCAAGGGTTCGGACAAGCAGCAGGTCGGCCAGGTCGCCGCCGAAGTGCGCGCCTATCGCAAGCCGGAGCCCTACAAGGGCAAGGGCGTGCGTTACGCGGACGAAGTGGTGGTTATCAAGGAAACCAAGAAGAAGTAAGGGTGGCATATGTTTAACAGGAAAGAAGCGCGTCTGCGCCGTGCCCGCAAAACCCGGGCCAAAATCGCCGAGCTCAAAGCTGTGCGCCTGTGCGTCAATCGCACGAACTGCCACATTTACGCCCAGATCATCTCGCCCTGTGGCGGAAAGGTTCTGGCTTCGGCTTCCACGCTGGACAAGGACGTTCGTGCGAACGTCCCGAACGGCGGTAACAAGGCTGCCGCCTCGTCCGTGGGCAAGCTGATCGCCGAGCGCGCCAAGGCCGCCGGCATCGAGCAGGTGGCTTTCGATCGCTCCGGCCTGCAGTACCACGGTCGTGTTCAGGCGCTGGCGGAAGCCGCGCGTGAAGCCGGCCTGAAGTTCTGATCGCCGCGAAAGGACAAGGTTAGAAAATGGCTAAACCTGAAAGAAACAAGAAGCCGCAGCACGCTGAAGAGCGCGACGACGGCATGCGCGAAAAGATGGTCGCGGTCAACCGCGTCACCAAGGTGGTGAAGGGCGGCCGCATCCTCGGCTTCGCCGCACTGACCGTGGTCGGCGACGGCGACGGCGGCATCGGCATGGGCAAGGGCAAGTCCCGCGAAGTGCCGGTGGCGGCCCAGAAGGCAATGGACGAGGCGCGTCGCAAGATGGCCAAGGTCAGCCTCAAGAACGGTACCGTGCATCACACCGTGATCGGCCGTCACGGCGCCACCTCGGTGATGATCCAGCCGGCGCCGGAAGGCACCGGCATCATCGCCGGCGGCGCCATGCGCGCCGTGTTCGAGGTCGTCGGCGTGACCAACGTGGTCGCCAAGGCGCACGGCTCGACCAATCCCTACAACATCGTGCGTGCCACCATCGACGGTTTGTCGAAGGTCAACACGCCGGCCGAGATTGCCGCCAAGCGCGGCAAGTCGGTTGACCAGATCCTGGGGTAAGCCATGGCTGACAAGAAGATCAAGGTGAAGCTCGTCAAGAGCATCATCGGTACCAAGCAGGACCACCGCGCCACCGTGCGCGGCCTGGGTCTGCGCAAGCTGAACAGCTGTGCCGAACTGGAAGACACGCCGGCGGTCCGCGGCATGATCCAGAAGGTTCAGTATCTCGTGAAGGTTGAGGGTTAAGCCATGCGTCTGAACACCATCAAGCCGGGTGAAGGCTCCAAGAAGGCCGCCAAGCGCGTCGGCCGCGGCATCGGTTCGGGTCTCGGCAAGACCTGCGGCCGCGGCCACAAGGGTCAGAAGTCCCGTTCCGGCGGCTTCCACAAGGTCGGTTTCGAAGGCGGCCAGATGCCGCTGCAGCGCCGCCTGCCGAAGCGCGGCTTCAACTCGCTGACGCGCGCCCGCAACTACGAAGTGCGCCTGACCGATCTGGAGCGCCTGCCGGTCGACGAAATCGACCTGCTGTCGCTGCAAGTTGCCGGCATCGTTCCGGCCGACGCCCTGTCGGCCAAGGTGATCCTGTCCGGCGCGATCACGCGCAAGGTCACGTTGAAGGGCGTTGGCGCCAGCAAGGGCGCCAAGGCAGCGATCGAGGCCGCCGGCGGTTCCGTCGCCGAGTAAGTCAGGAAGAGGTTAGAACGTTGGCAGCAAATCCCAATACGGTTGGCAAGGGCGGCAAGTTCGGCGATCTCAAGCGCCGGTTGTGGTTCCTGCTCGGAGCCCTGGTCGTCTATCGCATCGGCGCCCACATCCCGGTTCCGGGCATCGACCCCAACGTTCTGTCCGATCTCTTCAATTCGCAACAGGGCGGCATCCTGGGCATGTTCAACATGTTCTCGGGCGGCGCCCTGTCGCGCTTCACCATCTTCGCGCTGGGGATCATGCCGTACATTTCGGCGTCGATCATCATGCAGTTGATGAGCGTGGCCAGCCCGCAACTCGAAGCCCTGAAGAAGGAAGGCGAGGCCGGTCGGCGCAAGATCACGCAATACACCCGCTACGGCACCGTCGTCCTGGCCCTGTTCCAGGGCATCGGCATCGCCATCGCGCTGGAAGCGCAGGCCGGTCTGGTCAATAGCCCGGGCTTCCTGTTCCGCGTGACCACGGTATCCACGTTGCTGACCGGCACCATGTTCCTGATGTGGCTCGGCGAACAGATCACCGAGCGCGGCCTCGGCAACGGCATCTCCATCATTATTTTCGCCGGTATCGCCGCCGGTCTGCCGAACGCCATCGGCGGCCTGCTCGAACTGGTCCGCACCGGCGCCATGCACCCGCTGTCGGCGATCTTCATCAGCATCCTGGTCGTCCTGGTCACCGCCTTCGTCGTTTTCGTCGAACGCGGCCAGCGCAAGATTCTGGTCAATTACGCCAAGCGCCAGGTCGGCAACAAGATTTACGGCGGCCAGAGCTCCCATCTGCCGCTCAAGCTCAACATGGCAGGCGTCATTCCGCCCATCTTCGCTTCGTCGATCATCCTGTTCCCGGCCACCGTCGCCGGCTGGTTCGGTTCCGGCGAATCCATGTCCTGGCTCAAGGACATCGCCGGCACCCTGTCGCCCGGTCAGCCGATCTACGTCATGCTGTACGCCGCCGCGATCGTCTTCTTCTGCTTCTTCTACACGGCCCTGGTCTTCAACTCCAAGGAGACCGCCGAGAACCTGAAGAAGAGCGGCGCCTTCGTGCCGGGCATTCGTCCGGGCGAGCAGACGGCGCGCTACATCGACAAGATCCTGATGCGCCTGACCCTGATCGGGGCGGCCTACATCACCCTGGTCTGTCTGCTGCCGGAGTTCCTGATCCTGAAGTGGAACGTGCCATTCTACTTCGGCGGCACCTCGTTGTTGATCATCGTGGTCGTGACCATGGACTTCATGTCCCAGGTCCAGGCCTACATCATGTCCCATCAATATGAAAGCCTCTTGAAGAAAGCGAACTTCAAGGGGGCTCCCATGATCAAGTAAGGCGCGATGGCCAAGGAAGATTACATCGAGATGCAGGGGGAGGTCGTCGAGAATCTCCCGAACGCGACCTTCAAGGTCAAGCTGGAAAACGGGCACATCGTGCACGGCTTCATCTCCGGCAAGATGCGCATGCACTACATCCGCATCCTGCCCGGCGACAAGGTCACCGTCCAACTGACCCCATACGATTTAACGAAAGCGCGGATCGTTTTCCGCGCCAAGTAAACAGTCTCTACGCAATAAACCGCAGGGCAAGGAATCACGGCTGCTTCCGAGCTCTCGCAGACGAGGAGTAAAAGATGAAAGTTCAACCTTCTGTGAAGTGCATTTGCCGCAATTGCAAGGTTATCCGCCGCAAGGGTGTCGTGCGCATCATTTGCAAGGACCCGCGTCACAAGCAGCGTCAGGGTTGATTCCCCGACGAGTCCGGCATCTGTCAATTTTAGAAATAGTGGAGTGACTCAATGGCCCGTATTGCAGGGGTAAACATTCCGAACCATCAGCATGCAGAAATCGCCCTCACCGCGATTTTCGGCATCGGCCGTACGCGCGCGCAGAAGATTTGCGACGCCGCCGGCGTTGGTCGTAACACCAAAATGAAGGACCTGTCCGACGCGGACATGGACCGTCTGCGTGACGAAGTGGGCAAGTTCACCGTTGAAGGTGACCTGCGCCGCGAAGTCACCATGAACATCAAGCGCCTGATGGACCTCGGTTGCTACCGCGGCCTGCGCCATCGCAAGGGCCTGCCCTGCCGTGGTCAGCGCACCCGTACCAATGCCCGCACCCGCAAGGGTCCGCGCAAGGCCATCGCCGGCAAGAAGTAATAGGGACAGAACATGGCTAAGACTGCTACCAAAGTTCGCAAGAAGGTCAAGAAGAACGTTGCCGAGGGCATTGCCCACATCCACGCTTCGTTCAACAACACCATCATCACCATCACCGACCGCCAGGGCAACGCCCTGTCGTGGGCGACTTCCGGCGGCGCCGGCTTCCGCGGTTCGCGCAAGTCCACCCCGTTCGCCGCCCAGGTCGCGGCCGAAGCCGCCGGCAAGGCGGCTCAGGAATGCGGCGTTAAGAATCTGGAAGTGCGCATCAAGGGCCCCGGCCCGGGTCGCGAATCTTCCGTCCGCGCGCTCAATGCGCTGGGCATGAAGATCACCGCCATTTCCGACGTTACGCCGATCCCGCATAACGGCTGCCGTCCGCCCAAGAAGCGCCGCATCTAAGGAGAAAGACCCGTGGCTCGTAATCTCGATCCGAAATGCCGTCAGTGCCGCCGCGAAGGCGAAAAGCTGTTCCTGAAGGGCGAAAAGTGCTTCACCGACAAGTGCGCCATTGAGCGCCGCGCCTACGCGCCCGGCCAGCACGGCCAGAAGTCCGGCGCCCGCCTGTCCGACTACGGCGTGCACCTGCGCGCCAAGCAGAAGATTCGCCGCGTCTATGGCGTGCTCGAAGGCCAGTTCCGCAAGACCTTCGCCGAAGCCGAGCGCCGCAAGGGCCAGACCGGCGAAAACCTGTTGCAGCTGCTCGAAGCCCGCCTGGACTCCGTCGCCTACCGCATGGGCTTCGGTGCTTCGCGCACCGAGTCGCGCCAGATCGTTCGCCACAACGGCGTGCTGGTCAACGGCAAGCGCGTTAACATCCCGTCCTACATCGTCAAGCCGGGCGACGTCGTCCAGCTGACCGATCGCGCCCGCGCCTCGCTGCGTTGCAAGGCCGCCCTCGAGGCCGCCGAGTCGCGCGGCTTCCCGGAGTGGATCGCGGTCGACGTCAAGGAAGGCAAGGGCACGTTCAAGGCCATGCCGCAGCGCTCCGAACTGCCGGCGACCCTGAACGAAGGCCTCGTCATCGAACTTTACTCGAAGTAAGCACCGAGCAGAGGAAACCAGCCCATGCAAAGCAGTGGACTTCTCAAGCCCCGCATCATCGACGTGCAGAGCGTTTCGCCCGTGCAGGCCAAGGTGGTCATGGAGCCGTTCGAACGCGGCTACGGGCACACCCTCGGCAATGCGCTGCGCCGCATCCTGCTGTCGTCGATGCCGGGTTATGCGCCGACGGAAGTCGGCATCGACGGCGTGCTGCACGAGTACTCGACCGTGGACGGTGTGCAGGAGGATGTCGTCGACATCCTGCTCAACCTGAAGGGGGTCGTCTTCAAGCTGCACGGCCGCGAATCCGTGTCGCTGAACCTGCGCAAGGAAGGTGACGGCATCGTCCGCGCCGGCGACATCGAATTGCCGCACGACGTTGAAATCATCAATCCGGAGCACGTGATCGCTCACCTTTCTCCCGGCGGCAAGCTGGCCATGGAGATCAAGGTCGAGAAGGGCCGCGGCTACGTGCCGGGCAACGTGCGCAACCTCGGCGACGCCAAGACTATCGGCAAGCTCGTGCTGGACGCCTCGTTCAGCCCGATCCGCCGCGTGGCCTACGCCGTCGAGAGCGCTCGCGTCGAACAGCGCACCGACCTCGACAAGCTGATCGTCGATATCGAGACCAACGGCGTCGTCGAACCGGAAGAAGCCATCCGCTACGCCGCCCGCGTGCTGATGGAGCAGCTTTCGGTCTTCGCCGACTTGGAAGGCACTGCCCCGGTGGCCGAGGCCTCGAAGCCGGCCCAGGTCGATCCGGTGCTGCTGCGCCCGGTCGATGATCTCGAACTGACGGTTCGCTCGGCGAACTGTCTGAAGGCCGAGAACATCTACTACATCGGCGATCTGATCCAGCGCACCGAGAACGAGTTGCTGAAGACCCCGAACCTGGGTCGCAAGTCGCTGAACGAGATCAAGGAAGTGTTGGCCGCCCGCGGCCTGACGCTCGGCATGAAACTGGAAAATTGGCCGCCCGCCGGTCTGGAGAAGGTCTAAGGACCTTTTCCGGGCAGGGCAGTCAAGGGACGCCTGCAGAACATAGAAAGGATTAACCATGCGTCACCGCAATGGACTTCGCAAACTGAACCGCACCAGCAGCCATCGCCTGGCGATGCTGCGCAACATGACCGTTTCCCTGCTCAAGCACGAGGCCATCAAGACCACGCTGCCGAAGGCCAAGGAACTGCGTCGCGTCGTCGAGCCGATGATCACCCTCGGCAAGACCCCGACCCTGGCCAACAAGCGCCTGGCCTTCGACCGCCTGCGCGATCGTGAGATCGTGGTCAAGCTGTTCGCCGAAATCGGACCGCGCTACGCCACCCGCCCGGGCGGCTACCTGCGCATCCTGAAGTGCGGCTTCCGCGTCGGCGACAATGCGCCGATGGCTTTCGTCGAACTGGTCGACCGTCCGGAACCAACCGAGGCCGTCGAAGTCGAGGAAAGCGCGGCCGAGTAAGTTCGCTTCAGTCTGCCGCAAGGCAAAGAAAAGGCCGGGTTTTCCCGGCCTTTTTTTATGTGCGCCCGGCATGGGCGCACTCTTGTGGATGAAAGTCCCACCGTAAGTTGATCACAGCGAACGAAGCGAAGCGCAACAGCATGACCGCCCCTCTCCCGATTGTTCCGGCTTGCTCAGGGGCAGTCGATGACCATCAGCGAGATGTCGTCGGCGGCCAGGCTGCCGGCCAGGTGCTGGGACAGGGCCTCCTCGATCTGCTGAAAACGGCGGCCGGGCGCGGTATTGGCGGTAGCGGCGTGGAGACCGTCGATGCCGAACTGGCGGCCGGCGTTGTCGGCGGCTTCGAGCAGGCCGTCGGAACAGAGGATCAGCTGGCTTTCCGCCTCCCAGCTCAGGTCGACGGGCGCGCAGTTGATCTCGTCGCTGGCCTGGATGCCGAGCGGCAGATTGGTCGAGGGAAAGCTGCTGGCGCAGCGGCCCCAGCGATCGTAAAGAAAGGCTTCCGGCGTGCCGCCGATCCAGATCTGACCGTGCCGCTTCGTTTCGTCCAGGCAGAGCAGGGTGGCGGCGACGAAGCGTCCGACCGGCATCGATTCCTTCAGTTGCTGGTTGAGTTCGGCGACGATTTCTTGCACCGCGAAGTCCAGTTTGGCCATGCGGTAGAACAGGGCCAGCACCGGCAGCACGCTGATCGCCGCCGTCAGGCCGTGGCCGGTGGCATCGGCGAGCAGGGCATAGAAGCGACCGCTGCTCGAACGGGCGGCGGCGACGATGTCGCCGCTGAAGCTTTCGGCCGGAATCACCATGTAGTGCAGGCGCGGATCCTTGAGGCCGGCGCGGTGCAACTGCATTTCCATCAGTCGGGCGGCCAGTTGCTGCTCGTTCTGCGTCTGGTCGTAATAGGCCTGCAGCAGGCGGGCGTTTTCGCGTAATTTCTGCTCGGCGGCCTTCTGCCGCGAAATGTCGCGGATGACGCCGACGAAGATGCGCTGGTTGTCGAGCGTCGCCTCGGTGATGCCGATCGTCGCCGGGAAGGGCCTGCCGTTGCGATGCTGCGCCGTGACTTCGCGGTTGGCGCCGAGGAGGTTGCCGCCGCTGCCGGCCAGGTAGCGTTCGAGGAAGCCGTCGTGCTCGCCGGCCTGCGCTTCGGGCATCAGCATGCCGACGCTGCGGCCGAGCAGTTCGCCGCTGCTCCAGCCGAAAATGCGTTCGGTGGCCCGGTTGACGCTGATGATGGTGCCGCGCTCGTCGATGGTGACGATGGCATCGAGGACATTGTCGGAAATCGCCCGGACCCGTTCCAGTGCGTCGACCGACGCCTGCTGCAGGGCCAGCGAGCGCTGCATCGAGCGCAGCTTGGCTTCGAGCACGACGAAATTGATCGGCTTGGTCAGATAGTCGTCGGCGCCGGCATCCAGCCCCTCGACCAGATTCTCGTCGCGGTTCAGGGCCGACAGGAAAATCACCGGCGTCCATCGCTCCTGGTTCATCGCCTTGATCCGCCGGGCGGCCTCGAAGCCGTCCATGACCGGCATCATGATGTCGAGCAGGATCAGGTCGGGGCCTTCGGCGGCAAAGCGTTCGACCGCCTCGAGGCCGTTCTCGGCGAGGATCACCTCGTGGCCGAGCTTCTTCAGGAACACCTGGAGGATGTGCAGATTGGTCCGGTTGTCGTCGACCGCCAGGACTTTCAGCCGGTTGCTCTGCCCGTTCATGCGATCCCGTCCGCGTCAAGGCACGCCGCGCAGCGCTGCCCGGCCCGGGCGCTCGAATGGCAGCTGCGTTTCAGTTGCGCTTCGACGACCCCCATCCGGACTCCCCTCCTTGTCTTGTCCCGGTCGCCCGGCACGGCAGTATTCAAAAACGGCCGAATCCCCTCTCCCGGCGGCCGCGCGGCTATCCTAACATGCCGCCACCGGCCGCCGCATGCGCGCTCAGGCGCCGGTCGTGGCGCTCTCTTCCTGTTGCTGCAGCCGCCACATGCGGGCGTAGGCGCCGTCGGCCGCCAGCAGCTGGCCGTGGCGGCCGCGCTCGACGATGCGGCCGTCGTGCATGACCAGGATTTCGTCGGCGTTCATTACTGTCGATAAACGATGGGCGATGATCAGCGTCGTGTGGCCGACCGCCACCCGTTCGAGCTGGGCCTGGATGGCGCGCTCGGTGGCCGAGTCGAGGGCCGAGGTGGCCTCGTCGAAAATCAGGATCGGCGGGTGCTTGAGCAGGGTGCGGGCGATGGCGACGCGTTGCTTCTCGCCGCCGGACAGCTTCAGGCCGCGCTCGCCGACGCGCGTCTCGTAGCCTTGCGGCAAGGTGGCGATGAAATCGTGCAGCTGGGCGCGCCGGGCGGCGGCGATGACTTCCTCGCGGCTGGCGCTCGGGCGGCCGTACTGGATGTTGTAGAAAATGCTGTCGTTGAACAGCACCGTGTCCTGCGGCACGATGCCGATCGCCGCGCGCAGGCTGCCCTGCTTCAGTTGCCGCAGGTCGTGGCCGCCGATGCGGATGGCGCCGCCGCCGATGTCGTAGAAGCGGAACAGCAGCCTCGATAGCGTCGACTTGCCGGCACCGGACTGACCGACGACGGCGACGGTGCGCCCGGCCGGGATGCGGAAGCTGACGTCGTGGAGGATCGGCCGTTCGGCCTCATAGGCGAAATCGACGGCGGCGAATTCGATGTCGAGCGGGCCTTCCGGCAGGCCGCGGGCGTCCGGGGCGTCGGCGATCTCGCGGTGCTCCTTGAGCAGGTTGAACATGCGCTCGATGTCGGTCAGCGCCTGGCGGATTTCGCGATAGACGATGCCGAGGAAGTTGAGCGGCATGTACAGCTGGATCAGGAAGGCATTGACCAGTACCAGGTCGCCGATGCTCATGCGGCCGTCGACGACGCCGGCGGCGGCGCGCCACATCATGGCCGTGACGCCGAGCGCAATGATCGCCTGCTGGCCGAGGTTGAGGAAGGCCAGCGTCTTCTGGCTGCGCGTCGCCGCTTCTTCCCAGTGCAGCAGCTGCTCGTCGTAGCGCCGCGCTTCCCAGGCCTCGTTGTTGAAATACTTGACCGTCTCGTAATTGAGCAGACTGTCGATGGCGCGGGTATTGGCCGCCGAGTCGCTTTCGTTGACCTGGCGGCGGATGTCGATGCGCCAGTTGCTGACCTTGACCGTGAACACGATGTAGGCCGTCAGCGACACCGCGGTGATCAGCACGAAGCCGGCGTCGTACTTGACGAACAGCACGCCGAGGACGAGGCCGATCTCGATCAGGGTCGGCAGGATCGAGTACAGGGTGTAGGAAATCAGGCTGGAGATCGAGCGGCTGCCCCGCTCGATGTCGCGCGACACGCCGCCGGTCTGGCGTTCGAGGTGAAAGCGCAGGCTCAGCGCGTGCAGGTGGCCGAAGACCTCCAGTGCCACCTGGCGCACGGCGCGCTGGGTGACGCGGGCGAACAGCAGTTCGCGCAATTCGGTGAACAGCGCGCTTGAGAAACGCAGGGCGCCGTAGAGCAGGAGCAGCAGCACCGGCAAGGCCAGCGCCTCGCCGCCCGGGCCGAGACCGTCGATCATCTCCTTGAAGACCATCGGCACGCCGACCGTGGCGACCTTGGCGCCGACCAGGCAGGACAAGGCCAGCACGACGCGCAGGCGATAGCGCCAGAGGTAGGGGAACAGGGTGCGCAGGGTCAGCCAGGTGTGCGACTCGGGCAGGGGCTGGCCGGCGGGCGGTTTGGCGAGGGCGGTGGAGCGGCGCATGGCATGGGGGCGGACAGGCGGGGCGTCAGTATATGAAAAGCCGCCGCTTTCCGGGACAATCCGTTTTTTGTTTGCCGATTGGAAACCCGCATGGCCGAAGAACCCTGCTCATTGCCGCCCCGTGACGTCACCTTGCGCCTGGTGCCGCGGCCGGCCGACCTCAACCAGAACGGCGACGTCTTCGGCGGCTGGGTCATGGCCCAGGTCGACGTGGCCGGCGCCATTCCCGCCTGGCGCCGGGCGCGCGGCCGGGTCGCCACGGTCTCGGTCAATTCCTTCCTGTTCAAGCAGCCGATCTCGGTCGGCGACATCGTCAGCTTCTATGCCGAGCTCGTCCGCGTCGGCACCACCTCGCTGACCGTCCGCGTCGAGGTTTATGCCGAGCGCAATCATGCCGCGCCGATCACCGTCAAGGTCACCGAGGCCGAGCTGACCTACGTCGCCATCGACGCCAACGGCAACAAGCGCCCGCTGCCGGCCGAATGACGGGTGAAATGGAATAAAATCGCCGGATTATGCGAAATATCCAGACTTCCATGAAAGAAGCCATCAACACGTCGTCCCGACGCGCCTTGCCGGCTCTCCTCTTCGCCGCCTTCAGCGGCACCGCCGGCGCCGCCGCCTTTCAGAACTGGGAACAGGATGCCGCCGGCCTCGGCACCGCCCACGCCGGCTCGGCCGCCGTCGCCGACAGCGCCGCCGGCCTTTACTACAATCCGGCCGGCCTGGTCCGCCTCGACGGCGGGCAATTCTCGGCCGGCCTGAGCGGCTTGCGCCCGCGTGTCGAATTCGACGACAAAGGCTCGACCGGGCCGGGGCTCGGCCGCGGCGACGGCGGCGATGCCGGCCGCTGGCTGACCCTGCCCAACGCCAGCCTGAGCTGGCGCCTCGGTCCCGACCTGGCGCTGGGCATCGGCATCACCCGGCCGTTCGCCCTCGATCTCGACTACGACGCCGACTGGATTGGCCGCATCCAGGCGCAGCATTCGGAAATCCGCACCGTCAATTACAACCCGGCCATCGCCTATCGCCTCAGCGAGCGCGTCGCCCTCGGCTTCGGCGTCAATTACCAGACCATCGACCTCGATCTGGGCCGCACCGGCCAGCGCCTCAAGGGCGACGACGGCAGCTGGGGCTGGAATGCCGGCGTGTTGTTCACGCTGTCGCCGGCGATGCGCGTCGGCCTCTCCTATCGCTCGGCCATCGAGCACAAGCTCGACGGCCACGTCGACGGCCATGCCGCGCGCGCCGACATCACGCTGCCGGAAACCGCCATCCTGTCGGTCTGGCAGCAGGTCTCCGACCGTTGGGAAGCGATGGGCGATCTCTCCTACACGCGCTGGAACCGGCTCAAGCAACTGAGCTTCGTCGAGCGCGGCAGCGGCGTCGCGCTCGCCAGCGAGCCGTTCGGCTACGGCAATTCCTGGCGCCTGGCCTGGGGCGCCGCCTACCGGGTCAGCGACGCCTTCAAGCTGAAATTCGGCCTGGCCTGGGAGCGCAGCCCGGTCGGCAACAACGGCCGCACCGCCCGCCTGCCGGAAGAAGACAGCCTGCGCCTGTCGTTCGGCGGCCAGTGGCTGTTCGGCCCGCTCGGCCGCCTCGATGCCGGTTATTCCTACCTGCTGATGAAGGACGCGAAAATCGTCCAGTCGCGCGACGGCAACCTGCTGCGCGGCGAGTACGAAAACGGCGTGCATCTCGTCGGCGTCCAGTACTCGCTCGGCTTCTAGGGCGGCGGCGATGGAACTGGGCGGCTGGGCGATCGGGATGCGCGAAGGCGTGATCGTATTGATCACGCTGGTCGCGCTCTACATCGTCATCGTCGTCCTGCGCATGCTCGGCCTGCGCCGCCGGCCGGCCAAAGCGGAGGCGCCGGCGGCAGCCGGGGCGGTGCCGCCGCCGGAAACCGCCCCGGCGCCGGCGACCCGCGAAGCGGTGCTGGCAGACAGGCCGGAACCGCCGCGTCCCGATCGGCGCCTGGAACAACAGGCCGCCCGCGCGGCGGCCGAGGAATTCGAACGGCAGCGCCTGGAACAGGAGGTATTCCAGTTGCGCGACGAAGTCGATGCCTTGCGCGGCGAACTGGCCGCCCTGCGCCAGGACATGCAGCAGGAACTGGCACACCTGCAGGCCGCCCAGGCGGTCTCGCCGATCTACGGCGACGCGGTGCAGATGGCGGCAGCCGGCTACGATCCGGCGGTGATCGCCGAGCGCTGCGGCATCGCCCGCGCCGAGGCGGAACTGGTGGTGGCCTTGGCGAAGAATCAGGAACGGTGAGGGCGGGGGGATGACGGACAACAACGAAACGACGGCCGGCGGCGACAACGCGGCCGAACTGCGCGGTACCCTGGTGCGGCGGCTGGCCGTGGCCGGCGTGCTGGTCGCCATCCTGCTCGCCGTGCTGGCTTTCTTCGATCACCTGGCCAGCGCCCCGGACGAGACGGAGGCGCCGGTGTTCACCGAGCCGGTGCCGGTGGCGCCGCGCAAGGAAGTGTCGCAGCCGCTGACGCCGACCGAGAACCTGCTCGAGCCGCCGGCCGGCGACAGTCCGCCGGCCGCCGAGGCACCGCCGCCGCCGGAGGTCGAGTCGAAGCCGACGGTAGCGGGCGGGGCCGAGGCGAAGTCCGAGCATGCCGGCCATCGTCCGGTCGGCGCGCCCGCCACGCCGGCGGTGCCGCCGGCGCCGCGCCTGGCTCCGGTCGTCCGGCCGGCGCCGGTGGCCGAGGAAAGCGCCCCGCCGCAGCCGCTCGCGCCGACGCCGCCAGCGGCCGCCGCCCCGGCCAAAGCGCCGGTCGGGGGGCGGCTGTTCTCCGGCTTCGTGCTGCAGGCCGGCGTTTTCTCCAGCCCGCAATTGGCCGAGGAATTGCGCGCCAAGCTGACCTTGAGCGGTGTGCCATCGAGCGTCGAAACCCGTGTCCAGGTCGGCCCCTTCCGCACCCGTCAGGAAGCGGAGGCGGCCCAGGCGCGGCTCAAGGAACTGGGCATCCAGACCATTTTGGTCGCGCCGGCGGCGCGGCGCTGACCGCGAACCGCCCGCTTCGCCATTTCCGGCGAGGCAGGCGAGGCAAACGCTAGCGCTGCCGAAGGCGCCGCAAAAGATGGGAAGAAGTTCCCCGGCGTTGGCTTGGGGTGGCTCCAGTGCGCTTTGTCAGCTTTGCCCGGTCGCCAGCGCGCTTCGGATACGCCGGGCGAAAACCTTCATTTCCTTGGCCGCCTGGATGTCGCCGCGGGCTTCGGCGACGGCGATGCCTCGTTCGTAGGCGGCGACCGCCTCGACATGCTCGCCGGCGTCGGCGAGCGCCTTGCCGAGAGCCTTCCAGGCCGCCGAGTAGTTGGCGTCGCGGGCCACGGCGGCGCGGAAGGCGGCGGCGGCGCGGGCCGGCTCGCCGGCCTTCAGGTACTCGTTACCGAGGGAGAAGCGCAGCAGGGCGCTGTCGCGCGGGCCGTCGAGCATTTTCTCCAGGGAGGCGATGCGTGGGTTCATGAGTTTCGCGGTCTACAATAGGCGTTTCGTCATTTTGCACAGGAAGGCACCATGGCCAAGACCATCATCGCCACCCCGAACGCGCCGGCCGCCATCGGCACCTATTCGCAAGCCGTGCGCGTCGGCGACACCGTGTACCTGTCGGGGCAGATCGGCCTCGATCCGGCCACCATCCAGATGGTAGACGGCATCGACGGGCAAATCGTTCGCGTCTTCGACAACCTCAAGGCCGTCGCCGCCGCCGCCGGCGGCTCGCTGGCCGACGTGGTCAAGCTCAACGTCTTCCTGACCGACCTCGGCAACTTCGCCAAGGTCAACGAGGTCATGGCCCGCTATTTCAGCGAGCCCTTCCCGGCCCGCGCCGCCGTCGGCGTCAAGGAGCTGCCGCGCGGCGCCCTGGTCGAGGCCGACGCGGTGATGTTCATCGGCTGATGACGGCATCCGGGGCGCCGGCCCCGATCCGCGCGCCCGAGGCGCTGCGCAAGAAACTCGCCAAGATCGGCCTCCACAGCGAGGCCGATCTGCTGTTGCACCTGCCGCTGCGTTACGAGGACGAAACGCGCCTGACCGCCGTCGAGCGTGCCTTGGGCGGCGCGGCGGTGCAGCTGGAATTGACCGTTTTACACAGCGAAGTGCAGCTGCGGCCGCGCCGGCAACTGGTGGTGCGCGCCGCCGACGCCAGCGGCGAGATCACGCTGCGCTTCTTCAGCTTCTACCCGAGCCAGCAGGCGATGCTGGCCGAGGGCGCGTGCGTCCGCGTTTTCGGCGAAGTGCGCGGCGGCTTCTTCGGGCTGGAGATGGTCCATCCGCGCCTGCGCAAGGTGGCCGCCGGCGAGCCGCTGCCCGAGGCGCTGACGCCGGTCTATCCGACCACCGCCGGCGTCGGCAGCGCCACCCTGGAGAAACTGATCGGCGCGGCCCTGGCCGCCGCCGAACTGCCCGACACCCTGCCCGACGAATTGCGCCGGCGCCTGCAACTGCCGGGCTTCGCCCGCAGCCTGCGCTACCTGCACGCGCCGCCGCCGGAAGCCGATGTCGACGCGTTGCAGGCGCGCCACCATCCGGCCTGGCGGCGGATCAAGTTCGACGAGGTGCTGGCCCAGCAGCTGTCCCTGCGCCGCGCCTATCTCGCCCGCCGCGAGCAGGGGGCGCCGGTGCTGGTGGCGCGCGACGATCTCGGCGCCCGCCTGCTCGACAGCCTGCCCTTCGGCCTGACCGGGGCGCAGGCGCGGGCCATGGCCGAGATCGGCGGCGACCTGGCCCGGCCCTACCCGATGCAGCGCCTGCTGCAGGGCGACGTCGGCGCCGGTAAGACCATCGTCGCCGCGCTGGCCGCCTGCCAGGCGATTTCGGCCGGTTGGCAGGCGGCCTTCATGGCGCCGACCGAAATCCTCGCCGAGCAGCACTACCTGAAGCTGCGCGACTGGCTCGAACCGCTCGGCGTCAAGGTCGCCTGGCTGGCCGGCAGCCTGAAGAGCAAGGCCAAGCGCGAGCAGCTGGCGGCCGCGGCGGCCGATGCCCAACTGGTGATCGGCACCCATGCGCTGATCCAGGACGGCGTCGATTTCGCCCGCCTCGGCCTGGCCATCGTCGACGAGCAACACCGCTTCGGCGTCGCCCAGCGGCTGGCCCTGCGCAACAAGGGCGGCAACCCGCACCAGCTGATGATGTCGGCGACGCCGATTCCGCGCACGCTGGCGATGAGCTATTACGCCGACCTCGACGTCACCGTGCTCGACGAACTGCCGCCCGGGCGCACGCCGATCAAGACGCGGCTGGTCGCCGACAACCGTCGCGCCGACGTCGTCGGCTTCGTCAAGAAGCACGTCGAGGAAGGCCGCCAGGCCTACTGGGTCTGTCCGCTGATCGAGGAATCGGAGGCGCTGCAATTGCAGACTGCCGAGGAAACCTACGCCCAGCTTGCGGCCGATCTGCCGGGCCTCGCCGTCGGCTTGGTGCACGGCCGCCTCAAGGCCGACGACAAGCAGGCGACGATGGCCGCCTTCGCCGCCGGCGCCATCGACGTGCTGGTGGCGACGACGGTGATCGAGGTCGGCGTCGACGTGCCCAACGCCAGCCTGATGGTGATCGAGCACGCCGAGCGCTTCGGCCTGTCGCAACTGCACCAGTTGCGCGGCCGGGTCGGGCGCGGCCGCTACGAATCGAGTTGCGTGCTGATCTACGCCGGGCCGCTGGGCGAGATCGCCCGCCAGCGGCTGAAGATCATTTTCGAGCACACCGACGGCTTCGAGATCGCCCGCCGCGACTTGCAACTGCGCGGCCCGGGCGAGTTCGTCGGCGCCCGCCAGAGCGGCGTGCCGCTGCTGCGCTATGCCGACCTGGAGCAGGATGCCGAACTGGTCGAGGCGGCGCGGACGGTCGCCGAGGAAATGCTCACCGCCCATCCGGCCCTGGCCGAAGCGCATTTGCGGCGCTGGCTCGGGGCGCGCGAGGAATTGCTGAAATCCTGAGCGCGGGGCGGCCGCCCGCCGGTCATTCATGGCCGGGTTGGGCGGGAAGCGGGGGGCTCGCGGCAAACGTGGCCGGGGGCGCGCCCAGGCCAAGGATGAAATCGGGCCGCCGCTGCCGCCGACCGGGCTTCGCCGGGGGCGTCAAAGCGGCGGCGGGCAAGCGCCGGCTTGGCGTCCCGCCGGCTCAGGGCGTTGCGCCGGCGGCGGCGCGCCAGCGGGCGGCCAGCGCCGCCGCCGGTTCCGGGCGGCCGTACAGGTAGCCTTGCAGCAGATCGCAGCCGTGGGCGCGCAGGAAGCGGCTCTGGCCCTCGGTCTCGATGCCCTCGGCCACCACCATGAGGCCGAGGCTGTGGGCCAGGGCCAGCGTGGCGGCGCTGATCGCGGCGTCGTTCTCGTCGTTCTCGATGTCGCGGACGAAGGCGCGGTCGAGCTTGAGCACCTGGATCGGCAGCCGCTTCAGGTAGGCCAGCGAGGAGTAGCCGGTGCCGAAATCGTCGATGGCCAGCATCACGCCGAGGCGGCGCAGGGCCTCCAGTTGCTCGATGGCGCTGGCCGGATCGCTCATCGCCACCGATTCGGTGATTTCCAGTTCCAGCTCGTCGTGCGCCAGGCGGTGGTGGCGCAGGATGTCGCCGATGCGTTCGACCAGATCGGCGTTGCGCAGCTGGTGCGCGGAAATGTTCACCGCCATGCGCCGCGGGCCGATGCCCTCGAGCTTCCATTCGGCCAACTGGCGGCAGGCCTCGTGCAGCACCCAGTCACCGATCGCCTCGATCAGTCCGGATTCCTCGGCCAGCGGGATGAAGCGGTCGGGCGGCACCAGGCCGCGTTGCGGGTGGCGCCAGCGGATCAGGGCCTCGACCGCCAGCGGCCGGACGAAATCGCCGGCGTCGGCGGCAAATTGCGGCTGGTAGTGCAACTCGAACTGGCTCTGTTCGAGGGCGACGCGCAATTCGCGTTCGAGCAGCAGGCGCTCGCTGGCCGCGGCGTTGAGCTCGGCGGTGAAGTACTGCAGGTTGTTGCGGCCCTGTTCCTTGGCGTGGTACATCGCCGCGTCGGCATGCTTCATCAGCGTCGCGGCGTCGTCGCCGTCGTCGGGGAAGATGGCGATGCCGATGCTCGGGCTGGTGTGCAGGCGGTCGTTGCCGATGTCGTAGGGCTGGGCCAGGGCATGCATGATCTTGGCGGCGACCGGCGAGGCTTCGGCCGGGCTGTCGAGGGCGTTGAGCACGACGACGAACTCGTCGCCGCCCAGACGGGCGACGACGTCGCTTTCGCGCACGCAGCCGAGCAGGCGCTGGGCGACTTCGATCAGCAGCTGGTCGCCGACGTGGTGGCCGAGCGTGTCGTTGATCACCTTGAAGCGGTCGAGGTCGATGAACAGCACGGCCATGAACCAGTTCTCCCGGCGCGCCGAGAGCAGTGCCTGCGACAGGCGGATTTCCAGGTTGTAGCGGTTGAACAGGCCGGTCAGGCTGTCGTGGTGGGCGAGGTGCTCGATGCGTTCCTCGGCCGCCTTGCGTTCGCTGATGTCGGTGAAGCTGGCGATGAAATGGGTGATCGTCCCCCGCTCGTCGCGGATTGCCGAGATGGCCGCCCATTTCGGGTAGATGCGGCCGCTGCGGTTGCGGTCCCACAGCTCGCCCTGCCAGTAGCTCTTTTCCTGCAGGGTGTTCCACAGCTCGACGTAGGTCGCCTGCGGCGTGCGGCCGGAGGCCAGCATGCGCGGATTCTTGCCGGCGATCTGTTCGAGCGAGTAGCCGGTCTGGCGGACGAAGGCCGGATTGACGGCGACGATGCGGTTGTCGTGGTCGGTGACCATGATCGCCTCGCCGCTGTGCTGGAAAATCTTGGCGTAGAGCTGCAGCGCCTCGCGCGCCAGGTGGCGCTCGGTGACGTCCTGCAGCGTGCCGTGCGAGACGAGCGGCGTGCCGTCGTCGGCGAACAGCGTCTCGCCGTGGCCGTGCACGTACTTGATGCGGCCGTCGGCGAACAGCAGGCGATGGGTGATTTCGCACGGGCGGCGCTGGAGCAGCGATTCCTCGTAGGCCGCCCGGACCATCTCGCGGTCCTCGGGATGGGTGACGGCAAGGTACACGCTGTCGCGCGCCGGCTGCTGGCGCGGGTCCACTTCCAGGATGCGGAACATTTCCTCCGACCATTGCAGCCGGTCGTTCTGCACGTCCAGCGTCCAGTTGCCGAGATGGGCGATGCGCTGGGCCTCGCGCAGATTGCCGAGCGATTCGACCAGGGCGCTCTCGGCGCGCTTGCGGGCGGTGATGTCCTTGAACACCGAGAGGATCTCGCCGCCGGGCAGGCGGATCACGTCGTTCTCCACCCACAGGTCGACGCGCAGGTCGCGGTAGGCGGTCAGGCTCACCGTTTCGCTCCCGCCGTTGGCGGCGACGCGGCGGAAGGCGGCGAAGATGCCGGCCGCCTCGATGCCGGGAAAGGCTTGGCGCGACGGCTGGCCGAGCACCGCGTCGCGGCGGACGTTGGCGATCCGCTCGCCGGCCGGGTTGATGTCGAGGAGGGTGAATTCCTCGCCGTCGGCGCTCGGCCGGTAGAGCGCGACGCCGTCGTTCATGCTGCCGAACATCGCCCGGTAGCGCGCTTCCTGGGCGGCGATGATGGCCTCGCTGCGCAGGAAGCGGCGGCCGAGCAGCAGCGCGGCGGTGCCGGAAAGCAGGATGAAGCCGACCAGCGCCAGCGCCGTCAGCCATTGCTGCCGATGCAGCGGCGCCAGGGCCTCGGCGACGTCGATCTTGACCACCATGCCCCAGCCCAGCGCCGGCAGGAAATTCCAGTTGGCGGCCACTGCCACGCCGGCGTAGTCGCGGCCGACGCCGCGTCCGTGGTCGCCGCTCAGGGCGCGCTGCATCGGCCGCGCCGCCGCGGCATAAGGGATGCTCAGGGCGAACGGCTCGCCGGCCAGGCGGGCCAGCGGCGCCGTGTAGCGGACCTGTTCGCCGTCGCGCACGGCGAGCACCGTCTCGCCGCTGCTGCCGAGTCCGGTGCGGTCGGTGACGACCGGCATCAGCGTCGCCAGGTCGACCTGCAGGGCCAGCGCGCCGACCGCCTTGCCATGGTCCACGATCGGCGCCACGGCGAAGGCGGCGATGCGGCCGGCCGACGGCGCGTAGGGCGCGAAGCGGGTGAGATCGACCTGCAGGAAGTCGAGCGCCTGGCGGAAGCCGATGGCCAGGCTGCTGCCGCTGTAGGGGCCGTGGCGCAGGTTGGTGTACAGGTCCGGCTCGCTGCGCAGCGAGAAGACGACATTGCCGGCGGCGTCGATCAGCAGCACGTCGTGATAGTTGCCGCGCTCGCCGAGGGCCGCCAGTTCGGTCTGCAGCGGCTCGTCGATGACGTTGCCGACGCCGAGGCCGCGGGCTTGCCGCCGCGCCAGTTCGGCCAGGGCGCCGCGCAGTTCCGGCTGGCTGGCGTAGAGGCGGGCGTCGGCCAGGCGCTCGTTGATGTACTGGTCGATCTGCTGCGTCTTCTTGTCGGCGATCGAGGCGATGTTCTGCAGCACGGTCGCCGTCAGCGCCTGCTCGAAGCTCTGCAGGTAGAACCAGGCCAGCCCGGCCAGCGGCAGCAGGGCGACGATCAGGAAGCCGAGGCCGAGACGCAGGCCGAGGCTCAGGCGTTTCACAGGACGGCCCCGGTCAGCGGCCGCAGGCGCTCGTGCCACTCGCTGCGGCTGCGGTAGGGCGGGAAGGGCAGCGGCCGGACCGGCGCGGCGGACAGCTCGACCGCCGCGAACTGGCCGTCCGCCCCGGCCTTGCCGACATAGACGCGGCGCCAGCGGTGGCGGGTGGCGGTATCGACGGCGATCAGCCCGGCCGGGCCGGCCAGGTTGATCTGGCCGAGCGCGTCGTTGACCCGCTGCGGCTCGGCGCTGCCGGCTTCGCGGACGGCCGCCGCCCACAGCCGCACCGCCTCGTAGCTGCTGAGCTGCGGATCGCCGAGCACCCGCCCGGGACCGAAGCGGGCGCGGAAGCGGTCGACGAACTGCCGGTTGGCCTCGTCGGGCAAGCTCTGGAAATAGCCCCAGACGGCGTAATGCTCGGGATGGAAGCGGGTACCGGCCAGCCGCTGCAACTCCGGTTCGGCGATGCTGAAGGAAACGACCGGCAGATGGCCGAGGCCGGCGGCGGTCAGGGCGGCGAAGAAGGGACGGTTGCCGTCGCCGTTCAAGGTATTGAAGACGACGTCGGGCGCCTGGCGGCGCAATTCCTCGATGACCGGGGCGAAGTCAGCGCCGTCCATCGGCAGGTAGCGCTCGCCGACGACGCTGCCGTCGCCGGCGGCGACCAGATCGCCGATCAGCAGGTTGGCGGCGCGCGGATAGAGGTAGTCCGAGCCGAGCAGGTACACGCGCCGGCCGAAGCGCTCGAGCGCCCAGCGGGCACCGGGAATCAACTGCTGGTTGGGGGCGGCGCCCATGTAAACGATGTGCGGCGAGATTTCCATCCCCTCGTACTGCAGGGGGTAGAACATCAGGTGCCGCCGGCCTTCGACCACCGGCCGCAGAGCCTGGCGGCAGGAGGAGGTCCAGCAGGCGAACAGGGCGCTGACGCCAGTGTCGTCGATCAGGCGGCCGGCTTCGCGGGCGGCGTGGGGCCAGTCGGAACGGCTGTCGGCGAGGTGGATTTCGACCGGCCGGCCGAGCAGGCCGCCGTCGGCGTTGATGTCGTCCACCGCCAGCTGGATGGCATCGACCAGGCCGCGCTCGTTGTCGGCCATGACGCCGCTCAGGGCGTGGATGACGCCGATGCGGATCGGCTCCGGCGGACGGGCGGCCAGGGAAATGCCCAGCAGGACAATGGGCAGCAGCAGGAGAGGGCGGAAGCGACGGATTGGCATGGCGTTTTTGCCGATTATGCCAGTTCCCCCGCCTTCGTCACGGGCCGGCCGGGTTTAGGGAAACCACGTCTCGATCAGCCCGGCGACCGCCGCCGGCTGATCGTGGTGCAGCATGTGGTCGGACTGCTCGATCCATTCCTCGCGCACGTCGGCGAAGCAGGCGCGGCGCGCCTCCCAGTCGCCGGGGCGGCTGGCGTAGTCGCGCACGATCCACGACTGGCGGCCGGCCACCCAGAGCACCGGGCAGCGCACCTGGCGCCAGATGGCCATCGACTCCTCAAGACGGAACAAATAGGGCGACATTGACTTGTGCCACGGGTCGCCGTTCCAGATCACGCCGTGCCGGCGCTCGCCGGCCCGCGTCGTGCCGTCGCCGACGCGGGCCAGGTGGCGGGCGAGGAAGTCGGCCCGTTCGGCCGTCAGGAACGGGTCGCTTTTCAGCAGCCGGCGGGCGAAGGCGGCGCGGTCCGGGTAGGCGTGCATGCGCGGCGGCTGGCGCAACTGGTCGAGCCACTGGCGATAGCGTTCCGGCGCCATGTCGGCCGTCGTCGGCGCGATGCCGAAACCTTCCAGCGAGACCAGGCGCTCGACCCGCTCGGGCCGGATGCCGGCGTACAGGCAGGCGAGGATGCCGCCCATGCTGTGGCCGGCCAGGCGCACCGGCCCCGCCGGCGCGACATGGTCGACGATGGCCTCGAGGTCGCCCAGGTGCTCGGCGAAGAAGTACGGCCGGTGCAGCCACTGCGAGGGACCGAAGCCGCGCCAGTCGGGGGCGACGACATGCCAGTCGCGGCGCAGTTCGTCGACGACGAATTGCCACGAGGCCGAGACGTCCATCCAGCCGTGCAGCAGGAACAACGTCGGGGCGGCGGCATCGCCCCAGTGGCGCAAATGCAGGCGAACGCCGGGAAGGGCGAGGATTTCGGAGCGGGAGCGGTGCATGATGCGGTCGAAGCGGGCAGGGCCGACGATTCTAGCAGCCGTCGCCGGCGGCGTTTCCCTCAGCCGGGCACGGGCGTCGGCAGGCCGGAGGCCGAACTCCGCGCCGCGGCCGCCGGGCGGCAGCCGAGATTGACGGCGAGCACGGCGCTGAGCAGCGCCGCCGCGCCGAGGTTGTGGGCCACCGCCAGCGGCAGCGGCAGGGAGAGCAGCACGTTGCCGATGCCGAGGCCCAGTTGCAGCGCCAACAGCGCCAGCAGGACGCCGCTCCAGCGCCGGCCCGGCGCGCCGCCGCGGCGCAGCAGGCTGGCCGCCAGTGCGCCGACGGCCAGCGCGACGAGCAGGGCGCCGAGGCGGTGGCTCCAGTGGATGGCGATCAGCGCGGCGGCCGGCAGCAGGTCGCCGTGGGCGGTGTAGCCGAGTTCGCGGTGCAGGCTGAAAGCGTGGGCGAAGTCGGTGACCGGCAGCCAGTTGCCCTGGCACAGCGGGAAATCGGCGCAGGCGAGGGCGGCGTAATTGCTGCTGACCCAGCCGCCGAGCGCGATCTGGCCGGCGACGGCGAGCAGGGCCAGGGCCGCCGGCCGGCGCAGCGCGGCGGCGGCCGGCGGCGCGAAGGCCGGGCGCTGGCCGGCCAGGGTCAGCGCCAGCAGCAGGGCCAGCGTGCTCATGCCGCCGAGCAGGTGCAGGGTGACCACCAGCGGTTTCAGCAGCAGCGTCACCGTCCACATGCCGAGCGCCGCCTGCAGGCCGACCAGGCCGAGCAGCGCCGTCGCCGGCCACGGCGACTGCATCCGTCGCAAGGCCGGGCGCCAGGCCAGCAGACACAAGGCAAGGATGAGCAGGCCGAGGCTGCCGGCGGCGTAGCGGTGGATCATTTCCTTCCATGCCTTGCCGGATTCGACCGGCCGCTGCGGGAAGGCGCCGGCGGCGGCGTGCAGTTCGCCGGCCTCGTCCGGCACGCCGAGCAGATGGCCGTAGCAGCCGGGCCAGTCGGGACAGCCGAGGCCGGCGTCGGAGAGGCGCACGTAGGCGCCGAGGCCGATCACCAGGACGGCGAGCAGCGTGGCGGCGAGCAGCAGGCGGCGGTAGAGGCGCATCGGCTCAGGCGAGGAACAGGCGGTCGGCGAACAGCGTGGCGAAGAGCAGCGTCAGGTAGAGGATCGAGTAGCGGAAGCAGCGCTGCGCCAGGTCGTCGCTGTAGTGGCGGCAGAGCGCGATGGCGTAGGCCAGGAAGACGAGGTCGAGCAGGCTGACGGCGACCAGGTACACGGCGCCGCTCATGCCCAGCGAGACCGGGATCAGGCTGGCGGCGGCGAGCATCAGCGTGTACCAGAGGATGTGCTGGCAGGTGAAGGCGACGCCGTGCGTCACCGGCAGCATCGGCAGGCCGGAACGGGCGTAGTCGGCGCACCGGTAGCAGGCCAGCGCCCAGAAGTGCGGCGGCGTCCACAGGAAGATGATGAGGAACAGCACCAGCGGCTCGGCCGAAATTTGGCCGGTCATCGCCGTCCACCCGAGCAGCGGCGGCATGGCGCCGGAAGCGCCGCCGATGACGATGTTGAGCGGCGTCGCCGGCTTCAGGATCAGCGTGTAGATCACCGTGTAGCCGACGAAGGTGGCCAGCGTCAGCCACAGCGTCAGGTCGTTGATGAAGGCGTGCAGCAGCCACAGGCCGGCGCCGCCGACGAGGCCGGCGAGCAGCGTCGTTTCCAGCGGCGAGACGGTGCCGCGCGCCGTGGCCCGCCAGGCGGTGCGCGCCATCCTGGCATCGACGGTGCGCTCGACCAGGCAGTTGAGGGCGCCGGCGGCGAAGGCGACCAGGGCGATGCCGAGCGAGGCGACGAGGAAGCGGGCGAGTGGCGGAAAGCCCGGCGTCGCCAGGCACATGCCGATCATCGCGGTGAATACGATCAGGCTGTTGACGCGCGGCTTGCACAGCCGGGCGAAGGCGGCCAGGCGCTGGCCGAACGACAGGGCGGGGACGGCGGCGGTCTGCATGGTTTTTCTCCTAGGGTGTGTTCGCGGTAAGCGACGGGCGGCGCAAGGGCCTGGCGGGGAGGCGGGGCAAGGCGTCGGTCGCGCCGGGCAGTGATCTGCACCAGCGAGCGGCAACGCGGCAATGCGCCCCGCCAGACCCTGGCCCTCCGGGTTTGCCGTGGCGGGCGGTCGCCGGCCTTGCCCGGCTGGGGAATGGAACGACCATTCCTCGCGCCTCCCGCCTTGGCGCCCTTCCCGCCACAGCCAACGCTGTCCCGCCGGTTGCTGTGAACACGTCCTAACCCGTCCAGGCGTATTTGAGCAGGCGTTCGAGGTCGGCGCGCACATCCCCGGCGCCGACCGTGGCGGGATAGTCGATCACCCGCCGGCCGAGCGGATCGACGATGTGCAGGCGGTAAGGGGCGGCCGGTGTGCCGTCCAGCCACCGCGGCGGCGCCGCCAGCAACAGCAGGTCGGGCTGGTGGCGGGCGGCGGCGGCCAGCGCCGGGTCGTCGGTCGTCGGTGCCAGCACCACCCGGCGCAGGCGGCCCATGTCCTTGTTCAGCGAGACCTGGATGCGGCGCAGCTCGTCGAGGCGGGCGGCGCAGTCGGCGCCGCAGGGGCCGTCGAGGCTCAGCGCCAGCAGCCACTTGCCCTGCAGGTCGGCGCTGTTGACCGGCCGCCCGGCGGCATCGGCCAGACCGCGCGCCGGCAGGGCCAAGGGTGGCGTCAGCAGCCGGCCGTGGGCCATGCTGCGCGCCGGTTGCCAGCCGGCGAAATAGAGGCCGGCGGCAAGGGCGAAAGGCAGGGCGAGCAGGCCGACGATCAGGGCCAGCGTCGGCAGGCCGCGGCGGCCGGGCAGGGCGGTTGCGGTCATGGCCTTGCCATCCGTTCGTCGCCGGACGGATGCCGTGTCTTTGGGGGCGCGGCTTCCCGCCGCTCGGCTGGCGGCGGCCGACGGAGCAGGCAGAAGCCCCAAATGCCGAGGCTGGCCAGCGCGAAGCCGAACCATTGCAGGGCGTAGCTGCGGTGGCGTTCGGCCCGTTCGTCGGGGCGCGGCCAGTCGCGGACGAAGCCGCCGGGGGCGGCCGGATCGAGCTGGACGACGACCGGCTGCAGCGGCTGGCCGAGCACGGCGCGGTAGCGCTCGAGATCGAGGTTCTGCCACGCCGCTGCCCAGCCCGTGTCCGGCTGCGGCGCCAGGGTGAAGACGCGCCCGGGCGGCTCGACGGCGATGCCGGTCACTTCGATTTCGCCGGCCGGCACCGGTGCCGGCGGCAGCTGATCGTGCGCGGCCGGGGCCGGCAGCCAGCCGCGATTGACCAGCGTGACCATGGCCGAGCCGGCCAGGCGCAGCGGCGTGACGACGTGGTAGCCGGCCTGCTCGCGGTAGAGCCGGTTGTCGATCAGCACCTGATGCGCGGCGTCGTAGTGGCCGCGCAGGGTCACCCGGCGGTAGCGCAGCGTTTCGGCGGCGACCGGTGTTGCCGGCAGGGCGATGGCGGTTTCGCGGCTGCGCCGGTCGAGTTCGGCCTGCAACGCCGTCTTGCGCTCGGCCTTGTCCCACTGCCACAGGCCGAGCGCGACGAAAGCCGGCACCAGCAGCAGTTGCAGCAGGCCGCCGAGCAGCAGCGCCGACACGCCGCCGGCCCTTGCCGGCGCGGCCGGGCGGCGCGCATACTCGGCCGGCGCGAAACCAGCGGGGGAATCGTCGATGCTCAGGGTCGTGGTGCTTTTGCTGTTGGTGGCCATCGTCGGCAGCCTGCTGTCGGGTCTGTTCTATCTCTGGCGCGACCGCGGCGGCGGCGAACGCTTGGCGCGCGCGCTGAGCTGGCGCATCGGCCTGTCGCTGGCGCTGTTCGCCGTGCTGCTGATCGGCTTCCGTTGCGGCTTCATACCCGGCTACAGCCAGTAGACGAAGACGAACAGCAGCAGCCAGACGACATCGACGAAGTGCCAGTACCAGGCGACGCCCTCGAAGGCGAAATGGCGCTGCGGCGTGAAGTGGCCGCTGGCGCTGCGCAGCAGGATGACCAGCAGCATCACCGTGCCCAGCGTCACGTGGAAGCCGTGGAAGCCGGTGAGCATGAAGAAGGTCGCGCCGTAGGCGCCGGCGCCCAGGGTCAGGCCCAGTTCGTTGTAGGCATGGCGGTATTCCCAGGCCTGGAAGCCGAGAAACAAGGTGCCGAGCAGCACCGTCGCCATCAGTCCGAACACCAGCTGGTTCCGTTTGTCGCGCAGCAGCGCCCAGTGCGCCCAGGTCACCGTGGCGCCGGAACTGAGCAGCAGCGCGGTGTTCAGCGCCGGGATGCCCCAGGCGCCCATCGGCGTGAAGGCGCCGCCCTTCGGCCCGCTGCTCGGCCAGGTGCCGGCGAACTCCGGCCACAGGCTGAAGCCGTGCGCCGCCTCCATGCCGCCGAGGGCTGGCACCGAGAGCACGCGGACGTAGAACAGGGCGCCGAAGAAAGCGGCGAAGAACATGATCTCGGTGGCGATGAACCAGATCATGCCGTGGCGGAAGGAGCGGTCCTCCCAGTCGCGGTAGGCGCCGTGCCGCGATTCGCCGACGACCTTGCCGAACCAGCCGTAGAGCACCCAGACGATGATCATGAAGCCGGCCAGCATGCACCAGCCGCCGGCGCCGAAGTTGTTGACGAACTGGATGAAGCCGAGCGCCAGCAGGAACATGCCGGCCGACAGGATGACCGGGTACAGGCTCGGTTGCGGCACGAAGTAAGCATGTGGCGAGGCGTGCTGGGTGGGCGTTTTCATCGGGCCTCCGCGGTGGCGCTCAAAGTCTGGCGGGCGCCTTCCCCGGCGGCGAAGAAGGCGTAGGAAAGCGTGATGTGGCTGATGTCGCGGTCGATGTCCGGGCTGACGATGAAGGCCAGCGGCAGTTCCTGCGCCTCGCCGGGGGCCAGCGTCTGCCGGTCGAAGCAGAAGCACTCGATTTTCTCGAAATGCTGGGCCGCCTGGCCGGGGCTGACGCTGGGCACGGCCTGGCCGGTCACCGGCCGCGCCGAATGGTTGCGCACCAGGTAGCTGACCTGCTGCAACTCGCCGGGATGGACGTCGAGGCTGAGCTTGAGCGGGCGCATGTCCCACGGCAGGCCGGGCATCACCGTGCCGGTGAACTCGACGCGGACCAGCCGCCCGGCATCGACGCGGCCGGCCGGCGCCGCCCCGGCCTTGAGGCCGCCGGCGGCGAAGCCGGCCGAGGTCTTGCCGTTGAAGCCGGTGACTTCGCAGAGCACGTTGTACAGCGGCACCAGCGCGAAGGCGAAGGCGAAGGCGGCGGCGACCAGCAGCAGCAGACAGCGGGTCAGGCGGCTGTGCGGCGAGGGGGCTGGTCGGGCCTGGTCCATGGCGTCAGCGCGGAATCAGCAGCCCGAGCAGGTAGATGGCCAGCACCGCGGTGGCGAGCAGCCAGCCGAGGCGGCGGGCGGCGCGGCGGCGGCGGGCCAGGTCGGCCGGCGCGAAAGAGGCGGCGGGGGTGTCGTTCATTTGATCACCGGCTGGGTTTCCCAGCTGTGGTGCGGCGGCGGCGACGACAGTTCCCATTCCAGCCCTTCGGCGCCTTCCCAGGCCCGGCCGTCCGCCTTCGGGCCGCCGCGCACGCAGGACCAGATGTTCCAGGCGAAAAGCAACTGGCTGAGGCCGAGGACGAAGGCGCCGACGGTCGAGATGGCGTTGAACTCGGCGAACTGCAGCGCATAGTCGGGAATGCGTCGCGGCATGCCGGCCAGGCCGAGGAAGAACTGCGGCATGAAGGTCAGGTTGAAGGACGCCACCGTCAGCCAGAAATGCCATTTGCCCAGGGTCTCGCTGTACATGTGGCCGGTCCATTTCGGCAGCCAGTAGTAGACGCCGGTCATCACGCCCATGATGCCGCCGGCGAACAGCGCGTAATGGAAGTGGGCGACGACGAAGTAGCTGTGGTGGTACTGCGCGTCGGCGGCGACGTCGGCGAGGATCAGACCGGTCAGTCCGGCGATGCCGAACAGGACGATGAAGCCGACGGCGAACAGCATCGGCGTCTCGAAGCTCATCGCCCCCTTCCACATGGTGGCGATCCAGCAGAAGAACAGTACCGCCAGCGGTACCGAGATGGCCATGGTGCTGAACATGAAATAGACCAGCGCCGGCACCGGCAGGCCGGCGGTGAAGAAATGGTGCGCCCAGACCACCACCGAGAGCACGCCGATGGCGATGAAGGCATAGACCTGCGCCGTGTAGCCGTAAGTCGGCTTGCGCGAGAAGGTGGCCAGCACGTGCGGCATCAGCCCCCACACCGGCAGTAGCAGGATGTACACCTCGGGGTGGCCGAAGAACCAGAACAGGTGCTGCCAGAGGATCGCCCCGCCGTTGGTGGGGTCGAAGATGTGGGCTCCGAGCTTCCGGTCAGCGCCGAGGGCGAAGAGGGCAGCTGCCAGCGGCGGGAAGGCCATCAGCACGAGGAGGCTGGTGATCAGCGTGTTCCAGGTGAAGATGGGCATCCGGAACATCGTCATGCCAGGGGCGCGCATCGTGATGATCGTGGTCATGAAGTTGACCGCACCAAGGATGGTGCCGAACCCACCCATGGTCAGCCCGAAGACCCATAGATCCGCACCGAGCCCCGGACTGAACGCGTTACTGGAGAGTGGAGCGTAGGCGAACCAGCCGAAAGAGGCCGCGCCCTCACGCGTGAAGAAGCCGAATGCCGCGATCAGGCCACCGAAGAGGTACAGCCAGTAGGCGAACATGTTCAGTCGGGGGAACGCGACATCGGGCGCCCCGATCTGCATCGGCATCAACACATTCGCGAAGCCGGCGAACAGCGGCGTCGCGAAGAGCAGCAACATGATCGTGCCGTGCATGGTGAACAGTTCGTTGTACTGTTCCTTGCTCTGCACGACCTGGATTCCTGGCTCGAAGAGCTCGGCCCGGATCACCAGGGCCATCAGACCACCGATGCAGAAGAAGATGAACGACGTGATCAGGTACATGTACCCGATCGTCTTGTGGTCGGTCGAGGTGACCCACTTGATCACGGTCTGCCCACGGGTCTGCCGCCGCGGGACCGCGGGCACTGTCGAAACGGCCTGTGCGACCATCAGTTCTCATCCTCCGTAGAAGTGATGGCGGAGTTCGGGTGCTGGAGCCTGCTGTACTCGATCGGCAGACTGCCTTCTTGCCCCTTTGCTCGAAGCTCTTCCATCTTCGCGTCGAACTCCGCACGGGAGACCACGGCCACATTGAAGAGCATGCCGGAGTGGTACTCACCGCAGAGCTCGGCGCATTTGCCGGCGTACAGACCCTCGCGTTCAGGGATGACCTCGAAGACGTTGGTCCGGTTCGGGAACATGTCCTGCTTGTAGAGGAAGGCCGGGATCCAGAAGGAGTGGATCACATCGCGCGACATGAGCCGGAACTGCACCTTCTCGTTCACCGGCAGGTAGAGCGTCGGCAGCGAGTCGGAGGTACCAGGCACCCCGTCGATCGGCTTCATGTCGCCGACGTTGTTCTCCTGGACACCGGTCTCGTAGACGTCAGCGTCGACGTAGTTGAAGTCCCAGCTCCACTGCTTGGCGACGACGTTGACCGTGTAGTCCGGCTCGGCCACGTGCATCTCCACCTCGCGGACATCGCGCTGGGTGAAGTAGAAGAAGGTGAGCACCATGATCACGGGCACGAGCGTGAACATCAGCTCGAGCGGCACGTGGTAACGCAGCTGCACCGGGAATCCGGTGTCGTTCTTGCGACGGCGGTACGCGATCGCGCACCAGATCGTCAGGCCCCAGACGATCAGGCCGACGATGACCAGCACGGCCCAGGAGCCGACCCAGAGATCGGTGATGCGGCCCTCGCCGTCGAACATCATGACGT
>JAVBRT010000027.1:0-19851 GCA_031547725.1 Azonexus sp. | reverse complement strand
AAGCGAAAGTTCTCGCTGACCGCTTCTCGCCCCGTGAAGCTTTCCACCAGGAGCGCCGCGTCGGGAAGCGATGTCTTGAGCTCGAGTAGCCGGGCATGCTGGCCGAGCAGGCCGGAAAACAACGATTCCAGGGCGGACATGGATGCTTCTCCCATCGCCGAAAAATGATGATTGCATCATGACGATTGGAAGTTGTCAACGGCTGGGTGACTTTGACTGGTGCACGGGGGCGTCGGAGGGGAGTTTTATTCCTTCAGTTGCCGTGCACGGCACGAGGAAATTCGGGATTCCTCATTCGGGCAACCGGTAACGCTGCTCGCGGTAGAGCCAGGCCGGCAGCAGGGCGTGCGCCAGGGCGCGCCGTTCGCGCGCCGCCGCGTCGGCTGGTGGGGCCGCCGGCTGCAGGTGCTTTTTCGTGCGGTCGTAGCGGGCGTGTTCCGGTGTTTTTTCCGGGCGCAGGATGACCACTTGGTCGCCTTCCATCCAGGCGTAGTGCTGCTCGTACTGCATCATCGCCCGGCCCGGCAGGTCGGCCGGCTCACGCGTCAGGTCGCGCCCGATCAGCGGGTGCTCGGCATCGACGCCGAGCAGCGAGAGCAGGGTCGGCGCCAGGTCGATCTGACTGGCCACCGTCTTGACCCGGCGCGGCGCGAGGTCGGCGCCGAGGATCAGGCCGGGAATGTGGAAGCGCTCGATCGGCACCAGGCTGTTGCCGCGCACGCGGATGTCGTGGTCGGCGACGATCAGGAACACGGTGTCCTTCCAGTAGTCGCTGGCCTTGGCCTGGGCGATGAAGCGGCCAAGGGCGTAGTCGGTGTACTTGACGGCGTTGTTGTCGGTGCCCTTGGGCTCCTCGTACAGCGCGATGCGCCCGTCCGGGAACTCGAAGGGGGCGTGGTTCGACGAGGTGAACACCAGCGTGAAGCTGGACTCGCCGGCCTGGTGTTTTTCGCTCAGCCGCTCGTGCGCCTTGGCGAACAGGTCTTCGTCGGAGACGCCCCAACTGCCGGTGAAGACCGGATTCTTGTAGTCCTTGCCGTCGGTGATGCGGGCAAAGCCGTTGTTGGTGAAGAAGCCGCGCATGTTGTCGAAATGCGCTTCGCCGCCGTAGATGAATTCCGAGCTGTAGCCGTGCTGGGCGAGGATCGAGGCGAGCGAGGCGAAATCGTGCTGGGCCAGCGACAGTTTGACCACGGCCTGTGCCGGCGTCGGCGGAAAACCGGTGACCACCGCCTCGATGCCGCGGATCGAGCGGGTGCCGGTGGCGTACAGCTGTTCGAACCACCAGCCTTCGTTTTTCAGCTTTTCCAGTTCCGGCGTCACCGGCACGCCGCCGAGCGATTCGACGAAGGTGGCGCCCAGGCTTTCTTCGAGCACGATGACCAGGTTCAGCGGTTTGCCGCGGCGTTGCGTCGCCTTCTGCGCCAGCAGCGTCGGAATCTCGGCATTGCCCAGCAGCGGCCGGGCGTCGCCGAGGCTCGCCTTGGCTTTGCGCAGCTCGTCGAGAATGGCCGCATTGTCCATCTGGCCGTAGATTTCGCTGGAGCGCGCTTCGTGGCGCATGGCATAGACGGCATGGGTGACCGACCAGGCGGAGTTGAGAATCAGCGTATTGACCATCGGATCGCCGGTCAGCGCGAACAGCGCCGGGTTGGCCGGGCGGTGGTCGAGATTGGAGCGGATCGCCAGCAGGCACAGCAGCACCAGCAGCGGCCAGCTCAGCCACAGCTTCCAGAGCGGCCAGGCATGTTCCTGGCGCAGCCAGGGCCGCAGCAGGCGGACGGTGGCGACGGCGGCCAGCGCGGTGCCGGCCAGCCCGGCCAGGAGTTGCAGGCGAAAGCCCGACCACAGCATGGCCAGGACTTCATGCGGATATTTCAGGTATTCGACGAACAGCCGGTTGGGGCGCGCGTCGTATTCGCCGATGAATTGCGGCGTGGCGATTTCGAGCAGGGTCAGGGTGGCGACGGCGAGCACCACCCACAGCGCGTTCAGCCGCCGCCACAGCGGCCACGGCCGGCGCAGCGCCAGCAGCGGGGCGAGCAGCAGCAGCGGCAGGGCGAACAGGGAGAGCTGGATGATGTCGACGCGCACGCCCTGCAGCAGCATTTCCGGCCAGATGCCGGTGGCGGCGACACGCTCGCCCTGCCACAGCATCAGCCCGATGCGCGACAGCGACAGCAGCGGCAGGCCGAGCAGGAAGAGCAGCGCCAGCGCGGCGTAGGGGCCGCAGACGGCGAGGCGCGACCACAGGCGGGAAGCGGGGGCGGCGGCAAAAACGGAACGGTCGATGGGCATGGTACGGGGGCTGCGGTCGGGGGAAGTGCAGCAGATTAAACCGAAAACGGCGCCGGTGGCCGCTACGGTGCGCGTAAAAATCGTGCAAAAATCGCCGTGTCAGGCCGGCAAATGCAGCGTGACTTGCAGGCCGCCGAGGGCGGCGCGCGCCAGTTCGACATCACCGCCGTAGGTTTCGGCGATATCGGTGGTGATGACCAGGCCGAGGCCGCTGCCCTCGACGCTTTCGTCGAAGCGGCGGCCGCGGCTGCCGCTCTGCGCGATCTGCGCTTCCGTCAGGCCGGGGCCATCGTCGGCGACGACGATGACGATTTCGTCGTCCGCCGCCGCCGCATGCACCGATACTGTGGCGGCCGCCCATTTGCCGGCATTGTCGAGCAGGTTGCCGAGCATTTCCTCGAAGTCGGTCGGTTCGCCGCGCCAGTGCAGGTCGGCGGCGACGTCCACCCGCCAGTCGAGGGCCCGCTCGCCGTGCAGGCGGCGCATCAGGGCGACCAGACCGGCGAGGCGCTCGGCCACGACAAGCGGCCGGATTTCGCCGGCGCCGCTGCCGGCCCGCGCCAGGTGGCGGTCGATCAGCCGGCTCATGGCCGTCACCTGCTGGCGCAGCAAGGGACTCTGCTGCACGGCGGCGTCGCTGTTGAGCAGGGACAGCGGTTTCTTCAGCGCATGGCTGAGGTCGGCCGCGTGGCCGCGGGCGCGGGCGACGATCTTGGCGTTGCGCGCCAGCAGCAGGTCGAGTTCGCCGGCCAGCGGATCGAGGTCGGGACCGTAGCCGTCGCCGATGCGCCCGGCGCCGCCGGTGCGCACCGCCGACAGACGGGCGCGCAGGCGGCGCAGCGGTTCGAGGCCGATGCGCACCTGCAGGAAGCTGGTCAGCAGCAGGGCGGCGATCAGGGCGAGCTGGGTCAGCAGCAGCGTGTTGTCGATCTTTTGCAGTTCGCCGTCCGTTTCGTCGGCCGGTCCGTAAACGTGCAGCACGCCCTGCTGGCCCTCGCTGTCGATCCGGCGCGCCAGCCCGAGCAAGGGGGCGCCCTGCGGTCCGCTCAGGCGCAGCAGGGGGCTGTCGCCGCCGACCGGCCGGGCGGCGGCTGTGGCCAGCGAGGTATCCCACAGCGAGCGCGAGCGGCGGACCTGGCCGGCACTGTCGAGTTGCCAGTACCAGCCGGAGAAGATGCGCCCGAATTCGTCGTTGTGGCGGCCGGGCCAGAAACCGAGGCCGCCGTCCGGCAGCACGGTGATGTCGGCGGCGAGGCGTTCGGCCCGTTCTTCGAGGCGCTGTTCGAAGCTTTTGTAGAGCGTGTTCTGCACGCTCTGGCGCACGGCCCAGCCGCCGCCGGCGCCGACCAGCAGGGCGGCCAGGGCGCCGAGAAGGAACAGGCGCAGGCCGAGGCCGAGGCGTTCAGTCGGCCGCTGTGGCATCGCCATCCTCGGCGAGGCGGAAGCCGCGGCCGCGCTCGGTGTGGATCAGCGGCCGGCCGAGCTTGCGGCGGATGCGGCCGATCAGCACGTCGAGCGTGTTCGAGTCGGGGTCGAGGTCGCGGGCGTAGACGTGCTCGCCGATCTCGCCGCGGGTGACGACGCAGCCCTTGCGCTGCATCAGGTAGGCGAGGATGCGCTGCTCCTGGGCGGTCATCGCCAGCGGCAGGCCATCGAGGGTGAATTGGTCGGCGTTGGCGTCGTATTGCAGCGGGCCGACCTGCAGGATCGGGCTGGCATGGCCGAGAGCGCGGCGGTGCAGCACGCGCAGGCGCAACGCCACCTCCTCCTGCAGGAAGGGCTTGGTCAGGTAGTCGTCGGCGCCGGCGTCGAAGCTGGCCAGCTTGTCGCTCCAGCGGCCGCGCGCGGTCAGCACCAGCACCGGCAGGCGGCGGCCCTGCTCGCGCCAGTGGCGCAGCACCGAGACGCCATCGCGGCCGGGCAGGCCGAGGTCGAGCACGGCGGCGTCGTAATCCTCGGTGCAGCCGAGAAAGGCGGCCTCGTCGCCGTTGCCGACGATTTCGGCGAGCATGCCGTCGCGGCGCAGGCCGGCGGCGATACTGGCGGCCAGCTCGGCGTCGTCCTCGACGATCAGCACCCTCATCGCTCGATTTCCTCGCCGTTGAGGATGGCGCCGCTGATGGCGTCCACGTCCAGTTCGAGCACCCGGCCGTCGGCCAGCAGCACTTCGATTTCGTAGAAGTAGCGGCCGTCCTGATCGTATTCCAGTTCGATTTCCTGGATCACGCCGCGGTAGCGGGCCGGCAGGCGTTCGAGCAGTTCCGGCAGCGGGCGCAGCCGGCCGAGCATTTCGCGGCGATGGCCTTCGCCGTTGAGCAGGGCGCCGCTGTGAGCGTCGATGACGAATTCGCGCAGCCGGCCGTCGAGCAGGATCAACTGGACTTCGTAGACCGGGCGCTGGTCGCTGCCCTGTTTCAGTTCCACTTCCAGGACATTGCCGGGATGCTGGGCCAACAGCCGGCGCAGGGCCTGGGCCAGCGGGACGCGGCCGGCGGCCGGCGGCGCGGCTTTCAGTTCCTTGCCGCTGACGGCATCGGCGAGAATCTTGGCGCGCTGGCCGTTGCTCTTCAGGATGGTGATCTCGTAGACCCGGCGGCCGCTGCGGTCGCGCTCCAGGTCGACGTCGAGTACCTTGCCGGGATGGCTGGTCTGGATGCCGGCGAGAATCTCCGACAAGGGCTTCAACTGGCCGGCCTCGACGGCGCGACGGATCACGTACTGCTCCTCGGCGGCGGCCGGCAGGGCCAGGGCGAGCAACAGCGGTAGGCAGAACAGGGGCGAACGGGCGGGCATCATCGGCGAAATGCTGGGGCGGTCCAGGTAAACGCTGGATGAATTGTAGCGTCAGCTTCTGTTTAACCTTGCTGCGACACAATGGCGGGGTCGCTACCCACGAGTTTCCGCCATGTCCCTGCCGCCATTCCTGTCGTCGATCCGCCGCCGTTTTCTGCCCCTGCTGTTGCTGCCCCTGGCCGCCGGGGCGCTGCTGTTGTCGGGCGAGGTGCGCGACTGGCTGCGGACGCCGGCGGGGCCGCTGGCCGCCGCCCACGCCGCCGACGGCGCCATGCTCGACGCCTACCGGGTGCGGGTCGAGGCCCGGCCGATCGCCGGCCTGAGCGAGGATGTCTCGGGCCTGACCTACGATCCCGACCGCCAGACGCTGTTTACGATCACCAACCATAACCCGGAAATCGTCGAATTGTCCCTGCAAGGCGAAGTGCTGCGGCGCATTGCGCTACGCGGGCTGGCCGATCCGGAAGCCATCGAATACGTCGGCCCCGGCCTCTATGTGGTCACCGACGAGCGCCGCCAGGCCCTGGTTGAAATCCGCATCGCCGACGATACCCGGCAGATCGATGCCGAACGCTGCCGGCAGTTCGCCATCGGCATCGGCGCCAACGGCAACAAGGGTTTCGAGGGGCTGGCCTACGACCGCCGCGGCGACCGGTTGTTCGTCGCCAAGGAGAAAAACCCGCTGCGCATCTATGAAATCACCGGCTTTCCGTCACGGGAAGACAAAACGGAACGGCCGCTGGTGCTGAACGAGCATCCCGAGCGCGACAACGCCTTGCCGGTGCGGGATCTGTCGAGCCTCTATTACGACGAGCGCAGTGGCCGCCTGCTGGTGCTGTCCGACGATTCACGGGCGGTCGTCGAAATCGATGGCAGCGGCCGCGCGGTGAGCCGGCTAAACCTGCGTGCCGGCCACCACGGCCTGGCCGCCGACGTGCCGCAGGCCGAGGGGCTGGCCATGGATGCGGCCGGCAATCTCTACGTGGTCAGCGAACCGAATCTGTTCTACGTCTTTTCCCGCTAGAACCGGGTGTCGTGCCGGCCGGCGCTTCCGGCTGGCCGCGGCCGACGATCGGCAGCACCTCGATGATGTCGTCGAAATCCGTCTCGATCACCAGCGGGGTCCGCCGCTCCGGCCGCCAGCGGCGCTCGCTCAGGCCATAAGGCACGCCGACGTCGAGTTCGCGCCGATCCCGGTTGCTGCGCCGCTCGTGTTGTTGAATCATCGTCATCCTTGGCTCCACGCTGCGGGAATCCGCGGATTCCCCGTCGACGGGGTGGCCGTCGGCCAGTACTTTGATTCTGGACCTGTTTTTGTCCGGAGGGAATAGCGCTTGAACAGCCTTCGCCACCGGCAGCGGAGTCAGTAGCGCAGGAAGGGGCGCCGCTCGGCGAGCCAGGCGGCCTCGTCGGCGGCACTCAGGGCGTCGAGGTCGGCCGGCACGGCGGCCGGGTCGTCCACCCATGCGCGCAGCAGCGGCGAACCGTTGATCAGGTCGATGGCCAGCCGCTCGTGCTCGTATTCGTAGGGGAAGTCGCGCCACAGCGGGTAGTCCGGGCAGAGCCGGCGGATCGCCTTGAAGGCCAGGCTCTGCAGGCGCCACGGGCGGAACCCGGCGTGCCCGTAATGCGGCGCCTCGGCGTGAATCTGCAGGCCGTGGCAGAGCCGGCCGGCGTGCTTGTGGAAAGTCGGCTCGAACCAGCAGTCGCGCAGCGCGCAGCCGGCCAGCCAGTCCGGCGCCAGGGCCCGCATCTCGGCCAGCACGGCGCGGGCGTCGAGATCGGGGGCGCCGAACAGTTCCAGCGGCCGGGTGGTGCCGCGCCCCTCGGACAGCGTGGTGCCTTCGAGCATCACGGTGCCGGCATAGGCGCGGGCCATGCCGAGATTGGGAGCGTTCGGACTGGGGTTGATCCAGGTCCGCTCGCCGAGCGGCCAGCCGTGGCCGGGCGCGGCGTCGGGCTGCCAGCCCCGCATCTCGACGACCTGGTAATCGACGTCGAGCTTGAGCGTGGCGATGAACCACTGGCCGAGTTCGCCCAGCGTCAGGCCGTGGCGCATCGGCATCGCGCCGGCGCCGACGAAGCTCTCCCAGCCGGGGCGCAGGCTCAGGCCTTCGACCGGCCGTCCGGCCGGGTTGGGGCGGTCGAGCACCCAGACCGACTTGCCGTGGGCGGCGGCGGCTTCGAGCACGTAGCGCAGCGTGGTGATGAAGGTGTAGATGCGGCAGCCAAGATCCTGCAGGTCGACCAGCAGCACGTCGAAGCTGTCGAGCATCGCCGCGGTTGGCCGGCGCACCTCGCCGTACAGGCTGAACACCGGGATGCCGTGCTGCGGGTCGAGAAAGTCGGGCGACTCCATCATGTTGTCCTGCTTATCGCCGCGCAGGCCGTGCTGTGGCCCGAAGGCGGCGGACAGCCGGATCTCGGGCAGGGCCGCCAGCGCATCGAGGGCATGGTCGAGCCGGGCGGTGACGGAGGCCGGATGGGCGAGCAGCGCGATGCGGCGGCCGGCCAGCGGGCGGCGCCGGGCGGGATCGGCGAGCAGGCGGTCGAGGCCGGTCTGGAAAGGATGAGTCATGGCAGGTGCAGTTCGACGAGGAAGGTGGGGCGCAAATGAAAATCCGGGTGTTCGCCGCCGTGGGCGAGCGCCCAGTAGGTCTTGCCGCCGTCGGCCTGCTCGATGACGGCGCTCAGGCCGATCTGCAGCCGGCGGCCGGCGGGCAGCAGGGCGGCCGGAATCGTCGCACATAGATCGAAGCCGTCGGCCCGCAGGGCGACGGTGGGGGCGGCCAGTTCGCCGGCCGGCGCGGCGGCGTCGCGCTGCCGGTAATCGCTGAAGCGGTAGGCGGCCCACTGCCCCGACGGCGAGAAATTGAATTCGCGGTAGGCCGGTGCGCCGGCCGCGGCGGCGAAGGCTTCGCAGCAGGTGTGGCGCCATAGGCCATCGGCTGGTCCGGCGGCCTGCCGGGCCGGCAGGCGGACGGCCGCCGGGTCGCCGCGGAAGCGGTAGTTCAAGGCCAGGCCGAGCGGGCCCAGGGCGTAGTCGACGGTCAGCGCCTGGCCGGCCGGGCCGGCGGTGGCGGGATGGCGATGCAGCGGTAGCGAGACGGGGCCGGGCACGGCGGCTGTATTCCGGGAACGGGCGAGGGCGACAGTGTAGCCGCCCGACCGACAGCGGCAAACCGCGACACCCGGCTGTCCCGCCGGCCGGATGCCGCGGCTGGTGCTTCAGGCGAGCGCTGTGGCCAGGGGGCGACGTCGGGCAATACCGGCGGCGACCAGGGCGGCGAGCAGCAACGACAGGCCGGCCGGTTCCGGAACCTGATTGGCGCCCAGGGCGGCGAGTGCCGCCTGGCCGGCCAGCTGATGGACGGCGGCGCTGGGGTGGATGTCGTCGAAGAAAACCGAGCGGTCGCAGGTGTCCAGCCCGGATACGGTGCATTCGATCAGGCCGTTGTCGAGACCGTAGGTGCCGCCGCCGGCGAGGGCGTCGTCGACGACGGTGGTGATCAGGCCGAACAGATCGAGGCTGGCGATGTTGGCGCTGGCGTTCAGGTCGCCGAGAGCCGCCGCCAGCAGGTTGTTGTACAGCAGGGAGATTCCGGTCGCGGCCGCGGCGAAGCCACCGGCCGTGGCGCTCGGCGTGACGCCGAGATTGGGGGCGTTGGTGATCAGGAAATTGTGCGCGCCTTGATTGATGAGCGTATTCACCGAGGACATCAGGTTGCCCACGATGGCTTGGAGTGCTGCCAGGATGGCCGTTCCGTCGTAGGCAACGGACGGATTGGCGAGAACGTCGGGAAGGTCGTTGCCGCCGATCGCGATGACGTAAAGTGCGCCGGGGTCGGCTTGGCCATAGGTGTTGAGATAGGCGTCGACCTGGGTGCTCAGCCCGGTCTGAAAACCGATTATGTTGTCAGCCAGGCCGTCGGCGCCGGACTTGGCCCCGGCGATGGCATAGTTGTTGCCGCCTTGACTGGTCGAAATGGCCGTTCCGGCCAGCCCAAGGCCGCTGGCCAGGTATTCGACCCACAACGGTCCGTTGGAATAGCGGCCTTCATAGTAGGGCGGCGGAGGGAAGGTGGCGTTCGAAGCATCATAGTGGTTACCGGTGTCGGACAGGCTGTCGCCAAAGAAAAAGGCGTTGGTGTAGGTGGCGTGAGCGGCCAAGTTGACGCCAAAAACGAGAAGCAAGGCCAACAGGGCGTGGCGGCCACGGCGCAGGATATTCATCATGACGAAACTCCCTAAGTGACATGTCCTGGCGAAGCGGGATAGATAGACAGCGGTGCCTCGGCTTCAGGAATTATGAATTATGCATCATTCCCCGGGTTCTTGTTACTTGTTCATCATTAATCGATGGGGGTGCTCATGGCCGGTGCCGCATAGCATGGCCTGGCGTTTTCGGTTAACTTAGCGCCTTTCGCGCGCGTGCTTCCGGGAGAGACAAAACAATGACACCGCTTCGCATCGATCTCGCTCCAGACGAGATTCCGACCCACTGGTACAACGTCGTCGCCGACATGCCCAATCCGCCGGCGCCGCCGCTCGGGCCGGACGGCAACCCGGTGCCGCCGGAGGCGATGGGGGCGATTTTTCCCGATTCCATTCTCGAACAGGAAATGAGCGCCGAGCGCTGGATTGCGATCCCCGATGAGGTGCGCCAGATCTACGCCCAATGGCGGCCGGCGCCGCTGGTGCGGGCGCTGCGCCTGGAGCAGATGCTGGGCACGCCGGCAAAAATATTCTTCAAGTATGAAGGCGTCTCACCGGCCGGTTCGCACAAGCCCAACTCGGCGGTGCCGCAGGCTTATTACAACAAGCTGGCGGGCACGAAAAAACTGACCACCGAGACCGGCGCCGGCCAGTGGGGTTCGTCCATCGCCTACGCCGGCCAGATGTTCGGCCTGCCGGTGCGCGTGTACATGGTCAAGGTCAGCTACCAGCAGAAGCCCTTCCGCCGCTCGATGATGCAAACCTGGGGCGCCGAGGTCTTCGCCAGCCCGACCGACCTGACCCAGGCCGGGCGCGCCGCCCTGGCCGCCGATCCGGGTTGCCAGGGCTCGCTCGGCCTGGCGATCTCGGAAGCGGTCGAGGAGGCGGCGGCCGATCCGCACACCTGCTACACGCTGGGTTCGGTGTTGAACCACGTGCTGCTGCACCAGACGGTGATCGGCCTGGAGGCGAAAAAGCAGTTCGAGAAGATCGGCCTCTACCCGGACGTGATCTTCGGCCCCTGTGGTGGCGGTTCCAGCTTCGGCGGCATCGCCTTCCCCTTCCTCGCCGACAAGGCGGCCGGCGACCAGCGCGCAAAAAACCTGCGCTGCGTCGCCGTCGAGCCGACCTCCTGCCCGACGCTGACCAAGGGTGCCTATACCTACGATTACGGCGACGCCTCCGGCTACACGCCGATCATGAAGATGTACACGCTCGGCCACGATTTCATGCCGCCCGGCATCCACGCCGGCGGCCTGCGCTACCACGGCGCCTCGCCGTTGCTGTCGCAGCTGTTCCATGAAAAGCTGCTCGAAGCGGTGGCCGTGCCGCAGGTTGGCACCTTCGAAGCCGGCGTCCGGTTCGCCCGCGCCGAGGGCATCGTCCCGGCGCCGGAAGCCTGCCACGCCATCCGCGCCGCCATCGACGAGGCGTTGCGCTGCAAGGCGAGCGGCGAGGCCAAGACGATCCTCTTCTGCCTGACCGGTCACGGCCATTTCGACATGGCTTCCTACGACCGCTATTTCAGCGGTGCGCTGGAGGACTACGATTACCCGGCCGAAGCCATCAGCGAATCGTTGAAGCACCTGCCCAAGGTCGGCTGACATCGTGAAGATCCTCGTCTTCCTGCTCGTTCTCGCCAATCTGCTGTTCTATGCCTTCGCCAACGGCTATCTCGGCAAGCCGGAACGGCCGGATGCCGAGCGCCTGGCCCGCCAGGTGCTCCCCGAGCGCATGCGCATCGTCTCGCGCGGCGAGGAACCGCCGTTGCCAAGCGGTAACGGGCGCCGCGAGGAAAGCGCGCTACCGCCCGCGGCAACCGCCGCGCCGGCCGAGGCAGCCGAACCGGCAGCGGCGCTCGACGGCGCCGCCCGCGTCTGCCTGTTCTGGGACCACTTGCCGGCGGCCGAGGCCGACCGCGTCAGCTCCCTGCTCGCCAGCCGCTTCCCGGCCTTCACGCTGAGCCGCACCGACGGCGGCGAGAGCGGCGGCTGGTGGATCTACATTCCACCGCAGGCGAGCAAGGCCGAGGCCGACAAGAAGGCGGGCGAATTGCGCCAGCTGGGAGTCAGCGATTATTTCGTCGTCCAGGAAGGGCCCAACCGCTTCGCCATCTCGCTCGGCGTCTTTTCCTCCGAGAAGGGCGGCCAGGACCGTTACACCGAACTGAAGGGCAAGGGCGTCCGTTCCGCCCGGCTGATGCCGCGCCCGGCCAAGGACGGCACCATCGGCCTGCGCGCCGAAGGGCTGGCCGCCGGGCAGGCGGATCTGCTGGCGGCGCTGAACGGTAGCCTGCCCAAGCCCGTGGCGCGGAACTGCCCGTGAGCGCCTATGTCGTCGGCCTGACCGGCGGCATCGGCAGCGGCAAGAGCCGGGTCGCCGACCTGTTCGCCGCGCGCGGCGCGGCGCTGGTCGATACCGATGCCATCGCCCACGAATTGACCGACCCCGGCGGCGCCGCGATGCCGGCCTTGCGCGCCGCCTTCGGAGCGCGGGTGGCGGCTGCCGGCGGCGCCCTCGACCGGGCCGCGATGCGCCAGCTGGTTTTTGCCGATCCGGCGCAGCGGGCGCGCCTGGAAGGCATCCTGCATCCGCTGATCCGCGCCGAAGCGGCACGGCGCTGCCAAGCCGCCGAGGCGCCCTACGTCATCCTGGCGGTGCCGTTGCTGGTCGAGTCCGGCACTTACCGCGACCGTTGCCAACGGATTCTCGTCGTCGATTGCCCGGAAGAACTGCAGATTGCCCGCGTCATCGCCCGCAACGGGCTGGCGGCCGAGGCCGTGCGCGCCATCATGGCCGCCCAGGCGACGCGCGCCGAAAGGCTGGCGGCGGCCGACGACGTGGTCGTCAATGACGGCGGTTTTGCCGCCCTGGAAACGCAGGTCGACGCACTGCATCGAAAATATCTACGCCTTTTAGCAGAGATACCTAAAGCAAGCTGTTGAGATTTGCATGCAAATGCCTCAAAATTAGGAAAATTTTCCGTCTTTCGGACATCGGCCGCGTGATTACCTACGAGTACCCGTTTAACGAACGCATCCGCACGCTGCTGCGCCTGGAAGACTTGTTCGACAAGACCGTTTACTTCGCGCAAGGCGAAGGGCCGCTCGAACATCACACGGCGCTGGTCACCCTGTTCGAGATTCTCGAAGTCGCCGGCCGCGCCGATCTCAAGATGGACCTGATCCAGGAATTGGAGCGGCAGCGCCAGACCCTGCTGGCCTATCGCAACAATCCCGATATTTCAGAGGAGGCGCTGTCCGGCGCCCTCTACGAAATCGAGCAATCCTCGGCCGCGCTGCTGGCGATGAACGGCAAGATCGGCCAGCAGTTGCGCGACAACGACTGGCTGATGAGCATCAAGAGCCGCGCCGCGATTCCCGGCGGCGTCTGCGAATTCGACCTGCCGTCCTATCACTGGTGGCTGCATCGCAGTCCCGAAGTCCGGCGCGAGGCGCTCGAGGGCTGGACCCGGACGATGACGCCGATGCGCGATGCCGCGGCCATCGTCCTGCGCCTGTTGCGCTCGAGCGGCCGGGCCAAGGCCTATGCCGCCAGCGCCGGCCAGTTCCAGCTCAATCTGGGCGGCACGGCGGCGCAGATGGTGCGTGTGACGGTTGCCGACGAGCAGCCGGCGATCCCGGAAGTCAGCGCCAACAAGTACTTCCTCAACATCCGGTTCACCAAGCCGCCGCGCGGCGAGATCAAGGCACGCAGCTGCGAAGGCGACGTGTCTTTCGATTTGACCTTCTGCAACCTGTGATGGCGACGGTGCGCAAGGTCCGTTGCCCGCAATGTGGCGGGGAAGCCCTGTGGGCGCCGGAGAATCCGTGGCGTCCGTTCTGCTCCGAGCGCTGCAAGCAGATCGATCTCGGCGCCTGGGCCAGCGACGCCTACCGCATTCCGGTGCCGGGCGGGGCCGACGCGGGCGACGGCGAATCGCCGGCCAACTGATTTCCGAACCCTGACTTACCAGCCGCGCATCAGCGCGATGCCGTGGGCACCGGCCGCCTGGGCCGTGGCCAGCATGTCGCGCTGCAGGCCGCCGAGGGCGAAGACCGGCAGGCGGTTGCCGGCGCCGCGCCGGGAAAATTCGGCCCAGCCGAGGCCGGGGTCTTCCGGATGCGTCGGCGTCGGCAGCACCGGGCCGAGCAGCGCGTAGTCGAGTTCCAGGTCGCCGGCCTGGGCGATTTCGTCGGCGCTGTGGCAGGAGGCGCCGACCCAGGCGAAATCCGGCCGCTCGGCGCAGGTGGCCAGGGCCGCCGCCGACAGGTGCAGGCCGTCGGCGCCGACGCGGCGGGCCAGATCGGCATCGTCGTTGATGACGACCAGGGCGCCGCGATCGTGGGCCAGGCGCACCACCGCCTCGGCGAATCCCCGCCGCTGCGTCGGCGGCATCCGCTTGTCGCGCAGCTGGATCAGGCCGAGGCCGGCGGCCAGGGCTTCCTCCAGGCGTTCGAGCTGGCGTTCGACGCCCTCGATCTCGGCCCGGGTGATGGCCATCGTCGTCGGCAGGCCGAGCGCCTTCAGGATCGGATCGTTGGCCGGCAGGATCGGGGCGACGCGGGCCGCCGCGCCACATTCCTGCCAGTCCACGGCCGTGTGTTCGAGCGGCGCGGTGATGCCGATTTCGCCCTCCCAGGCGGTGACGCGCCAGAAATGCAGGCGCACCGTCGCGTGCGGGTAGGTGAATTGCCGGGTCAGCCACGGGGCGCAGGCGGTGGCGGTGATGCCCAGTTCCTCCTGCAGTTCGCGCACCAGGGCGTCGCGCACGCTTTCGCCAGCTTCCACCTTGCCGCCCGGGAATTCCCAGTAGCCGGCGTAAACCTTGCCTTCCGGCCGCTGGGCGAGGAGAAACTCGCGGCCGTCGGCGCGCAGCATGACGGCGGCGGCGACTTCGACGACCGGCGTCACGCTTTTTTCCTGGTTGCCTTCTTCTGCCGGCCGGCCAGGTCGCGGGCGAACTGCCAGGCCACGCGGCCCGAGCGCGAACCGCGGCCGAGCGCCCAGTTCAGCGCCTCGCGCTCGCAGGCGGCGATGGTCGCCTCGTCGACGCCGAAATGGCGCAGCCAGTGGTGGGCGATGGCCAGGTAGTCCTCCTGGCTGAACGGGTAGAAGGAAATCCACAGACCGAAGCGCTCGGACAGCGAGATTTTTTCCTCGGTCGCCTCGCCGGGATGGATTTCACCGTCGACCCGGGTGGTTTCCAGGTTTTCCGAGAAATACTCGGGCATCAGGTGGCGGCGGTTCGAGGTGGCGTAGATCAGCACGTTGTCCGGCGGCGCCGCGACCGAGCCGTCGAGCACCGATTTCAGCGCCTTGTAGGCGGTTTCGCCGGATTCGAAGGAGAGATCGTCGCAGAAGACGATGAAGCGCTCGGGGCGCCCGGCGACCAGGTCGACGATGTCGGCCAGGTCGACCAGATCCTCCTTGTCCACCTCGATCAGGCGCAGGCCCTTGGCCGAATATTCGTTGAGCACCGCCTTGACCAGCGACGACTTGCCGCAGCCGCGGGCGCCGGTCAGCAGCACGTTGTTGGCCGGCTTGCCGGCGACGAACTGGCGGGTGTTGATAGTGATCCGCTCTTTCTGGTCGTCGATGTTTTCCAGATCGGCGAGGCGGATCGGGTGCGGTTGGCGTACCGGCTGCAGCCAGCCACGTCCCTGGCGCTTGCGCCAGCGGAAGGCGACGGCGCCTTGCCAGTCGGTCGGCGGCGGGGGCGGCGGCAGGACGGCTTCGAGCCGGCCGAGGACGGCCTCGGCGCGGGCGAGCAGGCGTTCGAGCGGGAGAGTGTCGGGCATCGGGCAGGTATACTTTGGGCGAAGCCCCGAACTCTAACGAAAGCCATGTCCCCAATACAAGCCATCCTCGCCTTCGTTTTCCTGCTGCTTGCCGGCTGCTCGACCATGCCGCCCGAGCCGGCGGCGGCGGGCTGCCCGCCCTGCGCCGCCTGCCCGAGCTGCCCGCCGCCGGTCGCGACGACGCCCACCGTGCCGCCGCCGTTCTCGCGCACGTTGCAAGCCGCCGAGTGGAGCGAATTGCCGGGTTGGCGCGACGATGACGTGGCCGCGGCCTGGACGGCCTTCCTGCAATCCTGTCGCGGCATCGTCGGGCGGGCTTACGGCGGCGAGTGGAAGCGCGTCTGCGAACTGGCCCGCGAGGCCGGCGGCCGGCCCGGCTTCGACGCCCGCGCCTTCTTCCAGGACAACCTGCGGCCCTACGCCATCGTCGCCGACGACGGCAGCACCAGCGGCACCATCACCGGCTACTACGAACCGCTGCTGCAAGGCAGCCGCCAGCGCACCCGGAAATTCGAGCAGCCGGTGCTGGGCGTGCCCGACGACCTGCTCAGCATCGATCTGTCGACCGTCTTCCCGGAACTCAAGGACAAGCGCCTGCGCGGCCGCCTCGAAGGCAAGCGCGTGGTGCCGTACTGGACGCGGGCCGAGATCGTCAGTCGCGGCGAGGCCATTCCGGCCCGTACGCTGCTGTACGTGGACGATGCCGTCGAGCTGTTTTTCCTGCAGGTGCAGGGTTCCGGCCGGGTGCGCCTGACCGACGGCAGCCTGGTGCGCCTCAACTACGCCGACCAGAACGGCCATGCCTATCAGTCGATCGGTCGCGTGCTGGTCGCCCGCGGCGAACTGAAGCTGGAGGAAGCCTCGATGCAGGGCATCCAGGCCTGGGCGCGGGCCAATCCGGGGCGCCTCGACGAATTGCTGAACAGCAACCCGAGCTACGTCTTCTTCCGCGAAATGCCAGACAGCAAGGACGGCCCCATCGGCGCCCTCGGCGTGCCGTTGAGCGCCGAGCGCAGCATCGCCGTCGACCCGCGCTCGGTGCCGCTCGGCGCGCCGGTTTTCCTGAGCACGACGCGACCCAATTCGGCGCAGCCGCTGAATCGCCTGATGCTGGCCCAGGACACCGGCGGCGCGATCAAGGGCGCGGTGCGCGCCGATTTCTTCTGGGGTTTCGGCAAGGCCGCCGGCGAACTGGCCGGGCGCATGAAGCAGAGCGGCCGGATGTGGGTGCTGCTGCCGCCGGAAGCCGCCCCGAAATGAGGAATTGACGCACTGCCGTTGAGCACGCATTGCCAAAACGCACTGCGGCAGTGCGTGCAATGGTGTGTGAAAAATTGTAATGCACTGATTTTAAGATTATTTATGCACTGGAATGGTGCTTGCTTTCCTCCCCGAATCTTTGATCAGGGGGTCCAATGGAAAGCATTCAATCAGGCAGCAACGTTCTCTTCATCCTGCTCGGCGCCATCATGGTGCTGGCCATGCACGCCGGCTTCGCCTTCCTCGAAGTCGGCACCGTCCGCAAGAAGAATCAGGTCAACGCGCTGGTCAAGATTCTGACCGATTTCGGCATCTCGACCATCGCCTACTTCTTCATCGGCTATGGCATCGCCTACGGCGTCCATTTCTTTTCCGGCGTCGAGTCGCTGGTCGCCAAGAACGGCTACGAGCTGACCAAGTTCTTCTTCTTGCTTACCTTCGCCGCCGCCATCCCGGCCATCATCTCCGGCGGAATTGCCGAACGGGCGCGCTTCAATCCGCAACTGATCGCCACCTTCCTGGTCGTCGGCTTCGTTTATCCGTTCTTCGAGGGCATCGCCTGGAACAAGGCCTTCGGCATCCAGGCCTGGCTGCTCGCCACCTTCGGCGCCGAGTTCCACGACTTCGCCGGCTCCATCGTGGTGCATGCGATGGGCGGCTGGATCGCGCTGCCCGCCGTGCTCCTGCTCGGCGCCCGCTACGGCCGCTATACCAAGGACGGCCGCATGTCGGCCCACCCGCCCTCGTCGATTCCCTTCCTGGCGCTCGGGGCGTGGATTTTGACCGTCGGCTGGTTCGGCTTCAACGTCATGAGCGCCCAGACGCTGGAGAACATTTCCGGCCTGGTCGCCATCAACTCGCTGATGGCCATGGTCGGCGGCACGCTGGTGGCGCTGCTGGCCGGCAAGAACGACCCGGGCTTCGTGCATAACGGCCCTCTGGCCGGCCTGGTCGCCATCTGCGCCGGCTCCGACCTGGTGCACCCGATCGGCGCGCTGGTCGTCGGCGGTGTCGCCGGCGGCCTGTTCGTCGTCATGTTCACGCTGACCCAGAATCGCTGGAAGATCGACGACGTGCTCGGTGTCTGGCCGCTGCACGGCCTGTGCGGCGCCTGGGGCGGCATCGCCGCCGGCATCTTCGGCAGCAAGGCGCTGGGCGGCGCCGGCGGCGTCGCCTTCATGCCGCAACTGCTGATGACCCTGCTCGCCATCGCCATCGCCCTGAGCGGCGGCCTGATCGTCTACGGCATCCTCAAGGCCGTGCTGGGCCTGCGCCTCGATCAGGAAGAGGAATACCAGGGGGCCGACCTCAGCATCCACAAGATCACCGCCACGCCGGAGCGGGAGCCGAACTGGTGAGAAATGCGGTGAAAAAAACGCTCGGCTCGGCGGCCGGTGGCGAAAGGTAGTCCGAGGGCTTCCCGTTCTTGTCCAATGTCGAAGCGATGCGATGGCGGCGGCCTCCGGCGCTGCCGTTGCTTGTACGGAGCGCGGATTCCACGCGGTGGCGACGGCTCGGGGAATTGTCGATCAATGCCCTGTTGCATTTTTCAAATTACGTGTATTTAATGGATTTGCGCGGTGATTTTTCAAGAAGATCGCTGCTTGTTTAGGATTTATTCAAAATCAACAATTAGAATGAGGCTTTACTAAAGCAATAGGCTCCCTATGTTCTGGTTTTCCCAAAAATCACTTACTGTCGCCCGGGCCGAACTTGCTGAAGTCCGCGCCCAGTTGCAGACCGAGCGGGAAGAGGTGCAGCGCCTGCGTTCGGAATTGGCCAGCCTTGGCTCGCACGACAAATCGGTGGATGAGGAATGCGCCACCCTCAAAGGGATTCTTGGCTATCTGGCCGATTTCGGCGAGACGCTGGCCGGCTCCCAGCAAAGCCTGGGCAGCATGGCCAGCCTCTTGAGCGTGGAGCGGAACCGGGCGGTGGAGGCGGCCGAGGTTTCCGAAACCAGCGGTCATACCACCACCGAGATTGCCACCATCCTCCATCGCCTGGCGGAAGACTCGGCGGCAACGGCCGGCGAAGTCGGCATGCTGGCCAAACAGGCCGACCAGATCAGTTCGATCGTCCAGCTGATTCATGAAATCGCCGACCAGACCAATCTGCTGGCCCTGAATGCCGCCATCGAGGCGGCGCGGGCCGGCGAGTCGGGGCGCGGGTTTGCGGTGGTGGCGGACGAGGTGCGCAAATTGGCCGAGCGTACCGCCAAGGCCACCCAGGACATCGAGTCGCTGGTCGAGAGCGTCCGCCGCAATTCGTCGACGGCCAAGGCGGCCATGGACGAACTATCGGCTTCCGCCGGCGACTACAGCCAGCGCGGCAATCGCGCGACCGAGAGCATGGAGCAACTGGTTTCCTTGAGCCGCAAGATGGAGCTGGTCATCGCCGGCAGCGCCTTGAAGAGCTTTATCGAAGTGGCCAAGGTCGATCATCTGGTCTTCAAGTTCAAGGTCTACATGGGGCTGTTCGGGCTGGCCGAGCTGAAATCCGGCGAAATCGCCACCCATACCGCTTGCCGGCTCGGCAAGTGGTATTACGAAGGCGAAGGGCGGGAGTCCTTTTCCGCCTTGTCCGGATACCGGGAGCTGGAAGGGCCGCACATGGAAGTTCACAGGTGCGGCATCGCCGCGGTGCAGGCCAAGGAAGGCGGCGACATGAGCGACATGCTGCGGCAGTTGAAGGCCATGGAAGAAGCCAGCCATCGGGTGATCGCCTGTCTCGACCGGATGGAGGAAAGCGCGGCGGAAAACACCTCGCGCCCGTAACCGTCCGGGAAGCGAGGCGGGATGCCGGCGCCGGGGGCGTGCCGGTTTCCGGTGGCCGCGGGCTTTCGGCCGGCGGTCGCGGGCGGCGATGCCTCGGGCGAATCGCCGCCGCTTCGCCGGTCGCCGGCCTAGCCGGCCGCCAGGATGCGCTTCATGCCGTCCATCACGGCCAGGTTGGCTTCCTCCATGCGCGTCAGGGCGTCGAGGGCGCCGCGGAAATCGCCCTGGCGGTAGCGTGCCACGGCCTGGCGGGCATGGTCATGCACGGCCTTGTGCGGTGTTTCCATTTCGCGGTAGCCGGGCAGGCGCGAGTAGCTTTCCTTGCCTTCGCCCTCGTAATACCAGCGGCCGAGGCGGCACTGGGTTTCGTCCGGCAGGGCGCCGGCGTCGAGGTCGGAGAGGCCGAGCAGCACCTTGTAGACTTCGAGCTTGAGCGTCAGCTCTTCGATGTTGGCCAGTTCGGCGTTGGCCAGGTGCGACGACGAGGCGATGCTTTCCTGCATCCGCTGCGACATCTGCAGCAGGCGCTGCATGCTGTGCATGGCCGCTTCGCTTTCGGCACCGTGGCTAGCTGTGATCTCTCTGTAGGTTGTTCACTCGGGGTGTCTCCCCGGAGAATTGGAGGCACCAACCATACAAGCCCCCGAGGCCCCGAATGAACATTCATAAAAATGCCCGATTAACGCCGCACGGTCGAATCCTTCTTG
>JAVBRT010000026.1:0-95246 GCA_031547725.1 Azonexus sp. | reverse complement strand
GGCTTATGCCCGGACCTATGACTCGTCCACCCAGCGTGCTCAGCATCCGCCACTCTGGCGGCATCACTAGAACTGGCACAGACCTCATGCCAGCCTTCAATATCAGCCGCCAATCTCCCGAATCACCGCACTGAACAACCTAGTGGGTTTACACACCTAGCTGCCGGTTGGCGCCGCGCCCATCGCTTCGCCCATGCGGATGGCCGCCGCCGGCTGCCAGGCCGGGTTGAAGCTGAGCATGTCTTTCGGGAACAGCATGACGACGGTCGAGCCGAGCAGGAAGCGGCCCATCTCCTCGCCTTTCTTCAGCACGACGTTCTGTTCTTCGTAGCGCCATTCGCGGACGACGCCGGGGCGCGGCGGGTTGACCACGCCGTGCCAGACGGTGGCCATGCTGCCGACGATGGTGGCGCCGACCAGGGTCAGCACGAAGGGGCCGTTCGCCGTGCCGAAGACGCAGACGACGCGCTCGTTGCGGGCAAACAGGCCGGGCACGCCGCGGGCCGTGGTCGGATTGACCGAGAACAGCGCGCCGGGCACGTAGATCATGCGCAGCAGCTTGCCGTCGCAGGGCATGTGGATGCGGTGGTAGTCGCGCGGACTGAGGTAGAGCGTGGCGAAGCTGCCGTTCTCGAACTGCGCCGCCAGCTTGCGGTCGCCGCCGACCAGGGCGGTGGTCGAATAGCCGTGGCCCTTGGCCTGGAAAATCTGGTCGCGCTCGATGGCGCCGAACTGGCTGATCGCGCCGTCGACCGGGCACAGGAAATCGGCTGCGGCCTGGGGCCGGGCGCCATCCTTGAGCGGCCGGGTGAAAAACGCGTTGAAGCTCTTGTAGCTGGCGATGTCCGGGTTGGCGGCCTCGCTCATATCGACGCCGTAGCGGCCGACGAACCAGCGGATGACCCCGGTCGTCAGGCGACCGGCCTCGGCGCCGGCCAGCTTGCCGGCGAGCACGGTGAGCGCCTGTTTGGGCAGCAGGTATTGGGGCAGGACGGCAAGGCGAGCGGACACGGGCAGGTCAGTACGAAAAAGGTCAATCGGCGATTATACGGGCTCGGGCGGCTCGTCGGCACCGCCTTCCGGCGTGCGATCGTCATTGGACCAGCGCGCCCGCCGCCATTTCTCGCGCTCGCCGTTGGCGCAGAAGGTCCAGGCGACGAAGCGGCTCTGCTTCTGCCCCTGGGCCATCGGCACGATGCGCGACTCGACGACCTTGGCCTTTTTCAGCGCCGCCTCGATGTGCGGCAGGTTGGCGGCCTGCGACACCAGGCTGGTGAACCACAGCACGCGCTTCGGGATGGCCGCGCTCTGCTCGATCATGCTCTTGACGAAAGCGCGCTCGCCGCCGTTGCACCACAGCTCGGTGCCGCCGCCGCCGAAATTGAGGCGCGGCGCGGCGGCCTTGCCGGCTCCCGGCTTGCCCAGGTTGTGCCACTTGCGCTGGCTGACGGCGAGCACCTCGTCCGGCGAATTGTGGAAGGGCGGGTTGCACAGGCTCAACTCGAAATTCTCGCCGGAGCGCAAGAGGCCGGTGAAGATGTTGTCCCACACCGGCTGGTGGCGCAGTTCGACGGCAGCCGCTGTTTCCGGATTCTTGTCGAGAATGGCCTGGGCATTGGCCAGCGCCGCCGCGTCGATGTCCACGCCGAGGAAATGCCAGCCGTATTCGGCGAAACCGATCAAGGGGTAGACGCAGTTGGCGCCGACGCCGATGTCCAGCACGCGCACGCCGGCGCCGGTGGGAATGGTTTTCCTGTTGCAACTGGCCAAGAGATCGGCGAGATGGTGGAGGTAGTCGGCGCGGCCGGGCACCGGCGGGCACAGGTAGCCGGCCGGGATGTCCCAGCCGCGCACACCGTAATGCAGGGCCAGCAGTGCCCGGTTGAAAGCCTTGACCGCCGCCGGATTGGCAAAATTGATACTCGGCGTGCCGGCCTTGGTGGTGATCACGTGCTTGACCAGCCCCGGCGCCACGGCGGTCAACGCGGTGAAGTCGTAGCCGGCGGCGTTCCGGTTGCGCGGGTGCAGGCCGGGTTTCTGGGCGGGGGCCGTCATGGGGAATCCGATCTTGAACGAGGGGGCGGAGTATCCCACGGAATCGCCCGGCGACCGCCCGGCATGCCGCCTGGGGCAAGCGGAAAATGGGCTATCTCGATCTCCGGCGGTAGCGGTCGCCACCGGGAATCATGGTTCGAGCATGTGCGACGAGGTGTCGACGGGCGTATTGCCGGCATCCGGCGTGAGTTGCCAGAAAATCAGGGCCGAGGCGATGGTGATCACGCCGACGCACAGGAAGGTGGCGTGGAAGGCGGCGAGCGGGTCGCTGCTCAACGCCAGGCCGAAATGTTCGGAGAACACCGCCAGCAGGGCGCCGGCCACCGAGACGCCGAGACTCATCGACAGCATCTGGACCATCGACAGCATGCTGTTGCCGGAACTGGCCTGGACGGTTCCCAGGTCTTTCAAGGTGACCGTGTTCATGGCCGTGAACTGGATCGAATTGACCGCGCCGAAAAAAGCCAGCAACAGAATGTGCGGCACGATCGGCTGGTCGGGTGTGAACTGCGAAAAGGCGGCCATGGCGACGCCGACCAGGAAGGTGTTGCCGAGCAGCACCCGGCGGTAGCCGAAGCGCTCGATCGCACGATTGGCCAGGGGCTTGGAGAGAATCGCCGCCAGCGCCACGGGCAGCATCATCATGCCGGCATGGAACGGGCTGTAGCCCATGGACAACTGCAACAGCAACGGAATCAGGTAGGGCATGGCGCCGCAGCCGATGCGCGCGAACAGGTTGCCGAGCAGGCCGACGCCGAAACTGTTGATGTGGAACAGTTGCGGCGAGAACAGGGGAAGCGGATGGCGCGTGGCGCGGAACCAGTAGGCGGTCAGGTTGGCCAGGCCGAACAGCAGCAGCACCACGACCGCGCCGCGGCCGAGGCCGATGCCGGCAAGGCCGTCGAGGGCGAGCGACAGGGTGACCATGCCCAGGGACAGCAAGCCGAAGCCGGCGAAATCGAACGGCGGCACGCGATCGAGGCGACCTTCGGGCATGTAGCGCAGGCTGAGCACGCAGCCGAGCAGGCCGATCGGTACGTTGATGAGAAAAATCCAGTGCCAAGAGGCAGTTTCCACCAGCCAGCCGCCCAGCGTCGGGCCGACCAGCGGCCCGATCAGTCCGGGGACGGCGACGAAGCTCAGGGCGCGGAGAAAATCGTCGCCGGGAAAGCTGCGCAAGACCGCCAGCCGCCCGACCGGCATCAGCATCGCGCCCCCCAGGCCTTGCAGCACGCGTGCCGCGGCGAGCAGCGAGAGATTCGGCGCCAGGGCGCAGGCCAGCGAGCCGACGGTGAACAGCAGGGTGGCCGCGGTAAACACGCGGCGGGTACCGAAACGGTCGGCCAGCCAGCCGCTGGCCGGGATCGCCATGGCCATCGTCAGGGCGTAGGCGATGACCACCGACTGCATGCGCAGCGGGCTTTCGCCCAGACTGGCCGCCATCGAGGGCAGCGCGGTGTTGACGATGGTGGTGTCGAGCGTCTGCATGAAAAAGCCGACGGCCACCAGCCACAGGATGTAGTCGGAAGAACGTGGGCTTTTTTCCATGATTGTCATCCTTGGTCGGCGGGCACGGTGACGCTTATGACAGCCACTTGGAGCGCTGGGTTCGGTCCATGCCGTCCGGCGTGGCGGAAGGATGCCACCCGACCGGCGCCGTGGTGGCCACTGCCGGCGCGGCGGCGGAACGAGTTACGCCAGCCCGCCCGGAGAAGCGGGAACTCAGTTGCTGGAAAAAACGGAATTTATTTTGTTTTTGTCGAGGTACTTCGCATACCTGTTGAATGAAAAATTCACGTCGGGATTCGACATCAACTCCTGCATGGCCAAGCGGCCCATCGCGCTGAAGGCGGCCTGGAACGATGCCGGGCCTTCCTTCTCCATCGCCGATCTGGCCTGGGCGCTGCAGTTTTCCGACAGCAGCCGGGTCAGGATCGAGGCCATCGTGCGATCGAGTTCGTCGCGGTTCGCCTCCGTGACCCGGGAGAGATTCTGAATGTCCGGATGCGCCGACATGCCGACGAACACCCAGCGCGCCATATCCTTTCGCTCCTTGCCCGTGGTGTTGTCCGACAGGCAGTTGCCGAGCGCGTCGGCCGCTGGTCCGGCGACCGCGCCGGGAATCAGGGTGGCGAAGCCGAGAGTGCCGAGGATCCAGGCGGCAAGGATTTTCTTCACTTAACTTCCTCCGTGTTCATTGCGCCAATTGACTGTGTCGTCGCGCGGCGAGCTTACAAGATCGCCGCCGGCGCCTGTGCATCCGGGATGGACAATCGATCATCCATTGTAATGGCGTCGTCATTGCTGTGTGGGGATGCCCTCATCGGTCCGTACATTTTTCAATGTCGATGTGAAAGTAGCTGAGCGGGTAGGTCTTGAGTTTTTTTTAGCGGCTTATCGCCCTCAATATCCTGCAACCGCGAAATGCCATGCCGTTGTAGGCATCGATGCAGGGATGAGCGCAGGGCTGCCGCTGTCAAACCGAGCAGGCCGTTACCGCCTGACTCAAATCGAATGGCTTCCGCAATTCCCGGGGCGATTCAAGACGGTAGCAAGCTGCGGGGTGAGACTGGTTTGCCGGGTGTGCCAATTTTTCTCCTGCTGGAATATTTGCCGAAATGGTGTAGAGTCAAGGCAGGGTGTTGATTTATTTAGGAGTCAGGGATGGATATCCAATCGGTAAGCGCAGGCAGCAACCCCTTTGTGACGTCGAGCACGTCGGCGCAAACGCAGCAAGCCCAGCAGGCACAGCAAGCGCGCCAGACGCAGCAGGCCGAGCAGCAGGAAAAGCCGCGGCCGGAGCAGCGGGTCGAGCGTTCCGAAGAGCCGCCGAAGCCGGTGACCAATGCGCAAGGGCAGCGCACCGGCACGCTGATCAACGTCGTCGCCTGAACGGGCCGGCGGGAACGGAATTCAACGGAGCGGGCCGTGGCCATCGCCGCAAGCGCCGGGTTGGCATCGCCAGGAGCGGGGCTCTGGGCGCAGATCCAGCAGCAGCAAGCTCAGCGTAATGCCGACCAGGCCGAGCAGCGGGCGCGTGCCTTGCAAGCTCAGGCACGTCAGGCCCAGTCGGTGGCCGATCATGCCCAAGAGAATGCCCGTAGTTTGAAGATGGAGTCATCGCAGGCGCGAGTCGATGCCGATAGTGCGCGCCGCGGTGTGGTGGCGATGAAATCGGCGAGCGAGGTTGGGCAGGGTATCGGTGAATTGCGGGCGCAACTCGCGGGTGCCGCAGCGGAGCCGGCCGCCAGCCAGCCGGCGGCGCCCGTGGTCAACGCCGCAGGGCAGACGACCGGAACGCGGATCAATGTAACGGCCTGATAACGCCGGGATCGGAAGGAGGGCGCTACGGCGCCCTTTTTGCTGTCCGGGCCTCTGGTATCGTTACGCGGTTGCCTACCGCTTTCCGAGCAAGGAGTCTTTCTGTGCTAACCGATCACTGGTGCGCCTCGGTCGATGCCACCATCCAGTTGCGGACCGGTTGCAATCCGCTGGAGCAACATGGGCCGCAGGCCGTCGAGGTGCATGCCGATGCCTGGGCCCCGCTATCGGCCGTTGGCGATCCGCACGACATCCGCCAGGTGGTGGATTACGAGGTGATTTTCCTGGCGATTCGCCGACTGGAGCAGAACGAGCACAGCATCTGCCTGGAATCGAGCATTCTTGAGGTGATGGAGGCCATTTTTTCCATGGCCATCGTCACCGAGGCCTTCGTCTCGATGCACAAACCGCATGTCTACAAGGGCCAGGGGACGCCGGCCATCTCGCTGCGACTGACCCGCGCGCAATGGAACACGCTGCGCCGCTGATCGCCGCCATCGGCGCCGTCGCCAGCAACGACATGCTCGGGTTGGACAACTGGCTGCCCTGGGACATCCCCGAGGAACTGGCCTATTTCGAGGCGACGGTGGCCGGCGCGGCCCTGGTCGTCGGTCGGCTGACCTATGAGTCGATGGCGGAGGTGCCGGTCGATACTTTCGTCGTCAGCCGCCGGGCGGATCTGCCGCTGCGGCCGGGTTGCCGGCGGGTCGCCTCGGTCGAGGCGGGGTTGTGCGCGGCACGGGCGACGGGCAAGCCGGTGTTCGTCATCGGTGGCGCGTCGATCTATGCCGCTGCCTGGCCTTATTGCCGTTACTTCTATCTGACCCGCATCGGTATGCCGTTTGCCGGCGATACGCTGTTTCCGCCGAGCATCCCGCTGGCGACCTGGGCGGTGGTCGGCGACGAGACGAAGCGCTACCGCGAGCGCAAGAGCGGCAGCGAAGTGCTGTGCCGTTTCCTGAAGTACGAGCAGCCGCGGCCGCGCCCGCTGTCGGCTGCCGAAAGCTGCTCCGCAACGGTCTAACCGGTACTTGTGCTTGCCTGCGGGCGGGCTCCTCACCGCTTGCGGCAGCGGGCGGTTTTTGCCCCTGATTGGCCGTACAAGAAAACGCTTGCACCGCCCTGGCTATTTTTCTATGATTCAAACGAACGTATGAATCATAAGGGGGGAGTATGACCGAAGTCCGAGCCGGCGATACGCGCGGGCGCATTCTCGATGCCGCCGAGCGCCTGTTCATGGCGCATGGCTACGATGGCACGTCGATGCGCCATATTACCGGCGAGGCTGGCGTCAATCTGGCGGCGGTCAATTACCACTTCGGTTCCAAGGAGGCGCTGATCCAGGAGGTGTTTCGCCGCCGTCTGGACTGGCTTAACGAAGAGCGCATGCGCGCGCTCGACAAGTTGGAAGCCGAGGCCGGCGGGCAGCCGGTGAAGCCTTCGCTGATCGTCGATGCCTTTTTCGGCACCTTGTTGCGCATGGCCGACGACGAGTCGCGCGGCGGCATGACTTTCCTGCGCCTGCTCGGGCGGACGTTGGCCGAGCCGTCCGAGTTCATCCGCGCCTTCCTTGCCCACGAATACCAATCGGTGATGGATCGCTTCAAGGAGGCGCTGTTCCGCGCCCTGCCGGAAGTGCCCAAGGCCGAGATCGTCTGGCGCTTCCATTTCATGCTCGGCGCCACCTCGTACGCCATCGCCGGCACCGACGCCTTGCGCCTGGTGACCGACTGGCAGATCGAGGAAGAGGACAGCATCGACCGCCTCGACCGCCTGGTGCCGCGCCTGATGTCCTTCTTGATCGGCGGCCTGCGGGCGCCGCTGCCGCAATTCCCGGATCGGGCGCCCGGCAGTTGAAGGCCTGGCACGAAACGACAAGACGAAATCACAAAAGGAGACACACCGCATGTTCAACAGCTTCATCCCTCTGCTCGGGGCGGTCGCCCTGGCGGCTTTGGCCGGGCTGGTCCTGCTGCCCCCGTTGCGGCGCAGCCTGATCACCCGGCCCGTTTTTTCCGCCTACCGCAAGGTCTTGCCGCAGATGTCCGATACCGAGCGCGATGCGCTGGAAGCCGGCAGCGTCTGGTGGGAGGGGGAACTGTTCCGCGGCCGGCCGGACTGGCGCAAGCTGCAGGCCTACCCGGTGCCCCGGCTGACGCCGGCCGAGCAGTCCTTTCTCGACAATGAATGCGAGGAGGCCTGCCGCCTGGTCGACGACTGGCAGGTGACGCACGAACTCTACGACCTGCCGCATGCCGCCTGGCGCTACATCAAGGACAGGGGTTTCCTCGGCATGATCATCCCGAAGCGGTACGGCGGCCTCGAATTCTCGGCCTATGCCCATTCGCAGGTGGTGACCAAGCTGTCGACGCGCTCGTCGGCGCTGTCTGTGTCGGTGATGGTGCCGAATTCGCTCGGCCCGGCCGAACTGCTGCTGCACTACGGCACCGAGGAACAGAAGAACCACTACCTGCCGCGCCTGGCCAAGGGCATCGAGGTGCCGGCTTTCGCGCTGACCAGTCCGTGGGCCGGTTCCGACGCGGCGTCGATTCCGGACCATGGCGTCGTCTGCAAGGGCATCCACCAGGGCAAGGAAGTGCTCGGCATGCGCGTCACCTGGGACAAGCGCTACATCACGCTGGCGCCGGTATGCACGATTCTCGGCCTGGCTTTCCGCCTTTACGACCCGGATGGCCTGCTCGGCGACAACAAGGACATCGGCATCACCTGCGCTCTGGTGCCTTACGACCACCCGGGCGTCGATACCGGCCGCCGCCATTTTCCGCTCAACGCCATGTTCATGAACGGGCCGACGCGCGGCCAGGACGTGTTCATGCCGCTCGACTTCATCATCGGCGGGCCGGCGATGGCCGGCCAGGGCTGGCGCATGCTGATGGAGTGCCTGGCCGCCGGCCGCTCGATTTCGCTGCCCTCGTCGAACACCGGCATGGCGCAGATGACGGCGCGCGCCGTCGGCGGCTACGCCCGCGTGCGCTCGCAGTTCAAGATGGCGGTCGGCCGCTTCGAGGGCGTCGAGGAGGCGCTGACCCGCATCGGCGCCTACACCTACCTGATGGACGCGGTGCGCAAGATGACCGCCGGCGCCGTCGATCTCGGCGAGAAACCGTCGGTCGTCTCGGCCATCGCCAAATACCACGTCACCGAGCGCGCCCGCCAGGTGGTCAACGACGGCATGGACGTGATCGGCGGCAAGGGCATCTGCCTCGGCCCGTCGAACTTCCTCGGCCGCGCCTACCAGCAGGTGCCGATCGGCATCACCGTCGAGGGCGCCAACATCCTGACCCGCTCGCTGATCGTCTTCGGCCAGGGCGCCATCCGCTGCCATCCCTACCTGCTGCCGGAAATGCGGGCGGCGCAGAATCCGGACTCCCGCAAGGGGCTGGTTGATTTCGACAAGGCCTTGTTCGGCCACATCGGCTTCACCATCAGGAACGGCTGGCGGGCCTTCCGCCAAGGGCTGACCGGTTCGCACTTCGTTACTGTCGATGCCGACGTGGCGCCGGAAATGAAGCGTTATTACCAGCAGCTGACGCGCTTCTCGGCCGCTTTCGCCTTCCTCTCCGATGTCTCCCTGCTGGTGCTCGGCGGCAGCGTCAAGCGCCGCGAAAAGCTGTCGGCCCGTCTCGGCGACATCCTGGCGCAGATGTACCTGATCTCGTGCACGCTCAAGCGCTACGAGGCGGAGGGCCGCAAGGTCGAAGACGCACCGCTGGCCCACTGGGCGATCTGGGACAGCATGTACAAGGCGCAGCAGGCCTTCGACGGCGTCATCGCCAACTTTCCGGTGCGCTTCATCGCCGCCGTCGTCAATCGCCTGATCTTTCCCTGGGGCCATCCCTACGTCGTGCCGTCCGACGAGGTCGGCCACCAGGTGGCGAAGTCCTTGATCGCGCCGTCGGAAACACGCGACCGGCTGACCGCCGAATGCTTCCTGCCGCGGGTCGAGCAGGAGCCGGTCGGGGCCATCGAACTGGCGCTCAAGGCGACGCTCGAGGCCGAGCAGATCGAGGCCAAGATCCGCGCCGCCGAGAAGGACGGCCGCTTCGCCGGCAATCCGCTGGCCAATGTGCGCGACATCGCGGCGGTGGCCTTCGAGGCCGGTGTCATCAACGCCGCCGAGTACGAAGTGATGAAGCGGCGCAACCACCTGCGCGACATCGTCGTGCGCGTCGACGATTTCCCCTTCGACTACGGCGTGGCGACGGCCAACAAGCCGGCTGACGACCGGATGGCGGCCTGAAATGAGCCAAACGATCTACGTGGTCGACGGCGCCCGCACGCCGTTCCTGAAGGCCCGGAAAGGTCCGGGGCCGTTCGCCGCCTCCGATCTGGCGACGCAGGCCGGCCGCGCGCTGCTGCTGCGCCAGCCGTTCGCGCCGGCCGATCTCGACGAGGTCATCCTCGGCTGCGCCGCGCCTTCGCCCGATGAGACGAACATCGGCCGCATGGTCGCGCTGCGCCTCGGTTGCGGCAACAAGGTGCCGGGCTGGACGGTGATGCGCAATTGCGCCTCCGGCATGCAGGCCATCGACTCGGCCATCGCCAACATCCAGTGCGGCCGTTCGCGGCTGGTGCTGGCCGGCGGCGTCGATGCGCTGTCGCGGGCGCCGCTGCTCTATTCCGACGCCATGGTGCGCTGGTTCGCCGGGATGATGTCGCTGCGCACGCTGGGCCAGAAACTCGGCCATTTCCTCACGCTGCGCCCGGCGGCGCTGCTGACGCCGGTGATCGGCCTGATGAAGGGCCTGACCGACCCGGTCGTCGGCCTGTTGATGGGGCAGACGGCCGAGAACCTGGCCTGGAAGTTCGGCATCGACCGGCGGCAGATGGACGAATTCTCGGTGCGCAGCCACCAGCGCGCCTTCGCCGCACGGCAGGCCGGGCATCTCGGCGAAATCGTGCCGCTGGTCGATGGCGACGGCAAGATTTACGCCGAGGACGACGGCGTGCGCGCCGACGCCGACCTGGCCGGCATGGCCAAGCCCAAGCCTTTCTTCGACAAGAAGTACGGCAACGTCACCGCCGCCAACAGCTCGCAGATCACCGACGGTGCCGCCTGGGTGCTGCTGGCCTCGGAGGAAGCGGTCCAGAAATGGGGGCTGCAGCCCATCGGCAAGATCGTCGACAGCCAGTGGTCCGGCCTGGCGCCGGAACAGATGGGCCTCGGCCCGGTGCACGCCGCGACGCCGCTGCTGCAACGCCACGGCCTGCAACTGGCCGACATCGATTACTGGGAACTCAACGAGGCTTTCGCCGCGCAGGTCCTCGGCTGCTTGGCCGCCTGGCAGGACGAGACCTATTGCCGCGAACAACTGGATCTGCCTGGCGCCTTCGGCGGCATCGACGAAGAACGCCTCAACGTCGACGGCGGCGCCATCTCCATCGGCCATCCGGTCGGTGCCTCGGGGGCGCGCATCGTGCTGCATCTGCTGCACGTGCTGCGCCGCAACCAGGTCAAGCGCGGCGTCGCCACCATCTGCATCGGCGGCGGCCTGGGCGGCGCCATGCTCGTGGAGGCCTGCTGACATGAAGCACTGGCAACTCAACAAGGAAGACAGCGGCATCGTCGTCGCCGTGCTCGATCGCGCCGGCGAGAGCGCCAATGCGCTGTCGGCCGAGATCATGGGCGAATTCGCCGGGATTCTCGATCAGCTCGACCTCTATCCGCCGAGCGGACTGATCGTCCGCTCGGCCAAGGCCGCCGGTTTCATCGCCGGCGCCGATATCGACGAATTTGGCCAGCTCGACACGCCGGAAAAAGGGCGGGCGCTGGTCGCCCGCGGCTGGGATCTGTTCAACCGGCTGGCGGCGGTGAAATACCCGACGCTGGCCCTGGTGCGCGGCCACTGTCTGGGCGGCGGCCTGGAACTGGCGCTGGCCTGCCGCTACATCCTGACGGTCGACGAACCGGGCACCAGGCTGGCGCTGCCGGAGGTAATGCTCGGCATCTTCCCCGGCTGGGGCGGCATGCTGCGCCTGCCGCAGCGCGTCGGCCCGGCGGCGGCGCTGGACATGATGCTGACCGGCAAGGGCATCGACGCCAAGCGGGCGAGGAACATGGGCCTGGCCGACGATTGCGTGCCGCCGCGCGTCATGGAAATGGCGGCCCGGCAACTGCTGCTGTCGAACCGGCCGCGCCGGCCGCTGCCTCTCGTGCAGAAGCTGCTGGCCGGGCCGCTGAAAAGCGTGGTCGCCAACGGCGCCCGCAAGCAGGTGATGAAGAAGGCGCGGCCGGAACATTACCCGGCACCCTACGCGATCATCGACCTGTGGCAGAAGCACGGCGGCAACGCGCTGGCCGCGCCCGAGGTCGTGGACCGCATCATCGCCTCGCCGACGGCCAAGAACCTGCTGCGCGTCTTCCGCCTGCAGGAGCGGCTGAAGAGTTTCGGCAAGGACAGCGCCTTCGCGGCGCGGCACGTCCATGTCGTCGGCGCCGGCGTGATGGGCGGCGACATCGCCGCCTGGTGCGCGCTGCGCGGCCTGACGGTGACGCTGCAGGACCAGAGCCTGGAACGCATCGCGCCGGCACTCAAGCGCGGCCATGCGCTGTTCAAGAAGAAACTGCGCGAACCGCTCAAAGTGCGGGCCGCCTTCGACCGGCTCATTCCCGACCCGGCCGGTGCCGGCGTGGCGCGGGCCGACGTGGTCATCGAAGCCATCTTCGAGAACGTCGACGCCAAGCACGCGTTGTTCCGGGCCTTGGAGCCGCGGATGAAGCCGGGCGCCATCCTCGCCAGCAACACCTCCAGCCTCAAGCTGGAAGACCTGCGCACGGCGCTGGCGCAGCCAGAGCGCCTGGTCGGCATCCACTTCTTCAATCCGGTGGCGATGATGCCGCTGGTCGAAGTGGTCGCCGCCGACGGGGCCGACCCGGCGGCCGTGCAGGCTGCCTGCGCTTTCGTCCGGCAGATCGACAAGCTGCCGCTGCCGGTCAAGAGCGCGCCGGGTTTCCTGGTCAACGCCGTGCTGGCGCCCTACATGCTGGCGGCGATGCGGGCGGTGGACGAGGGGCTGGCGGCGGAAACCGTCGATGCGGCGATGCTCGCCTACGGCATGCCGATGGGACCGATCGAACTGGCCGACACGGTCGGCCTCGACATCGCCATGGCGGCGGGAAAACAACTGGCCGACGGGGCGGCGGTACCGCGCTGCCTGCAGCAGCGCATCGACCAGGGGCAGCTTGGCAAGAAAAGCGGCCAGGGCTTCTATGCCTGGGCGCAAGGGCGGGCGCAGAAAGGGAGCGCCGGCAGCGTGCCGGCCGGACTGGCCGAGCGCCTGGCCAGGCCGCTAATCGAGCGGACGGCCCGGCTGGTCGCCGACGGCATCGTTGCCGATGCCGACTTGGCCGACGCCGGGGTGATTTTCGGCACCGGCTTCGCGCCATTCACGGGAGGGCCGCTTAACGGGCAAAAACGCTAGACCGGATTTCCGGGGAGTTTGATTTGTTTTATTAAATATCAAACGACTGTTTGGTATTCAATGAAGCCGCAGTACCGGGGCGACAGCCCCACCACAAACATAAATGGAGACAAAGACTATGCAAAAGACCATCACGCCGCGCCTGGTTCCCGCCTTGCTTGCCATCGCCTTTTCCGGCAGTGCGGCCGCATCCGGGTTCCAGTTGCAGAACCAGAGCGGTGCTGGTAACGGCAATGCCTTCGCGGGAGCGGCGGCGGCGGCCGAGGATGCTTCGACGGTGTTCTTCAACCCGGCCGGCATGACCTATCTGCCGCGCGGCCATAACGTGTCGCTGTCGGGGACCATCCTGCATCGCTCGATCAAGTATGACGACAAGGGGTCGACGTCTACGCCGAACATGGGGCCTGCTTCCTTCCCGCTGACCAGTGGCGATGGCGGTGACGGCGGCGGAACGTCCTTCCTGCCGCACGGCTACTGGGCCTGGAGTGTGGATGACCGGCTCAGCCTCGGCCTCGGCATCGGGCCGACCTACGGCAATACCACCGAGTACGACAAGGATTTCATCGGCCGCAGTGCCGGTTTCTACTTCGACATGGCCCAGATCAACATCAACCCGTCGCTGGCCTACAAGGTCAACGAGCAGGTCTCGCTCGGTGTCGGCATCAACTTCGCCCACAACGAATCGCACTTCAAACAGGGAGTTCCGGTGGTTGCTCCTGTACCGGGCTATGCCGCAGGCAATTACCTCGATGTCAAGGGCGATGACTGGGCGGTGGGCTACAACCTTGGCGCGATGTTCCAGCTGACGCCGACCACCCGGCTGGGTCTGGCCTACCGCTCGGAGCTCGAGTTCGATCTTGATGGCAAGGAAAAATGGGCTACGACATCGGCGGGTGTTCCTGGCTTACTGCCGTCTCTGGTTAACCAGCACGTCAAAGCCAAGCTGAAGACGCCGGCCAACTTCTCCATCGCCCTGTCGCAAAGCGTCGGCGACAAGTGGGAGGTGCTTGGCGACCTGACCTGGACCGACTGGAGCGTGGTCGACGTCATTACCGTCAAGAGCAAGCAAACCGGTGCCAAATTGCAGGAGTTGAATTACAACTTCAAGGACAGCTGGCGCATCGGCCTCGGCGCCAACTATCGCTACAGCGACACCCTGAAGCTGCGCTTCGGCATCGCCCACGACAAGACCCCGGTCAGGTCGGCGGCCGACCGCACCATGACGCTGCCCGACGCCGACCGCACCTGGCTGTCGTTCGGCGCCAAGTTCCAGCTGAGCAAGGCGACCTCGGTCGATGTCGGCTACACCCACATCTTCTTCGACAAGGTGGATACCAACCGCCAGGTCACCACCGGCTACCCGGGAACGGAGACCGTGCGCCAGACCATTCGCGGCGAGTTCAAGACCAGCGTGGACATCCTGGCCGCCCAGCTCAACTACAACTTCTGAGCCAGTCTTCCTTGCGTCATTTTCAGCCCCGGCTTGCCCGGGGCTTTTTTTCGGGTATTTCCTGGCGTTGTATGTGATGCAGGTTCTCTATCCACACTGGATGACGCAGCTTTCTGAAAACGCGACCTGCGTCCCTTGGCCGTTGGTCTGGTGGCGATGGAGGCTACCGGCGGCTACGAGGCGGCGCTGGCCTGTGCGCCGCAGGCAGAGGGTCTGCCGGTGGCGGTGGTCAATCCGCGCTAGGCGCGCGATTTTGGCCGCTTCGGGATTCGGTGCGTGCTGTAATAAATCCCTTCTCGGCACTTGACTCGAAAGACGGTGACTCAGAACAAATGCTTCACGCTCACCATGCCCTCGATGCGGGAATAATGATGGTTGCCGGCCTGCATGCCGACATGCCCCCACATCTGCCAACCTCTGGCGATTTCGCCCTGCAGGCCGCTTTTGACCTCGAAACGTTCCTTCGGCGTTCCATCCCTCAGTCTTTGGTCATTGAACGTCAGGCTATTGTTGGTGGCGTTGTACCACCAGTTCAATTCGATGAACGCTTGGCGAGCATTCGGACTGGACTTGTCCTGCGTGTAGAAACGTCCCCCCAAGCGCGAAATCAAGCCATCGGCATCGCCGCCGTCGACGCGAGTGCCGTTATGCTCCTTGTGGCCGTTCTGGCTGAATGCGTTCCAGGCAATCTGTACCTGTGGTTCGAGCAGCCACCGGCGATGCTCGTCCTCATGGACATTGAAGGCATAGCCGCTTTCCAGTGAAACAGTCCAGCCGTGGCTGTCGTACGTCTCACCCGGCAGCGCCTTGCCGGCGACCTGGTTCCTGTACCGCGCATACTGCGCCCACGTGTCGACGTACGGGCCAGTACGCAACTCGGTGTTGCCAAGCCAAGTACCGTACATGCCGACGCTGTATCCGTCGACCTCACCATTGGCGCGATCGCCGGTGATCCGCGACTTGCCGCGGATATCGCCATGCCCGTAGGCGCTCATCAGTCCCAGGTGATAGCGGTCGTCGCCGTTGCTGCTCCAGCGAGCGATGTCGCCGCCGATCTGGACCAGCGCAGTATCTGCCCTCTGGTCCAGATTCAGGGTACGGCTGTCGGTCGAACCGCCGACGATGCGCCCCCAGACGGCCGGTACGCCATCCTCGTTGCGATAGGCGTCGGTGTACTGCGGCTCGCCCAAGCGGTCATGCAAAGTGTGCAGGAACATCGTCGACGCGGTAGTCATGTTGGCCAGATAGGCGCCGGGTTCCGGGCGTATCGCGGGTTGGCCGCCGGTTCCCGGTATTGTCGAACTCAGATACCAATTGCCGTTGCCCGGCTGCAACGTGCTCCCTTGATACAAACGATAGTCGTACAGGCCGGCGACCACGCGGCCGTCAAGGCGGAATACGCCGTTCGAATTACCCTGCACCTGAACGATCTCTATACCCTTGCTGGTCGAAGCCCCCAGGCCGCCCGCATTGACGACATACAGGCGGGTATCGCCGCGGGTATCGCCCTGAACGATCAGCTTGTCGGTTGGCGAATTGTCGTCGCCCAACCGGGTGTTGAGCATGACCGCCGCGCCGTTGCCGGCATAATCTCCGCGCACGGTCAGAGTTTTGAAGCCGTTCGGCAGCGGATTGTTGAACGTCAACGCGCTGTTGTTCAGCGTCAGCGAGGCGACGTCGGAGTTACCGGTGACTCGCCATGAACTGCCGCCGTTCATGGCAACCGCGCCGATGTTGCGTGCCGCGCCGGTCCACGCGACGTGATCGGTCAACGTCACCGTAGCCTTGTTCTGTACCGCCGCCTGCATGTCGCCGATCAGGATCGACCCGCCGGAGGCATTGAGCGTGGCGGAGCCGGTGCTCGTAACATCCAGAAGAATGCCGCCGCTACCGATGGCCCGTGAGCCATTCGTCAGGGTGATGCGGCCATCGCTGATGGTCGAGCGGAATGCCGCTGCCGCCCCGATCACCGTGCTGTCCGACAGTGAAATCGTCGCGGTGCCGACACTCCCGGCCACTCGGCCAAGTCGCATTCCGACGGCCCCGGCTCCTTGCGCGTCGATAACGCTGTCGGTCAGCGTGATGGAAGCGCCTGGATTAACCGCCGCACCCGTAGTGGTCACGCTGGAGGTGTCGGTACCGAGCATGGTGATGGTCAGATGGTCGCCGACGATCGAGGCGCCCGTGTCGGCGGCATACAGGCCGAACGCACCGCTACCCGTCATGGTAATCGAGCTGTTCGTGATGTTCCCCTGCGAGTTGGCGTCGATTTCTATGCCTCGGCTGTTGTTGCTGCCATCAACTGTAATCGTCGAATTGGTCAGGTTGAGCGTGCCGGATACGATATACATTCCCCAGCGGGTCGTGTTATTGAACGAACCCACATTGAAAGTGGAGTTGTGGATATTGAGCATGCTCTGGCCGGAAACATAGGCTGCCGCGCCGGTAAAGCTTCCCTGACCACCGCCCGTTGGCCAGAAATCTCCATTGGTGCCCCCCGCCGACGTTTCGTTGAAGACCAGCGTGCTGTTGTTCAACGTCAGAGTCGACTGGCCTTGTACGAGAAAACCGAGTGCGGTCGAGTTGCTCGATACGGTCAGCCTGTCGAATGAAATACTGGATTGGTTGCTGACGCTGGCGCCGACCCAGGCGTTGTTGCCGGTATGCGGACCGTTGGCCGAGGTGAAATCGATGACGACGCCCGAAGCCATCGGCCCAAAGTTCGTATTACTGATGACGATACCAGCCGAACCGTTGCTCGATCCGTTGAGGGTTATGCGCGTGCCGTCGGCAAGATTGACGCGCCCGCCATTTTCCATACGCACGCCGGTGCCGTTGCCGGTGATCGTGGTCGCACCGGAAAGCGTGACCGACGAACCTGCATCGCTGGCCAAGACCACTGGGCCGTTATCCGTACGACTGGAGGCCGCATCGACATCCGTTCCGGAAACGGTACCGCCGTTGGTCGCCGAGATGGCCGCTCCGGTTGGAACCTGCACGGCAATGCCGCTGGGAATTGCGACATTTTGTCCGTTGGCGTTGAACGGCGTGGTGACCTGTGCCGGGGCAACGCAGGAGGAAGTTACGGAGAGGATCGAAAGGAATGTCTTGTGAGCGAGGTTGCTCTTGCTCATTCAAACGCCTACAAAAATTAACTATTTTGTTAATTTACGGACATTTCTGTGTATGTGGTTTGTTCTATATCAAATAATGTAATTAATTGATGATTTTGATAGATTGTTTGAAATGGCGGGGCGAGATCGCAGTACTTCGAAGCCGGCCGGTTACAGATATTCCATCAATGCCAAATGGCAATATGGCGTCATCATGCATTGAAGCGATGCGGGGAACCCCAATTGGATTGGGGCCGTCAATTGGCCTCGAGTCTGCTCGCTGATCTGAGTGTTGGGGTGGCCAATTGATGCGAAGGCAAACAGAATCCCCCGCAGGTTTGGCTGCCTGGCGGGGGATTTCCAGATCAGAGCGATATCAGGGTTTTGCCGTGAAGCGGCGTGTGCCCAGGGCGGCGAGCAGGGCCGCGCCGAGGAGTGCCAGCGTTCCCGGGGTCGGGACTTGCGAGGTCGGCGGCAGTTCCGGCGCGGTGAGAATACCTTCAATGATGTCGTTGCCGCAGTTCTCTGCCCACCGCAGAGCGATTTCGCGGGTGAGGTCGAGTGCGAGGAGGGTGTAGTCGAACGTGTAGGTGATGGTGTTCCAGACATGCCCGTCAATGGTGTCCGTACCGATGAGCACGGGGCTGTCGTAGAGGTCGGTACCGCCGGTACCCCGTAGGACGACTTGGTTGGGGCGGTAGACAGCGACGCCGCTGTTGTTCGAAAGGATCGTCGTGAAGTCTCCGCCATAGAGCGCGCCTGCGCTGGTGTCGAAAACGTAGTTCCAGTTGGTGCCAGTCGTCAGGAAATTGTCCTCTTTATACTTGCTTGCCGCTGTGCCGGCCGGGTTCCAGCCTGTGGTGCTGATGAACAGGTCGCCGTACTTGTATGTTCCGTACGGTTCCTTGAAATTTGTATAAACGGTCACGCTCATCAGGTTGCCGCTGAAGTCGACCTTGAGGTGGTCGACATCAAAGTGCATGTCGTTGTTCATGACGTCCGTTGGGCTATTGGTCCGTGAAGCGCCGATGTAGTTGTCCGAAATGACGATGCTTGCCTGGGCCTGGCCGCAGAGCGTGAGGGCGGCGAGAACAAGACTGCTAAGAAAAATGTGTTTCATGGTTTGCCTTTTAAAAAACGCTATGTATATGGGACTACATAGAACCGGGTAGCTGCTAGCAAAACATGGGCCATGTAAAAAAAACTCAATATTCTCATTGAGCTGTATATAAGTTCCATAATTGATAATTCATCGGTGTAAAGAAAGCCGACAGTTCGGCCTCGTTGGGAGATGGGTCATACAGGGCGTAGCGCTCCTGGGTGAAGAGGAGTGCCGTTGCCGATATCTAGATGCCTGTGCCTCCGGCCTATGGCTTGGAAAGCCAGGGTAGGGATATGCCAGTCAGCGCTGAGAGGCCGGCCGGGCAGCTACCTCGATGGCTGCCTCGAATTGGCCCGAATAGCGGAACAATTGGCCGAACAGCGGGTGCGTCATGCGGAAATCCATGGCGAAATGGGTGTCGTCCAGGGCTTCCTCGAAGATGGTCGTGTGGCCGAGGACCAGCCATTCCGGGATCGGCAGCCGCCAGGGGCCGAGTTTCGCCACGAAGCGGATGCCCCGATAGTGGAGCCGACCGCCCTCGACATAAGGCGCCATCCGCAGGCCGAGCAGCGGATTGACGAACTCGATCAACTGGCCGTCGCCGGCGGCGATCCAGAAGCTGTCGAAGCGGCATGTCCGGCCGTCGGGGTAGGTCAGGGTGCGCCGCCAGAACTGGCGGTCGCCGACGACGTGTTTTTCGACGACGGTGGCGACTTGGCGCCCGCGGCGGTCGACGAGGGCGCCAAGGAGCCGCAGCGCGCTCAGGCAGGGCTGCATCCAGCGCGGGTACGCGATGTCCATGTACCCGCTGTCGATGGTCGTGCCGAAGCGGTAGTGCGCTTGCAGGGCCGGCGGCAGCTTGTCCCAGTCGGCGCCGAGCGCCGTTTGCATCAGGCTGTTCATGATCCGGCCCCCGGCAAGTGTTTGAAGACCATCAGCGCGACGACCAGCACCATGGCGCAGAAGGCGGGCACGCCGAGCCAGAACCAGCCGCGTGCCAGTTTCCAGTAGCTTTGAGGCAAGGGCGTCTGGCGGGCCAGCGCGTCGGCGGCGATGTCGCGCATGCGGATCTGCAGCCAGACCACCGGCAGCCAGCAGGCGCCGGCCAGGAAATACAGGCCGAGGCTGGCCGCGACCCAGGGCGTGGTCAGCGGCAGGTCGAGCAGATGCACCATCCACAGGCCGCTGAGCGGCTGCAAGATGACCGTCGGGGTGGTGAACACCCAGTCGGCCAGTACGACATGGCGATTGGTGACGACGATGTGCGCGAGGTTGCCGCTGCGGTCGGCCGTCCATTTGTAGAACGCGCTGCCCAGGCCGGTGCCGAACAGCAGCACCATGCTCAGGATGTGCAGCGTCTTGAGTGCGGTGTAGGTCATGTCGTGCTCCCCGTATCGATTGCGTTCGAGAAAAACAATGGCGCTTCGGCGGCGCGCGGCAGGCGCCCGAGAAATTGCGCCAGCGGCCGGACCTCGGCCCGGTAGCCGGCCTTGAGCATGCGCAGGTTGTCGGTCCGCAGCATCGGGCTGAGGCCTTGCCCCAGCCAGGCCAGCGCCAGCGCCAGGCGGAACGGGATGCGCAGCACGAGTGCCTGGCCCAGCCCACGGGCCGCGCGCATCCGTTGCAGCCATTCGGCGAAGGTGAAGGTTTCGGGACCGACGATATCCAACGTTTGCCGGGCCGTCGTCGCAACCAGGCAGCGCATGACGGTGGCCACGACATCGCTGATATGGACCGGCTGCAAGGCCTGCCGCCCGTCGCCGAGCACCGGCAGCAGCGGCCATGCCGCCAACCGCAGCAGCAGTTCGGCGCTGCCGCCGCCACGGCCGTAGATCAGCGACGGGCGCAACACGAACCAGTCGAGATCGAGGCCGCGCAGGCAGTCGTCGGCGGTACGCTTGCTCAGGTGGTAGGCGGAGAATGCCGTGCCGTCGGTGCCGAGGGCGGATATCTGGATCACGCGCCGGACGCCAGCCAAGGCGCAGGCGCGGAACAACGCGGCCGGCGCTTCGGCGTGCAGCGGCCGGAATTGCTGGTCCCGGGTTTCGCCGATGATGCCGACGCAGTTGATGACCGCGTCGATGCCTTTCAGGTGCGGCAGCCAGTCGGCCGGCGTCAGCATGCGGTTGAAATCGATGCCGTTGCCGCGTGTCGCCGGCCTGACCCGATGCCCGGCAGCCGCCAGCGCCGCCGCGATGTTGCGGCCGATGAAACCGCTGGCGCCGGTGAGCAGGATGTTCATGATCCGCTCCGTGCGGCCGGCGGCACGACGACGAAGCGGCCGAGGCGCTGGCCGACGGAGTACAGGGCCAGCAACAGGCCGCCGAGCGCCGCTATCAGCGCCAGACGCAGGCTGTCCAGCGGATCGCGGAAGGAGGTGAGCAGATCGACGCCCAGTACCAGCAGCAGCGGGGCCAGTATCAACATCACTTTCGTGTAGCTTTGCCAGAAAACCGCCGCCTGCTCGTCGGGGCAGATCCGGCACAGGACGTCGACCAGCGGCCGGGACAGCACGGACAGCGCGGTGAGGCTCAGCGCGATGCTGAGGGCGAGTTCGGCAAGCAGGAAGAGATAGGTATTCATCACGGACTCCCGATGGGTGGCAGGAGTCCTCAGTCTCCGGTTCGGCACCGTATCCGGCTTCCGTTTCTATCGAAACGGAGCGTTTTCCTGTTCCGGAAAGATGATTCCGGAACGGCCGGCGCTCAGGTCGCGGCGGCGGAGCGGCCGTGCAGCTTGCGGTACTGGCCCGGCGTCATGCCTTCGATTTCGCGGAATGCCTCGTAGAAATTGGACTGCGAGGTGAAACCGACATTGAGCCCAACCGACAGGACCGAGGCCGAGGGTTCGGCGCACAGCATGGCCTTGGCCGCTTCGATTCGCAGCTCCCGCAGGTAGCGGGAAAACCCCTTGCCCAGGCGCGCATTCATCAGCTCCGACAATTGATGGGGCGTCAGCCCGAGGCGCTCGGCCAGACCCGGCAGGCTCAGTTCCGCGTCGAGGTGGATTCGTTCGTCGCGCACCAGCGCGTCGAGTCTGGCCAGGACGGCGGCGCAGTCGACATGGGTCAGGGTCGAGTTGGCGTAGGCCGCCTGCGCCACCTCGCTGACTTCGTCCGCCAGTTGCGGCCGCCGGCCGAGCGCGGTCTGGACCAGCAGGAAGGCCGCGCCGATGGCCGTCGCATACAGGCTGAAAAAGCATTTTTCCGGCAGTGCCGCCTGGACCAGGCCGAGCAGCGAGACGACGACGGCAATGGCGAAGATGCCGCCGAGCAGCAGCATTTCCCGGCGGAAATTGGCGCGTTCATGGCGCAGCGTGTACAGGCTGCGGGCCAGCCACAGCAGGTAGCCGGCGCCGATGGCGAAGGCCAGCGGCAGCGCGATGTCGGTGGACAGCCAGGGGCTGGCGGCGGCGGGCAGGGCATGCGCCAGCAGGCTCGGCCCGGTGGCCGGCGCGCCGGCCGGTTGCAGCAGGGGGCGGCTGAACAGGAAAAACGCCGGCGCCACGGTAAACAGGGCGATGCGGTAGGGCGGCGCGGCAAACCACGGCTGGTCGAGGTGGAGCCAGGCGAAATGAGCCAGTTGCAGGCCGCTCAAGGCCAGCAGCAGAAGCAGTCCCATGCTTCTCGACATCGGCTGTTCGCGGTAGTGATCGCCGCTGAAATGGGTCAACGCCAGGCTCAGGGCGCAAAATACGGAAAATCCGGCGAGAAGGATGGCGAGCGATGTCATGGCGGTCGATCTGATCAGGCGGCAGATGATAGCCGGCGATGGGCGCAAAGTCCGCGCCCGGCCGTCCGATGCCGGCAGATGGCGCGATGCGTGCGGAATTTCTTCAGGCCGCCACCGCGAAATCGCGGTCTTGCCCGGCGGAAAGTCCCGGTCGCCGGTCCATCACTATTTCCCATTTCGCATGTCTTGTCACCGCTGGGGCGGCAGCAATCCATTCCGGCAAGGGAGAAACTTGTCGGCGGGGATGCCCGTCGGTTCCGCGGTGGCACCGGGTTGTCCTCCGGAGCGGGAGACTATTCTTGGCCGACATCGGTTCGGTCTGCAAAAAAGCGTTGACCGGCCGGGCGTCCTCTCTATAATTCAAACGTTCGTTTTATTTTACGAAGCGCAGATAAAACCAGAAAGGAGACTAGCTTGGACAAGCTGATCGTGAGAAAGGCGGCGGTGCTCGGCGCCGGGGTCATGGGCGCGCAGATCGCCGCCCACCTGGCCAACGCCAACGTGCCGGTGGTGCTGTTCGACCTGCCGGCCAAGGAGGGCGAGCGCAACGGCGTCGTCAACAAGGCGCTCGCCGGCCTGAAGAAGCTCGACCCGGCACCGCTGGCGAGCAAGGGCAAGCTCAAATACATCGACGCCGCCAATTACGACGAACACCTGCCGCTGCTCGCCGATTGCGACCTGGTGATCGAGGCCATCGCCGAGCGCATGGACTGGAAGCACGACCTCTACGCCAGGATCGCGCCGCATCTCGGCGCCAACGCCATCGTCGCCTCCAACACCTCCGGCCTGTCGATGAACGCGCTGGCCGGGGGGCTGCCCGAAGCGGTCCGGCCGCGTTTCTGCGGCATTCATTTCTTCAATCCGCCGCGCTACATGCACCTGGTCGAGATCATCGGCACGCAAAGCACCGACGCGTCGACGCTCGACGCGCTGGAAACCTGGCTGACCTCGCGCCTCGGCAAGGGCGTGATCCGGGCGCTGGATACGCCCAATTTCGTCGCCAACCGCATCGGCGTGTTCTCGATCCTGGCGGTGATGCACCATACCGCCGCCTTCGGCCTCGGCTTCGACGAGGTCGACGCGCTGACCGGGCCGAAGATCGGCCGGCCGAAGAGCGCCACCTACCGCACCGCCGACGTGGTCGGCCTCGACACCCTGGCGCACGTGGTCAAGACCATGCAGGACACGCTGCCGGACGATCCCTGGCATCGCCATTTCGTCACGCCGGCCTGGCTGCAGGCGCTGATCGTCCAGGGCGCGCTCGGCCAGAAGACGCGCTGCGGCATCTTCCGCAAGCAGGGCAGGGAAATCCAGGTGCTCGACCTGGCCCGGCGCGATTACCGGCCGTCGGCCGGCGAGATCGCCGAGGAGGTCGCGGCCATCCTCAAGCTGCGCCATCCCGGCGAGAAGTTCGCCGCCCTGCGCGCTTCGACCCATCCGCAGGCACAGTTCCTGTGGGCCATCTTCCGCGACATCTTCCATTACGCCGCGGTGCAGCTGGAGAACGTCGCCGACAGCGCCCGCGACCTCGATCTGGCCATGCGCTGGGGTTTCGGCTGGGCGCAGGGGCCGTTCGAGACCTGGCAGGCCGCCGGCTGGCGCGACATCGCCGCCGCCGTCGCCGCCGACATCGCGGCCGGCAAGGCCATGAGCGGCGCGCCGCTGCCGGCCTGGGTCGGCGAAGCCGGGCGCGACGGCGTGCATACCCCCGACGGCTCGTGGTCGGCCCGCCGGCAATGTTATGTCGGCCGCTCGCCATTGCCGGTCTATCGCCGCCAATTGTTCCCCGAGAGCGTGCTCGGCGAGGGCGCCAAGGTGCCGGCGCAGAGCGGCGAGACGGTTTATGAAAACGAGGGCGTGCGCCTGTGGACGCTGCCCGAGGTCGATGCCCGCATCGGCATCCTGTCGTTCAAGTCGAAGATGCACACCATCGGCGACGAGGTGCTCGACGGCGTCATCGCCGCCGTGCGTACCGCCGAGCGGCAACTCGACGGCGTCGTGCTCTGGCACGAGGCGCCGTTCGCCGTCGGCGCCAACCTGCAGCAGGTGACCGAAGCCATCGCCGCCGGCCAGTTCGATCTGCTGGAGCGGACCGTCGAGAAATTCCAGCGCGCCTCGCAAACGCTGAAATATGCGCAGGTGCCGGTCGTCACCGCGATACAGGGCATGGCCCTGGGCGGCGGCTGCGAGTTCGCGATGCATGCCGGCAAGCGGGTCATGGCGCTGGAAAGCTACATCGGCCTGGTCGAGGCCGGCGTCGGCCTGATTCCGGCCGGCGGCGGCTGCAAGGAATTCGCCGTGCGCGCCGCCGACTGGGCGGCGCAGTCGGCGACGCCGGGCGAGGTGTTCGACTACCTGCAGCCGGTGTTCCAGACCATCGCCATGGCCAAGGTCGCCAAGAGCGCCGTCGAGGCCGTCGATTACGGTTTCGCCCGGCCGACCGACACGGTGCTGTTCAACGCCCATGAACTGCTCTACGTGGCGCTGCGCGAGGCGCGGGCGATGGCCGAGGCCGGCTGGGCGCCGCCGCCGCTGGCGCGCGACATTCCGGTGGCCGGCAAGACCGGCGTCGCCACCTTCGAGATGATGCTGGTGAACATGAAGGAGGGCGGCATGATCTCGGCCCACGACTACAAGGTCGCCAAGTACGCCGCCATCGCGCTGTGCGGCGGCGAGGTCGAGAGCGGCAGCCGGGTCGACGAGGAGTGGCTGCTGACCGTCGAACGCCGGCTGTTCGTCGACCTGCTGAAAGACCCGCTGACCCAGGCCCGGATCAAGCACATGCTGGAAACCGGCAAGCCGTTGCGGAATTGACGGGGTGCGCGCCGTCCGCCATTCGACTGCCTGCAACCCACAAACATCAAAGGATTTCCGATGAGCAAACAGATTCAGGATGCCTACATCGTCGCCGCCACCCGCCTGCCGGTGGCCAAGCGCAACGGCATGTTCCGCAACGTGCGGCCCGACGACATGCTGGCCGCCGTCATCAAGGCGGTGGTCGCCCAGGTGCCGGGCATCGACCCGGCGCGCATCGGCGACGTCATCGTCGGCTGCGCCATGCCGGAAGCCGAGCAGGGCATGAACGTCGCCCGCATCGGCGCGCTGCTGGCCGGCCTGCCGATCACCGTGCCGGGCATCACCATCAACCGCTTCTGCTCCTCCGGCGTGCAGGCGGTGGCCGATGCCGCCAACCAGATCCGCCTCGGCCTGGCCGACGTGATGATCGCCGCCGGCACCGAGTCGATGAGCGTGATGCCGCAGATCATGGGCAACAAGATGGCGATGAACCCGGCCATCTTCGCCCACGAGGAAAACCTCGGCATCGCCTACGGCATGGGCCTGACCGCCGAGAAGGTGGCGAGCCGGTGGCAGATCGGCCGCGAGGCCCAGGACGAATTCGCCCTGGCTTCCAACCGCAAGGCCTGCGCCGCCATCGAGGCCGGCCACTTCAAGGCCGAGACGACGCCCTACGCGATCCGCGAAAGCCTGCCCGACCTGGCCAGCGGCGAAATCCGCGTGCGCGAGCGCACCGTCGCCACCGACGAAGGCCCGCGCGCCGATGCCTCGCTGGAGAAGCTCGGCAAGCTGAAGCCGGTGTTCCACGCCCGCGGCTCGGTGACGGCCGGCAATTCGTCGCAGATGTCGGACGGCGCCGGCGCCGTGCTGCTGGTTTCGGAAAAGGTGCTGAAGGAGCACAACCTGACGCCGCTGGCCCGCTTCGTCAGCTACGCCGTCGGCGGCGTGGCGCCGGAAATCATGGGCATCGGCCCGATCGCCGCGATTCCGAAGGCGCTGGCCCAGGCCGGCATCGGCCAGGACGACCTCGACTGGATCGAGCTCAACGAAGCCTTCGCCGCCCAGTCGCTGGCGGTGATCTGCGAACTCGGGCTGAATCCGGACAAGGTCAATCCGCTCGGCGGCGCCATCGCCCTCGGACATCCGCTCGGCGCCACCGGCGCCATCCGCATCGCCACCCTGGCGCACGGCCTGCGGCGCACCGGCGGCAAGTACGGCATGGTGTCGATGTGCATCGGCACCGGCATGGGCGCCGCCGGCATCATCGAGCGGATTTGATGCCGGGACGCTCTGAACAATCCCCGCGCGGTTGTCGCATCCCGGATTCGGGCGGTCCGCCGCGTTGCGAATGCTCGCGCTACCATCCGGTATCGCTGAGTTTTGCGCCTTGCAGCCCATCCCGATTCCGGGCGCGCCAACGCGCGGGGAATTATTCAGGGGTTCCCTTGCGCGCCGCCCGTTCCCGCCCGCACGCCGCATCGCGGCCGGCTCCGGCCGGCTGCCGGAGCGGCCGGGCCGGCGGCGGGACGCGGCGATGAAGCCGGCCTGGCTGGCCCGGCTGCCGCCGGCCTGGCGGGCGCGCATGGTGCGCCTGGGCTTCAACCTGCATCCGGCCTTTCGCGGCACCGGCGGGCGGGTCGTGCATGTGGCGCGCGACCTGCGCCACATCCGCATCGACCTGCCGCTGAACTGGCGGACCAAGAACATCGTCGGCTCGCTGTACGGCGGCGCGCTGTTCGCCATCACCGACGGCGCCCATCCGATGATGCTGATGGCGGCGCTCGGCGACGGCTACATCGTCTGGGACAAGGCGGCCAGCATCCGCTACCGCAAGCCGGGACGGTCCACGCTGACGGCCGACTTCGTGCTGGCCGATGCCGAGGTCGAGGCGATCCTGGCGGCGCTGTGCCAGGCGCCGGAACTGGAGCGGACCTTCCAGGTGGAGTTGAAGGACGGCCAGGGCGTCGTCCATGCCGTGGTCGAACGCACGGTTTATATTGCTGAAAAAACTTACTACAGCCGAAAAATCGGCGGAGGAGACGAGAAATGAGACTGGGAGCAAAACACCATGCCTTGTTGCTGGCCGCCTGCCTGGCCGGCGGCGCGGTCCAGGCCGCCGAGGTGGCCGGGGTCCGCATCGACGACGCGGCCCGGGTCGGCGGCCGCGACCTGGTGCTGAACGGGGCCGGCGTGCGCAGCAAGCTGTTCATCAAGGTCTATGTCGGCGCGCTCTACGTCGGGCAGAAGACGGCGACGCCGGCGGCGGTTTACGATAGCCCGGCGCCGCGCAGGATGCTGCTGCGCCTGTTGCGCGACATGGAGGCCAAGACCTTGCAGGCGGCGCTCGACGAGGGGCTGCGGAACAATCTGACGGCGGCCGAATTCGCGGCAATACAGGGGCCGGCCGGGCAGTTGGGCAAGCTGCTGCAGGGCATTGGCACGGTGCGCGAGGGCGATGCGGTGACGCTCGACTTCGGCGCCGATGGCGTCGCCGTCGGCCTCAACGGCCAGGCGCGCGGCACGGTGGCCGGCGGCGATTTCGCCAAGGCGCTGCTGCGCGTGTGGCTGGGCGACAAGCCGGCCGACGCGGGGTTGAAAAAGTCGCTGCTCGGCGGCTGAGGGAGAGAAGGAGACAAGCATGGACAAGATCTGGCTGAAGAGTTATCCCCCGGGCATCCCGCCGGAAATCGGCATCGACCACGTGCCGTCGCTGGTGGCGCTGTTCGAGCAGGCCTGCGCCACCTATGCCGACCAGGTGGCCTACATCAGCATCGACAAGGAGATGACCTACCGCGAACTCGATGCGGAGAGCCATGCCTTCGCCGGCTGGCTGCAGTCGCTCGGGCTGAAGAAGGGCGAGCGCGTGGCGCTGATGATGCCCAATCTGCTGCAATATCCGGTGGCGCTGTTCGGCACGCTGCGCGCCGGCTGCGTGGTGGTCAATTGCAACCCGCTGTACACGCCGCGCGAACTGGAGCACCAGTTGAAGGATTCGGGCGCCGTGGCCATCGTCATCGTCGAGAACTTCGCCCATACGCTGGAGCAGGTGATCGGCCACACGGCGATCAAGCACGTACTGGTGACGCCGATGGGCGAAATGCTCGGGGCGCTCAAGGGCACGCTGGTCAATTTCGTCGTCCGCCACGTCAAGAAACTGGTGCCGGCGTGGAAGCTGCCGACGGCCATCGGCTTCAAGGCGGCGCTGGCGGCCGGCCACCGCCATGGCTGGAAGGAAGTGGCGCTCGGCCACGACGACATCGCCTTCCTGCAATACACCGGCGGGACTACCGGGGTATCGAAGGGGGCGATGCTGACGCACGGCAACATCGCCGCCAACGTCATGCAGGCGCATGCTTGGATTCGGCCGGTGGTGCATCCGGGGCAGGAATTCATCATCACCGCGCTGCCGCTGTACCACATCTTCGCGCTGACGGCGAATTGCCTGACCTTCCTGATGATCGGCGCGCGCAACCTGCTGATCGCCAATCCGCGCGACATCCCCGGCTTCGTCAAGGAATGGGGCAAGTATCCGGTGACCGTGGTGACCGGGGTCAACACCCTGTTCAACGCGCTGCTCAACCACCCGGATTTCGCCAAGCTCGACTTTTCCACCATGAACGTCACGCTGGGTGGCGGCATGGCTGTGCAGGCGCCGGTCGCCGAGCGCTGGCAGCAGGTCGTCGGCGTGCCGCTCTTGCAGGCCTACGGGCTGACCGAGACGTCGCCGGCGGCGACCATCAACCCGCTGGACATGAAGAAGTTCAACGGCGCCATCGGCCTGCCCATTTCCTCGACCGAAGTGTCGATCCGCGACGACTACGGCAAGGAAGTGCCGCCGACCCAGGTCGGCGAAATCTGCATTCGCGGCCCGCAGGTGATGAAGGGCTACTGGCAGCGCCCGGAAGAAACGGAGAACGCCTTCACCGCCGACGGCTTCCTGCGCACCGGCGACGTCGGCTATGTCGATGCCCAGGGCTACGTTTTCCTGGTCGACCGCAAGAAGGACATGATCCTGGTCTCCGGCTTCAACGTCTATCCGAACGAGGTCGAGGAGGCCGTGGCCATGCACCCCGGCGTGCGCGACGTGGCCGCCATCAGCGTGCCGGACGAGCATTCCGGCGAGGCGGTGAAGATTTTCGTCGTGCGCAAGGACCCGGCGGTGACCGAAAGGACGCTGATCGACCACTGCCGCGGCCTGCTCACCGGTTACAAGATTCCCAAGCATGTCGAATTCCGCGACGACCTGCCGCGTACCAACGTCGGCAAGATTCTGCGTCGCGCCCTCAAAGAAGGAGCCTGAATGCCCATCCCCGCCTCCCTGAACAAGAATCTGGCGCTACCCGTCATCTGCGCGCCGATGTTCATCGTCTCCAATCCCGACCTGGTCATCGCCCAATGCAAAGGCGGGCTGATCGGCTCCTTCCCGGCGCTCAACGCCCGGCCGAAGGAAGTCCTCGACGCATGGCTGACGCGGATCAAGGCCGAATTGGCCGACGATCCCAAGGCCGCGCCCTTCGCCGTCAACCAGATCATCCACCAGTCGAACGAACGGCTCGAACACGACATGGCGCTGTGCGTGAAGCATGAAGTGCCGCTGATCATCACCAGCCTGCGTGCGCCGAACGACATCGTGCCGCACGTGCATGCCTACGGCGGCCAGGTCTTCCACGACGTGATCAGCGTGCGTCATGCCGAGAAGGCGCTGGAGGCCGGCGTCGACGGCCTGATCCTGGTCTGCGCCGGGGCCGGCGGCCACGCCGGCACCTTGAGCCCGTTCGCCCTGGTCGGCGAAATCCGCAAGTTCTACCAGGGGCCGATCGCGCTCTCCGGCGCCATCGCCAGCGGCAGCGCCATCCTCGCGGCACAGGCCATGGGCGCCGACTTCGCCTACATCGGCACGCGCTTCATCGCCACCGACGAGGCGCACGCGGTCGACGGCTACAAGCAGGCGATCCTCGAATCGTCGGCGGCCGACGTCGTCTATACCCCGTACTTCACTGGGGTGCACGGCAACTACCTGAAGAAAAGCATCGTCGCCGCCGGCCTCGATCCGGACAACCTGCCGCTCAAGGACAAGACCGCCATGAGCTTCGGTAGCGCCCGCGACGCCAAGGCCTGGAAGGACATCTGGGGCGCCGGCCAGGGCGTCGGCAGCATCGACGAGGTGTTGCCGACCGCCACCCTGATCGCACGCCTGAAGCAGGAGTACGGCCTGGCCAGGGACCGGCTGCTGACGCCCGGCCATTGACCCCCGGCCGAGGCGAAAACGCCTCGGCCCCGGAACACCCCGTACAACCCAAGCTCACGAACAATCAACAACTCAAGAAGGAGACATACATGAGCGACTATCGCGCGCCGGTTCAGGAGATGCGCTTCGTCATGGACGACATCGCCGGGCTCGGCGAGATTGCCCGCCTGCCGGGCTACGAGGAGGCGACGCCGGATCTGGTGGCGGCCGTTCTCGACGAGGCGGCCAGATTCACCGGCGAAGTGCTGGCCCCGCTGAACCGCGTCGGCGACCGCCAGGGCTGCCGCCTCGGCGAGCAGGGCGTGGTCACGCCGGACGGCTGGAAGGAGGCCTACCGGCAGTTCTGCGAGGCCGGCTGGAACGGCATCACCTCGCCGGCCGAATTCGGCGGCCAGGGCCTGCCCGACGCGCTCGGCATCGCGGTCAAGGAAATGGTCTGCTCGGCCAACCTGTCCTTCAGCCTCGGCCCGCTGCTCACCACCGGCGCCGTCGAGGCGCTGCTGACCTGCGCCAGCGACGAGCTGAAGGCGATCTACCTGGAAAAGATGATCACCGGCCAGTGGACCGGCACGATGAACCTGACCGAGCCGCAGGCCGGTTCCGACCTGGCGCTGATCCGCAGCCGCGCCGAGCCGCAGGCCGACGGCAGCTATCGTGTGTTCGGCCAGAAGATTTTCATTACCTACGGCGATCACGACATGACCGAGAACATCGTCCATCTCGTGCTCGCCCGCCTGCCGGACGCGCCGGCCGGGGTCAAGGGCATCTCGATGTTCCTGGTGCCCAAGTACCTGGTCAATGCCGATGGCTCGCCCGGCGCCCGCAACGACGCCTACTGCGTGTCGATCGAGCACAAGCTCGGCATCCATGCCAGCCCGACCTGCGTCATGTCCTACGGCGACAAGGGCGAGGGCGCCGTCGGTTACCTGCTCGGCGAGCCCAATCGTGGCCTCGAATACATGTTCATCATGATGAACGAAGCCCGCCTCGGCGTCGGCCTGCAGGGCATCGCCCTCGGCGAGCGGGCCTACCAGCAGGCCCTGGCCTATGCCCGCGAGCGCAAACAGGGCCGCGACGCCATCACCGGCGAGGCGCTGGTCAGCATCGACCGCCATCCCGACGTGCGGCGCATGCTGATGCTGATGAAGGCGCGCGTCGAGGCCTGCCGGGCGACGACCTACTACACCTCGGGCTTGCTCGACCGGGCGCATGCCGCCACCGATCCGGCCGAGAAGAAACGCTACCTGTACCTGGCCGAATTCCTCATTCCCATCGTCAAGGGCGGCGGCACCGAGATGGGCATCGAGGTCACCTCGCTCGGTATTCAGGTCCACGGCGGCATGGGCTTCATCGAGGAGACCGGCGCCGCGCAGCATTGGCGCGATTCGCGCATCACCACCATCTACGAGGGCACCACCGGTATCCAGGCCAACGACCTGCTGTTCCGCAAGCTGATGCGCGACGGCGGCGCCACGGCCAAGGCGGTGTTCGGCGAAATCCAGGCCACCGCGCAGGCGCTCGGCGCCTCGCCGCGCCCGGAACTGCAGGCTTTCGCGGCACGCCTCGGCAGCGCGCTGAAATCCTGGGGCGCCGCCACCGAATGGCTGGCGGCCAGCGCCCAGTCGGGCTACGGCGCCGTGCTGACCGCCGCCGTGCCCTACCTGCACCTGGCCGTTACCGTCTGCGGCGGCTGGTTCATGGGCAAGGCGGCGCTGGCCGCGGCCGGCCATCTCGATGCCGGCGACGGCGATGCCGGCTTCTACCGGCGCAAGATCGCCACCGCCTGCTTCTACGCCGACCAGTTGCTGCCGCAGGCGCGGGCCTATGCCGACACGGTGCAGGCCGGCGACCGGGCGCTGGCCGGCGTCGAGGATCTGCTGGCCTGAGCCGCACGACCCTCCCGCCATGGCGGGAGAGCCTTGCCGCCGCCGTGGTTTGGCGGCGGCGGGCGTTTTCCGGTACCTTCCCCCTTTCCCTTGAAGAACGGCAGGAGAAAGACTGGCGATGGCCCTCGGCTGGATGACGATACTGCAGAATGTCCCGTGGACGGACGTGATCCGCAATGCCCCGGCGGTGGCCGACGGCGCCAAGAAGCTGTGGCGCAAGGTCGCCGGCAAGGGCGGCGAGAGCGACAGTGCCGACGTGGTCGCCGGCGCCGCCGACGAGCAGGATCCGGGCGCCCAACTGGCCGAGTTGCGCGCCCGGGTCGAGGCCCTGCACGGCCAGATGCTGGCCTCGTCGGAAGTGATCCAGGCGCTGGCCGAGCAGAACGCGCAACTGATCGCCCGCATCGAAACCCACCGCCGGCGCCTGCTCTGGCTCGCCGCCGGCAATGCCGCCGCGCTGCTGCTGGCGCTGGCCGCCTGGCTGCGCTGAGGGCGGCCGTCTCATTTCCGGAGCACGCCATGAAACTGCAACATCTCGCCATCGGCGACCGCTTCGAGTACGAGGGCGCCGTCTACGTCAAGACTGGGCCGCTGACGGCCGCTTCCGACAAGGGCGGGCAGCGAGTCATTCCACGCTCGGCGGTGCTGGCGCCGGTCGGCAGCGGCGCTGCGGCGGCCACGGCGGAAGATCGCCTGGAGCGGCGGCGGGTGCTGCTGGCCTTCGAAGCTTTCTACGCCGATTGCGCCGCCCGCGTCGATGCGGCCGGGCAAGCGGCGCTGGCAACGGCCCGCCAGCGTTTCCTGGCCGCCCTCGCGGACGGTGACGACAACGGATAGCGGAGGGAAGGGCGGCGCCTACTTGGCGAGCAGCGCCGGCGTCGCGGCGTCGAGATCGGCGTTTTTCAGCAAGCCCATTTTCTTGCTGACGACCTTGCCGTGGCGGTCGATGAACAGCGTGTAGGGCAGGCCGCCCCTGCTGTTGCCGAGGGCCTTCATCAGCGGAATGCCCTGTTCCTTGGCGACGAACACCGGGTAATCCATCTCGTAGGCCTTGGCGAAATCCTTGGCCGGCTCGGCGCGGTCCTCGATGCCTATGCCGAGCACTTCGACCTGGCCCTTGTGCGCCTGGCGGAATTTGATCAGCTCGGGAATCTCGGCCTTGCACGGGCCGCACCAGCGGGCCCAGAAATTGACCACCAGCGGCTTGCCCTGGTAGCGGGCGAGGGCGACGGGTTTATCGTCGAGATCGGCCAGCGTCGCGGCGAACAGCGGCGCCGACGACGGTTGCTCGTCGGCCGAAGCGAGTTGTGCGCCCAAAGCCAGGGCCAGGGCGGCGAACAGGAATTTCAAGGCAGGTCACCGCGGCGGAACAAAAGGAAGCCGATGGTAGCACTGACCAGGCCGAGTACGGCCGGATAGACCAAGGCGAAAATCTTGTAGCCGGTGGCGCCGAACAGGTCGAGGATGACGAAGGCCGAGGGGCCGAGCACGATCAGCTGCGGGTCGAACAGGGCCAGCGCGGCGGTGCGGAAGACCTGGAGCGGGTTGGCCAGGGCCAGCGTGATGGCGACTTCCGGCGCCACCTTGCCCTGGATCATGACGCCGAGCAGGATCAGGTCGAGGAACAGCAGCAGCGTCAGCCAGACCATGAAGGCGGCGCCCTGGGCCATGTCGGTGCTGCGGGCGATGGCCGAGATCAGCATGCCGATGCCGAGGAAGCACATGGCCATGACTGCCAGCAGCGCCGTGTAGTAGCCGAACATGCCCCATGGCACTTCGATGTCCTGGAAGGTGGCCCAGACGGTGGCGCCGAGCATGGCCAGGAAGACCGGCGTGAAGATGACGATGTAGCGACCGACGATCTTGCCCCAGAACCACGCCGACAGCGACACCGGCAGCGACAGCAGGTATTCGAAGACGCCGGCCTCGCGGTCGCCGGCCACCGAGCGCACGGTGGTGATCAGGACGAAGATCGGCAGGATGGCCATGGTCAGCTGGATGTAGGTGACGAGCAGGCGGGAGAGGCCGATGAAGCCGAGCACCCGCGATTCGGTCAGGCCGAAGACGAAGAGCAGGGCGACGATGCCGCCGAAGACCAGGGTGTAGATCTGGAACCAGCGGGCGCGCAGCGATTCGACGATGTCCAGTTTGGCGGTCAGCCAGAGTTGCTTCATTTGGTGTTCGGCCTCGAGAGTTGGGGCGGCGGCATGGGGAGCGTCACCTGCCGCGGGCCAGCAGGTGTTCGCGCATGCTGGCGAAATCCTGGCTGCCGGCCTGCGGTTGGGCGGTGGCGGCGAAGTTGTAGCCCATCGGCGAATGGCGGCCGACGTAATGGGCATGGCGCGGGTCGAGCCATTTGACGTCGTGGCCCTTGCTGTTCAGGTCGGCGACCCACATTTTGGTCGCCGGATCGGTCAGCCACGGCATCTCGGCGGCCTTGTCGCGTATCCAGAACAGCAGGCAGCCGATGTCGTCGAACTTGTAGGCGGCATCCTGCGGTCCGCCGCGCAGCTGGGCGGCGAAGCGGCGGTCGGAGATGACCATCTTGCAGCGCGTGCAGGTGTCGCGGTCCCACTTGATCTCGACCATGCCTTCCGGCCAGCCGTCCTTCTGGCAGGCGGACAGCGCGGCGGCCAGCGGCGTCAGGAGGAAGCCGGCAGCGGAGAGGCGGCCGAGGAAATGGCGGCGTTCGGGGCGATGGCACATGGTCGATCCGGCTCAGCTGGCGTTTTCGGCCAGCGACAGGTCGCCGACCAGCGCCGTGTAGCGCGAGACGATGCCGAGGAAACGCAGCCGGTCGGGGCCGGCGATCTCGCCTTCCCACACCAGGTCGCCGTCGCGGCTGGCGAAGTTCCAGCCGGCGAGCGCCTTGGCGAAGGCCGGCTCGAAGCGCTTGAGGACGATGCGGCAGGCCAGCCGGGCGGTCAGCGCGACGTCGTCGGCGACCTTGTCATCGAGCACGATCTTGCCCATGTCCATCTCGATGACGCGGTTGACCAGCGCCGACACCTCGTCGAGGCGGTGGCTGGAGATGATCATCGTCGCGTCTTCCAGCCGCTCGGCGAGCAGGTCGAAGAAAATCTTGCGCGCTTCCGGGTCGAGGTTGGCGGCCGGCTCGTCCATTACCAGCACCTTGGCCTCGCGGCCCAGGGCGATGGCGATCAGCAGCTTCTGCTTCATGCCGCCCGAGAGGCGGACGAACTGCCGGGTCTGGATGGCATCGACGTCGAGGCCGAGGCGGCGGGCGATGGCGTGGATGCGCTGCGGATCGGTGCCGCACAGCGAGGCCGAGAAGTCGATCAGCTGGCCGACCGGCATCTTCAGCGGCGGCGGCAGCTGCGGCACGAAGCCGATGTTGCCGAGCACGGCGGTGCGGTTCTGGCGCGGGTCGAGGCCGGCGATGGCGACCGTCCCGTCGTAGGTGTATTCGCCCAGCAGGCAGCGGATCAGCGTGGTCTTGCCGGCGCCGTTGGAGCCGATCAGGGCGACGCGCTCGCCGAGACCAATATCGAGATCGATGCCGTCGAGCACGCGGACGCGGCGGAAGGTCTTGGCGAGATTGGTGAATTTGATCATGGGCGGATTATAGGAAAGGCGTCGCGCGCCGGCATTGAACCTGGATCAAAAATTGCCGGGCGGCGGATTCGCAGGGCTGACGGCCTCTTCCGGCGGCTAGAATCGAACCTGTGATTCTACCGGCACGATCCCGAAGGCCATGCAAAAGAAAACGATGACCTACGAACAGCATCTCGACGAAGTGGCGACGCTGCTGACCGAAATCTACACCCTGAGCGACGAGGCGGCCATCGCCATCGTCATGCGCGCCCAGGCCGACGATTACTTCAGCGGCCACGACGACGATCCGTCGATCTGCACCCAGGAGCGTGCCGAGCAGGATGCGCGCGCCGTCTTCAAGCAGTACAAGCCGGCGCGCAAGGGCCGCTGAGCGGCGGCCCCGGTCTCAGCGGGCCGCTTCGGCGACGAAGATCTCGATGCGCCGGTTTTGTGCCCGGCCGGCGGCGGTGTTGTTGTCGGCCACCGGCTCATGCGCGCCGCGGCCGTCGATGCTGATACGGTTGGCGGCGACGCCGCGTTCCACCAGGTAATTGCGCGTGGCGCTGGCGCGATTGACCGACAGCGGCTGGTTGACCGCATCGGAGCCGGTGCTGTCGGTATGGCCGACGATGTTGACGGTCGTCACCGGGTGCTGCGTCAGCGTCGTCGCGAAGCGGTCGAGAATCGGCCGTAGTTCGGGCTTGATGTCGTAGCGCCCGGAATCGAAGGAAATATCGCTCGGAATGTCGAGCTTGAGCCGGTTGTCGCCGGTCTGGCTGACGCCGACGCCGGTGCCGGCCGTGGCCTGCTCCATGGCCGCCTTCTGCTCCTGCATGCGCTGCGACCACAGGTAGCCGCCGCCGGCGCCCAGCGCGCCGCCAAGCACAGCACCGATCGCCGTCCCCTTGCCGCCGCCGCCCGTCGCCGCCCCGATGGCGGCCCCGGCGACCGTTCCGATCGCCGCGCCGGTGGCGGTGCCGCGCTGGGTTTCGTTCATGTCGGCGCAGCCGGAGAGGGCGGCGATGCCGATGGCAAGGGCGGAAAGGGAAACGGTGAGCTTGCTGATCATTGATGACCTCCTTGAGTTGATCGCCGCGCGGCGGGCTGGGCGCCGCCGCCGGACTGTCCGATGGACCGCCGGCGAATTCGAAGGTTCGCCGGCGTCGGCCCAACCCCTTCAGTATCGGCCAGGCCGGCGGCGATTGCCAGGCCGGCCCGGCCAGGGCGATGCGAGCGGCATCGTCTGGACAATCCAGGCGCGCCCGGCTACTCCCGAGGTGCCGCGCTGCTGCCGGAAAGGCAGCTCATCGGCAGCTTCAGCGCCCGGCGAACTTGGGCTTGCGCTTTTCCTTGAATGCCCGGATGCCTTCGTTGTAGTCGCCACTGTTGTAGACCACGCGGCGCAGGCCCTGGATGCGCTCGAAATCCTGCGGCGACATGGTGTGGGCGCCGGCCAGGATGCGCAGTTGTTCCTTCATCACGGTAATCGACAGCGGCGCGTTGTTGGCGATGGCGCGGGCGAGGGCGTAGGTGACGGCATCGATGTCCTCGGGCGGCGCGAGGTGGTTGACGATGCCGACGCGTTCGAGCCGGGTGGCCGGGATCGGCTGGGCGGTGAACAGCATTTCCTTGGCGATGTGGATCGGCGCGGCGTTGAGAAAGGTGAGCAGGCCGGAGACGTTGTAGGGCACGCTGTGCTTGGCCGGCGTGGCGGCGAAGCTGGCGTCGGGCGTGGCGACGATCAGGTCGCAGGCGAACACCGTTTCGCAGGCGCCGCCCCAGACGCTGCCTTCGATCAGGGCGATGATCGGGGCGCGGAAATTCTCCAGTTCGCGGATCAGCAGGCGCAGCGGGTCGCGCCAGCCGAGCGGATCGACGCCGCCCTCGGGCAGTTCCGAGACATCGTGGCCGGCCGACCAGACCTTGACGCCGGGCGCCGCGCGCAGCACCGCGCAGCGCACGTCCTGGCGGGTGAATTCGGCGAGGGCGCCGATGACGCTATCGACCAGGCGCTCGGAGAGGGCGTTGCGCTTGGCCTCGTGATTGAGGGTGATGGTGCCGACAGCCTCGTCGATCTGGGTGATGATCATGGCCGACTCCCGCAGGATGAATGCGAATGATTCTAGCAGTCGTCCCGTCGGAAAAGGGAAGCGGCACGGAGCGCCGTGCGGCGCTCAGAGCAGCTTCGACAGGCCTTTGATTTCGTAGCGCAGGGCGCCGGTCGGGCAGGTGTCGACGCACAGGCCGCAGCGCGTGCAGTCGGGGCCGAGGCCCATGCTTTCCTCGGCGGCGCGGCCCTTGATGGTGACGTCGAGGACGTGCGGCACCAGGCAGACCTTGCGGCAGTCGCCTTCGTGGAAGCACTGCTCGACGTGGTAGCTGATGCGCAGCGGCGACAGGGTGCCGACGACGCCGTAGGTCAGGCCGATCGGGCAGACGTAGCGGCACCAGGCGCGGCGCGACCAGAAGACTTCGAACAGCAGCAGCAGGAAGACCCAGCCGAGCGCCAGGCCCGGTCCGTAGATCAGCGCCCGCGACAGGATGCCGGTCGGCGACATCGTTTCGAAGACGGTGTAGCCGGTGAGCAGGGCCATCAGCGCGAAGAGCACCCAGAACACGGTGCGCGTGCCGCGATGGAACTCGTGGTCGGTGACGATCTTCTTCTCGACCAGCTTGAGGTGCAGCGCCTCGGCCCATTCGGCGACGAGATGGTAGGGGCAGACCCAGGAACAGAAGGTACGCCCACCGAGCAGCACCCAGAGCAGGAAGACGGTGAAGGTGCCGATGAACAGGTTCACGATGATGTGCTTGTGGGCGAGCATCACCTGCAAGGCCGAGTTCAGGTCGATCAGGTGGAAGCCGACGAAGCGCGAGGCGGTCAGCGCGCCTTCGAGAATCTGGATGTCGAGCCAGAAGGAGAGGACGAAGAGCAGGTTGGTGGCCAGCAGCACCGCCCAGCGGCGGTTGCGCCACTTGTGGCTGACCAGGTGGTGCTCGCGGGCGTGCAGTTTTTCCTTGATGTAGCGATCCTTGTCCTCGTACTTGAGGAACATGATCTTCTGCACTTTTTCCGAAACTTTTTCCGGTTTCTTCGGGGCGGCGCCGAGCATGCCCATGAACAGATCGGTGAAGCGGCTCATCTCAGGCTTTCCAGACGGCTTGCGGATCGACCTCGATGCAGGTCGGCTCGGCCGGACAGACCATCTCGCAGACGCCGCAGCCGACGCAGGGTTCGAGAACGGTCGGCGTCATGCGCGCGATGCCGTCGGTGCCCTTGACCGGGCGCAGTTCGATGGCGTCCTTGACCGGGCATTCGCGGACGCACAGGTCGCAGAGTTCGAGATCGTAGGGATGGTCGCGGACCGGGATCGGTTTCCAGCGGTCGACGGCCATATAGCGCAGCCGGCCCTTGAAGGCGCCGCCGCGGGTCTGGCCCTTGAAACCTTTGCCCTGGATGGCCAGACAGGATTCCGGCCGGACCAGGCGGGCGACGCCGATGCGCTCCTTGAGGTTGAGCGTCGGTTCGGGATCCTTTTCCTTGGCCTTGAGGATGGGTGCGGCGGCCAGCGGCGCGCCGTCGCGGATGCCGGCGAAATCCGGCTTCGTGTAGGTCAGGGCGCCGGTCGGACAGGCCAGGATGCATTGCACGGCGTCGCAGGAAAAGTCGCAGGCCTGATCGCGGGCGTCGATGTGCGGTACGCCGATGCCGAAGCCGTCGCCGATGTCGGCCAGCTTGATCGCCTGTACCGGGCAGACCTGCACGCACTGGCCGCACTTGATGCAGGAAGCGAGGAAATCCTTCTCGTTGAGCGCGCCGGGCGGCCGCAGCCGCGGCGGACCGGCGTCGACGACCGGGATGAAACCGAGCAGCGGAATGCCGGCAAAGGTTACGGTCAGACCGACCGATTGCAGAAACTTGCGCCGGGCCTTTTGTGCTTTTTCGAGCGACATGGCCGGCTTGGCCTTGACTTCGCTCATGTGCGGGCGGCCCTTTCCGGTTTGGCAAAGCGCGGGGCGGGGTCTCTCAACTGCAGTTCGGGCGAGGAGAAGGGCGCCAGGCGCTCAAGAAAATCGAGCAGTTCGAGCACCGGCGAGGTCTTGAAGAACTGCGCCGGCGGCGTCTCGATCCAGATCTGGTCGGCGTAGGCGTACAACTCGTGCGGCGTGTCGCCGATGCCGTCGCCGTCGCGGTCGAAGCCCTGGTAATCGGTGAAGTAGTTGTTGCGCCACTCGTTCTTGCTGGCCACGTCGCGGCCCATCTGCACGACATCGGTGAGGTTGCCCTCGAAACTGTTGCCGGTCAGGATGTTGCCGCCCAGTTCGCTGGTGAAGCGCACGGCGATGCCGTTGTAGGCGAAGCGGTTGTTGGCGAAGCGCAGCGTCGTGCCCGGCTCGAAGGGCGACAGGTCGGAGCCGACGCCGACGGCGCAGTAGATGATCTCGTTGTCGGTGATCTCGGAATCGCTCGATTCCTTGAAGCCGAGCGCCATGCCGGCGGCGCCGGTGGCGTGCGAGATGAGGTTCTTGCGGATGTGGATGCGCTCGGTATACATCAGGTACACGCCGACCGCGTTGTCGTAGAACTCGTTGCCCTCGACCAGATTGTCCTTGGCGAACATGAAGTGGATCGAATAGCGGCTGCGCTTGCCGATGTTGCCGCGCCAGATGTTGTGGTCGGAATACCAGGCGACCATGTCGCGCGAATCGACGATCTCGTTCTTCTCGATCAGGTTGTGGTTGCTGTACCACAGGCGCAGGCCGTCGCCGCGCAGGCCGAGGTCGAAGGGCTTGGAGGTGATGCGGTTGGCGCGCACGGTGTTGTGGTCGGCCTGCTTCAGGTCGATGCCGAAGAGGCAGTCGCTGATGCGGTTTTCCTCGACCAGGTGGTGCTTGCCGCGAATGTTGAGGCAGGTGTCGTCGCTGTCGTGGGCCTCGCCCGAGCCTTGCAGGTTGAGGCCGCGGATGGTGGCGCCCTCGGTGTCGACGACGAAGACGGTGCCCTTGCCGCCGCCGTCGATGGTGACCTGGCCGCCGCCGTCGATGGTCAGCGGCTTATCAACCAGGACCGGGCCGGCGTAGACGCCGGGCGGCGGCTTCAAGGTCGAGCCCGGTGCCGCCTGATCGACCAGCAACTGGAACCAGGGAATGTCGGTGCGGTTGGGGGCGGCGGGGCGGACCGCCTTTTCCGCCGAGGAGCCCCAGTTGGCGGCGAGATTGGGCTTGCCCATCCCCTCCAGCGATTGCGAGGCGGCGAGGCCGCCGACACCGAGGCCGGCGGCGATGCCGAGCCAGGTCAGCGAGCGGCGCAGTCGGCGGAGCATGGCGCTTACTCGGCGCCGCCTTCGCGCAGTTGCTTGCGGCGGATCAGCAGGGCCAGCATCAGGCAGGCGAAGAGCATCAGCAGCAGGCCGTAGCCCCAGTACGGGTAGGAGTAGGTCGAGAACTGGGCGACCTTGCCTTCGCCGAAGACGGTCGGCATGAAGGGCTTGACGGTGAAGGCGCCCCACGGGTGCAGGTTGTGGCCGAAGAACCACAGCCAGCCGGCGTAGGTGACGACGAAGAAGAGCGGCAGCAGGGCCGGCACCAGGGCCAGCAGCAACTGGAAGCCGCGGATTTTTGCGGTACCGGCGATGACCAGGGCCATGACGCCGATCAGACCGAAAATGACGATGCGCGAAATCAGGTCGACGTTGTCGCCCCAGGCCTTGATCCGCCCCGGCTCATTGAAGAAGGTGCCGGCCTCGGCGGTATAGGCGGCGACATGGCTGGCCAGGCGGCCCATGGCGAACTGGTCGATCAGCATCCAGGCGGCGACGGCGGCGAAACCGGCGGTCAGCACGATCAGGCGGGGCTTCTTCCGGGGCAGGGCGAAGGCCAGCATCATCACCGCGAAGAAGCCGAAGAAGAACTTGGCCAGCGGCTTCTCCACCGGCGCGCCGGTGGCGATCGGGAACATGCCGACGTAGTGGTTGATGGTGTTCATTTCATGGACGCAGTCGAGACCTTCGGCGCCCTTGTCGACGTTCTTGTTGGCGTCGAGGATCGGGTTGTAGCGCTCGTCGTCGTGCGCCAGGTCTTTCTGGATGATCTCGTTGGCCATCCGCGTGCCCTTGCCGGCCGCCTTGCAGCCGTTGTACACGCCGTCGAAATGGAAGTGGATGCGGATGCCGTCGGGGAAGGCGTCCTTCGGATAGTTCGGGGCGGTCAGCGATACCCACCAGATCGGCGCGAAGTAGGCGGCGATCAGGCAGATCAGTCCGACCAGGGTCAGACCGGCGACGATATTGTTCTGTTTGTTCATGGAGCTGTTCTCGGGCAGGTGACTGATGAGGTCATCCCTGCCACGGCAGGGATCCGTGCGTGCCCGGGCGGGCGGCTACCGCCGCCGCCTGGGCACGGTGGCAGTTTACTTCTTCTTGCCGGCCTTCGGCTTGCACATCGAGCCGGGCATGGTCAGGCTGGACTGGTAGGCCGAGATGGCGACCAGTTGGTCATTGGTGTAGGGCTTGATGACCTTCACCATGTCCGGGTTGGCGTTGCGGCGATGGCCGTCGCGGATTTCGGTCATCTGGCGCAGCAGGTACTTGTAGTGCTGGCCGGCGATCACCGGGTAGAACTTTTCCTTGTTGCCTTCGCCGTTCTTGCCATGGCATTCCAGGCACTGCTTCTCGTACAGTTCCTTGCCCTTGGTGATCTGGATGGCGGCATCGGCGCCTTCGTACTTGCCGTGGTCGGTCGGGATGCACAGGCCTTCGATGTAGGAAGAGACGTCGGCCAGTTCCTGCGGGTCGACCAGCGTCGCGGCGAACGGGTACATGGTCGGGTTGTCGCGCAGGCCGGCGCGGATGTCGGCCATCTGCTTGATCAGCACGGTGGTGTGCTGGCCGGCGAGCTGCGGGAAGGTGCCGTCGGGACGGCCGGCGCCGGAGGGCAGGTGGCAGGCGCCACAGACCTCGTAGGCTTCCTCGCCGCGTTTCTTGTCGCCCTTGAGCTTGAGGGCCTCAATCTTTTCGCCTTCCTGGGCGTTCCATTTGTAGTCCTTGCCTTCGATGCCCGTTTGGTGCGGGGCCGGGGGGCCGGCGAGGGCGACGCCTGCGCTGAGCAGGCCGATCAGCAGGAGAGATGCTTTCATATCGGATGTCCTTCTAGGAGTGGGGCGGAGCGCTGGCCGTATTGTCGTTTATGCAATATCAGCGTTCCTTGATGTGAGTCATAGGGCCCTTGCTGCGGGCTTTTCCAGCTTATTTGAGCTTCGACAGGTACTCGGCCAGGGCCTTGATTTCCTCGTCGTTGACCAGGTGCATGACGCCCTTCATGGCGGCGGTCTGGCCATTGCTGCGGGCGCCGCTCTTGATGTCCTTCATCTGCTGTTCGGCGTAGGCGGCATTCTGGCCGGCCAGCTTCGGATAGTTCGGCATCAGCGGCTTGTCGGCCTTGGGCCCGTGGCAGGCGTTGCAGGTCTTCTCGGCGTACAGCTTGGCGCCGTCCGGGGCGGCCATGGCGGGGGCGGCGACCAGGGCGGCGGCAAGCAAAGTCATTACGTATTTCATGGGTATTCCCTCCTCAAATAAAACGAGGGGCAGAATCGCTCTGCCCCTCGTGAATTGCCTTAAGTCAGATCAAGACTTGCGGCGTTGCTGTTACTTCACCTTCTTGGCGCCGTTCTGCTCCAGGTAGGTCTTGGCGCGCAGGCCGAGGTCGGCGGCCTTGACCTGGTATTGCCAGATCTGCTCGGACCACAGGTTGGCCTGATCCCAGTCCTTCTTGGCGGCGGCTTCGTCAGCCTTGGCCTTGGCGTCCTTGATCTTGCCCAGCTGGTCGGTGGCGTCCTCGACCATGGCGACCACGTCCGGGAAGTCCTTGTAGTTGACGCTGGTGATGTAACCGACCACGGAGTCGATCACGGCCTGGGTGTCGGCAACCTTCTTGACCGTCGCCTTGTAGTCGGCTTCGGTGTAGGCGGCCTTGGCCGAGGCGGCGGTCTTGGTCGGCTTCCAGCCCTTCGGCTTGACCAGCAGATAACCCATCATCTCGAGGTGCAGGGCGGAGCAGAATTCCGTGCAGTAGTACGGATAGACGCCTTCCTTGTCAGCCTTGAACTTGACGGTGACGGTCTTGCCCGGTTCGACCGAGGCGTGGACGTTGTAGGTCGACACGGTGAAGCCGTGCGTTTCGTCCTGGGCGCGTTCGAGGTTGGTCAGGTGGATGGTGACTTCGTCGCCCACTTCAGCCTCGATGGTTTCCGGCGTGATGTGCGAACGGATCAACGTACCCTTGACCTCGATCTTGTTGCCCTTCTTGGTCGTCACTTCCTCGCCGGCGCGGACCATGCCCGGGTGCGGCTTGTCGGTGCGCGAGTCGGTACCGACCTTGTAGCGGACGCCCGGCTTCAGCTTGGTGGCGTCGATGGCCACGGCGTAGTGCGGCTCGCCCAGCGGCAGCGGCATGTCGTACAACAGTTGCATCTTGTCGTTCGAGATGTCGATCAGCTGGTGGTTCTGCGGATGCAGCGGGCCGACCGGCACGAAGCGGTCGATCGCCAGCTTGTTCAGGGCGACCAGGTAGCGGCCCTTCGGGCTGGCGGAATCGCCTTCCATGGTCATCAGGTGGCCGATGTTGTAATGGACGGAGATCTTGTCCACCACCTTGCCTTCACAGTAGTTCCACTTGGCGACCTGCGAATCGACGTACAGCGAGGTGTAGGCGATACAGGGCTTGGAGTCGTACTGGGTGTGCAGGGGGCCGAGGCCGAGTTGCACCTGCTTGTCCAGCGCGTCCTTCAGGCCGATGACCGGCACGCCGTACGGATCCTTCGATTCGAACTTGCCGGCCTTGATGGCGGCCTGGATCTTCTCGAAGGAGTAGACCGAGGTGTGGGTGTCGAGCTTGCCGGAGACGATGATGAACTTGCCGTCCGGAGTCACGTCGACGCCGTGCGGCGACTTCGGCTCGGGAATCAGGAAGAGGATGCCTTCCTGGGCGGCGACTTCGACCGGCAGCACCTTGTGGCCGTTGATCGTCTTGGCCTTGCCGGCGGCGACCAGTTCGGCGGCCTTCTTCCAGTTGATCACGTGCAGGTAGTCGGTGTCCTTCGCCGAGCAGCCGGCTTCATACGGCGGACGGCCCTTCTCGATGCCGCCGACGTAACGCTCGGAGCAGAAGGAGTTGGTGAACGACCAACCTTCCGACGGGCCCTTGCCGGCGTCGGACAGATCCTGCCAGTACGGCGGCAGTTCGACGGAGAAGGACTGCTTCGGATCGATGCGGCCTTCCTTGCGGTCGAACTTCCAGTAGGTGACGCCACCGCGGTACTTCTCGTTCATTTCTTCGAGCGGGAAGAATTTCTTGTTTTCGAGCGGGGCCGGGTATTGCGCCGCTTCGATCACGTATTCCGTGTTGGTGGTGACGAAGGCACCGCCGTGCTCGGACTTGTAGATCGGGTTGACGACGATCTGCTTGGTTTCGAAGTCGCGCAGATCGAGCACGGCCAGGCGCGGGTTGGCCTTGTCGTTGATGAACAGGAACTGGCCGTCGTACTGGCCGTTGGTTTCGGAAATGGCCGGGTGGTGCGTGTCGCCCCAGGTGATTTCCTTGCCGTCGATCATGCCCTGCTTGAGCACGGCCTTGGAGTTTTCGTCATAGCCGTAGCCTTGCCACGGTTCCGGCGTGAACACGCCGATGTACTTCAGGATGCGCATCGACGGAATGCCGTACACGATGACCTGGCCCGACTGGCCGCCGGAACTGAAGACCACGAACTCGTCGCGTTTGCCGGTCGGCACGTAGGTCTTGGCCGCGGCCAGCACGTCCTGCTGGCTCAGGCCGCGACGCTTCAGCACGTCCTGCAGGGACTCGGCCGACCAGGCAGTGCTGGCGGCGCCAAGTCCGATGCCGGCCGCGACGAGCAGCACGGTGGATTTGACTGCAAATCTACTCATTTGATTTCTCCCGAAAAAACAAGAACCCTAAGTTCTACCCCCGATCGACGCAGGCGAATGCGGTCCCCTGCGGCAATTTGTCACACACTGTATTCCGCCCGGACTGTGAAAAAATTGATGTTTGCTAATTCCACCCGGCATCGGTTGCGGAAAATGTCGGCTTTTCCCGCTCCCTGCCTTGAAAGCGACTGTTGAACAAGAAAATCCTGACCGACCTGATCGGTGTCTTGCTGATCGCGCTGGTCGTGGTCGTCGGCTACAAGCTGTCGCCGCTGCTGCTGCCCAAATCCGACGTCGTGGTTCAACCCGATGCGGCCTGCGACCTGCAGCGCGGTCCCTGCCGCGCCGTCTTGCCGGCCGGCGGCAGCGTCGAGCTGGCGATGGGCAGCCTGCCGATTCCGCTGGTCAAGCCGTTCGAAGTCCGGGTGGTGATCGAGGGTTTCACGCCGACCCGGGTCGAAGTCGATTTCGCCGGCATCGACATGAACATGGGCTACAACCGGCCGCAGCTCGCCGCGCGCGGCAACGGCCTGTACGCCGCCGAGGTGACGTTGCCGGTGTGCGTCAGCGGCCAGATGGAATGGCAGGCGACGGTGCTGATCGAGGCCGGCGGCCGGCGCATCGCGATACCCTACCGCTTTGCCGTCGGGAGTGCCGTCTGATGTCCGAACGTTCGTTGCTGGCCGTCGTTGTCCTGCTCGTCGCCCTGGTTACCGGACTCGGGCTGTTCTGGAGTCCGGAATTGCCGGAGTCGCCGCTGCCGGCCGCCAGCGCCCCGGCCGGCGGCGATTTCACATTGCAGTCGGCCGACGGCCCGGTCGGTCTGGCCGATTACCGTGGCAAGGCGGTGCTGCTGTTCTTCGGCTACACCTATTGCCCGGACGTCTGCCCGACGGCCCTGTCGGCCGTGGCCGCCGGCCTCAATCAATTGAGCGCCGAGGAACTGGCCGGCGTCGCCGTGCTCTTCGTCTCGGTCGATCCCAAGCGCGATACGCCGGCGCGGCTCAAGGAATATGCCGCCTTCTTCCATCCGGCCATCGTCGGCATTACCGGCAGCGCCGAGGAAGTGGCCGCGGTGGCCCGCCGCTACGGCGTTTTCTACGCCGAACAGAAAGTGGCGACGGCCGGTGACGGCTACGTCGTCGACCACAGCTCGGACACCTATGTGATCGGCCGCGACGGCCGCCTGCGCGGCACGCTGCCGCACGGCGCGGCGCCCGATCAGGTGGCGGCCGAGCTGCGCAAGATTTTGAACCAGCCCTGAAGGAGAGAACGATGATGAACAAGTTGCCCCTGCTCGTTGCCGGCCTGCTGTTGTCGGCCGGCGCCCTGGCCGGCGCGGCCGACCAGGTCAGCGTCCAGGACCCCTATATCCGCCTGGCGCCGCCGAACGCGCCGGCGACCGGCGCCTTCATGGTGATCCGCAACGGCGGCAGCCAGGACGTCCGGCTGGTCAAGGCCGAGAACCCGCTGTCCCGGGTCACCGAACTGCATACGCACTTGAACGAAGGCGGCGTCATGAAAATGCGTCCGGTCGCCGGCGTCGACATCAAGGCCGGCGGCGAGGCGGTGCTCAAGCCGGGCGGCCTGCACGTGATGCTGATCGACCTCAAGGCGCCGATGAAGGAGGGCGACGTGGTGCCGATCACGCTGAGCTTCGGCGACGGCAGCAGCAAGCAGGTCGAGGCCAAGGTGGTGCGGCCGGTACCGGTGGAGCACGCCCCGAAGCACTGAGCGCGGCACTGCCATCGACGGCGGCTGCGGCCGCCTTTTTTTTGCCCGGGGAAGGCTCAGCTGCGCACCGGCCGCTTGGCCAGCTTGCGCTGCAGCGTGCGCCGGTGCATTTTCAAGGCGCGGGCGGTGGCCGAGATGTTGCCGTCGTTCTCGTGCAGGACGCGCTGGATGTGCTCCCATTCGAGGCGGTCAACCGACAGCGGCGTGTCCGGCACCGGCAGCTCGAAGTCGGGCCCGTCGTCGTCGAAGGCGGCGAGGATGGCCTCGATCTCGACCGGCTTGGCGAGATACTGGACGGCGCCCAGCTTGACCGCGTCGACGGCGGTGGTGATGCTGGCGTAGCCGGTCAGGACGACGATGCGGCAGTCCGGGTTGAGGTTGAGCAATTCGGGAATCAAGGCCAGTCCGGAACTGCCGGCCAGGTTGAGGTCGAGAACGACGCGTCCGGGCGCTGTCCGGCGGGCCAGGTCGAGCGCCGCCGCCGGGGTCAGGGCGCCGTGCGCCGGCAGGCCGCGGCGCTCCAGGGTACGGACCAGGATGGCGTTGAAACTGGGGTCGTCGTCGATGACCAGGGTGATCTCAGGCATGGGCGGTTCTCGGCAGTTCGATGCGGGCCAGGGCGCCGCCTTCGTCGGGATTGCTCAGGCTGAGCTTGCCGCCCAGCTGTTCGATGGCGGTGCGCGTCAGCAACAGGCCGACGCCGCTGCCGCCGGCATGCGCCGGCAGGCCGCGCTGCCCGGCATTGGCGAGCACCGCCGGGGGAAAGCCGGGGCCGCGGTCGCGGATGTCGATGCACAGGTCGTCGCTCCCCCAGGCGAGGCGGATGTCGAGCGGCTGCGGCGTGGCGTTGGCGGCGTTGTTGAGCAGGTTGAGCACGGCCTGCTCCAGGCGCGGATCGGCGACCAGTTGCGGCGCCGGTCCGTCGGCGCCGACGATCAGCCGGCTGGCCGCCTGCGGGCGGATCGCGTGCCAATGCTGGCGCAGGTTGTCGAGCCAGCGGTCGGCCGCTTGCAGCGGCGGGCTGTCGAGGCGCTCGGCGCCGGCCCGGCGCGCCAGGCCGGTGATGATTTCCTTGCACACGGCAATCTGCTGGCGCAGCAGGTTCACGTCCGCGTGCACGGCGGCCGGCAGGCTGGCATCGGCGGCCAGTTCGCCGGCCAGCAGGCTCATCGTCGCCAGCGGCGTGCCGAGTTCGTGGGCGGCGCCGGCGGCCAGGGTGCCCATGGCCAGTACCCGCTCGTCGCGCAGCGCCTGCTCGCGCGCGGCGGCCAGTTCGGCGTCGCGCTCGCGGATCAGGCGGGTCAGGCGCAGCACGAACCAGGCGATCATCGCCGCCGAGACGGCGAAGGTCAGCCACATGCCGACCAGGTGTAACTGTGTCGCCCGCGCCGCGTCCGGCATCGGCAACGGCACGTAGACGACCAGCAGCAGCGAATAGGCGGCGACGGCGATGGCGCCGGCGGCGACCACGCAGGGCACCGGCAGGGCCAGCGCGGCGACGGCCAGCGGCGGCAGCAGCAGCGAGATCAGCGGATTGGTGGCGCCGCCGCTGAAGAACATCAGCGCCGCCAGGGCGGCGATGTCGAACAGCAGCTGGCTGAGCAGCTCGCCGGACGAGGCGTGGGCGGCGCGGCGCAGGCGCCAGTCGGTCAGGGCATTGAAGGCGGCGGCGATGGCGAGGACCGCGAACAGCGGCGCTTGCGGCAGGGGGATGGCGAGCAGGACGGGGGCGCCGGCGGCGAGCACGGCCATGGCGGCGAGGACGATCCAGCGCGAGGCGACCAGGCGCCGCAGGTTGGCCAGTTGATCGGCGCCGTCGGCGGTGCAGGAAAAAAATCGCATGGGCCGGATTATGCGTGATATGCGTCAATTTTCGGCAGTCGCGGCGATGCGACAATTCGCCGCAACCCTTTCTGGAGAGCCGTTTCATGCCGTTCCGTCCGTTGTTTTCGTTGCTCCTGCTCCTTGCCCTCGGCGCCGGCCAAGCCGTTGCCGCCGACCTGCAGCAGGGCAAGGAAATCAACGGCACCTGCGCCGCCTGCCACGGCGACAACGGCCAGGGCGGCAAGAAGGGCGAATACCCGCGCATCGCCGGGCAGCAGGTGCGCTACATCGAGTCGCAGCTGAAGAATTTCCGCTCGCGGGCGCGCATCAACATCCCGATGTTCCCCTACACCCAGGAGCGCGAGTTGTCGGACGAGGACATCAAGGACGTCTCGGCCTACCTGGCCGGCATCGAGCTGTCGAACAAGATGCCGACCTATACCGGCAACGAGGATGCGCTGACCCGCCTGCTGATGGCCGACCGGGTGATGATCATTCCGCGCGCCGAGGGCGATGCCGAGGCCGGCGGCCGCATCTACCAGAAGCAGTGCGCTTCCTGCCACGGCAAGACCGGCAAGGGGCGTGGCATGTTCCCGATGCTGGTCGGGCAGTACACCGCCTATCTGAAGCGCCAGGTCGATCTTTACCTGAAGGGCGACCGGCCGCACGACGACGAGGGCACCACCGGCGTGCTCAATACGCTCGAGGAAACGCAGATCCGCGACATCCTCGCCTATCTCACCACCATCCAGGAGCCGAGCGAATGAAACGCCTGTGCCTGACGACGATCTGCGCCTTGCTGGGGCCGCTGGCCTGGGCCCATGGCGGCCATGCCGCCAATGTTCCCGACGACATGCCGGACGCCCAGAAAATCCGTTTCTGCGAACGCGTCCGCGACCATGCCATCCAGGCCCTGTACAACCGCGACCGCGGCGCGCCGATGAAACTCTACGAAGAGGATGGCAGCAATGGGCCGCGCATCGTCAATTTCATCATCCGCCGCATCTACGAGGAACCGCAGATTTCCAACCCGAAGAAGGCCGAGGCCTTCGGCCGGGCGACCTGCAACGAAATGATGGGTACGCAGGGCGCCAACTGAGGCGCCGGCCGGGGCTCAGACCTCGGGCGTCCACACCAGGCGGTTGCGGCCGCCGCGCTTGGCGTCGTAGAGGCGGTGATCGGCCTCGCTGACCGCCACGTCCTCGTCGACATGCGCGGCGCTGGCCAGGGCCAGGCCGAAGCTGGCGGTGACGTGCGGGACTTCGGGCGGCTGCGAGCAATCGATCGCCTGGCGCAGCTTCTCGCCGACCTGGGCGGCGTTGACCAGTTCCGTGGCGGGCAGCAGGACGATGAATTCCTCGCCGCCGAAGCGGGCGACGAAATCGGTTTCGCGCAGCGTCGAGCGCAACACCTGGGCGACGTGCTGCAATACCTTGTCGCCGACGGCATGGCCGTAGATGTCGTTGATCCGCTTGAAGAAGTCGATATCCAGCAGCAGCACCGCGTAGGCCGAGCCGGTACGCTTGAGGCGGATGAATTCCTCGTGCAGCCGCTCGTTGGCGGCCAGCCGGTTGGGAATGCTGGTCAGCGCGTCGCGCCGGGCCAGGGCCTGCAGTTCGCCGTTGAGCCGTTCGAGATCGGCGGTGCGCTCCTGCACCCGCTGCTCCAGGGCGGCGTTGCTTTCGGCCAGCGCGTCCTTGCGCTGGATCAGCGTCGAGGCCATGCCGCGCATGGCCTCGACCAGTTGCGTCATCTCGCTGCTGTTGGTGTCGATATCGACCTTGACATCCTCCTCGCCCTGCTCGATGCGCCGGGCCAGCACCGCCAGCCGGCCGAGCGGCCGGCTGATGCGCGAGGCGTTCGACCAGGCCAGCAGCAGGAACACCGCCGCCGCCGCCAAGGATGAAACGACCAGCAAGCGCTGCTGGTCGGCGACGTTCTTCAGGGCTTCGGTCTTCGGCTGGCGGACGATGACCTGCCAGCCGAGCGGCAGGGTCGGCGTGACTTCGCGGATGCGCGCCGTGGCCGTCAGGTATTCGACGCCCGACAGGCCGTGGCCGGTGCTGAAACCGCGTTTGCCTTCCCTGCCGGCATCGAGGGTCTTTTCCTCGAATTTCTCGGGATAGATGACCTGGCCGCGGCCGTTGACGATCAGGATGTCGAGCTTGTTGGCGGCGGCATCTTCCGGCTGCAGCGCGCGGATGACGGTGCCGGCCCAGTCCCAGTGGGCGTGGGCGGCGATCACGCCGCGCACCATGCCGCGGTTGTCGATGACCGGGGCGGCGAAGTCGATGAAGCGGGGCGGCTCGTTGTCCTCGCGCGGCGGCAGGTGCCTGGCCAGCAGCACGGCTTCGTGCAGATCGCCGACGAAGGATTCCTGGCGGCCGCGGATGAACCAGGGGCGGCTGCCGACATTGACGCCGAGCAGCAGATCGTTGGTGGCGACGCGGACGGTTCCGCCCAGGTCGGCGAAGCCGATCCAGGTGTAATAGGGGTGCGATTTTTGCATCCCGTGCAACAGGGCCGGCAGGTGCGGATGATTGAGATCGCCGTTGCGGAATTCGTTCTGCTCGGCCAGGTATTCGACTTCGCGTTGGCGTTCGCGCAGGTTCTCGGCAAGCACGGCGGCGACCAGTTGCGCCTGGTCGCGCAGGTTGCGGCCGCGGTCGCCGACCAGTTGCTCGGAATAGACGAAATTGACGTAGAGCACCGTCGGCAGGCCGACTGCCAGCGCCAGGCCGCCGAAGAGGAGGGCGAGGCGATTGCGGAAGCTGGCGGGCACGAACGTCATGATGGTCGTCCCGGCATGGGCCGGAACCCGGAGGCGGTCAAAAAGAGCCAGTTTAGCGCCAAGGGGGGCGATGCCGCCAACAAATCTACCTAAATTGCGAAATATTTTGTCGCCTCAATGCGATAGCTGGAAATGTGGCAGAAAGCTAAAACTTCGTTGCCGCCATCCCGCGGCCGGCCCGGCCCATCCGGGCCACATGCAACCGCCGGGGCGGCGGCTGTCACAGTCGTGAAATCTTCGCTTCCTACACTGCGCCGGTCGTTTTTTCGAAGGTTTGCGATGCTTGTCACACATGTCGACGAGGCCGCCGAATTGCACAGGATCATGGCCGCCGGGCTGCTGTCGCCGGTGTTCCAGCCGATCCTCGATTTCCGCCTGCGCGCCGTGCTCGGTTACGAGTCGCTAATCCGCGGCCCGCAGGACAGTCCCCTGCACCGACCGGACCGGCTGTTCGCCGTCGCCGCGCAGCTCGGGCTCGGTTCCGATCTCGAGCATCTGTGCCGGGAAGCCAGCATCCGGGCGTTTGCCGCCCGGCGCCTGGGCGGTCGCCTGTTTCTCAACGTCACGCCGCATTGCCTGCTCGATCCGCGCCTGATGAACGGCGAGACCAGCCAGTTGCTGGCCGCCCTCGGCATCGCCCCGAACCGCATCGTGCTGGAGCTGACCGAGAATCAGAAAATCACCGACATGCCGGGCATCCAGGAGGCTCTGCTGCATTTTCGCGGGCGCGGTTTCCAGATCGCCATCGACGATCTCGGCGAAGGCTTCGCCAACCTGCGCATGTGGTCGGAGTTGCGGCCGGAAATCGTCAAGATCGACAAGCATTTCGTCCAAGGCATCGCCGACGACCCGATCAAGTTCCATTTCGTGCGCGCCATGCAGGATCTCGCCGAGATCTGCAATGCCTCGCTGGTGGCCGAGGGCATCGAGCGCCGCGAGGATTTCGTCTGCCTGCGGGACATGAGCATCGCCTGCGGCCAGGGTTATTTCATCGCCCGCCCGGAGCGCGAGCCGGCGACCCATCTGTCGGCCGCCGTGCAGGCGGCGCTGGCCGAACAGGCCCTGCCGCTGTCGCCGCTGACCGGCGGGCCGGGCAAGCTGCCGACGGCGCGCAGCCTGGTGCGGCCGATCGAGCCGGTGCCGCACGATGCCCGCAACGAGATGGTGATCGCCCGCTTCGAGGCCGATCCGCAACTCGACGTGCTGCCGGTGGTGCATGGCACGCAGCCGATCGGGCTGATCAACCGGCACAGCATGATCGACCGCTTCGCCCGGCCCTTCCGCAAGGAATTGTTCGGGCGCAAGAGCTGCGACCTGTTCATGGATCACGCCCCGCTTGTCGTCGACCAGCACGCCACCATCCAGGAACTGGCGATGATGCTGGCGGTGGCGCCCAAGCACTACTTGTTCGACGGCTTCATCGTCACCGCCGACGGTGCCTATCTCGGCATCGGCAGCAGCCACGACCTGATGGCGACGATCACCGAAATGCAGATCAGCGCCGCCCGCTACGCCAATCCGCTGACGCAGCTGCCGGGCAACGTGCCGATCAACGAGCACATCGACCGCATTCTCAAAAGCGGCCAGTCCTTCGTCGCCACCTACATCGACATCGACAACTTCAAGCCCTACAACGACACCTTCGGCTATCGCCGCGGCGACGACGTGATCCAGGCCCTGGCCCGGCTGATCTGCGAAGCCGCCGACGAGCGCAGCGACTTCGTCGGCCACATCGGCGGCGACGACTTTTTCGTGATTTTCCGCTCGCCGGAGTGGGAGCGGCGCTGCTGGCAGATCATCGACCGCTTCGCCGCGGCGGTCGGCAGCCTGCTCGGCGGCGACGAACGCCAGCGCGGCGGCTACATGGCCGAAAACCGGCGCGGCGAATTGAGCTTCCAGCCCCTGCCGACCCTGTCGATCGGCGCCGTGCGCATCGGTCCCGGCGAATGCGAGTCGCACCGCGAAGTCGCCGTTGCCGCCTCGGTGGCGAAGAAACAGGCCAAGAAAAAGGCCCGGACGGCGGACGGCGAACTGCCGCCGGGCAGCCTGTTCATCGAGCGGCGGCGCCTCGGCGGCGACGGGGCGGCAACGCAGTTGCCGGCGCGGATGCTGAGCTAGCGGCCGGGCGGAAGCGGCGGCATTTCGCCTTTGCGGCCGCTTGTTCCGCTGGCCCCCGGCATCCTGATCAGAACACGCCGGGAATGAAGCGCCGGGTACGCCGCATGTAGGCCTCGTACTCGGCGCCGAAGTAGGCCAGGCATTCGCGCTCGTCGGCCAGCGCGGTGAGCAGCAGGGACAGCGAAGCGAAGGCGGCGATCAGCGAGCCGATCAGGCTGGGCGACTGCAGATAGGCGGCCCAGGCCAGGGCCAGCAGCGAGGCGTACATCGGATGGCGGATGTAGGCGTAGATGCCGTTGGTGACCAGGCGGGTGGTTTTTTCGAAATCGTAGAGCGTGGCGTCGCCGCGCTCCTCGGCCGCCCGGCCGGCCCGCTTCAATTGGTGGAGGCCCTGGAGCACCAGGGCCAGGCTGAGCAGCATCAGCAGCCAGGAGGAAAACTGATGGGGCGAATAGGGGTTTTCGCCCCACGGTTCGTGGTTGAGGATGATCAGGCCGAGAATGGCCTCCCAGGCGAAGAAACGGTAGAAGCCGTGCACGCCGGGCGCGCGCAGGGCGCGCCAGGACAGCCAGATATTGGCGATGGTGCCGAGCAGCAGGGCGATCATCTCGTGCATGGAATCACTCCGAAAAGGCCGCCGTCAGGGCGGCGATCATGTAAGCGTGGTCGAGCACGCCGGCGCTCTCGCGGATGCTGTGCATGGCCCACAGCGGCGAGCCGACGTCGACGCTGGTGATGCCGAGGCGGGCGGCGACGATCGGGCCGATGGTGCTGCCGCAGCCGAGATCGCTGCGGTGCGCGTACTGCTGGCAGGGCACGCCGGCCTTGGCGCAGAAACCCATGAAGCGGGCGGCGCTGCCGGCCGTCGTGCTGTAGCGCTGGTTGGCGTTGCTCTTGATCACCGGCCCGCCATTGACCAGGGCGCGGTGGCCGGGCTCGTAGGCGGCCGGGAAATTGGGATTCCAGGCATGCGCCATGTCGGCGCTGATGAAGAAGCTCTTCGCCAGCATCCGCTGCCGGTCCTCGGCGTCGAGCCCGGCGCCGGCGGCGAGGCGGGCGACGACGTCGGCGACGAAGCTGCCGCCGGCGCCGGCGGCGCTCTCGCTGCCGACCTCCTCGTGGTCGAAGAGGGTGACCAGGCGGGTGCCGTCGGCCGGCGGCGCGGCCAGCAGCGCGGTAAGCGCGGCGTGGCAGGAGGCCAGGTTGTCGAGCTGGCTGTCGGCGATGAATTCGCCGTCCACGCCCCAGAAGCTGCCTTTCTGCGTATCCCAGGCGACCAGTTCCCAGGTCAGCAGGTCGGCCGGATCGACGCCGAGCCGGTCCGCCAGCGGCTGGCGGAAACGCGCTTCGGCCGTCGTGCCGTCGGCGGCGACGCCGAGCAGCAGCGGCAGTTCGGTCTGCTTGTTGAATTTCAGGCCGGCCTCGTTGACCTCGCGGTTCATGTGGATGGCCAGGTTGGGCAGACGCAGTAGCGGCTGCTCGAAGCGCACCAGATGGCTGGCGAAGCTGTCGCCGCTACGGACATTGACGCGGCCGGCCAGCGACAGGTCGCGGTCGGCGAAAGTGGCGAGGATCGGCCCGCCGTAGACCTCGACGCCGAGGCGCAGCATGCCGGCCGCTTCCTCGGCCGGCTTCGGCTTCAGGCGCAGGCCGGGCGAGTCGGTGTGGGCGCCGACCAGCGTCAGGCCGGCGGCCGCGGCGGCCTGGCCGCCGACGACGAAGGCGATGATCGACGAACCGCCGCGCACGGTGTAGTAACGGCCGCCGGGCGCCAGCGTCCAGCGCTCGCTTTCATCGAGGCGGTCGAAGCCGGCCGCCTGCAAGCGCCGTTCGCATTGCTGCACGGCATGCCAGGGACTGGGGCTGGCGTCGATGAAGTCGAGCAGGTCCTGGGCCTGGGCGCGGGCAGCGGCGGGAATGGTCATGCGGTTCGTCCTGGTTTTTATTGACAGATGCCGAGTAGCAATTTTGCCACCCGCGCATCATAAAGCATGGCCAGATGTCCGGCCGGCGGCAGTTCGATGTCGCGGGCGCCGGGCAGGCGCTGGTTGTCCGGCGGCACGATGTAGTTGTCCCACGGGTTGCGCAGGCTGAAGACCGGAATGCCGGGTTTTTCGCCGGCCATATCGCGCAGCCACAGCGAGTCCGGCTCCATTTCGCGGGCATTGCGGCCGAAGCCCAGGCGCGCCAGCTCGCTGCCGGCGTGCGGCGTGGCCAGCGTGATCAGCCGGTCGATCCGGCCGTTGCCGTGGCGGGCCAGGTAGGAACGGCAGACCAGGCCGCCCATGCTGTGCCCGATCAGGGTCAACTGCTGGCTGCCGGTGGCGGCGCAGACCTCCTCGATGCGCGCGTTCAGTTGCGGCACCAGTTTGCCGATGCTGGTGTAGGGCGGCGTCAGGCTGATCGTGGCGACGACGTGGCCGGCGGCTTCGAGGCGGCGGCGGAGCAGCCACCAGACGCCGCGGCTGCAGCCGTAGCCGTGCACCAGCAGCAGCGGCCGGCGGCCGGCGGCTGACAGGCGGTCGGCCGGCAGCCACAGGCGCTCGAAGGGCAGCACGACGATGAAGGTGAAGATGAAGCTGAGGTAGTCGCCGGCAATCAGGCGCAGGCGGCCGGCGAAGCCGAGCGGCGGCGACGAGGCGTGCTGCGCGGCGACCAGCCAAGTCAGGGCGCAGAGGCCGGCACGCAGGCCGAGCAGGCCGCCGACGGCGCCGAGCGCGGCGGTGCCCCAGTCGGCGCCGAGCCAGTGGCGGGCGAGCGCCAGGTAGCAGGCAATCTCGGCGGCAATGCAGAAGAACAGGGAGAGCGGAACCACGGCCGGGCTCAGGCGGCGGTTTCGGGCTTCGGCAGCCAGATGCAGGCGCCTTTCGACTCCTTGTCGATGGCCGCCAGCAGGCGCTCGTGCTCGGCGATTTCCTCAGCCGTAGCGCGGCGCACCGGCAGCGGCTTGCGCTGGCGGACCTGGCCGTCGGCGCCGAGCTGCGGGCGCGGCGCGGCATCCGGCTCGATCATCAGGCTGTTCTGGCCGCGCGTCATGGCCAGGAAGACGTCGGCCAGCAGTTCGGTGTCGAGCAGGGCGCCGTGCAGGGTGCGGCTGGAGTTGTCGATCTCGTAGCGTTCGCACAGCGCGTCGAGGCTGTTGCGCTTGCCCGGGTGCAGCTCCTTGGCCATCCGCAGCGTGTCGGTGACGCCGTTGCAGACGGTTTCGACCGGCACGCGGTCGAGGCGGCGCAGCTCGGCGTTGAGGAAGCCGATGTCGAACGGGGCGTTGTGGATGACCAGTTCGGCGCCGTTGATGAAGTCGAGGAACTCGTCGACGATGTCGGCGAACTTCGGCTTGTCGGCGAGGAAATCGAGCGTGATGCCGTGCACCGCCTGGGCGCCGGCGTCGATCTCGCGCTCGGGATTGATGTACTTGTGCAGATGGCGGCCGGTCAGCCGGCGGTTGACCATCTCGATGCAGGCCACTTCGATGATGCGGTGGCCCTGGCGGGGATCGAGGCCGGTGGTTTCGGTGTCGAGCACGATCTGGCGCATGTCAGTCTCCGTGCGGCACCGAGGCCGCCACGGGCGGCCGGGAAGGGCATGGGCGCGGGAATTGTTTCATGTCAACCTTTCTTCAATTCTTCGATGCCGCGATTGGCCAGGGCATCGGCGCGTTCGTTTTCCGGATGGCCGGCATGGCCCTTGACCCAGATCCACTCCAGCTTGTGCTGGCGGGCCAGGCCGTCGAGTTCCTGCCACAGGTCGGCGTTCTTGACCGGCTTCTTGTCGGCCGTTTTCCAGCCGTTGCGCTTCCAGCCGTTGATCCATTCGCTGATGCCCTTCAACACGTACTGCGAGTCGGTGTAAACCCGCGCCGCGACCGGGCGTTTCAGCGCCGCCAGGCCGCGGATGGCGGCCGTCAGCTCCATGCGGTTGTTGGTGGTTTCCCGCTCGCCGCCCCACAGTTCCTTCTCGTGCGCGCCGCGGCGCAGGATGGCGCCCCAGCCGCCGGGACCGGGATTGCCCTTGCAGGCGCCGTCGGTGAATATTTCGATGCTGTCTTCAGTGCCGGCCATGGCTTTCCTTCTGTACGGCGGGGCGCAGGGCCTTGGCGGCGATGGCCTTGGTGCGCCATTTCGGGGTGATCAGGCGCATGCCGTGGATGCGCTTGATTGCCCGCAGGATGTAGACGCCGCCGGAAAACCCCCACCAGCGACGGCCGGCGTTCTCGATGAAATGCCAGCGCTGCAGCCATTTTTCCTGGGCCAGCGGCGGGGCGTAGCAGCCGAGCGTGCCGCGGTCGATCTCGAAGCCGAGCAGCTGCAGCCAGTCTTTCAGGCGGTTCAGCGACAGGTAGGCGCCGCTCCACGGAAATTCCTTGCGGCGCTTGAAATGGCGGTGCATGCCCCACAGCGACAGGGGGTTGAAGCCGATGACGATGATCTGGCCCTCGGGAATCAGGATGCGCGCGATCTCGCGCAGGATCTGGTGCGGGTCGTCGCTGAATTCGAGCACGTGCGGCAGCACCACGAGATCGGTGCTGTGCGAGGCGAAGGGCAGGGCGGCCAGGTCGCAGACGACGTCGGCGGCAGCGAACTGGCTGACCGTCTGGCGCAGCGGAATACGGTTGGCGCGCAGGAATTCGCACTGCGGCAGGCCGATCTGCAGGGCGTTGAAACCGAAGATGTCGACCACCACGGCATCGAGTTCGCGCTGCTCCCAGTCGAGCACGTAGCGCCCTTGGGGCGAACGCAGCCAGGCATCGAGGCCCGGAATTGACATCCGGCGCTGCCCACTCGATAGTTCCGGCATGTTTGAGGTCTCGTTCATTCCCGCGTTCAAGGATAATTACATCTGGCTGCTGCGCCGCGACCGGCAGGCGGTCGTCGTCGATCCGGGCGAGGCGGCACCGGTGCTGGCGCGCCTGACGGACGACGGCCTGACCCTGGCCGGCATCCTGATCACGCACCATCATGCCGATCATCAGGGCGGCGTCGTTGAGCTGACAGCACGTTGTCCGGTGCCCGTGTTCGCTCCGGCAGGCGAGTCTATCACAGGCCGAACCGCCCCCCTGGTCGGCGGCGAAAGCCTCGCCGTGCTCGGCGGAACGCTGCGGGTGCTGGCCGTTCCCGGCCATACCGCCGGGCATGTCGCCTACCTCGCCGGCGACCGGCTGTTCTGCGGCGACACCTTGTTCGGCGCCGGCTGCGGCCGTCTGTTCGAAGGTACGCCGGCGCAGATGGCGGCCTCGCTGGACGCCATCGCGGCACTGCCGCCAGCGACGCTGATCCATTGCGCCCACGAATATACCGAGGCCAACCTGCGCTTTGCCCGGGCCGTCGAGCCGGACAACCCGGACATCGCGGCGCGCGTGGCGCGGGTCGCCGAACTGCGTCGGGCCGGCCGGCCGAGCGTGCCGTCGACGCTGGCCGAGGAGCTGGCGACCAATCCCTTCCTGCGCTGCCGCCAGCCGGCGGTCATCGCCGCCGCCCGTGGCCACGGGGCGGCGGACGATTCGCCGGTCGCCGTCTTCGCCGCCCTGCGCCGCTGGCGCAACGACTTCTGACGCATTCCAGGCCATTGCGCCGAGCGCCCGGTCGAGCGCCGGGCGGTTGGCGGAGAGGCTTGCGGCGCGTCGGCGCTCAGTCCGCTGCCAGCGGCGGCGCCCGGAAGACGCGGTCGCGGCCGTTGTTCTTGGCCTCGTAAAGCGCGCGGTCGGCGGCGGCGATCAGGCTGTCGCAGGAATCGTCGAGTTCCGGCACGGCGGCGGCCAGACCGATGCTCAGCGTGACCCGGCTGTGGCTGGAGGCGCTGTGGGGAATCTGCAGGGCGTGCACGGCATGGCGTATTTTTTCGGCGACGATCAGGGCGCCGCCCAGCGAGGTTTCCGAGAGCACCACCACGAATTCCTCGCCGCCGTAGCGGGCGACCATGTCCGAGCCACGCTCCAGACTGGTGGCGATGGCGCCGGCGACGCGGCGCAGACATTCGTCGCCGGCCTGGTGGCCGTAGGTGTCGTTGAATTTCTTGAAATGGTCCACGTCGCACATCATCAGCGCCAGGCTGCTGCCGTTGCGGCGGGAGCGCCGCCATTCGCGGGCGATGTGGTCGTCGAAATAGCGCCGGTTGGCGATGCCGGTCAGGCCGTCGCTGGCCGACAGGCGCTGCAATTCCTGATTGGCCTGGTCGAGTTTGCTGGCCAGCTTGACCAGCGAGCCGCGCATCTGGATCAGGCGCTCCATGGCCCGCACCTTGGCGCCGAGGACGACTTCGCTGACCGGTTTGTGCAGGTAGTCGTCGCCGCCGGCCATGATGCCCTGCTCGATGTCCTCGTCCTTGCCGAGCGAGGACAGGAAGATGATCGGTGTCCATTCGCCGTTGCTTTCGATGGCGCGGATGCGCCGGGCGACCTCGAAGCCGTCGATGTCGGGCAGGACCACGTCGAGCAGCACCAGGTCGGGCCGTTCGCGGGCGAAGGTGGCGACCGCCGTCGCGCCGTCCTCGGCGGGCAGCACGGTGGCGCCGAAATGCTTGATGTATTGGGTCAACAGCATCAGGTTGGAGCGGCTGTCTTCGACGATCAGGATTTTCATGGGTGCGGCGGACGGACTGCGCTCGGATCAGCGGCAGGTGGTCGAGAAGAAATACAGTCCGGCGATGGCGATGACGGCGGTCAGCGCGGCCCAGCCGATGCCCGAGGCCAGCGCCCGGCGGGCCTGATAGGTGGCGCCGCGCTGGGTGAACTGGATGTAGCGCTGCACCTCGCCCATGCTCAGCACGGCGGTGAAGAGGAAGAAAATCATGCCGCAGAACAGGGCGATGACGATGCCGTCGGTCAACTGGCGGCAGGAGTGGGTGTTGACGCGCAGAAAGGTCAGCACCGAGTCGGTCCACAGGGCCATGCGGCCGAGGTGGTAGGCCAGCACACCGAAAAAGCCGAGCAGGAAGATGACGGCCCAGGTCTGCCAGCGTTGCAACTGGGCCAGGGCGTGCTTGAACTCTGCGATGATCCAGCTCATGAACTCTTGTCGTTACCGCGAATGGGACGGAAGCGGTGTGCTAAATTGCGTAAGGACCTTTTCCGTCGGTAGATTAACATGGCAGAAGCTTCGGCAAGCAGTCGGAACGGCGCCGCACGCCTGAAAATGCTTGTGAATTCGCCGCGCAGTAAACGCTTCGCGGCGTGGGCGCTGATTATCTTCGTACTGTTCGGGCTGTTCGGCTATTTCGCCGCGCCGCCGCTGGTCAAATACCTGCTGGTCAAGCAACTCTCGCAACAATTGCATCGCGAGGTCGACATCGCCGCGGTGGCGATCAATCCTTACGCGCTGTCGGCGCGCATCGACGGCTTCGCGGTGCGTGCCGCCGACGGCCGGGAAGTGGCCGGTTTCGACGCGCTTCAGGTTAATCTGTCGGCGGCCTCGCTGTTCAAGGCGGCGCTGGTCGTCGACGCCATCCGCCTCGACGGCCTGCGCCTCGATGTCGTGCACGAGGGCGACGGGCGCTACGACATTTCCGATCTCATCGACGAATGGAGCAAGCCGAGCGAGGAGCCGGCGGCGACGCCGCGTTTCTCGCTGAACAACATCGAACTGGCCGGCGGCCGCATCGTCTTCGACGACCGGCCAAAGGGCGTCAAGCACGAGATCGCCGACATCAACCTGGCGCTGCCCTTCCTGTCGAGCCTGCCCTACCAGGCCGAAATCCTGGTCGAGCCGCGCTTCTCGGCCCGCATCGACGGATCGCTGATCGACCTGCAGGGGCGTAGCACGCCGTTCGCCGGGCAGCATGCCAGCGAACTCGATCTCAAGCTCGATGGTTTCGATCTGGCCGGCATCCAGCCCTATCTGCCGGCCTCGCTGCCATTGCGCATCGCTTCCGGCAAGCTCGATTCGAGCCTCAAGATCGTCTTCAAGGAAGTATCGGCCGAGGTTTTTTCCCTGGCCATGCTCGGCGGCGCCAAGGTGTCGGCGCTGGCAGTCAACGAGGCCGACGGCCGGCCGCTGCTCGGCTGGAAGGCGCTGACCGTCGATCTCGACCAGGCCGACCTGATCAACCGTAAGATTGCCGTGCGCCGAGTGGCGCTCGACAGTCCGGAGGTCGGCTTGCGGGTCAATCGCCAGGGCGAATTCAATGTTTTCAAGGTGCTCGACAGTCTGGCCGGCGGCCAGCCGGCGAGCCCGCCGCCGGTCAAGGCGGAGGAACCGGCGCTGACCTGGTCGCTTGAGCAATTCGTGCTCGACAACGGGCTGCTGCGCTGGCAGGACGAATCATCGGTGCAGCCGGTGGCCGGCGAAGTGCGCCAGTTGCAGGCCCGGGTCGGCCGTATCGACAGCCGGCTGGCCGAGCCGATCGAGATCGCCGAGATCAGCTACCAGATCGACCTCGGCGAGCGCTTCCGCAGCGAGCGGTTGGGCATCAAGGGGCTGCGCGTCGATCTGCCGGCGCACCGCATCGAGATCGCCGAGATCGCCAACAGCGGCTCGCGGGCGCGCTTGCTGCGCAACCGCGATGGGGTGGTCGAATGGATCAATCCGCCGGTGCTGAAAACCATCCGCGCCGGCGAGGCCAAGGCCGGCGACGAACGGCCGTGGATCGCGCATGTCCAGCGCCTGAGCATCGACGATCTGGCGTTCCGCTTCGAGGACCGCAGCACGAAGCCGGCGGCCGTGCAGGAACTGGCCGGGCTGCGCCTGCGCGGCGAGAACCTGGGCAACGAGAAAGGCAGCAAGGGGAAACTCAGCCTCGAAGGGCAGATCAACAAGCGCGGCAGCCTGAAAGTCGACGGCAGCGTGCAACTGCAGCCTCTCGACCTGGCCCTGGCCGTCGAGACGCAGGCGATTCCCCTGTTGCCGCTGCAGCCCTACTTCACCGAGCAGGTCAACGCCGAGCTGAAGGCCGGACAGTTCTCGAACAAGGGCGAGACCAGCATTCGCCTCGACAAGGACGGCCTGAAGGCGGGCTATCGCGGTTCGGCCACGCTGGGCAACCTGCAGGCGGTGGACAAGGCCAACCAGAGCGACTTCCTGCGCTGGAAATCGCTCTACTTCGGCGCCATCGATTTCCGTCTCGAACCGCTCAACATCGGCATCGGCGAGATCGCGCTCAGCGATTTCTTCGCCCGCATGATCCTCAGCGACAAGGGGCGCCTGAATCTGCAGGACATCGTCCGCGGCCAGGACGCCGAGCCGGCTCCGGTCGCTGCCGGTACCGAAGCGGCGGCGCCTGCGGCACCGGCCGCTCCCGCCGCGCCGGCCAAGCCGCCGGTGCCGGTGAAGATCGCCAAGGTCACGTTGCAGAACGGCACGGTCAATTTTTCCGACTACTTCGTCAAGCCCAACTACACGGTCAACGTCACCAAACTCGCCGGGCGGGTCACCGGCCTGTCGTCGGAGGAGGGCACGGTGGCCGATCTCGACCTGCGCGGCGCCTACGCCAAGTCGGCGCCGGTGCAGATCGAAGGCAAGCTGAACCCGCTGGCCGCCAAGTCCTATCTCGACCTCAAGGCCAACGTCAAAGGCGTGGACCTGACCGGCTTCTCGCCGTATTCCGGCAAATACGCCGGCTATGCCATCGAGAAGGGCCTGTTGTCGCTGGATCTCGCCTACAAGCTGGAAAACAACCAGTTGACCGCCGACAACAAGGTGTTCATCGACCAGTTCACCTTCGGCGAGCCGGTGGAAAGCCCCGACGCCACCAAGCTGCCGGTCAATCTGGCGATCGCGCTGTTGAAGAACAATCGCGGCGAAATCGACGTCAACCTGCCGATTTCCGGTTCGCTCGACGATCCGCAGTTCTCGGTCGGCGGCCTGATCGTGCGCGTCATCGTCAATCTCTTCGTCAAGGCGGTGACCTCGCCGTTCGCGCTGCTGGGTTCGATGTTCGGCGACAGCGAGGAATTGTCGAAGCTCGATTTCGCGCCCGGCCGGGCGCGCGTCGGCGAGGCCCAGGCCAAGACGCTGGAAACGCTGGCCAAGGCGCTGAACGAGCGGCAGGGATTGAAGCTGGAAATCACCGGCGTGGCCGATCCGGAAACCGACCGCGAAGGCTTGAAGCGCGTGGCCATGGAGCGGGCGGTGCGCGCCGAGTGGCGCCAGGCCAAGCCCGAGGCGGCCGCAGCCGAAAGCGGCGAGGAAATGTCCGCCGCCGATTACCAGACCTATCTGACGCGGGTGTACAAGGCGGCGAAATTCCCCAAGCCGCGCAACATGATCGGTTTCCTGAAAGACCTGCCGGTCGAGGACATGGAAAAGCTGATCCTGGCCCATGCCGTGGTCGAGGACGACGATGTCCGGCAACTGGCCCGGCGGCGCGCCGAGAATGTCCAGGCCTGGCTGGTCGAGCAGGGCAAGGTGGCGCCGGAACGCCTGTTCCTGGTTCCGCCCAAGGACTCCGCGGCGGCGGGGGCGCGGGTCGATTTTTCACTGAGATAGGACGACGATGAGCGAAGCGATGGGGCTGGCCCTGGCGGCCGGCATGGGTTTGATCATCCTGCTGCAGGCGGTGGCGCTGTGGCGCGGCCGTGTTGCCGGGGCTGCCGGGGCGCGCCTGGAGGAACTGCGGGGCGCGCTCGACCAGGGCTTGGCGCGGCTGGAGCGCGAGTTGCGCGAGGAGCTGGCGCGCGGCCGGCGCGAGGATGCCGAGGCGGCTTTCCGCGACCGCGAGGAGCGCGCCCAGTCGGCGACCCTGCTCAGCCAGGCGGTGACGACCCAGGTCGGCCAGTTCGGCGCCTTGCAGGCCGAGCGCCTGGAAGCCTTTGCCCGCGAACTGAGCCGTTTCTCGCTCGGCCTCGACGAGCGCTTCGAGCGCCTCAAGCAGAGCGTCGAGGGGCGGCTGGCGGCAATCCAGGCCGACAACGCCAACAAGCTGGAGGAAATGCGCCGGACCGTCGACGAGAAGCTGCACGCGACGCTGGAACAGCGCCTCGGCGAATCCTTCAAGCTGGTCAGCGAGCGCCTCGAACAGGTCCATCGCGGCCTCGGCGAAATGCAGTCGCTGGCCGCCGGCGTCGGCGATCTCAAGCGCGTGCTGACCAACGTCAAGACGCGCGGCACCTGGGGCGAAGTGCAGTTGTCGGCGCTGCTCGAACAATTGCTGACCGCCGAGCAGTTCGCCGCCAACGTCGCTACCCGGCCCGGCAGCAACGAGCGGGTCGATTTCGCCATCCGCCTGCCGGGCAAGGACGACGGCGCCGTCGTCTGGCTGCCGATCGACGCCAAGTTCCCGATCGAGGATTACCAGCGCCTGCTCGACGCCCAGGAGCGCGGCGATCCGGCGGCCGTCGAGGAGGCGGCCAAGGCCGTCGAGACGCGCCTGAAGACCGAAGCCCGCAGCATCCGCGACAAGTATGTCGCGCCGCCGCACACCACCGACTTCGCCTTCCTCTACCTGCCGGTCGAGGGCTTGTACGCCGAGGCGCTGCGCCGGCCGGGGCTGGCCGAGACGCTGCAGCGCGACTTCCGCGTCAGCCTGGCCGGGCCGACGACGCTGGCGGCCTTGCTCAACAGCCTGCAGATGGGTTTCCGCACGCTGGCCATCGAGCAGCGCTCGGCCGAGGTGTGGGCGGTACTCGGCGCGGTCAAGACCGAGTTCGGCAAGTTCGGCGAGGCGCTTGCCCACACGCGCAAGAAGCTCGACGAGGCGAGCAATTCGATCGGCAAGGCGGAAACGCGCACGCGCCAGTTGTCGCGCAAGCTGAAGGAAGTCGAGGCGCTGCCGGTCGGCGTGGCCGAGCAGTTGATCGGCGTCGCCGATCTCGACGGTGGCGACGATGAATGATCTGGAAGCGGCCTACCGGGCGACCACCTACCGGGTATTCCTGCCCGGCGGCCCGGTCGATCTGCGCCTCGATCAGGCCAACGAGCGCCTGCGCGCCTGGCTGGCCGCCGAGGGCTGTTCCTGCTTCGCCATCGTCACCGCCTGCAATCCCGGTTCGCGGCCGCTGAGCGCCGAAGCCAACGCCGAACGGCAGGCGCAACTGGAGTGCGAATTGCTCGACGGCAACTACGAGCCCTACGCCGGCGAGAACGTTGCCGACGACGGTGCCTGGCCGATCGAGGAAAGCTGCTTCGTGCCCGAACTGGAGGCCGCCGATGCCTGTGCGCTGGCCGCCGATTTTGGGCAGAATGCCGTCGTGTGCGGCGGAGACGACGGGGTGCCGCGGCTGATCTGGATAAAAGAACAATGAGCAGGAAAATCGGGCGTTTCGACGTGCGCGGCGAACTCGGCCGGGGGGCGCAGAGCACGGTCTATCTCGGCTTCGATCCGCAGCTGCAGCGCGAGATCGCGATCAAGACGGTGCATTTCACGGCGGCGGCGCCGGAGCAGAACCGGACGCTGCTGGCCGAGGCGCGCCTGGTCAGCCAGTTGCGCCATGCCAACGTGGTGCCGATCTACGAGGCCGGCGAGGAGGGGGGCGATCTCTACCTGGTTTTCGAATACGTGCCGGGCAAGAGCCTGGCCGCCTTCCTGCGCGGCAGCGGGGCGCTGTCGCCGGTCAAGGCGATCACCCTGCTGCGCCCGATCCTCGACGCCGTCGCCCATGCTCACGGCCAGGGCATCATCCACCGCGACCTGAAGCCGTCGAACATCCTGCTCGACGACAACGGCACGCCACGCGTCATGGATTTCGGCATCGCCGCCCGCGCCGGCGAACAGGATGCGTCGCTGCGCGAATACAGCGGCACGCCGGCCTACATGGCGCCGGAGTACATCGACCGGCGCGAGGTCGGTCCCCGCGGCGACGTCTTCGCCGCCGGCCTGGTGCTGTTCGAAATGCTGACCGGCCAGCGGGCGGTCGGCGGCGGCGAGTTGCCGGCGGTCATGCAGCGGATCGCCAACGAGGACATCCGCCTGCCGGCCGGCGCGGCCGTGGACGAGCGCCTGGCCGGGATCGTGCACAAGGCCCTGGCCCGCGACCCGGAACTGCGCTACCAGACGGTCCGGCAGTTCGCCGAAGCGCTCGACGCCTATCTCGAACCGGAGGACGAACCCGGGCCGTCCGGCGAGTCGCGGCAATCGACGCTCGATTTTCTGTTGCGCCGGATGCGCCACAAGAGCGATTTCCCGGCCTTGTCGGAGTCGGTCAGCGCCATCAACAGGATCGCCAACAGCGAGACGGAAAGCATCACCCGGCTGTCGAACTCGATCCTCAAGGATTTCGCCCTGACCAACAAGCTGCTGCGCCTGGTCAACTCGGCCTATTTCCGGCCGGCCGGCGGCGCCGCCATCAGCACCGTGTCGCGCGCCGTGATCGTGCTCGGCTTCGAGGCGGTGCGCAACATCGCCATCACCGTGCTGCTGTTCGAGCACCTGCGGAACAAGGCCAACGCCAACCAGCTCAAGGAAGATTTCCTGCGCGCCAACCTGGCCGGCGTGCTGGCCAAGGACATCGGCGCCGCCGCCAGGCTGCGCGACCTGGAGCAGGCTTTCATCTGCTCGCTGTTCCACAGCCTGGGGCGCCTGCTGGCGCAGTTCTATTTCCCCGACGAATCGGAGGAAATCCGTCGCGTCGGCGAGCAGAAGAACTGCAGCGAGGCGGCGGCGGCGCTGCAGGTGCTGGGCATCACCTTCGAGGACATGGGCATCGCCATCGCCCGCCATTGGGGCTTTCCGCCGCTGATCGTCAACAGCATGCGCGCCCTGCCGCCCGGCCATGCCAAGCGGGCCGGGACGACGGAGGAAAAGCTGCGCTTGCTGTCCGGCATGGCCAACGAGTTGTGCACGATGATCGCCCAGGTCACGCCGGAAGGGCGCGAGCGCGAGATGAAGCGGATCATGGACCGCTTCGCCGCCGCCGTCGGGCTGTCCCAGCCGGAGGTCGAGCAGACGGTGCGGCGCGCCGTCGAGGAAGTGACCGAGTTCGCCAGCATCATCCATCTCAACCTGCAGCAGACGCTGTTCGGCCGGCAGATGCGCCAGTTCTCGCACAGCACCGATCAGGCCGAGGCCGCCGCCGACGAATTCGACCTGACGGCCGGCACCCTGCTCGGCGAAGGCGATCCGCTCGCCGGTGCCGGCGGACGGGTGATCGACGCCCAGGCGGTGCTTACGGCCGGCATCCAGGACATCAGCAATACGCTGGTCGACGGCTACAAGCTCAACGACATCCTGCGCATCATTCTCGAAACCATGTACCGGGCGATGGGCTTCAAGCGCGTCGTGCTGTGCATCCGCGATGCCAAGACGGATGCCATGCAAGGGCGTTTCGGTTTCGGTCCGGACGCCAACGAGGTGGCCAAGGCTTTCCGTTTCCCGCTGGCCTTCAATCCCGACATCTTCCATGCCGCGACCTCGCGCGGCGTCGACATCCTGATCAGCGACATCAACGATCCGAAGATCGCGCCGCGCATTCCCACCTGGTACCGCAAGGCGGTGGCGGCCCAGGCCTTCGTGCTGCTGCCGCTCAACATCAAGGGCAACCCGGTGGCGCTGATCTACGCCGACAGCGACGAGCCGAACGGCATCTCGATTCCGGAAAAGGAGTTGTCGCTGCTGCGCACCCTGCGCAACCAGGCTCTGCTGGCTATCAAGCAGGGCGGCTGAGCGGCCGGGTGGCGGGGGATCGCTCCGACCCGGCAATACGGCATTCCCAGTAGTAGATGCTTATGCACTAATTCGTCGTTTTTGGGCAGAATGCCGGCGTGTGCGGTGTGCCGGGCGGCTGCCGCGATGGTTCTGGACAGGTGGGCATGGGCAGGAAAATAGGTCGTTTCAAAGTGCGTTCCGAACTCGGCCGGGGTGGCCAGAGCACGGTATATCTCGGTTTCGATCCGCAGTTGCAGCGCGAGATCGCCATCAAGACCGTGCACCTGGCCGGCGCGGCGCCGGGGCAAAGCCAGGTGCTGCTGGAGGAGGCGCGCCTGGTCGGGCAGTTGCGCCATCCCAACATCGTGCCGATCTACGAGGCGGGCGAGGAACAGGGCGATCTCTACCTGGTGTTCGAGTATGTCGCCGGGCAGAGTCTGGCCGCGTTGCTGCGCACCGGCGGCGCCTTGTCGCCGGTGCGCGCGATCGCCATCCTGCAGCCGATCCTCGCGGCGCTGGAGCATGCCCACAGCCAGGGCATCATCCACCGCGACCTGAAGCCGTCGAACATCCTGCTCGACGACGACGGCGCGCCGCACGTCATGGATTTCGGCATCGCCGCCCGCATCGGCGAGCAGGAAGTCGGCGAGGGCGGCTATAGCGGCACGCCGGCCTACATGGCGCCGGAGTACATCGAGCGGCACGAGGTCGGCGCCCGCGGCGACGTCTTCGCCGCCGGCCTGATCCTGTTCGAGATGCTGACCGGCGAGCGGGCGGCCGGCAGCGGGAACCTGTTTCAGATCATGCACCGGATCGCCAACGTCGATATCCGGCTGCCCGACGATGCGCTCGTCGACGAGCGCCTGGCCGCCATTCTCTACAAGTCCCTGGCCCGCGACCCGGAACTGCGCTACCAGAGCGCCGGCCAGTTCGGCGCGGCGCTGGCCGGCTTTCTCGAACCGCAGGACGACGGTTTGCCGCCGTGGGATGCGCAGCAGTCGACGCTCGATTTCCTGCTGCGCCGGATGCGCCATCGCAGCGATTTCCCGGCCCTGTCGGAATCGATCAGCACCATCAACAAGATCGCCAGCAGCGAGACGGACAGCATCAACCAGTTGTCGAACCTGATCCTCAAGGACTTCGCGCTGACCAACAAGCTGCTGCGCCTGGTCAATTCCGCCCAGTTCCGGCCGCCCGGCAGCAGCAACATCACGACGATCTCCAATGCGGTCATCGTGCTCGGCGTGCGGGTGGTGCTCGATATCGCTATTTCCGTGCAACTGTTCGAGCACTTGCAGAACAAGGCCAACGCCAAACAGTTGAAGGAGGATTTCCTGCGCGCCAACCTGGCCGCCAGCCTGGCCAAGGGGCTGGCCATCCAAAGCAGGCTGCGCGATGTGGAGCAGGTTTTCATCTGCGCCCTGTTCCACAATCTTGGGCGCCTGCTGGCGCAATACTATTTCCCGGAAGAGGCCGAGGATGTCCGCCGCCTCGTCGAGCGGAAGCAGTGTGCCGAGGCCGAGGCGGCCCAGCAGGTACTGGGCATTTCCTTCGCCGAGATGGGCGTCGCCATCGCCCGCCAGTGGGGCTTCCCGCCCTTGATCGTCAACAGCATGCGGGCCTTGCCGCCGGGGCCTCTGCGGGCGGCCGGCACGCCCGAGGAGAAGCTGCAGTCGCTGGCCGGCCTGGCCAACGAAATAGCCGACCTGATCGCCGCGGCGCCGCCGGCCGAGCGCGACGCCGGCATGCAGCGGATCGTCGAGCGTTTCGCCGAGGCGGTGCCGCTCGACCGGCCGGGTCTCGACGAGGCGATCCGGAAGGCGATAGACGAAATCGGCGAAATGGCCCGCGGGCTCCGGCTCAATCTGCAACAGACCGCCCTCGGCCGGCGGTTAAGTCAGTTTCTCGGCGGCCCCGAGGAGGCGTCCAACACCGAGCCGGCCGATGGGAGTGAGCGGCAGGAAAGCGCCGCCGCCGCCCCGGTCGACGCCCAGGCCATCCTGACCGCCGGAATCCAGGAGGTCAGCGATGCAATGATCGCCGGCGGCAAGCTCAACAGCATCCTGCGCATCGTGCTCGAAACGATGCAGCGGGCGATGGGGTTCACGCGCGTCGTGCTGTGCACCCGCGAGGCCAAGGCGGCCGTGATGCAGGGGCGGCTGTGCCTCGGTCCGGCGGCGGACGAGGTGGCCAAGGCCTTCCGTTTCCCGCTCGGCGTGCGCCCCGACGTCTTCTACGAGGCGACCTCGGGCGGCGAGGACATCCTGATCGACGACATCGACGCGGCGGCCGTCGCCGCCCGCATTCCCGCCTGGTACCGCAAGGCGGTGGCGGCCCGTGCGCTGCTGCTGTTGCCGCTCAACATCAAGGGCCTGCCGGTGGCCCTGATCTATGCCGATCGCGATGCGGCCGGCGGCCTGGCGATTGCGGAAAAGGAGTTGTCGTTGCTGCGCGCCCTGCGCAATCAGGCCATTCTGGCCATCAGGCAGGGCGGCTGATTACCAAAGCTTCCACCACGTGGTCTTGCGTTCCAGGCCGGTCTGATAGAAGCGGCTGTTGGGGAAATTCTGGCGCAGCACGCGGTCGGCATCGTCGCGCAAGTCGGTCAGACCGAGCTGGTCGTAGGCGTTGACCAGGATGAACATCGCCTCTTCGATGGCCGGCGCCCGCGGATAGGTCTTGATCGCGTACTGGGCGCGGTTGGCGGCGGCGACGTAGGCGCCGCGGCGGGTGTAGTAGTGGGCGACGTTGACGTCCTGCTGGGCCAGCGCGTTGACTAGGTATTCCATGCGCTTGACGGCATCCGGCGTGTACTTGCTGTCCGGGAAGCGGGTGATCAGCTCGCGGAAGGATTCGAAGGCCTCGCGCGCCGCCTTGGGGTCGCGCTCGGACAGGTTCTGGTCGCTGATGTAGCCGAGCAGGCCGAGATCCTCGTTGAAATTGATCAGGCCCTTCAGGTAATACACGTAATCGACGGCCGGATGATTCGGGTGCAGCTTGATGAAGCGGTCGCAGGCGGCCAGCGCCGAGCCGGCTTCATTGGCCTTCCAGTACACGTAGCCGAGTTCCAGCTGGGCCTGCTGGGCGAAGCGACCGTAGGGGAAGCGGGCTTCGAGTTTTTCCAGGTGCTTGGCCGCCGTTTCCCAGTTGCCGTCCGCCTGCGCTTCCTTGGCCTCGGAATAGAGGCGGCCGGCCGACCAGCCGGCGGTCTCGTCGATCTGGTCGGGCAGCGAACTGCAGGCGGTCAGGACGAGGGCGGCGAAAAGGGCGGTGAGGAGGCGGAAGAAGGCGGGAGAAGGGCCGAATGCGGCTAAACTTCGCATCATGAAAGATCCTGTGGAAAACTGCGGCGATTATAGCCGAATTGAACCGCTGCACTTGACCGTGCCGGATGCCGAATCCGGCCGCCGCCTCGACCAGGTGCTGGCTTCCATGCTCCCCCGGCATTCGCGTAATCGCCTGCAATCGTGGGTGCGCGACGGCCATGTCGCCATCGACGGCAAGGTCGAGCGCGAACCCAAGCGCAAGCTGCTCGGCGGCGAGCGCCTGCGCGTCAGCGAACCGGCCGATGCCCGCGACGGCCCGGAGTTGCCGGAAGACATCCCGCTCAACGTCGTTTTCGAGGACGAGACGCTGCTGGTCATCAACAAGCCGGCCGGACTGGTCGTCCATCCCGGCAGCGGCAACTGGAACGGCACCCTGATGAATGCCCTGCTGCACCATGTGCCGGGCATCGAGGCGATTCCGCGGGCCGGCATCGTGCATCGCCTGGACAAGGATACCAGCGGCCTGCTGGTCGTGGCCAAGACGCTGGAAGCGCAGACCGATCTGGTGCGCCAACTGCAGGCGCGGACGGTGCGCCGCGTTTACCTGGCGCTGGCGGCCGGCGCGATGAAGAGCGGCGGCGGCGTCGATTCGCCGATCGGCCGGCATCCGGTGCAGCGCATCAAGATGGCGGTGGTGCCGGAAAGCCGCGGCGGCAAGCCGGCGCTGACCTGGTTCCGGATTCTCGAAGCTTTTCCTTATTGCACCTTTGTCGAATGCTCGCTGGAAACCGGACGGACGCACCAGATCCGCGTGCATCTCGCGTCGATCAACCATCCGCTGGTCGGCGACCAGGTCTATGGCCGGCCCAACGCCAAGCTGCCGGCATTTCCGCGTCAGGCCCTGCACGCCACGCGGCTGGGCCTGGTGCATCCGCTCAGCGGCTTGAAAATGCAGTGGGAAGTGCCGCTGCCGCAGGATATGCGCGAGCTGCTCGATACCTTGCGTCATGGCTGAGGTCTGGCGGCCGGAGTGGCCGGCGCCGCCCGGCGTCTGCGCCGTTCAGACCTTGCGCGGCGGCGGCTGCAGCCCGGCGCCGTGGGCCAGCTGCAATCTTGGCGACCACGTCGGTGATGCGCCGCAGCGCGTTGCCGCCAACCGCGCCGGCCTGCGCGCGCTGCTGCCGAACGAGCCGTGCTGGCTGCGCCAGGTGCATGGTACCACCGTGGTCGATGCCGCCGATACGGCTGGGGTACCGGAAGCCGATGCCGCCTTCGCCCGCCGGCCGGGCGCCGTCTGCGCCGTGATGACGGCCGATTGCCTGCCGGTGCTGTTCTGCGATCGCGCCGGCAGCGTCGTCGCGGCCGCCCATGCCGGCTGGCGCGGCCTGGCCGCCGGCGTGCTGGAGGCGACCGTCGCCGCCATGGGCGTGGCGCCGGGCGAATTGCTGGCCTGGTTCGGGCCGGCCATCGGTCCGCGCCGCTTCGAAGTCGGCGACGAGGTCCGGACTGCCTTCGTCGCGCGCGATCCGGCGGCCGGTGCCGCTTTCGCTGCCCTCGACGGCGGCAAGTGGCTGGCCGACATCTACGCCCTGGCCCGCCAGCGTCTGGCCGCCATCGGCGTGACGGCGACGTCCGGCGGCGACCATTGCACCGTCGAAGAGGCCGGGCGTTTTTTCTCCTATCGCCGCGATGGCACGACCGGGCGCATGGCGACGCTGATCTGGCTGGCGCCGCCGGGATGACTCGGCGATAGCCGCGGCCGGCGCGGGGAACGGCTCGACGGCATGCGCGGCGGCCGCCTTGGCGGCAACAATCAGGCCGTACCGTCGCGCTCGGCCTTCTCGGCCATCATTTCCTTGAATTTCCGCCGCTGGCGGCGCACCTTGCTGCCGGCAAAATAGATGATCAGGCCGCAGGGCAGGGCGCCGTAGAACAGGAACGAGACGAGGCCGGCGACCAGGCTCGCCTCGTTGGCGGCGACCAGGATGGTGACGTACAACCACCCGATGACGATGATCAGGGCAAATGGCATGCCGGCATTGTACGGGCAAAGCCCGTTCCGGCGAGGCTTGCGCCGGCGCGGCATCCGGCCGGCCGCAATAGGTCGTGTATCCGATTTATGCATTGACAGGGGTTGGGGCGGTATGCAGAATCGAAAAGCCCTATTCCCCGATAACCATCTGAGACGAGACTTCCCATGGCGCAGGGTTCGAACAATAACGACGCTTTTCTGGGTTCCGCGATGCAATTCATGCAGGCCGGCCAGAACATGGCTCAGCAGTTCATGGAATACCTCGGTCAGGCGAGTGCCGGCGCCGGCAAGGCGCCCGCTGTCGATCCGCAGGCGCTGACGGCGCTGCAGAAGCAGTTCATGGATCAGCAGATGTCCTTGTGGCAGTCGATGCTGGCCAAGCAGCAGGGACAGGAGCAGTCGTTCAAGGTGGCGCCGGAACCCGGCGACCGCCGCTTCAATGCTCCCGAGTGGCGCGAAAGCCCGGTCTTCGACTACCTGCACCAGGCCTACCTGCTCAATACGCAGTACCTGAAGCAGATCGTCGAGACGATCCCGGCCAACGACGAGAAGGCCAAGAACCGCATGCGCTTCCTGGCTCGCCAGGTGGCCGACGCCATGGCGCCGTCCAATTTCGCCGCGACCAATCCCGAATTCATCAAGCTGGCCCTGGAAACCAAGGGCCAGAGCATCACCGACGGCATCAACAACCTGCTCGAGGATTTCGAGAAGGGGCGCATCGCGATGACCGACGAGAAGTTCTTCGAAGTCGGCAGGAACATCGCCACGACCGAGGGCGCCGTGGTCTTCGAGAACGATCTGATGCAGTTGATCCAGTACGCGCCGCTGACGCCCAAGGTCGGCACGCGGCCGCTGCTGGTGGTGCCGCCGTGCATCAACAAGTTCTACATCATGGACCTGCAGCCGGACAATTCGCTGATCCGCTTCATGGTCGAGCAGGGCAACACCGTGTTCCTGGTTTCCTGGCGCAATCCCAAGGAGGATTGCGGCCACCTGACCTGGGACGATTACCTCGAGCACGGCCCGATCGCCGCCCTGCAGGTCGCCCGCGACATCTGCAAGGTCAAGCAGGTCAATGCTCTCGGCTTCTGCGTCGGCGGCACCATCCTGACTTCGGCGCTGGCGGTGCTGAAGGCCCGTGGCGACGATGCCGCCGCCTCGCTGACGCTGCTGACCACGCTGCTCGATTTCAGCGACACCGGCGAGATCGGCCTGTTCATCGACGAGCAGGGCCTGGCCATGCGCGAGGCGACGATCGGTCAGGGCGGCCTGCTGCCGGCGCGCGACCTGCAGAATACCTTCTCCTTCCTGCGCGCCAACGACCTGGTCTGGAACTACGTCCAGAGCAAGTACCTGAAAGGCCAGAAGCCGCAAGCCTTCGACCTGCTCTACTGGAATTCCGACTCGACCAATCTGCCCGGGCCGTTCGCCTGCTGGTACATGCGCAATCTCTATCTCGAGAACAGCCTGCGCGTCCCGGGCAAGCTGCAGATGTGCGGCCAGCGCATCGATCTCGGCACGCTCGACATGCCGGTCTACCTGCTGGCGACGCGCGAGGACCACATCGTGCCGTGGCAGTCCTCCTATCAGGGAACGCGCATGCTCGGCGGCCAGGCCCGCTTCGTTCTCGGCGCTTCCGGGCATATCGCCGGCGTCATCAACCCGGCCAGCAAGAACAAGCGCAGCTTCTGGGTCAACGACGACCTGAAGAGCGATTCCGAGGGCTGGCTGGCCGCCGCCGAAGAAAAGGCCGGCAGCTGGTGGAACGACTGGGCCGCCTGGTTCAAGCCGTTCGCCGGCGCGCCGCGGGCGGCGCGCAAGCCCGGCAGCGTCAAGTACAAGCCGGTCGAGCCGGCGCCCGGACGCTACGTCAAGGAACGCGCGATCTAACAACAGGCTTCAGGAGGAGGGATGATGATGAGAGTTGCATTGGTGACGGGCGGCATGGGCGGTCTCGGCGAGGCGATCTGCATCAAGCTGGCCGGGCTGGGCTACAAGGTGGTGACCACTTATTCGCCGGGCAACAACAAGGTCCAGGACTGGCTGAAGGCGATGAACAACATGGGCTACGGCTTCAAGGCCGTTCCCTGCGACGTCACCGATTTCGAGTCGGCGCGCGCCTGCGTCGAGGAGGTAAACAAGGAGATCGGTCCGGTCGACGTGCTGGTCAACAATGCCGGCATCACCCGCGACATGACCTTCAAGAAAATGACCAAGGCCGATTGGGACGCGGTGATGCATACCAACCTCGATTCGGTGTTCAACATGACCAAGCAGGTCATGGACGGCATGATCGAGCGCAAATGGGGGCGCGTCATCAACGTCGGTTCGGTCAATGGCCAGAAAGGCGCCTTCGGCCAGACCAACTACGCTGCGGCCAAGGCCGGCATGCACGGGTTCACCAAGGCGCTGGCCCTGGAAGTCGCCAAGCAGGGCGTAACCGTCAATACCATTTCGCCGGGCTACATCGGCACCAAGATGGTCACCGCCATTCCTCAGGACATTCTCGAAACCAAGATCCTGCCCCAGATTCCCGTCAACCGACTGGGCAAGCCGGAGGAAATCGCCGGCCTGGTGGCCTATCTCGCTTCTGACGAAGCGGCTTTCGTCACCGGTGCAAACATCTCCATCAACGGCGGCCAGCACATGTACTGACCGCCGTTTCTACCCCGCTGTATATATCAACAAGGAAGGAAAAACTATGACGCAACGTGTTGCTCTCGTTACCGGCGCTATGGGCGGCCTCGGCACTGCCATCTGCCAGGAACTGGCCAAGGCCGGCCACAAGGTGGTTGCCTCCTATCATCCGCAATTCGACAACAAGGACCAGTGGCTGCAGGACATGGCGGCGGCCGGGTTCAAGGATTTCGTCTGCGTCGCCGGCGACGTCTCGGTGCTGGAAGACTGCCAGAGGATGGTGGCCGAGGCCGAAGCCGCTTGCGGCCAGGTCGACATCCTGGTCAACAACGCCGGCATCACCCGTGACCGGATGTTCGCCAAGATGGAAAAGGATGGCTGGGATGCCGTCATCTCCACCAACCTGACCTCGCTGTTCAACATGAGCAAGCAAGTTTCCGCCAAGATGGCCGAGCGCGGCTGGGGCCGCATCATCAACATCTCCTCGGTCAACGGCGTCAAGGGCCAGGCCGGCCAGACCAACTACTCGGCCGCCAAGGCCGGCGTGATCGGCTTCACCAAGGCCCTGGCCGCCGAACTGGCGAACAAGGGCGTGACGGTCAACGCCATCGCCCCGGGCTATGTCGCGACCAAGATGGTCATGGCCATCAAGCCGGAAGTCCTGCAGACCATCGTCGACTCCGTGCCGATGAAGCGCCTGGCCAAGCCGGAAGAAATCGGCTTCGCCTGCGCCTACCTGTCGAACGAGCTGTCCGGCTTCACCACCGGCGCCACGATCAACATCAACGGCGGCCTGTACTACCAGTAAGCCGATTCCGCCGCACCAGAAAAGGGCGCCCGTGGGTGCCCTTTTTTTGCGCTATAATGTTGCACCGCACACAAACTGGCATTAAGGATCGCAGCATGTCGGAACCGGTACGCCTGATCAAGAAATACCCCAACCGCCGCCTTTACGATACCAAGGCGAGCGCTTACATCACGCTGAGCGATGTCAAGGAGTTGGTGCTCAAGTTCGAAGCGTTCAAGGTGGTCGACGCCAAGACCGACGAGGATCTGACGCGCAGCATCCTGTTGCAGATCATCCTTGAGGAGGAGTCGGGCGGCGTGCCGCTGTTCTCCTGCGAACTGTTGTCCGGCTTCATCCGGTTCTACGGCAGCGCCATGCAGGGCATGCTCGGCAAGTACCTGGAAAACAACATGAAGACCTTCGTCGATTTCCAGACCAAGCTGCAGGACCAGTCGCGCTCGGTGTACGGCGCCGGCGACCACAGCCACCTGCAGGCCGATTTCTGGGCGCAGTTCCTGAACTTCCAGCAGCCGGCCATGCAGAGCATGATGACGGCTTACATGGATCAGTCGAAGAAGATGTTCCAGTCGATGCAGGACCGTCTGCAAAGCCAGACGCGCAACATGTTCACCGGCTATCAGGCCGATCCGGAAGAACACTCCTCCGACAAATAGTCGCCCGGCGGCGGTTGCCGCCGCCTTTCAGCCGGCCCGGGCGAAAGCCGGGGCGGCTTTTCCGGCCCAGCGGAAACCGAGGCCGGCATCCCGCGGCAAAATCAGCTGTCCCTGGTCGATGACGGGCGGTTTTCCGGCATCGCAGGCGAACCATGCCGCGGTCGCCAGGCCGTGCACGGCGGCGGGTGCTGCCGCGGCGGCCAGATGGGCGCAGGCGAGCAGGCCGCAACTGCTTTCCAGGGCGCTGCTGATCACCGTCTCGACGCCGGCGGCGCGGGCGCGCAGGGCGATGGCCATGCTCGCCAGCAGGCCGCCGAGGCGGGCCGGCTTGATGACGATGCGGCGCACCGGCGGCTGAGCGAAGAAGTCGCGGCCCAACTGTTCCAGCGACTCGTCGACCGCCAGGGTAAACGGCACGGCGGCCTGCAGGCGGGCCAGATCGCGCGCATCGGGCGTGCGCAGCGGTTCTTCGCAGGCCTCGACCGGTAGTTCGCGGCAGGCGGCGAGGAAATATTCGGCTTCGGCGGCGCTCCAGGCGCCGTTGGCATCCAGGCGCAGGCGGCAGGCGGCCGGCAGGGCGGCGGCCAAGGCCTGCAGGAGCCGTACTTCCTCGGCGACCGGCGCGACGCCGACTTTCAGTTTGATTATCCGGAAACCGGCGGCACAGGCGGCAGCGACAGCCGCTGCCGAATTGGCCGTCAGGCGCCCCAGGCTGGCGTTGACGGCCAGCGCATGCACCGGCGGGTTGCCGCTCAGCCAGGCAGCGAGCGGTTTTCCGCCACGGCCGGCGGCCAGGTCGAGTTGGGCGCACTCTTCGGCGAAGGCGACGGCACGGACTTCGTCGATGCCGAATTCCGGCAGCGGCGCGCAGTCGCCCCAGCCTTCCCGGCCATCGGCATGGCGCAGGCGCAGCAGGCGTCCGCGGCGCAGCGCGGTGCTGCCGCGGCTGGTCTGCCAGGGGAGGCGCAGGGGTAAGGCGTAGGGCAGCCAGTCGGCGCTGGTCACGGCCGCTTGCGGTAGCGGGCGAAGTCGGGCGGGCGGCGCTCCAGCCAGGCGTTGCGCCCTTCCTGGCCTTCCGCCGACATGTAGAACAGGCCGGTGGCGTTGCCGGCCAGTTCCTGGATGCCGGCCAGGCCGTCGGTGTCGGCGTTGAAGCCGGCCTTGATCATGCGCAGCGCCATCGGCGACAGCTTGAGCATGTCGCGGCACCAGGCGACGGTTTCCTCCTCCAGCCGTTCGAGCGGCACGACGGCGTTGACCAGGCCCCAGTCGAGGGCGGTGGCGGCGTCGTACTGGCGGCACAGCAGCCAGATTTCCTTGGCCCGCTTCAGGCCGATGGTGCGCGCCAGCAGGCCGGCGCCGAGGCCGGCGTCGAAGCTGCCGACACGCGGGCCGGTCTGGCCGAAGCGGGCGTTGTCGGCGGCGATCGAGAGGTCGCAGACCAGATGCAGCACGTGGCCGCCGCCGATGGCGTAGCCGGCGACCATGGCGACCACCGGCTTGGGCAGGCGGCGAATCTGCATCTGCAGGTCGAGTACGTTCAGATGCGGTGTGCCGCCCTCGTCGATGTAGCCTTCGGCGCCGCGTACGGTCTGGTCGCCGCCGGAGCAGAAGGCCTCGCCGCCGGCGCCGGTGAGGATGACGACGCCGACCGAGTTGTCGTGGTGCGCGCGATGGAAGGCGTCGATCAGCTGGCTCACCGTCTCCGGGCGAAAGGCGTTGCGCCGGGCCGGCCGATTGATGGCGATGCGGGCGATGCCCTCGGCGGTGTCGTAGAGAATGTCGGAATAGTCGTGCTGTTTTTGCCAGGCCGGCTTGCTCGTGCTCATGGGGATTCAGTCTGGTGGCGGGAGGGCAAAGTATAGCCGCTGGCCGGGCGCCGCGATTTGAGCCGTGTCGTGGTCATCCGGACATTTGGCTGTTGCTGCGGCGGCGTGGGAAGATGCTGTTTTCATTATCGACGCGAGGGCCTGCCGTGAGAGAACGCCGCCGTTCCAGCCGCTTCCATCTGCAAGGCAGGGTCCGTCTCGATCTCGGCGAGCGGCATTGGGAATTTCCGTCCGCCGACGTATCGGTGGGCGGGATCGGCGTCATGCTCGATAGCACGGTTCCCGGTACCAGGCCGGCCGGCGAGGTCGGTATCTGCGTCATCGACTCACCCGATTTGACCGGCCCGGTACAGGCCTACGTCAGCGTCATGCGCGTCCGCCGTATCGGCCACCGGTACCTGCTCGGCCTGCGCTTCGATTCGATCGGCGACGAGCAATTGGCGGTCATCCGCCATTTCGAAAGCCATTGCCGCGCCGGCCAGGCGCTGCCGGCCTCCTGATCCGGGCCCGTCAGGGGGCGGCACTGATTTCGTTGCTCAACGGCGCGCCATTGGCGAATTCGCTGATGCTGCGCAAGGTCGTTTCGCTGATCGTCGAGATCGCCTCCTCGGTGAAGAACGCCTGGTGCCCGGTGATGATCACGTTGGGGAAGGAGATCAGGCGCTGCAGCACGTCGTCGGTGATGATGGCGCTCGACAGGTCGCGGAAGAACAGGCTGGCCTCCTGCTCGTAGACGTCGAGCGCCAGGCCGCCGAGCTGACCGCTCTTGAGGGCCTCGATGGCGGCTTCGGTATCGACCAGCCCGCCGCGGCTGGTATTGACCAGCAAGGCGCCGCGCTTCATGCGGGCGAGGGTATCGGTGTTGACGATATGCCTGGTTTCCGGGGTCAGCGGGCAGTGCAGCGAAATGATCTCGGCGCGGGCGCCGATTTCGCCCGGCTCGGCATAGCGGGCGCCGAGGGCTTCGAATTCGGGTGAGGGGTACTTGTCGTAGCCGATCACCTCGCAGCCGAAGCCGAGCATGATGCGGGCGAAAACCCGGCCGATCTTGCCGGTGCCGAGCACGGCCACGGTCTTGCCGTGGAGGTCGAAACCCATCAGGCCGTTGAGGGCGAAATTGGAGTCGCGGGTCCGGTGGTAGGCGCGATGGATCTTGCGGTTCAGCGACAGCAGCAGGGCGGCGGCATGCTCGGCGACAGAGTAGGGCGAATAATTCGCCACCCGGACCACCTTGATGCCCAACTCGGCGGCGGCGTTCAGGTCGACGTTGTTGAAGCCGGTGCAGCGCAGGGCGATCAGCCGGGTGCCGCCGGCCTTGAGTGCGCTCAGCACCTCGGCCGAGGCCTGATCGTTGACGAAGATGCAGATGGCCTCGTAACCGGCGGCCAGGCTGACGGTTTCCGGCGCCAGCGTCGCATCGAAGTAATGAAGCCGATGCCCCTCGCTGCCATTGGCGCGATCGAGAAACTCGCGGTCGTAAGGCTTGGTGCTGAAAACGGCGACTTTCATGGCTGCTTTCCCTGGCTGGACGGGGTGGGGGCGTTGGCGGACCTGCTTCAGCCGGCGCCGAGCAGCACGACGGCGATCTGGACGAACAGGATCTTGCCGACGGTCATCGAGGGAAAGATCATCGCGTAGCCGATGTCGGGCCGGTCGGTCGGGATGGTCCGGCTGGCGAAGGCGAGGATGGCCGGATTGCCGGTGGCGCCGCTGATGACGCCGGCCGTGCTGTCGAAGGGCAGGCGGAAGACGAGGCTGCAGAAAACCGCGGTGATGATGACCAGCGCCAGCACGATGACGATGCTGTACAACAGCATGCTGATGCCGCTGCTGCCGACGGTGGCGAAGAATTTCGGACCGGAGGAGAGACCGACCTGGGCGAGAAAGACGGTCAGGCCGAAGTTGCGCAGCACGAGATTGGCCGACAGCGGCATGCTCCAGACCAAGGGGCCGGAACGGTGCAGCTTGCCGAGATAGAGGGCGAGCAGCAGCAGGGCGGCGAGGCCGAGCGTGAATTTGCCGACGCCGGGAATGACGATCGGAATCAGACCGATCAGCAGGCCGAGGGCGGCGCCGAGGCCGAGCGCGATGAAGCTGAGATCGGCGGTGCTCTTGATCGAATTGCCGAACAGCTTCTGGACGGCGTGGGCATGCGAACGGTGGACAAAGACGCCGACGCGATCCCCGACTTCGAGAATCAGCTCGGACTGTGGCAGAAGATCGATATCGCCGCGGCGGACATGGACGACGGCGCAGTCCACGCCCGGCGGGAAAGCGATATTGCCAAGTCTTTGTCCGATCACCGCGCGGCTGGAAACGAAAATCCGGAAGTAATCGAGATCTTCCCGATGGCTGGTCATGCTCCCCGGCTGCAACTCCCCGAGTTGCCGGGTGGCGGCCCGCAACAGGCTCGGGTTGGTCGCCGTCGCCAGCAGCACGTCGTCGGCCTGCAGGATCATGCCGTCTTCCGCTATGCGGTTGTGCTGTTCCTGGCGGATGGCGGCAATCGCCACGCCATTGGGCAATCTGTCACGCAGTTCGGCGAAGGAGCGGCCGATGAGATCCGGATTGCGCAGCGCGATCTCGGCGGTTTCGATCAACTGCGCCGCCGGCGCGTCGATTTTCGGTTTCAGCCAGGTGTTGATCAGATGGATGCAGAGAATGGGCAAGGCCACGCCGAAGGGATAGGCGACGCTGTAGCCGACGGCGGCATCCTCGCCGCGCGTGGCGGCGAGGATCGCCTGCAACGTGGCGGTACTGGTGCCTGAGCCGGCGAAGATGCCGAGCGCCGCATCGAGCTTGAGCCCGAACAGCGGCACCAGGGCCAGGGCCAGCAGGCCGGCGACGATGACGCCGCAGAGGGCGGCGAGGTTGGCCTTGAGACCTTCCGGACTGGTCAGGCCCCTGAAGAATTGCGGGCCGTACTGGATGCCGACGCCGTAGAGGAAGAGCAGCAGGCCGAGGGTGCCGACCAGGGCCGGCGGCGCCGCCTTGGGCGCGAAGCCGCCGATGGCCAGGCCGACGAACAGCACGGCGCCGGAGCCCATGGAAAAACCTTTGAGCGATATTTCTCCGACCAGATAGCCGAGAGCGACTGTCAAAAACAAAGTGAACAGCGCTTGCGACTCCAGCAGCATCCTGATTTCGTCCATGGCTTTTTCCTTTTGTGCGGTCGGACGTATGGCTTGCTGTTTGAATAGTAAAAAGATGAAAAGTGCCAATAGAATTGGCGCCGGCTGCATAAATTTTGATTGCTTTTGCCAGATTTTAGGATCAGATTGCAAACCTCCAGCGCTTGCTCGTTGGAGGCTAACAGACTGATTCATCAGGTTAGGAGGAGCGAAATGATCAAGGAGAAAAGGAAGGGTGGTTATGTTTTAGGAATTACCGGTAATTTGGTATTTGCTTGCGTTTTTGGCGCTCTGCCGGCAGAGGCCCAGCAGGCGACGGCGGGGGGGCAGGCGGCATCCGGCAATCCCTTCATCGACGATGCCAAGTTCGGCATGGTGGCCCGCACGGCCTATTTCGATCGCCGCTCATCGGGCAACAATCCGGCCAGCAACGATTTCCGCCAGCGTTCGGCCGGCCTGGGCGGCTGGTTCTACGGCAATTCCGGCGAGATCGGGGAGATCTTCTCGGTCGGCGGCGCCTACGACTTCACCATCCCGCTCTATGGCCCGAAGGACGATCCCTACAGCTACATCCTGCGCGATCCCGGCCAGGACCCGGTCAGCGTCATCGGCGAGGCCTATGCCAAGCTGCGCTTCGGTACCCATGCCATCGTGCTCGGCCGACAGACGATCAACCAGGCCTGGTATCTGCCCGATGTCGTGCGCTTCTACAACAAGCTCGACCAGAGCATGATCGGCCGGCGCGACGTGCGCGGCATGCTGACGCTCAACTACGAGGCGGCGACCGTCCAGGGGCGGGTGATGAACGACACCATGCGCTATTACGGCGGCTATGTCTGGAACGTCCGGCAGATCAACGACACTCGCTTCCGCAATCCCTACCAGGCCGGTTTCCAGACCACCTGCTGGTCGCAGAACGATGTCGGCTGCACGCACAAAAGTGGCGATTCCGATGGCATCGCCTATGCCGGCGTCCAGTTCAGGCCGAGCAACAACATGATGGTCGAAGGCTCCTACTACAACTTCCAGAACATGATGAACAACATCTATCTGGACTTCGACTACGTGTTCCGCATGGCCGACAAGAACTACTTCCGCGTCGGCACCCAGTACATGTTCCAGAACGGCAGCGGCGACAATCTGGTCAATGGCGTCAACGGCCAGCCGGGCAAGGATTTCGACACCCATTACGTCGGCCTCTACGGCGAATTGCGCCTGACTCCCTTCGTCGTGCCTTACGCGATGATCGGCAAGACCGACAAGGACCAGGAAATCCGCTCGCCGTATTCGATCGGGCCATCCTATCTGGTCCAGCGCATCGGCGAGAATTCGAAGGCCGGCGAGCGGACCTGGATCATCGGCACCGTCTTCGATTTCGGCAGCCTGGGCGCGCCGGGCTGGAGCTTCGACCTCAACTACGGCGAACGGAGCAACCGCTACGACAACGCCCGCAACAAGATCCAGGACTGGGACGAACTGGCCACCGACCTGATTTATATCTACCCGGGCGAGGGCTTCTGGAAGAACCTGCGCACCCGCCTGCGCTACGCCAAGGTGGTCGAATCCGGCGGCCCCCTGATCGACGACAAAAAAACTTACGACCTGCGTTTCGACATGACGCTGACCATCCCCTTCAACTGACATTCCGCCGGGCTCCGGCGCACGAGGGCAGCCGCTTGCGGCTGCCCTCGTCGCGTCGCCGCCGCCGGTTCAGTCGCCCAGCCCGGCGAGGAATTTGGCGAATACCGCATCGACCAGCACCTGGTCGCGCTCGACGAATTCCTCGCGTTCGGCCAGGGGCAGGTCGCAGTCGATGCTTTTCAGCAGCCGGATCTGGGTTTGCAGCATGCGCCCGTTCTCCTGCTCGATGCGTTGCAGGGTGACGACGAACGGATCGAGCGCATCCACGTCGCCGGGCAGTACCGGCAACAGCCGCATGCGCGCCAGTTGCGCGTGGCCGAGGGAAATGCCGCGATACAGGGCGCGCCGATTAAGCAGCGGTCCCGGCGGCAGCATCACCTCGGCCCAGGCCATTTGCAGCGGCGCGAGGATTTCCTGGGCCGTCTGCGACAAGCGCGGCTCGGCCGCCCAGCGGGTGGTCCGGCCGAGCAGGGTCAGCGCCTCGAGTTCGCGCGCCGCCTGGGAAATGATGAAGGGCAGCGCCACGCCGAGATCGGGCAGCCATTGCAACACACCGTGGAAGGCCAGGTTGGCGCTCTTGGCGCCGCTGAGCATCAGCGCGATCCGCGTCTGGATAGCCGGCGTGAAGCCGCTGGCGGCGATGCGCGCGCGCGCGCGGTCGAACAAGGCAGGGTCGATCATCCGCTTTTCTTCCTGGTTGCCGCCCGGCGCCGGGCGGGTGGGGGGGGCGGCGGCACCGCCGGGTCGACCGGGTGCACGGCGCGCAGCCAGTCGCTGGCGCAGGCCAGCCAGTGGCTGGCCGCCGGATTCTCGCTGGCGATCCAGACGCTCTGGTCGCCTTGCCAGGTGTCGCCGTTGATCTGGTCGAGGAACAGCTCGATCTGGCGCATGGTGAGTTCCGGCATCTCCAGCGTGTAGGCGTGGTAGGCGCGCGGCATGATCAGCAGGCGGGAATTGGCGATCTTCTGTCGCAGCAACTCATGGCATTCGCGCGGCGTGAAGAAATCGAATTCGCCGTTCATGATCAGGGTCGGCGCCTTGATCCGGTGCAGTTCCGGTGTCAGCGGCACGAAATGGACGAAGGATTCCATCAGGTTCTGCATCGCGTAGCCGTCGTTGCCGATGTAGCCGCTCCGCATCATGGCCGGAATCTGCTCGCGGTTGGCGGCGATCCAGCGCGAACTCATGTTCATCGGGTAGAGCATGCTCTGCATGTAGGGCAGGCCGACTTCGGTCAGCCCCTGCAGCATCACGGCGCCGAGGAATTCCAGCTGCGGCGTCAGTTCGGCGAAGGTGCTCATCGCCACCAGGCTGTGCAGGCGCTGGCCGTGGCGGATGGCGAAATCGAGGGCGATGACGCCGCCGAAGGAAATGCCGGCCAGGTGGGTGCGGGCGATGCCGAGTTCGTCGAGCAGGTGGGCGAGCATGTCGGCATGGGCGGCCAGCGGAATGTCGATGATCGGCTTGGACGAGCGCCCCTGGCCGAGCATGTCGTAGGCGAGGACGCGATAGCCGCGCGGCACGAAATAGTCCGCGTATTGCGTCCACAGTCTGGCGTTCTGGGTCAGGCCGTTGAGGAAGGTGATGACCGGCCGGCCTGTCTGGCCGGCCAATTCGTAGTGCACCTGATGACTGCCATAGTGTGCTGTGGGCATGGCGTTTCCATAAAAAAGACGTGGCCAAAAAACACTTGCTCGGCATACGGACAAGAATATTATGGCGTTTCCGGACGACTTTGGCGATTCCGGCAATTTGCATAAAAACGCATAGGAGGAGCATGACATGATGAGCAGTCCTCTCTTCTGTCGGCGACTCGCCAACTGGCTGGTATCGGCATTCCTGATGCTGATGCTGGCCGGCACGGCGAGCGCCCAACAGACCCTGACCCCCCGTTCCGCAGTCCAATCCCTCGACAAACTGAAGCAGACCTACGAGGTCAAGAACTTCCGCATCGGCGGCAAGTACGACCTCGCCAGGCCCGATGCCTGGGCCCTCGGCGGCGAGGGCGGAACCACCCTCGAATCGCTCGGCGCCGATCCGGCCCGGACGGCGTACATCGCCGTCGGCACGCCGAAGAAGAACGCCAAGGGCGAGATCGTCAACGCCATCGTCATCAGCTCCTACTATTCAGGCGACGCGACGACGATGTACAGCAACTGGTACGCCGGCCAAGCCGGCAACGAGTTTTCCGGCGGCGCGCTGGTCGGTCCCGGACTGCTCTTCGATACCGATCGCTTCTACGTGATCTTCCTCGACGCGCTCGGCCTGTGGGGGGCGTCCAAGCCTTCCGACGGCCTCGGCCGCAAGTTCCCGGTCTACAGCTACTACGACGTGGTCCAGCTCAATTACCGGCTGCTGCGCGACCACTTGAAGGTCGGCCAGGTCGTGCTGTCGACCGGCGCTTCGATGGGCGCCACGCAGGCTTATTACTGGGGCCTGATGTACCCCGGCTACGTCAAGGCGGTGATGCCGCTCGGCGGCGCCTCGGCGACCGACGGCGAGGGCCAGGTGGCGGCGTGGACCTTCCAGTTGGCCAAGGCGGCGCTCGAATCCGACCCGGTCTGGGTCGAGACCAAGGGCGACTACTACAAGCTGCCCAAGGACAAGCACCCGAACAAGGGCGTCGAGTTCCACTGGTCGATGCTGTCGCTGACCGGCTACGACCTGCATTACCGGCAAAGCCAGGGCTGGCCGACGGTTTCCAAGGAAGTCTTCGCCTGGCAGCCGGAGGCCGGCATGGGACCGGAGGCCGGCGCCAACCTGAAGAACCTGGCCAGCCTCTTCGATGCGGTCGATCTCTGGTACCGCGACACCGTCGGCGAAATCCACAACATCAACGCGCTGCTGCCGCAGATGCAGGCGCGGACGCTGGTGGTGCACGTCGACAACGACCAGTGGCTGATGGCCAGCCAGGCCAAGGCCGCGGCGGAGGCGATTCCTGGCGGGCAGTTCGTCGGCTTTCCGAGTCCGCTGGCGCACTACGCGGTGTTCCGGGCGCCCAACCAGTTGAAGGGCAATCCCATTTTCGACACCTTTGTGCGCGACATCGGCCTTGTCGCCGACAAGAGCATCGTCTGCGAAGCGAAGAACTACCGCTCGCCGAAGGTGAACATGCATCCCGACCCGGCCAAGTCGTTCTGGAAGGACGAGTTGCGCTCGCCGTTCCCGGTCAAGTACGCCAAGGTCAAGGACAAGCGCGGCGTCGAGTGGGAAATCGGCTACATGGACGAATACTGCGGCAAGGCGAGCAATCCGCCGACGCTGGTGGTGGTTCATGGCAAGGGCGCCTTCGCGGCCCATTACGGCTACCTGATCAAGTACGCGGTCGAACGCGGCTATCGCGTCATCGCGCCGGACATGCCGCAGTGGGGGATGTCCGGCCCGGGCAACCTGGACAAGCCGATGACCCGCACACTCGACGACGTGCGCGATGCCTTCCACGCCCTGATCGTGGACAAGCTGGGCGTGCGCAAGGCCTACTACCACGGCCATTCGCTCGGCGGCCAGACGGTGCTCGGCTATGCCATGCGCTATCCCGACGCGGTGCAGGGACTGGTGCTGGAGGCGCCGGCCGGGCTGGAGGAATACCCGAAATTCCTGGAGATGAACGGCAAGTCCTACCCGATCTGCGACAAGGCCATCGCCTACGATCTCAAGGCCTGGCATGCGGCCTACGATCCCATGGGCTTGGTCGAGGGCGAGCTGAAACGAACCCCGCAAGGCGTCCGCGACTTCTTCTATTTCAAGAAGCGCGACGCGGCCGGCAACGAGGTGCCGTCGACGTCCGGCTATTTCTTCAACGACACGGAATACGCCCGACTGCATACCGATCAGCGCATCGCGATGATCAGCGGTAACCGGCGTGAATTCGAGCAATGGGCGTTCATGTTCGCCTACGACCTGTACTCGATCTGTTCCGAGAACGTGAAGGCCGAGGCCAACACCCTCTACAAGCGCCTGCCGACGATCAAGGCGCCGATCTTCCTGGCCTTCGGCTCGCGCGAGCCGTTCATTCCCGGTACGGCGCTGAACGGCGTGACCGATCTGGCCAAGTCGATCGTCCTTCCCTTCAAGGAACGCCTGAGTGCCGCCGGCAACCCGCCGCGGATCAAGATCTATCCGGGTGTCGGCCATTTCATCCATACCGACGTGCCGTACGAATTCGCCAGCGATGCCGTCGCCTTCATGCGCACCGGCCATATCGACGGCGCCTCGCCGGATGTCATCGATGCCCTGATCAACGGCAGCGCGACGCCGGCCGCGGCGCCGGCGGCCGCGGCGGCGAGCAAACCCAGCGGTCTTGCCAAGTGAGGTGCGCCATGAAAATCGAGACAAGGAAGTTCGCCATGAACAAGCACATCGTTGCCCTGGCGCTGGCCGCTCTGGCGCTGCCGGGGATTCCCTGGGCGGCGCCGGACAAGGCGCCGCTGACGCCGCCCTCGTCGATCATGGCGCAGGACGCCAAGAAGCAGTACTACGAGATTCCGGGCTTCCGCCTCGGCGGCAAGTACAACCTCGATGCCGATCCGGAAACCTGGAAGAACGGCGGCGAGGGCGGCACGACGCTGGAATCGCTCGGCGCGCCGCCGCTCAAGGTCGGCTACATCGCCGTCGGCACGCCGAAGCGCAACGCGCACGGCGAGATCGTCAACGCCGTGATCGTCAGCACCTTCTATTCCGGCGACGCCACCTGGATGTACAACACCTGGTACGAAGGGCAGCCGGCCAACGCCTTCTCCGGTGGCGCCATCGTCGGTCCGGGGCGGACCATCGACACCAACCGCTTCTATGTCGTCTTCCTCGACGCCATCGGCCTGTGGGGCGTGTCCAAGCCTTCGGCCGGACTGGGGCGCAAGTTCCCGATGTACAGCTATTTCGACATGGTGCAGGCCAATTACCGGCTGTTGCGCGACCATCTGAAGGTCGCCCAGGTCGAGGTGGCGACCGGCGTGTCGATGGGTGGCACCCAGTCCTGGGTGTGGGGCGTGATGCATTCGCACAGCGGCTTCGTCAAGGCCATCATGCCGATTGGCGGCACGACGGCTTCGGACGGCGACGATCCCATCGGCCAATGGACGTTCCGCCTGGCCCAGGCGGCCATCGAGAGCGACCCGACCTGGCGCCGCACCGACGGCAATTACTACGACCTGCCGGTCGAGCAGCATCCGAAGCGGGGGCTGGAGTTCATGTGGTCGGTACTGCAGCATACCGGCTACACCTTCCCCGTGCGGGCGGCGACGCCCTGGTCGACCTTGCAGAAGGAGGTCTTCTACTGGGAGCCGAAAGGCGATGAGTCGCGGACCTACATCGACCGGACCAAGGCCGAGGACCCGGTCGACTACTGGTATCGCAACGCCTCCGGTTTCAACTACAACATCAACAAGGAGTTGAAGCGGGTCAAGGCGCGCACGCTGGTGGTGCATATCCAGACCGACCAGTGGCTGATGATCGAGAACGCCCGCAAGGCGGCGGCCGCGGTGCCGGGGGCGGGTTTCGCCAGTTTCCCGGACCCGACGGCGCACTACGGGGTGTTCAAGGCGCCGAACGTCCTGCGCGGCACCATCCAGGCCTTCGTCGAGGATTCATTCACCACGACGCTGCCCGGTGTCGGCGGCGCCGTCTCGGCGCCGGCGGCGACGGCGGCGGCCAAGCCTTCCGGGCTGGCCAAGTAGCCGGGCGCAGCGACAAGGCCAGGGCCGCCCTCGGGGGCGGCCTTTTCCATTCGGTGCCGTTCTTCAGCCGCGGAAGTAGTCGCCGAAGATGCGGGCGAACAGCAGCGGCTGCTCGACGTTCATCGAGTGGCCGACGTAGGGGAAGATTTCCAGGCGGGCGTTGGGCAGTTGCTCGGCCATCGTCTCCAGGTGTTCGCGCGGAATCCAGTAATCGACCTTGCCGAACAGGATCAGGTGCTCGTGCGCCATTTCCGGCATGCGCTTGGCCAGTTCGCCGGAGTCCCATTCCAGGCCCAGGTTGTGCGGCGTACCGAACCAGATGCCGTCGGACAGCACACGGGTGCGCTCGATGATCTTCTTGAACAATTCGCGCTGGGCCGTGCTGGTGGCCTCGGCGAATTGCGGCGTCTGCCCGGCGACCAGGGTTTCCGGCCGGAACAGGGTCGGCGTGGCGCTGGCCAGGCCGGCGAAGCAGACGTCGCTGTCGGTCTTCATCGCGCTCAGCACGCCGACCTGGCCGGGATTGAGCTGCAAGCCGAGCGGGCTGACCGGGTCGAGCATCAGCACCTTGCCGAAGCGTTCCGGGGCCATGGTCAGCAGATGGGAAATGATGATGCCGCCGGTCGAATGGCCATAGAGGTGGCATTTCCCGATGCCCAGCGCGTCGAGCAGGGCGAGGTGGTCGCGGGCGTGCACGTCCATCTTGTAATTGGCGTAGTCGGCCAGCGGCTCGGGCTTGTCCGAATCGCCGCAGCCCCGCCATTCGGCGGCGATGACGCGGATGTTCTCGGGAATCAGCGGCATCGCCAGGTCGAGCCAGTTGGCGCAGCCGAGGTTGCCGTGAATGGCGAGCACCGTGTTCTCGCCGGAGCCATGTTCGATGTAGTTCAGCGTCAGTTCGCCGGCAGCGATACGGGGCATCGGAGTCTCCTTGGGGTGGTGGGACAACGAGCGGCCCACTTTACCGGAGAAACGGCGTGCGCATAATGCCGGCCGCCAAGCCGCTGTGGCCGGCCGTTGCGACGGGCGGCGGGCGTTCTCGCCCGCCTGTCGCGGCCGGCCGGACGGGCCGGGCAAGCGGGCGCCGGCCGGCGGCAGGTCGGGAGCGCAGGACTTGCCGCCGGCGCTTCGCTCTCGCTTCAGGTGCGGAAGAAGTCTTCCAGGTTGCTGAACACGGCGTGATCCGGCGTGTGCCGGCGGACCGCCTGGACATCCTCCAGTTTCTCGACCTGGCGGATCATCTGCGGCAGGCGCTGATCGTCGTTGACCAGCAGCCAGATGCGGCTCAGATCGCCGGCGCCGAGCGGCAGGCAGAGAATGCCCTCGACGTTGCAGGCGCGGCGCGAGAACAGGCCGACGACGTGCGACATCACGCCGGGATGGTTGTTGACGTCGATTTCGAGAATGGCCCGGGCCAGGGCCTGGCGTTCGTTGCGGTTGCTGGCGTTCATCTCAGTGTCCGATCATTTCGTGGTTGGCGGCGCCCGGCGGCACCATCGGGAAGACTTTCTGCTCGGCGTCGATGCCGACGTGGATCAGGCACGGGCCGGGCTGGGCGATGGCGTCGAGCAGCGCCGCGCAGGGATTGGCGGCGCAGTCGAGATCGACGGCGCGGATGCCGAAGCCGCGGGCGACCGCGACGAAATCCGGTACCGCCTTGAATTGCGAGGCGAACAGGCGCTCACCGTAGAACAGCGTCTGCTGCTGGTGCACCAGGCCGAGGGTGGCGTTGTTCATCAGCACGATCTTGACGTTGGCGTTCTCCTCGGCGGCGGTGACGAGTTCCTGGATGTTCATCAGGATCGAGCCGTCGCCAGTGAAGCAGACCACGGTCCGCGCCGGTTCGGCCAGCGCCGCGCCGATCGCCGCCGGCACGCCGAAGCCCATCGTTCCCAGGCCGCCGGAAGTCAGCCACTGGCGGGGGCGGCGCAGCGGGTAGTACTGGGCGACCCACATCTGGTGCTGGCCGACGTCGGTGGCGATGATCGCCGCGTCGTCGAGGCAGGCGGCAACGCTGCGGATCAGGCCGAAATGCGACAGGGGATCGTCGCCGCCGGCGACATTGACCGGAAACTGCCGCTGCAGTTCGGCGATGCGCGCCTGCCAGCTTGCCCGCGGATGGGGGGCGATGCGCGGCAGCAACTGGCCGAGCGCCTCGCCGACATCGGCGGTGATGCCGACGTGCGCCGTCTTGATCTTGTCCAGTTCGGCCGGATCGATGTCGATGTGGATGATCCTGGCGTGGCGGCAGAACTGCGCGACCTTGCCGGTGGCGCGGTCGTCGAAGCGGGCGCCGACGGCGATCAGCAGGTCGCACTCGTCGAGCGCCAGATTGGTCGCCCGGGCGCCGTGCATGCCGAGCATGCCGAGCGACAGCGGATGGTCGACCGGCATCGCGCCCAGAGCCATCAGCGTCATCACTGTCGGCAGGCCGGCTTTCTCGGCCAGGGCCACGGCCGCCGCCGCGGCGCCGGAATGAACGACGCCGCCGCCGAGGTAGAGCAGCGGGCGCTCCGCCGCGTCGATCATCGCCGCCGCCTCGGCGATGGCTTCGCGCGCTGCCGGAGCGGCTGTCTCGGCCAGGCCGGGGGCTGGCCATGTCGAAATCTCGATGGCCTGCATCTGGACATCCTTGGGAATGTCGACCAGCACCGGCCCGGGACGGCCGGAAGCGGCGATGCGGAAGGCGGTGGGAATCACCGCCAGCAGTTCCTCGGCCGACGACACCAGGAAGTTGTGCTTGGTGATCGGGATCGACAGGCCGTAGGTATCCACTTCCTGGAAGGCGTCGGTCCCGATCATCGCCTTCGGCACCTGGCCGGTGATGGCGACCAGCGGGATCGAGTCGAGCTTGGCGTCGGCGATGGCCGTCAGCAGGTTGGTGGCGCCGGGGCCGGAGGAGGCGAGGCAGACCGCCGGCCGGCCGCTGGCGCGGGCCATGCCCTGGGCCATGAAACCGGCGCCCTGTTCGTGGCGGGCCAGCACGTGGTGGATGCGCGTCGATTGCCCGAGCGCGTCGTAGATCGGCAGGATGGCGCCGCCGGGAATGCCGGCGACGATATCGATGCCCTGGCGTTCGAGCAGGCGCACGGTGAGCTGGGCGCCGGTCAGTGTTTCACTCATGGAAGTCTCCTTGGGGGTTTCGGCGGCGCCGGCGGGGACTCAACGAAAAACCCCCGCCGACTCGCGCCGGCGGGGGTTGGAAATTGGGGCTTGCTGCTTATCCGATCCGCGACGGCGCGTGCGTAACGACGCCTACTACGACGACGCGAGCGACGACTTGCCGTTGGGCAATCGGTGCCGGGCAGCGGAAGGTCGAAAGGCGCATGGTCGGTCGGAGAATGTGCGGAGAACGTGGACGGCAAATATCCTCCGCCCGGGCAAGAAAGGCAAGCGGAAATTAATTAACAAAAACGACAATAATCTAAAAATCAACCGTAAGCTTTTGATAAATAAAAATATTTATTGAGTTGACGGGGTGGCCTCGCTTAGACTATGCAATTGGTCATAGGACTCAGACGACAGTCAGGAAAATCCGATATGCACCGTGACGACATGCTCAAGACACAGAAGATTCTCGTCGTGGATGGTTCGCGCGTCGTGCGCGCCTCGCTGGCGCGTTGCGTGAGCAAGAGCCACGGCGTTTGCGAGGCGCACGACGGCGAGTCGGCGTGGCACAGTCTGGTGCTCGACGCTTCGATCGTTGCCGTGATTGCCGGCGCCGCCGTCGTCAACCAGGACGGTTCCAGTTTGCTCGAACGTGTCCGCACCAACCGGCTGCCCCGCATCAGCCACCTGCCGTTCTACATGCTGGTTTCCGACACGCTGCCGGAGAGCGAGCGCCAGCGGGCGCAACAGCAGGGCGTGACGGCCTTCATCCCCAAGAAGGCGCCGGCCGCCACGCTGGCCGAGCTGCTGGGGCCGTGCCAGGCGCCGCTCGGCAGCGAGACGGAGGTCGGCCGTGACAGTTCGGTCGGCCTCGATGACTTCGGGGCGCGAATGGAGCGTCTGACGGGTCTTGGCGTGGCGCCGTCGGCGCCGGCCATGCCCGCCGCCGCCGACGAGGGCGGGGCGCCAGCCAAGGGCAAGCGGCAGAAGCACTGCCTGGAAAACGATTTGCGGCAGGTGGCCGCCAGCCAGCCGGCCGCCAGCGTGCTGATATTCGGCATCGATGGCTACGCCTCGCTTTGCGAGTGCTTCGGCCGGCGGATGGCCGACAAGGTGGTGGACAAGTTTTCCCGTCTGCTGCGCAGCAAGATACGCGCTCAGGAAAGCCTTTTGCCCCTGGCCGAGGGCCGTGTCGGCATCGCGCTCGGGGGTATCGACCGCCAACAATGCACCACCTTTGCCCGGCGGGTCTGCAAGGCGCTGGCGGCGGCGACGCTTTCGGTCGGCGGCGAGCGGATCAAGGCGACGGTCAGTGCCGGCGTCGCGGCGACACCGGAGGATGGTAACGGGCTGAGTGCCGAGGAATTGTTCTACCTGGCATCCAACCGGCTGGAAAGCGCCGTGGCGGCCGGCGGCAACCGGGTCGTCGAAGTCAGCGGCGGCGGGCGGAATTTGCGCCAGGGGGAATTCATCGCCCGTCTGGCATCCTTGCTGACGGCCTCGTCGCCACAGGCGGAAATGCCGTGCAAGAGCTGGTTGAACTCGATCTGCATCGCCTGCCACGAGGCGCGTCCGAAGGGACAGCCGACGCCGTGCGGGGCCAGCAGCAGTAGCTCCAAGGGCGCCTGCGACAACCAGCAGGCGGCTGATCGCTAGCTGTGTAAACCCACCAGGTTGTTCAGTGCGGTGATTCGGGAGATTGGCGGCTGATCTTGAAGGCTGGCATGAGGTCTGTGCCAGTTCTAGTGATGCCGCCAGAGTGGCGGATGCTGAGCACGCTGGGTGGACGAGTCATAGGTCCGGGCATAAGCCCATTCCCGCAAGGCGGTCTGGATGAAGCGCTCAGCCTTGCC
>JAVBRT010000040.1:0-18972 GCA_031547725.1 Azonexus sp. | reverse complement strand
ATGCGAACTACAGGTTCCTACAACCGTTCGGGCTGCAAGAAAGGACGGTCCAGCTCAGGCACCCAGTGCTCAGGCACGGGTTCAATTTTCCCAGAGGCGCTTCGGGCTACCTGAACTGGTCCGAGCGTCAAAGATACAAGGACGGTCCAGCTCAGGCACCCAGTGCTCAGGCACGGGTTCAATTTTCCCAGAGGCGCTTCGGGCTACCTGAACTGGTCCGAGCGTCAAAGATACAAGGCGGGCGGCATTCAGCCGACCGGAAGGAGGCCCGCGGGCCTCCTTTTTTGTCGCCTGTCGGCGACAGATAAATTTCACCGGGAAGGGGCGGAGCGCTGGCGGTGCGTGCCAAAATTGGCAACTTTTCGAAAAGCACTCGCCGTGGTTACTGCCGTTCAACCCTCCTTTGTGCTCGCCTTGCGTGCTTGCGCCGCACTGACCATCGTCTGGCATCATTTCGCGCTCTATGCGCCGCTGTCGGACTGGGCGGCGCCCCTGGCCGGCGGCCTGCTGGCCTGGCTGGCCGAATATGCCCGGGCAACCCAGGTCTTCTTCGTGGTCAGCGGCTTCGTCGCCGCCCAAACCATCGGCTGCCGCGTCTGGAATCTGCAGCAGCTCGGGCGCTTCGCGCTGCAGCGCTACTGCCGGCTCGGCCTGCCCTATCTGGCGGTCGTCGTCGCCATCCTGCCGATCTATGCCTTTGCCCGCGGCTGGGTGCCGGAGGCGGTGCTCGGCCAGCCGGTGTCGCTGCCCCAGTTTCTCGCCCACCTGTTTTTCCTGCAGGACATCCTCGGCTACGAAGCCTTGTCGGCCGGCATGTGGTTCGTCTGCATCAATTTCCAGCTCGGCTTCGGCTATGCCTGCGGCCTGGCGGTGCAGCAGCGCTTCGGCCGCGGCGACGACGATCTATTTACGCTGCTCGGCTGGTGTGCCTCGATCTACTCGCTGTTCCATTTCAATCTCGATCCGGCCGGCGAGTGCTGGGCGTTGTATTTCTTCCCCTATTTCTTCCTCGGCATCCTCGTTCAGCGGGCGCTGGCCACTGGCCGCCAGGGGCAGTTCATCGCCTTCCAGGGCCTGATGGTGCTGGCCGTCCTGCACGAATGGCGCTGGCGCCTGGTCATCGCCATGGTCTTCGGCATGGTGCTGTTCGTCGCCGAGCGCTCCGGCCTCGGCCGGCGCTGGCCGCGCAGCCGCTTGATCGCCCGTCTCGGCCAGATCTCGTTCAGCCTGTTCCTGATCCACTTCCCGGTTCTGGTACTGGTCGGAGCGCTGTGGGCGCGCCTCGAATGGACCTCGCCGGAGGCGGCCGTGGCCGGTCTGTTGACGGCCTTCGCCGCCAGCCTGTTCGCCGCCTGGGCTTTCCACCGCTGGGTGGAGGCACCGGCGGCGCGATTGTCGCGGCGCTTCCGGGCGCCGCGACGGCCCGACGACCCCGGTGCCAATGGCCGCCGGCTGGCTTTCGAGCACTGACAGCGGCGGCGCTTTTGCTCCATAATCGGCTCCGCGGCCGGTCGCGGAGCGCGGACCTTCGTTCCGGCCGATACCCGCTCGGGTCGTTCCCATAACAACGCCAGGAGGTGGTAATGGCTTCGCATATCAAGGTGCCGCAAGGCGGCGCGAAAATCGTCCCGGGGCAGCCGGTACCCGACAATCCGATCATTCCCTTCATCGAAGGCGACGGCATCGGCGTCGATATCACGCCGGTCATGATCAAGGTGATCGACGCGGCGGTGGCCAAGGCTTACGGCGGCCAGAAGAAAATCCACTGGATGGAGGTCTATGCCGGCGAGAAATCGACCCGCCTCTACGGACCCGACGAGTGGTTGCCGCAGGAGACTTTCGCGGCCCTGAAGGAATACTCGGTGTCGATCAAGGGGCCGATGACGACGCCGGTCGGCGGCGGCATCCGCTCGCTGAACGTGGCTCTGCGCCAGGAACTGGATCTCTACCAGTGCGTCCGCCCGGTACGCTATTTCAAGGGCGTGCCGTCGCCGCTGAAGAATCCGGAGCTGACCAACATGGTCATCTTCCGCGAGAACACCGAGGACATCTACGCCGGCGTCGAGTGGCCGGCCAACAGCGAGGCGGCGAAGAAGGTGCTGACTTTCCTGCAACAGGAGATGGGCGTGCGGAAAATCCGCTTCCCCGCGACTTCCGGCATCGGCATCAAGCCGATCTCGGTCGAGGGCACGCAGCGCCTGGTGCGTGCCGCGATCCGCTACGCCATCGTCAACGACCGCAAGTCGGTGACGATCGTGCACAAGGGCAACATCATGAAATTCACCGAGGGCCTGTTCCGCGATGTCGCCTACCAGCTGGCGCGCGACGAGTTCGGCGCCGAGCCGATCGACGGCGGGCCGTGGTGCCGCGTGCGCAATCCGCACAGCGGGCGCGAGATCGTGATCAAGGATTCGATCGCCGACGCCTTCCTGCAGCAGATCCTGCTGCGCCCGGCCGAGTACGACGTGATCGCCACCACCAACCTGAACGGCGATTACATTTCCGACGCCCTGGCCGCTCAGGTCGGCGGCATCGGCATCGCCCCGGGGGCCAACATCTCCGACCAGTACGCCTGCTTCGAGGCGACGCACGGCACGGCGCCGAAATACGCCGGGCTGGACAAGGTCAATCCCGGCTCGCTGATCCTGTCGGCGGAAATGATGCTGCGCCACCTCGGCTGGAAGGAAGCGGCCGACCGCGTGATCAAGGCCATGGAGGCGGCCATCGGCGACAAGCAGGTGACCTACGATTTCGCCCGCCTGATGGAAGGGGCCGACGAGCTCTCCTGTTCCGCTTTCGGCGAGGCGATGATCGCGCGCATGTAGGCAACCGCGTTGCCGTTTCCAGGAGCCCCCGGCATGGGGGCTTCTGTTTTTCCCCAAGACCAGTGAAGCGCAAACCCATCCATCAAACCCTCGGCGATATCGGGCCCGTCGTCGAACGCTGGCTGAAGTGGCCGGTGCTCGCCTTTTCTCTTGCCGCATTGCTGGGTATTTTCATGGCCCGTCGATGGGGCGATGTCGCACTCTTGGGCTTGCAACTGGCCGAGGTGGTGGTGGCGCTGGCCGTGGCTGCCGCTGCGGGGTATGGCGCCCTGGTCTATTCGGATCGGCGCCGGGTTGCCGCGCGTGAAATCGGATGCGCCGCTGCAGGGGATGATTTCTGGTGCGCCGACCGTCTGCGGGAGCGGGTCCTGGCGCTGGCGGAACGGTACTGGCGGGCTGTCGCCGCCGGCGACGCGGCGCCCGTCGCCGATGACTTGACGCGGGCTTGGCGCGATTATCTCGCTCATGCCCTGGCTGCCTGGCGAACGCAGCGGATACGTCCGGTGTTGCTCGACTTTGTTTGCCGGGATGCACAGGCGGTCGGTCTGGAGGACTGGCGGGACAATCACCGGGATCGGGTGTTCGTTCGCGTTGATGTTCATACGTCCTTCCATGCGAGCGACATGAACAATGGCGAGGTGATCGAGGGAATGCCGTGCAGCCGCCAGGAATCCCAGTTGTGGACCTTGGCCCGGGGCGAGCGGGCCTGGCTGATCGAGCGTGTCCAGCTGATTGGCGGCCCCGCTGCCTATGGCGCCTGCCGGGTTTTCCGGGAGCTTGGCTGATGGAAGCTAGCCGGCCCATCGCCGTCTTCGATTCCGGCCTCGGCGGGTTGACGGTGCTGCGCGCGTTGCAGGCGCGGCTGCCGCACGAGGATTTCCTTTATTTTGCCGATACCCGCTTCCTGCCCTATGGCGACAAGCCGGAGGCCTTCCTCAAGGAGCGTGGCGTACTGATTGCCAGGGCGCTGGCACGGCGCGGCGCCAAGGTGCTCGTCATCGCCTGCAACACGGCCACGGCGGCGGCGGCCGAGGCGATCCGCGCCGCGACGCAGTTGCCGGTCGTGGCGCTGGAACCGGGGGTCAAGCCGGCGGCGGCGCTGACCAAAACCGGCGTCGTCGGCGTGCTGGCGACGACGCGCACGCTGGCCAGCGAACGTTTCCGCCGGCTCGTCGACTGCCACGCCAGTCATGTTCGCCTCGTCGCCCAGGCTTGCCCGGGGTTGGCCGATGCCATCGAGGCCGAGGGCGCCGACGGCCCCGAGGTCGGGCGCCTGCTCGACATCTACATGGCGCCGCTGGCGGCGGCCGGGGCGGATGTGATCGTCCTCGGCTGCACGCATTATCCGTGGGCGGCCGAAGCCATCGCGCGGCGGATGCCGGCCGGCACGCGGCTGCTCGACACCGGCGAGCCGGTGGCGCGGCAACTCGAACGCCTGTTGCTGGCCGGCAACCTGCAGGGCGGCGGCCAGGGGCGGCTGACGCTGGCGACCAGCGGCGCGCCGCAACAGGTGGTGGCCACGGTCAGCCGGCTTTTGGGCGAGAAAACGAGGGTCGAGCATTGGGAGCCGGATCATGTCTGAAACGCCGCAGCCGCTGGCCGGCCTCAAGGTGGTCGAACTCGGCACGCTGATCGCCGGCCCGTTCTGCACCCGGATCATGGCCGAGTTCGGCGCCGAGGTGGTCAAGGTCGAGGCGCCCGACGGCGGCGATCCGCTGCGCAAATGGCGCAAGCTTTACGAGGGCACGTCGCTGTGGTGGTACGTGCAGGCGCGCAACAAGAAATCGGTGACGGCCAATCTCAAGCATCCGGACGGCCTGGCTTTCGTCCGCCGGCTGATCGCCGGCGCCGACATCGTGGTCGAGAATTTCCGTCCCGGCGTGCTGGAGAAGCTCGGCCTCGGCTGGGACAGCCTGCGGGCCGACAACCCCGGCCTGGTCATGGTGCGTCTCTCCGGATTCGGCCAGAGCGGCCCCTACCGCGAGCAACCGGGCTTCGGCGCCGTCGGCGAATCGATGGGCGGCCTGCGCTACGTCACCGGCTTCGCCGACCGGCCGCCGGTGCGCACCGGGATTTCCATCGGCGACTCGATCGCCGCGCTGTGGGGCGCCATCGGCGCGCTGATGGCGCTGCGCCACAAGGAGGTCAACGGCGGCGCCGGGCAGGTCGTCGATGTCGCGCTGTACGAGGCGGTGTTCGCGATGATGGAATCGCTGGTGCCGGAATTCGATGTCTGCGGCTTCGTCCGCGAAAGAAGCGGCAACATCATGCCCGGCATCACGCCGTCGAACACCCACACGACGCGCGACGGCAAGCACATCATCATCGGCGCCAACGGCGATGCGATCTTCAAGCGCCTGATGCGGGCCATCGGCCGCGCCGATCTCGCCGCCGATCCGGGGCTGGCCGACAACGCCGGGCGCGATGCGCGGCGCGACGAGCTCTACGCCGTCATCGACGCCTGGTGCGCCGGGCGCGGCGAGGACGAGGTGCTGGCGATCCTGGCGGCGGCCGAGGTGCCGTCGTCGCGGGTGTATTCGGTGGCCGACATGTTCGCCGACCCGCAATTCATCGCCCGCCAGATGTTCCCGACGGCGACGCTGCCCGACGGGCGGGAATTCCGCCTGCCCGGCATCGTGCCCAAATTGTCGGCGACGCCCGGGCAGACCCGCTGGATCGGGCCGGAGCTGGGAGCGCATACCGACGCGGTGCTGGGCGAACTGGGCTACGTGCCGGCGGCCATCGCCGCGCTGCGCGCCGCCGGAGCCATTTAGCCCCCGGCAGGGCGGCTATGCATGGCTCTCCGGTCTGGTAGCCGGGGCTCAGACCTTGAACCGGCCGATCATCGTCTTCAGGTTGTTGGCAATGTTCTCCAACTGGTGGGCGGCAACCGCCGTGCCACGGATGGTGGTCGTGGTGTCCTCGACCATGTTGGCGATCTGTTCGACGCGCTGGGCGATCGAGGTGCTGGCCGAACTCTGCTCGCGGGTGGCGTCGGCTACCTCGCCGATCCGAACCAGGGTGCGGCGGGCGCCTTCTTCGATGGCCTGCAGCGATTCCGAGGCTGAGTTGGCAAGGTTGACGCCTTCCCGGACTTCCGGCAAGGCGGCGTTGATGGCTTCGACGGCACCGGTGGTATCGCTCTGAATGCCGTGGATCATCTGCTCGATCTCGCTGGTTGCGCCCGAAGTCCGTTCCGCCAGCTTGCGGACTTCGTCGGCGACGACGGCGAAGCCGCGGCCCTGTTCGCCGGCCCGTGCCGCCTCGATGGCGGCGTTGAGCGCCAGCAGGTTGGTTTGGCCGGCGATGTCCTTGATCACGTTGGCGATTGACGATACCTGGGTGGCTCTTTCCTCCAGCGCCAGGATCAGTTCGGAAGTGCCCGACACCGTCGTCGAGATCTTCTGGATCGCCTGCGAGGCCAGCTGTACCCTTTGTGCGCCCTGGCCGGAGAGTTCCACCGCCGCCAGCGAATCGCGCGAAGTTTCGCCGGCGCTGTCCGAAATGTGGGTGGAACTGACCGTCAGTTGCTCGATGGCGGAGGCCATGGCCGAGGTCGCGTCGGTCTGCTGTTCGGCGGCTCGGGCGACATCGTCGGAAGCACGGGCGATCTGCTCGGCGTTGTTGACCAGGCGGTTGGCATCATTGTTGATCTCGCCGACCATCTGCCGTAGCGAGGCGACCATGCCGCCCAGCGCATGCAACAGGCTGCCGGTTGGCGCGCTGTCGACGCTGGCGGTCAGATCACCGTTGGCCACCCGTTGCATGACCGATGTCGCCAGCACCGGCTCGCCGCCGAGTTGCTGCAGGATGGAACGGCTGATGCGCCAGCCGATGGTGCTCAGCAGCGCCAGCAAAAGCAGCGAGATGCCGCCGAGCAGCAACGCTGCTTCGCGGAATTCGGTATCAATGTCGTCGATGTAGATGCCGGTGCCGATGACCCAGTTCCATGGCGTAAACAGCGTGGCGTAGGCCAGTTTTGGCTCGGCCTGTTGCTGGCCGGCGCGCGGGAACCAATAATCGACGAAACCGCCGCCGGCCTTGGCAACGGCAATCATGTCGCGAACCATGAATCTGCCGTTGTGGTCTTTCTGCTCGATCTTCTGCTGTCCTTCGGCAGCCGGGTCGCCGCCATGCAGGATATAGACGCCATTGGTGTCGAAGCTGAAGAAATAATCGTCCTTGCTGTAGCGCACGTCGCGAAGGCTGTCGCGCACCGCATTTTTGGCCTCCGTCTCGGATAGCTGGCCGCTGGCCGCCAACTGATGGTGGTGCTCGACGATACCGACAGCGACGTCAACCAAGTCCCGAGTCTTTTCCTTGCGGTCATCGAGCATGCGGTCCTTGAGCTGATACAGCGCCGTCAGACAGAGCACGATCAAGCCGACCAGTGTCAAGCCGATCAGCAATTGCATGCGAGTCGAGACGCGCCATGACGATAAAGATAGGCTACTCATTTTCTCCTCCTGTTTGCATCATTGATACAACTATTGAATATTTTTGTTTAATTATTTATCAATATTTAAAAAAATGCCAAACGGTTTTTGTAAAACCTTAACGGAGGCGGAAACGAACAGGTATCAGCGTTTCCCGAGGGGCGTCGGCCGGCAGCGAACGCAGGGCCCGCACCGCCTGCAGCGCCGCGTCGTCGAGCAGGCGGTGGCCGCTGCCCTGTTCGACCCGCGCCGCGGCGACGCTGCCGTCGGGCGCCAGCAGCAGCAGGACCAGGACTTCGCCCTGCAGGCCCCGGGCGATGGCCTCGGCCGGGTAGAAGTCGCCGCGGCGCTGCTGTTCGCCGAACTGGCGGCGGATTTCGCGCTGCCAGTCGGGGGCGGCGCTAGCCGGGGGCGGCTCGGCTTTCTTCGGCCGCGGCTGGGCCGGCGGCGCGCTGGCGGCGGGCGCCGGTTCGGGCAATGCCAGCGGCACTGGCGCGGGCGGTGGCGGTGCTTGCAGCCTGGCCTGCAAGGGGGGAAGTGACGGCGCAACGGCCGGTGGCGGCGGCAACAGGCCGGACAGGAAAGGCAGCAGATGGACCAGCAGGGAAAGCAGCAGCGCCGGCGCCAGCCGGCAATCGGTCCGGGTCATGAGAAAATGCGGGCTGGCCTGAAGGATGGACGATCGATGAATGCAAGGACAAAGCAGCCGGCCGGCGGCCGGCTGGCCGCCATGATAATCGCCCTGGTGCTGCTTGTGCCCATGGCGGCCGCGGCCGATACGGAATTGCCGAACCCGGTGGCTTTCGCCAATGCAATGGAAATGGGCGACCTCGAACGCGCCGCGGCCTGGCTCGATGCCGGGCTGCCGCCGGATTTCCTCGGCAGCCGGATCGGTTCCGGGCTGATGATCGGCGCCTGGGAAGGCAAGATCGAATTGATGCGCCTGTTCATTTCGCGCGGCGCCGACATCAATCAGGTCAACGCCAACGGCGAGACGGCGTTGACGCTGGCCGCCTGGCGCGGCAACCAGGCGGCGGCGCGCTGGCTGGTCGAGCGTGGCGCCCGCGTCAATGCCCCGGCCCGCCAGTGGTCGCCGCTGCATTACGCGGTGCTGGCCGGCCATGCCGAAGTGGCCGACTACCTGATCGCCGAGGGGGCCGACATCAACGCACTCAGCACCAACGGCTCGAGCGTGCTGATGATGGCTGTCTACGAAGGGCGCCAGGCGCTGGCGCAGAAGCTGATCGACCTCGGCGCCGACCGCCGGCCGAAGAACGACTGGGGGGACGGCGCGCTGGAATGGGCGATGCGCAACAACAACCTGGAACTCGCCCGGCGCCTGACCGAGCCGGCCGAGTTCGCCGCCGCGCTCAACGAGCCGCGCGAGAAATGGGGCAAGCCGAGCGGTTCGCTGGCCATGTCGGAGGCCCTGCAGGATCTGCTGACGATGCGCGCGACCCTGCAGGAGCGGGGCATGGCGACGACGGCTATCGACCAGCGCATTGCCGCCGAGCGCGCCCGCATCGTCCGCGCCCGGCTCGATCAGCCGGCGCCGGCGGCACGGGCGACGACCCTGGAGATCACCGCCAGCCGCCAGCCGGGCCAGGGGCAGTCGGCCCGCCTGGTCAGCGACGGGGCCAAGCCGGCGGCGCCTCGGGAAAGCCGGGGCAAAGCGGCGGCCGGCAAGGCGCCGGCCCGCCGCTGAGCCCAGCCGAATGCCGATTGCAAACGCTCCGGGGGTGATGCAGACTTGCGCAGGGATTGATTGGAGAGGCGGGCATGCTTTACGTCGTACGAGACAGCAAAGGGAAAATCTGCGAATTGCACCCGGCACCGCTGGGCCATGCCACGGAAAGCCTGGCGGCCGACAATCCGGAAGTCCTGCAGTTCATCCACGAGCGCTGGCGCCAGCACGAGCTGACCGAGCTCGACCGCGATTTCGTCCGCGCCATCGAGGACACCATCGAACTGCTGATCGCCAAGGGCCTGATCCTGTTCACCGACCTGCCGCCGCGCGTCCAGGACAAATTGCTGCGGCGCAAGGAAGTGCGCGGCCAGGTTCACTACGCCGGTTATTTCGACGACAACCCGGACGGCGACATCATTCCCCTCTGAGCCGGCCGCGCCGGTCCGCCGGCGCTTCAGCCCAAGGTCATCACCACCTTGACCAGTTCGGCCAGGGTGCGCACGCCCATTTTTTCCATGACCCGGGCGCGGTGGGCCTCGACGGTCTTCATGCTGATGTCGAGCGTGTCGGCGATCTGCTTGTTGAGCTTGCCGGCGACCACCAGCTGCATCACTTCGCGCTCGCGCAGGGTCAGCAGTTCGAGGCGGTTGGCGATGGCGTCGTCGCGCTCGCGGCGGGCGGCGAGCTCGTTGTCGAGGGCGAGGGCGCGTTCGATGCGGGTAAGCAGGTTGGCGTTGTTGAACGGTTTCTCGATGAAGTCGCAGGCGCCGCGCTGCAGGGCGCCGACGGCCATCGGCACGTCGCCGTGGCCGGTGACGAAGATGACCGGCAGGCGCGAGCCGAGGGCATCGAGCTTCTCGTGCAGTTCGAGGCCGCTCATTTCCGGCATGCGCACGTCGAGCACCAGACAGCCGCGCATGTCGGGCCTCCATGCGGCGAGAAAGCGCTCGCCGGAGGCGAAGCAGGCGACGCGGTAGCCTTCGCCTTCGAGCAGCCAGGTCATCGAATCGCGCATGGCTTCGTCGTCATCGATGACGAAGATGGTTTGCCCCGCTTCATTCATCGTTGTCCTCCGTCGGTATGGTGAAGCGGAAGACGGTACCGCCTTCCCGGCGCGATTCGGCCCACAGCCGGCCCTGGTGGAATTCGACGATGGAGCGGCAAATCGGCAGGCCGATGCCCATACCGTCCGGCTTGGTGGTGAAAAACGGGGCGAATATCCTGTCCATGTCGTTTTCGTCGAGGCCGTGGCCCTGGTCGATGACCGATACCTCCAGCTGGCGTTCGTCGGCCACCGCAGCCTGAATGGTCAGCCGGCGGCGCTCGAAGGGTACATCGTTCATCGCCTCGATGCCATTCTTGATCAGGTTGAGCAGCACCTGCTCGATCATGATGCGATCAACCACGATGTTCGGCAGCCGTTCCGGCAGGTCGACGACGATCTGGGCGCCGGTGCGCTTGGCCTCGATGTCGGCGAAGGCGCGTGCTTCGTCGACCAGATCGTGCAGGGCCACCGGCCAGCGTACCGGGTCGCTTTTCTTCACCATGTCGCGCATGCGGCGGATGATCTTGCCGGCCCGCTCGGCCTGTTCCGAGGCCTTCTGCATCGCTGCCAGCAGGTCGTCGATGCGGTAGTTGCCGCCCTGCATGCGCTTGACGCAGCCGGCGCAATAGTTGGCGATCGCCGACAGCGGCTGGTTCAGCTCGTGGGCCAGCGAACTGGCCATCTCGCCCATGGTGATCAGGCGCGACGTCTGTTCCAGGCGCTTCTGTTGCTGCTGGTTGACCGCGTCGATGTGCTTGCGGTCGGTGATGTCGGCGCCGATCTGGACGCGCACCGTGCGCCCGTCCACCCAGCGGATGGCGCGTTCGTGCAGGTGGTACCAGTGGCCCGACAGGGCGTGCTGCAGTTCGCCGTCGAACAGTTCGCAGGGCAGGTCGTCCGGCTCGAGTTCGGCCGGATTGCGCATCAGCATGTCCGGCGTCGGCCGGCAGGCGGCGGTGACGACGGCCGAATTGGCGCCGACGGTGGCGAAGCCGAAAATGTTCTGGAAGGCGCGGTTGGCGAACAGGATCTGGCCGCTGCGCACGTCGCTGACGTGCACCGCCGAGTCGAGGCCGTCGATGACGGTGACGAAGCGCTGGTGCGCATCCTCGAGCTCGACGCGAATCCGCTTCGGCTCGGTGATGTCGTTCATCGAGGCCATCCAGCCGATGTGCACGCCCTGGGTGTCGATCAGCGGCGAGAAATAGAGGCGGGCGTCGAAGCGCTCGCCGTTCTTGCGCATGATGCGCATCTCGAAACCGCTGGCCGGCGCCTGGCCGGCCAGGGCCGCGTCGATGTTGTGCTGCAGCCGGACGAATTCCTCGGCCGGCCAGTAGGGGTAGGGCGGGGCGACGCCGAGCAGTTCCGCCTCGTCGAAGCCGGTCATGCGGCAGAAGGCGGCGTTGACGAAGGTGATCCGGCCTTGCAGGTCGATCGCCCGCAGGCCGGTGATCAGCGAATCCGTCATGGCCTGGCGGAAGGCGTAGGCGGCGCGCAGCTTCTCCTCGGTTTCGGCGCGGCGGTGGGCGTGGCGGCGCAGCTGCAGCAGGGTGACGGTGGCGATGCCGGTCAGGATGACGATCAGGATCGCCGGCAGGAAAGGCATCCACGGGCCGCCGCCGCGATAGGCGACGATCTGCATGCCGAGCGGATTGCCGGGCAGGTCGAGGCGGATGGCGCCGGAAATCTGGCGCTCGCTCGGGCGCACCGAGGAGTTGCGGAACAGCTCGCGGTTCTCGGCATCGACGATGGTCAGCGCGTAGCGCGAGTTGAAGCCGGCCGGCAGCGTGTAGCGCAGCAGCGGTTCGAGCGACTGGATGGCGACGAAGGCGCCGAGATCGGCGCTGCTCTGGCGCACCGGCAGCACCAGGTCGTTGGCCGGCCCGGGACGCAGGCCCTGATAGTCGCGCGAAAAGACCGAACAGCGGGTGCGCAGCGCCTCGTCGACGGCGGCGAGGCGGACGCCGTCGAGCTGCTCGCCGACGAAGACCGCCGTCGCCTCGTTGGGCGCCACCCATTCGACCTTGCCGCCGGTATTGACCCAGACGATGGCCTCCAGCTCCGGGTTGTCCTCGACATAGCGGCTCGACTTGACCTGGAAAGCCTCGTAGGTCAGTTGGCGGAATTCCTGCTCGCGCCCCAGTTCGGCGAGGAATTCCTGGTGCGCGTTGAGGCGTTTCTCGATGGTCCGCTCGGCCCAGTGCATGTCGCCCTCCAGCGCCGAGCGCGCGGTATCGCGCTCGCGCCACTGCAGCAGGCCGGTGACGACCAGCATGGCCACGGCGAAGATGCCGATGGCGGCGTAGGGCGCCAGCCACAGCCAGGCCTGGCGGCGGGAAGAGGGGGGCGGACCGTTCAACATAAGCGGATTCTTGAATGCTACGCCGGCCGCAGCCATTGGTACTTACCCTAAGCGCTCAGGGCGGCCGGCGGCGCCTCAGGACGGCGCCAGCCAGCCCGCTAGCAAGGGCACCAGCAAGGCGGTCAACGCGCCGTTGAGGCCCATCGCCAACGCCGCGAAAGCGCCGCTCTGCTCATTGACCTGGAAGGCGCGGGCGGTGCCGATGCCGTGCGAGGCGATGCCGATGGCGAAGCCGCGGATGGCCGGATCGCGCAGCTTCATGGCGTCGAACAGATAACGCGCGCCGACGGCGCCGATGATGCCGGTGACGATGACCAGGACGGCCGTCAGCGAGGGGATGCCGCCGATGCGCTCGGCGATGCCCATGGCGATCGGCGTCGTCACCGATTTCGGCGCCAGCGACAGTTGCGTCGCCGGGCTGGCGCCGAACAGGCGGCCGATCAGCACCGCCGAGACGATGGCGGCGAGACTGCCGGCACAGAGGCCGAGGAGTACCGGCAGCAGCAGGGCGCGCACGCGGCGCATCTGCTGGTAGAGCGGAATGGCCAGGGCGACGGTGGCCGGGCCGAGCAGGAAATGGACGAACTGGGCGCCGGCGAAATAGGTTTCGTAGCGGGTCGAGGTCAGCGTCAGGAACAGCACCAGCAGGCCGACCGCGATCAGCACCGGATTGGCCAGCGGATTGGCGCCGGTCCGCCGGTACAGCAAGAGGGCGCCCTGGTAGGCGAGCAGGGTCAGGGTCAGGCCGAGCAGCGGCGAGGCCGCGAGATAGACCCACAAGGCGCTGAACGGCGGATTCATGCCGCGTCCTCCGCCGCTGCCCGGCGCCGGCACCAATGCATGGCCAGGGCGGTGACGGCCAGGGTGACGAAGGTGCTGATCAGCAGCGACAGCAGCAGTGCCAGCCATTCGTCGGCGACGCGGTGCAGATGGACCATGATGCCGGTGCCGGCCGGCACGAACAGCAGCGACAAGTGCTGCAGCAGGGTTTGGCCGGTGTGGCGCAGGTCGTCGCCGGGACCGCCGCGCAGCATCAGGAAGAAGAACAGCAGCAGCATGCCGATCACCGGGCCGGGCACCGGCAGCGCGAAAGTGCGGGCCAGCACTTCGCCGGCCAGTTGGAAAAGCAGCAGCAGGGAGAGGGCGGATATCACGGACGGCCTTTGGGGCAAAAGGTCGCCAGTGTATTAAAGATGTTAACCTTTGATAATTCGCGCCAAAGGCGATTGATACGATACTTTTCGTATCGAATTACGGCTCAGTATTCCTTGTTGTCCGACCACATGCTCGGCGTGAAGCGGACCACGCGGTTGCGCCCCTGTTCCTTGGCCTGGTACAGCGCCACGTCGGCGAACTTGACGGCCTGCCAGAAAGTCTCGCTGTCGTTCGGAAAATCGGCGATGCCGATGGAAATGGTCTTCTTCAGCACGACGCCGGCGATCGGCACCTGCAGCTCCTCGACCGTGGCGCGGATGTTCTCGGCCACCCGTTCGGCCGCCGCGCCGGTCGTGTCGAGCAGGATGATGAGGAACTCCTCGCCGCCGTAGCGGATCACCAGATCGGCCGCCCGCACCGATTGCTTGAGCACCGAGGACAGTGCCTTCAACACGGCGTCGCCGGCGTCGTGGCCGTAGGTGTCGTTGACCATCTTGAAGTAGTCGAGGTCGAGCATCAGGATCGCCGCGTGGGTGCGCTTGCGCTGCACGCCGGCGACCAGGATTTCGACGTATTCCTCGAGGAAGCGGCGATTGTTCAGGCCGGTCATCGGGTCGCGCAGCGTCGAGTCGCGCAGGTTCTCCATCAGGCGCTTGGTTTCCAGCACCGGCGCCGTCTCGCGCAGGTAGACGTTGATGAAGGGAATGGCCTTGTGCAGCTCGTCGGCCGCTTCCGGCCGGGCGAGGATCTGCACCACGCTGCCGACCGAGCCGGACTGCATGATCGGGAAACAGACGTGGCGGCGCTCGCCGACCTCGGCCGGCGGACGGAAGGAATAGCAGATGGACGGATCGCTGACGCCGTCGACCAGGTGGCCGGTGCGATGGACGCGGCAGGCTTCCGGCCGGACCATGACCTGCGGGTCGCACCAGCGGCAGGTGTCGGCGGCGGCGCCGTCAACCATGATCGTCTTGAGATGCTTCTTGTTGCTGGTTACTTCGTAGAGCGAAAACTCGTCGTGGCGGAATTCGCTCTTCAGCGTGCGCGCCAGGCGCTGGTAAATCTCGGACTGCGACTCGTCCTCCTCGATCGACTGCTTGAAATGCGCCGCCCGGGTCAGGCTTTCGACCATGTCGATGGTCGCCGTCAGCAGGTTCTCGCCCGGCGCCGGCGTGCGCTCGGTGAGGCGGGCGACGTTGTGGCCGATGCGGTTGAGGCCCTCGTCGAGGAAGGTCAGCAGGCGGTTCATGTCGGTGGCGATCTGGCCGATCTCGTCGTTGGTCTGCTGCTCGACGTGGGCCTTGAAATCGCCGCGCAGCGCCCGCTTGACCACCTCCTCGACGGCGTTGGCGGTATCCGAGATGGGCCGCAGCAGGCGGCGCAGCAAGAGGATCAGCAGCAGCGCGAAGAGCGTCACGGCGCCGCCGATGCCGGCCACGGTGACCAGCGCCTTGTGCTTGAGCGATTCGATCGACATGCTCATGCTGACGGCGCCGAGTACAGTGCCTTCCTCGACCTGGTGGCACTGCAGGCAGTTGGGATTGCCGCCGGCGCTGGCGATGTAGGGAATGATGCCGCGGAACAGCGTCTCGTCGCCCGCGTTTACCAGATCAAAGCGTGGCTTGCCCTCGCGCAGCACGCTGCGTTCCAGTTCGTCGGCCACCGACTCGACGCGCAGGCCCTTGCCGAACTGGCGCTCGACTTCCGGCGAGCGGATGACCCGCGCCGACTTCAGCCCCTGGACTTCGACCAGGCGCTGCAGGAAGCCTTCGCGCTTGTCGATGACGCCGTTGATCATCGACTCGGTCAGATGCACGCGGACGATCTCGCCGGCGGTGCGGATGTGCTCGGTCGCCGAGGCGATCGAGAAGCTGCGGAAGGCGTAGAGGCTGATCGCCACCAGCACCGCCAACAGACCCGCAGCGATGCCGATGAAGAAGAGCGTTACCTTGGCATGAAGGGTCACGGCGGCACTTTCCAAAAGCACTAATACGAAAGGATGGGATTATGGCCGAAGGACGGTGCGGGAAAATGCCAGAATTGTAGAGAAAACAACAAAAACGCAATCTGTTGACCGAGATCAACTGTTGGCCGCCGCTGGCGGCCACAGCCGCACGACCAGCCCCTCGAGGACCCCGGCGGTCGCCGGCAAGCTCAGCCGGTCCAGCCGTGGCGCCCCAGCGGCAGGCTACCGAGCGTTGCTCCGGTCGCCATGCCGAGGAACATGCTGACGAACAGCGCGGCATTGAGGCGCCTGCGGGCATTGGGGTCGATGCCGAGCAGATGCTCAGTGAGTTCGAGGACAAGTGGGACGATGCCTACCTGCCCATCAGCCAGTCCTGGCGCCGGAACTGGGCACGCATCACGCCGTTCTTCGACTACCCGCCAGAGATACGGAAAGTCATTTATACGACCAATGCGATCGAATCGGTGAACATGAGCCTGCGCAAAATCACCAAGAACCGCGGCTCATTTCCAAGCGATGAGGCGCTGATGAAACTGTTCTACCTGGCGCTCCGCAACATCAGCCAGAAATGGACCATGCCCATTCGGGATTGGAAGGCCGCGCTAACTCGATTTACCGTCCAGTTCGAAGACCGGATGAACAACCTTTAATTCAAACCCCGTTTACACAAAATTCCGGACACGCCCCCCGGGAATCAATTGCCGGCGCCCCGGTCATAATGCCTCTTTCACACACAGGAGCATGTCATGGCCAATACCGTCACCCTGGGCGGCAACCCGATCACCGTCAGCGGCCGTTTTCCCGAGCCGGGCGCCCAGGCGCCGGCTTTCTCGCTGGTCGGCAACGACCTGACCGACGTTCCGCTGGCCGCCTTTGCCGGCAAGCGCAAGATTCTCAACATTTTCCCCAGCGTCGACACGCCGGTCTGCGCCGCCTCGGTGCGCCGCTTCAACCAGTCCGCCGCCGAACTGCCGAATACCGTGGTGCTGTGCATTTCGGCCGACCTGCCCTTTGCCCAGAGCCGCTTCTGCGGCGGCGAGGGACTGACCAATGTGCAGACCCTGTCGACCCTGCGCGGCCGCGATTTCCTGCAGGCTTACGGCGTGGCCATCGACAGCGGGCCGCTGGCCGGACTGGCGGCGCGCGCCGTGGTCGTGCTCGATGTCGACGACCGCGTGCTGCATGCCGAGCTGGTGCCGGAAATCAAGCAGGAGCCGGACTACGCGGCGGCGCTGGCGGCGCTGAAGTAAGGCCCAACGGCTTGCTGCCCGCGTGCTCGACGCCTAGCCGCGCCGGGCGGCCCGGGGCGACAGCGTGCCGGAGGCGGGCCGCCTTGGCCTGCCTCCGGCCGGCTTGCTCCAGCGCAACGGCGCAACGGCGGCCCCCGCCTGTTCTGGTGGCCCCGGAGCGTCGCGGCCGGGCGGCCGGCGGCATGGCGACGGTACGGCAACCGGTGCAGGCCGCGCGCCTGTCTTCGCTAGCGGCCTCCCATCTTCCGCGTCTCGGTGCCGTACAAGCTGGCGGCCGGGTGCGGCTAAGGCATTCGACTACGGGATACCCCTAGTTGAAGCCTTCGTTGTGGCTGCAGACAATCCCGTGCTTTGCGCGCCCGCAGGGGCGGGATCGCATTGCGGGGTCGGCGCGCACACCATCATCCAGAGAGTCGCCATGCGCCGCTTGCTTGCTTTGCTCTACCTGTTTCCCTTAACGGCCTTTGCCGCCGGCGACTTGCCTACGATCGCCGGGATACCCGTCGATTTCATCCTCTTCGCGCTGACCCTGCTCGGCGTCGCGCTGTTCCACCACTACACGCTGTACGTGGCGCTGACCGGCCTGGCCACGATCAGCCTGTACAAGATCCTGTTCACCGGCTTCAAAAGCGGCCTCGGCGTGGCCGGCTTGGTCGGCCACCTCGGCCACGAGTGGGTGACGATCGCCAACCTGTTCTGCCTGCTCACCGGTTTTGCGCTGCTCGCCCGGCATTTCGAGAAGAGCCACGTGCCGGTGATCCTGCCGAAGTTCCTGCCCTCCGACTGGAAGGGCGGTTTCGTGATGCTGGTCATGGTCTTCGTGATCTCCAGTTTCCTCGACAACATCGCCGCCGCGCTGATCGGCGGCGCCATGGCTCACCAGCTGTTCAAGGGCAAGGTCCACGTCGGCTACCTGGCGGCCATCGTCGCCGCCTCGAACGCCGGCGGTTCCGGCTCGGTGGTCGGCGACACGACGACGACCATGATGTGGATCGATGGCATCGCGCCGAGTGAGGTCTTCCACGCCTACGTCGCGGCCGGCGTGGCGCTGCTGATCATTGGCTATTTCGGCGCCAGGCAGCAGCATGCCTACTCGCCGATCATCAAGCACGCGCACGCCCATACCCGCATCGATTGGGGCCGCATCGCCATCGTCGCCACCATGCTGGTCTTCGCAGTTGCCACCAACGTCGCCGTCAACATCAACTTCCCCGAGCTGGCCGAGCATTTTCCTTTCATCGGCGTCGCCGTCTGGGCGGCCATCATCCTGACCATCCCGGTCCGCCGCCACGACTGGGAAGTGCTGCCGGACACCGTCAAGGGTTCGATCTTCCTGCTGTCGCTGGTGCTCTGCGCCTCGATGATGCCGGTCGAGCAACTGCCGAAGGCGTCCTGGGAATCGGCGCTGGCCCTCGGTTTCGTCTCGGCGGTGTTCGACAACATCCCGCTGACCGCGCTGGCGCTGCGCCAGGGCGGTTACGACTGGGGCTTCCTGGCCTACGCCGTCGGCTTCGGCGGCTCGATGCTGTGGTTCGGCTCCTCGGCCGGCGTCGCTCTGTCCAACATGTATCCGCAAGCCAAATCGGCGGCGCAGTGGCTACGCCACGGCTGGCACGTGGCGCTCGCCTACGTCGTCGGCTTCGCGGTGATGCTGGCCGTGCTCGGCTGGCATCCGCATGCCGACCACAAGGCCCCGCCGGCCTTGGCTCAGGCCGAGGCGCCGGCGGTTGAGGCGGCCGCCGCGGCAGCGAACTGATCGGCGGCGGGGAGGACGGACCTCCCCGCCGGCCAGGACAAAACCCGGAGCGGGGCGCACAGTGTCCGGCTCCGGTTTTTTTCATGATCTGGCCAGGGGGCACAAGGCCCGCCAAGTCGCTGAAACAGTGGCTTTGCCGCGTATTGGCCGCCAGCGGAGCGGCGCCCTGGGCGACGGCGGCATCCGCCAGGGATTGGGCCGTCGCGGCGGCGCCTCGCAATTGGCCGAGCGCCTCATGGCTGTCGAGCTGGCTGCTCCGGCCGTTCGGCCGGGCGGTGGTCGAGATCAGGATGCCCTCGCCGGCGCGCACGGCGAGCCAGGCGTCGGAGGCGAGTTCGAAGCCGCTGCCGCGCCAGGCGCCGCGGCTGGCGCTGGCGGGGGCCTGGTGGATCAGGTGGCCGAGGCCGAGCTGGCTGGCGTTCTCGCTGCTGGCGAGCCGGGTACGCAATTGGCCGGGGGCGTCGTCGAGCACCCATTGGTTGTAGCCGGC
>JAVBRT010000038.1:0-13323 GCA_031547725.1 Azonexus sp. | reverse complement strand
GGCATTGTGTAATATGCGCGCCTCGTTCCGCACGCGAACCCGTGCAGACGAAACCCGCTGGGGAGTCGCCAAGTTGGTCAAGGCACCGGATTTTGATTCCGGCATTCGAAGGTTCGAATCCTTCTTCCCCAGCCAAGTTTCCTTCGGGCAGGTCGCAAGCCTGCCCGATTTTCATTGTGGCGGGCCCATCGTGCATTCGGCATGAAGTGTCCGGAGGATGTGGAAATGGCCTACAACAGCCTGATGGTGTTCACCGGCAACGCCAACGCGAAACTGGCTGCCGATGTCGCGAAACAACTCAACGTCGATCTCGGCCGCGCCAACGTCGGCCGCTTTTCCGACGGCGAAGTCAGCGTCGAACTGCAGGAGCACGTGCGCGGCCGCGACATCTTCGTCCTCCAATCCACCTGCGCCCCCTGCAACGACAACCTGATGGAACTGCTGGTCATCGTCGATTCGCTCAAGCGCGCCTCGGCCGGCCGCATCACCGCCGCCATCCCCTACTTCGGCTACGCCCGCCAGGACCGCCGCTCGCGTTCCTCGCGCGTGCCCATCGCCGCCAAGCTGGTCGCCAACATGCTGGTCGCCTCCGGCGTCGACCGCGTCCTGACCATGGACCTGCACGCCGAGCAGATCCAGGGCTTCTTCGACATTCCGGTCGATAACATCTACGCCCTGCCGATCCTGCTCGACGACATCAAGAAGCAGAATTACGAGAACCCGATGGTCGTCTCGCCCGACCACGGCGGCGTGGTCCGCGCCCGCTCGCTGGCCAAGCGCCTCGAATGCGACCTGGCGATCATCGACAAACGCCGGCCCAAGGCCAACGTCTCGGAAGTGATGAACATCATCGGCGAAGTCGACGGCCGCACCTGCATCATCATGGACGACATGGTCGACACCGCCGGCACCCTGTGCAAGGCCGCCACCGCGTTGAAGCAGCACGGCGCCAAGCAGGTCGTCGCCTATTGCACCCACCCGGTACTCTCCGGCCCGGCCGTCGAGCGCGTCAACAGTTCCGACCTCGACGCCCTGGTCGTCACCGACACCATTCCGCTGCGCGACGACGCCGCCGCTTCGCCGCGCATCCGCCAGCTTTCCGTGGCCGAGATCATGGCCGAAACCATTCGCCGCATCAGCAACGACGACTCCGTGTCGTCGCTGTTCATCGACTAAGTTTTTTCAACCTTCCCACTCTGGTCGCGGAGCGGGAAATTTTTTGGAGTATCACCATGGCTTTTGAAGTTATCGCCAACGCGCGTACGGTCCAGGGAACGGGTGCGAGCCGCCGCCTGCGTCGCGCCGGCACGGTTCCGGGCATCGTCTACGGCGGCGAAGCCGCCCCGGTCGCCATCGAAACCGCCCACAACGACCTGCTGCTGAAGCTGAAGAAGGAAGCTTTCCATTCTTCGATCATCACCCTGGTCATCGACGGCAAGAAAGAGCAAGTCCTGCTGCGCGACTACCAGACGCACGCCTACAAGCCGCTGGTCCTGCACATTGACTTCCAGCGCGTCGACGCCACCCACGAACTGCACGTCAAGGTGCCGCTGCACTTCATCAACGAAGACGTCGCCCCGGGCGTCAAGCTGGGCGGCGGCCTGGTCAACCACGTCATGACCGAAGTCGACGTGCAGTGCCTGGCCAAGGATCTGCCGGAATTCATCGAAGTCGACCTGGCCAACATGAACGCCGGCGACAGCCTGCACCTCGGCCAGCTCAAGCTGCCGAAGGGTGTCAAGCTCGGCCACCACGCCGCCGCTGACGCGGTGGTCGTCGGTATCGTCGGCAAGGGCGGCGCCGCCGACGCCGGCGAAGGCGAAGGCGAAGCGGCTGCCGAGTAAGCACCGCCGTCCCGCTGTCCGGGCCGCCGCCGGCAACCTGCCGCCGGCGGCCTTGTCGCACTTACGGTCATGAATGCTCCCCGCCTCGTCGTCGGCCTCGGCAATCCCGGCGCCGAATATGAAAACACCCGGCACAACGCCGGTTTCTGGTTCGTCGACCAGCTGGCGCGCGATCTCAAGGCCAGCCTCGCCCCGCAGGCCAAGTTCTTCGGCCGGGCGGCACGGGCCGGCGAACTGTGGCTGCTGCAGCCGACCACCTTCATGAACCGCTCCGGCCAGGCGGTCGCCGCGCTGGCCAATTTCTACAAGATCGCGGCCAGCGAAATCCTCGTCGTGCACGACGAGCTGGACCTGGCGCCCGGCGCCATCCGCCTCAAGCAGGGCGGCGGCAACGGCGGCCACAACGGCCTGAAGGACATCCAGGCCCGCCTCGGCACGCCGGATTTCTGGCGCCTGCGCCTGGGCATCGGCCATCCGCGCACGCTCGGCCTGTCCCAGCAGGTCGTCGATTTCGTCCTGCACCCGCCGCGCAAGGAAGAACTGCCGGCCATCGAACACGCCCTGGACCGCTGCCTGCTGGCCTGGCCCAGACTCGCCGCCGGCGATTTCGCCGGCGCCCAACAACAGTTGCACGGCAAAGCCGTTTAGTTGGCAACCTAAGGAAAACCCATGTCTTTGAAATGCGGCATCGTCGGCCTGCCCAACGTCGGCAAGTCCACCCTCTTCAACGCCCTGACCAAGGCCGGCATCGAAGCGGCCAACTATCCCTTCTGCACCATCGAGCCGAACGTCGGCATCGTCGAGGTGCCGGACCCGCGCCTCAAGGCGCTGTCCGCGATCGTCAAGCCGCAGAAGGTGCAGCCGGCCATCGTCGAGTTCGTCGACATCGCCGGCCTGGTCGCCGGCGCCTCCAAGGGCGAGGGCCTGGGCAACCAGTTCCTGGCCAACATCCGCGAAACCGACGCCATCGTCCATGTCGTCCGCTGCTTCGCCGACGACAACGTGGTGCACGTCTCGGGCAGCGTCGATCCACTGCGCGACATCGAGGTCATCGACACCGAACTGGCGCTGGCCGACATGGCCACCGTCGAGAAGGCGCTCAACCGCTACCGCCGTCCGGCCAATTCCGGCGACAAGGAAGCCAAGATCCTGGTCGCCGTGCTCGACAAGTGCTTCGCCCAGCTCGACCAGGGCAAGCCGGTGCGCGCCCTCGACCTGGCCAAGGAGGAATGGGCCAGCCTCAAGCCCTTCTGCCTGATCACCGCCAAGCCGGTGCTGTACGCCGCCAACGTCGCCGAGGATGGCTTCGAGAACAATCCCCATCTCGACGCGGTGCGCGCCCACGCCGCCGCCGAGGGCGCCGAGGTGGTGGCGCTGTGCGCCGCCATCGAGGCCGAGATCGCCGACCTCGACGATGCCGACAAGATCGAGTTCCTCGAATCCATGGGCTTGCACGAACCGGGTCTCGATCGCCTGATCCGCGCCGGCTACAAGCTGCTCGGCCTGCAGACCTACTTCACCGCCGGCGTCAAGGAAGTCCGCGCCTGGACCATCCACGCCGGCGACACCGCGCCGCAGGCGGCCGGCGTCATCCACACCGACTTCGAGCGCGGCTTCATCCGCGCCCAGACCATCGCCTACGACGACTTCATCGCCTGCAAGGGCGAAGCCGGCGCCAAGGAAGCCGGCAAGATGCGCGCCGAAGGCAAGGAATACGTGGTCAGGGACGGCGACGTGCTGAACTTCCTCTTCAACGTCTAGCCAAACATCCAGGGACAGACAACACTCCATCCATGGCGCACACCGCAGCACCGGCCGGATCGTCCGGCGATTCCGCGCGGCCGCGGCGCGGCTTGCCGCCGGCCGTGCTGCAATGCGCCTACGAGTGCAGCCACGAGGCGGTGGTCGTCACCGACCGCGACAACCGCATCGTCGCCGTCAACCCCGCCTTCAGCAAGCTCACCGGCTACGCCGCTGAAGAAGCGCTGGGCGAGAATCCGCGCATCCTCTCTTCCGGCAACGCCGGCCCCGAGTTCTACGCGGCGATGTGGCAGGCCCTCGGCCAGTACGACTTCTGGGAAGGCGAGATCTGGGACAAGCGCAAGGACGGCACGCTGTACCCGAAGTGGCTGTGCATCTCGGTGCTGCGCGACGCGGCCGGCCAGGTCGAGTACTACGTCGCCAACTTCACCGACATCAGCGCCAGCAAGCAGGCCGCCGACCGCCTGGCGCAGATGGCCTACCACGATGTCCTGACCCAGTTGCCCAACCGCCTCGCCTTCGAGTCGCAGCTGACGCACGCGCTGCGCGTCTGCGAGCGCGAGGCACGGCAGCTGGCGCTGATGCTGATCGATCTCGACAATTTCAAGAACATCAACGACACGCTCGGCCATCACATCGGCGACGGCCTGTTGCAGCAGGTTGCCGGCCGGCTGCGCGAATCGGTGCGGGCCAGCGACCTGGTCGCCCGCCTCGGCGGCGACGAGTTCGTCGTCGTGCTGCCGGAAATCGAGGGGCCGCTGACCGCCGCCCGGGTCGCCGACAAGATTCAGACCGCGCTGTCGGAAAACTACCGGATCGAGGAGCACCTGCTGTACACCACGCCGAGCATCGGCATCAGCCTCTATCCCGGCGACGGCGCGACCTCCGGCATGCTGCTGCGCAACGCCGACTCGGCGATGTACCACGCCAAGAGCGTCGGCCGCAACAACCATCAGTTCTACGCCAGCCGCATGAACGAGGTGGCCAGCGAGCGCCTGCAGATGGAGAACGCCCTGCGCCAGGCCATCGCCGGCATCGGCCTGCCCGAGAGCCGCCAGTTCGCGCTGCACTTCCAGCCGCAGATCGCCGCCGGCAGCGGCCGCGTAGTCGGCCTCGAAGCCCTGTTGCGCTGGACTTCGCCGACCTTCGGCCCGATCTCGCCGCTGCGCTTCATCCCGCTGGCCGAGGAAACCGGCCTGATCCAGCCGCTCGGCGACTGGGTGCTGTGGGAAAGCTGCCGCCTGATCCAGCGCCTGCGCCAGCTCGGCCTCGGCGACATCCGCGTCGCCATCAACATCTCGGCCCAGCAACTGCGCCACGAGAACCTGTTGCTGCTGGTGCGCGGCGCCCTGTCCTGCTACGAGCTGGAGCCGGATGCCATCGAGTTGGAGATCACCGAGTCCACGGCGATGCATAACCCCGAGACGACGCTCGGCATCCTCGACCAGCTGGCGGCGATGGGCGTCGATCTGGCCATCGACGATTTCGGCACCGGCCACTCCTCGCTGGCCTACCTCAAGCACCTGCCGATCAAGCGCCTCAAGCTCGACCGCTCTTTCGTCAGCGACATCGAGACCGACGCCAACGACGCCTCGATCTGCGCCGCGATCATCGCGCTGGGCCACAACCTCGGTCTCGAACTGGTCGCCGAGGGCGTCGAAACGGCCACGCAAAGTGAATTCCTGACCCGCCTCGGCTGCGACTACCTGCAGGGTTTCCTGTTCGCCAAGGCGCTGCCTTTCGACGAGATCGTCGCCTACCTGCAGGCCCAGCCGCCGCTCAGCGCGTGACGGCGCCCCACTCGGCCTCGAAGTAGCGTACCAGCGCCTGGTTGTTGAGCCGGTTCACCTCGACCGGCAGACGTCCCATGTCGGCCGGGAAAGCGAACAGCCCGCCCAGCGTCGCCGCGCTCAGGAAGCGCGTCGGCGGCAAGTCGCCGGGCGGCGGCGCATAGGCCTCGCGGCCGGCGAGGATGAAGCCCCATTCGCCGAAGGACGGCACCAGCGCGTGATAGGGCGCCGTCTTCAGGCCGACGTCCTCAAGCGTCGCCACCACGCACCAGAAGGATTTCCGGGCGTACAGCGGCGACGTGGACTGGACGACGAGACGGCCGCGCACCGCCAACCGCTTTTCCAGCAAGCGGTAGAAGGCCGAGGTATAGAGCTTGCCGAGCGAGAAATTGGCCGGGTCGGGAAAATCGACGACGATGAAGTCGTAGAAGCCGCGTTCCTCCTCCAGCCATTTCAGGGCGTCGGCATTGATCACCCGTACTTTCGGCGAATTGAGCGCGCCGCCGTTGAGCGCCACCAGCGGGGGGGCAGTGGAAAACAGGCGGGTCATCGCCGGATCGAGATCGACCAGGGTCACCGACTCGATCTGCGGATATTTCAGGATCTCGCGCACCGCCAGGCCGTCGCCGCCGCCCAGCACCAGCACCCGGCGGGCGCCCGGCAGGCCGGCCAGGCCGGGATGCACCAGCGCCTCGTGGTAGCGGTACTCGTCGTGCGAGGAGAATTGCAGGTTGCCGTTCAGGTACAGGCGCAGGTCGTCGCGCCAGCGGGTGACGACGATGCGCTGGTAGGGCGAGCTTTCGGCATGGACGATCTCGTCGGCGTAAACCGAGGCCTCGGCCAGCGACGTCAACTGGCCGGCGCCGGCGAAGCCGCCGACGAGGATGGCGAACACAGCCCAGCACTGGCCGGCCAGCCAGCGCCGCGCCGGCAGTTGGGCGCGGAACAGATGCAGCGCCCACAGCGCGACGGCGACGTTGAGCAGGCCGAACAACAGGGCCGTGCGCACCATGCCCAGATGCGGCGCCAGCAGCAGCGGAAAGAGGATCGACACGACCAGGGCGCCGAGGTAATCGAAAGTCAGCACCTGCGACACCAGTTCGCGGAAATCCAGTTCGCGCTTCAGGATGCGCATGACCAGCGGGATTTCCAGGCCGACCAGGACGCCGACGGCGAACACCGTCAGGTACAGCAGCAGCCGGAACGGCCCCGGCAGCCAGGTGAACACCAGGAACAGGCCGATCCCGGAAAAGCCGCCGAGCAGCCCGACCAGCAGTTCGATGCGGATGAAGCGGCCGATCAGGTCGCGCTCGATGTACTTGGCCAGCCAGGAACCGACGCCCATGGCGAACAGGTAGGTGCCGATCACCGTCGAGAACTGCATCACCGAGTCGCCGAGCAGGTAGGACGACAGGGCGCCGGCGACCAGTTCGTAGGCCAGCCCGCAGGAGGCGATGACGAAGACGGAGAACAGAAGGGCGTGGCGCATGGGGGGCGATGCTACCGCGAAACGCCGCCGGCATGCCGGCGGGAACATCGCCGGCGGCGCCGGGTCTGACCGCCAAACGCCAAACGCCAAACGCCAACCCGCCGCCTGCCCATGCCGCCAGCCGCCCACCCGTCACCGAGGCGCCCGTCGCACACTCGGGCTACACCATTGCCCGTCGCCCGGCTGGCCGTGCTGCTCGCCGCGCTGGCTCTGCCGCCCCAATTCGCAGCCGCCGCCGACTACGTGGTCGATCCGGCGCATACCTACGCCAGCTTCGAGATCGACCACCTCGGCTTCTCGACCCAGCGCGGGCGCTTCGACCGGACGTCCGGCCATATCGCCTTCGATCCGGCGACGCAGCGGGGCGAGCTCGAAATCCGCATCGCCGCCGCCTCGCTCGACACCGGCCTGGCCGAGCGCGACGACATCCTGCGCGGCGCCGACTGGTTCAACGTGCGCGACTTTCCCGACATCCTGTTCCGCAGCCGGACCCTGCTGTTCTCCGGCGAGCGCTTGCAGGCCGTCGAGGGCACGCTGATCCTGCGCGGCGAAATGCGGCCGCTGCGCCTCGAAATCACCCGCTTCAAGTGCGGCTTCAACCTCGCCCGCCGCCAGACCGGCTGCGGCGCCGACGCCGAGGGCAGGCTGCGGCGCAGCGACTTCGGCCTCGCCAACGGCCTGCCTTTCGTCGGCGACGAGGTACGCCTGCGCATCCAGGTCGAGGCCTATCCGCCCTGATTCCCCGGCGCGCAAAAGCGGGCGCCGCGCGCCGCTTTCTGCGAAAATAGCCACCCCTTTTTGCCGTTCCCGGAAGTTCCATGCCCCCCCATCCCGCCATCGCCCCCACCGCCGACATCGTCGCCGAGCTGAAAGCCGGCCGCATGGTCATCCTGGTCGACGAGGAAGACCGCGAGAACGAGGGCGATCTCGTCATCGCCGCCGAGTTCATCACGCCGGAAGCGATCAATTTCATGGTCACCCACTGCCGCGGCCTGGTCTGCCTGACGCTGACCGAGGAGCGCTGCAAGAAACTCGGCCTGACGCAGATGGCGCGCGACAACAAGACCCCCTACGGCACCGCCTTCACCGTCTCGATCGAGGCCGCCGAAGGCGTCACCACCGGCATCTCGGCCGCCGACCGGGCGCGCACCGTGCAGGCCGCCGTGGCCCGCAACGCGACGCCGGACGACATCGTCCAGCCCGGCCACATCTTCCCGATCACCGCCCGCCCCGGCGGCGTGCTGGTCCGCGCCGGCCACACCGAGGCCGGCTGCGACCTGGCCGAGATGGCCGGCCTCGAACCGGCATCCGTGATCTGCGAAATCCTCAACGAGGACGGCAGCATGGCCCGGCTGCCGCAACTGATCGAATTCGCCCAGCAGCACGGCCTGAAGATCGGCACCATCGCCGACCTGATCCATTACCGCGCCGCCTCGGAAACCCTGGTCGAGCGCGTCACCAGCAAGACCATCGCCACCGCTCACGGCGAATTCGCGCTGCACGCCTACGTCGACCGCGCCGGCGGCGCCACCCACCTGGCCCTGGTCAAGGGCCAGATTCCGGCCGGCGGCGAAACCCTGGTCCGCGTCCACGAGCCGCTGTCGGTGCTCGACTTCATCGACCCCGGGAGCAAGGCCCAATCCTTCTCCATCGACGAGGCGCAGGCGGCCATGGCCCGCAACGGCCACGGCGTGATCGTGCTGATGCACCGCCCGGAAGACGGCGAAGCGCTGCTGGCCCGCCTGACCGGCAACGGCCAGAGCCAGCCGGCCAGCCGCCAGCAGAAATGGGATCCGCGCACCTACGGCATCGGCGCCCAGATCCTGCGCGACCTCGGCGTGACCAAGATGCGCCTGCTCTCCAGCCCGCGCAAGATGCCCTCCATGACCGGCTTCGACCTCGAAGTCACCGGTTTCGTCCCCTCTGCCGCGGAGCTCTGAGCCATGTCCCGCTTTGACAACGTGTTCGAATACGACAGCAACCTCGACGGCGCCGGCCTGCGCATCGGCGTCGTCATGGCCCGCTTCAACCTGCCCGTCTGCGAAGGCCTGCTCTCGGCCTGCATTGCCGAACTCAAGCGCCTCGGCGTCGCCGACGGCGACATGCGCATCGCCACCGTCCCCGGCGCCCTGGAAGTCCCGCTGGCCCTGCAGAGCATGGCCCAGAGCGGCGGCTTCGACGCGCTGGTGGCGCTCGGCGCCGTGATCCGCGGCGACACCTACCATTTCGAGGTGGTTTCCAACGACGCCTGCCGCGCCATCATGGAAGTCCAGCTCGACACCGGCGTGCCCATCGCCAACGGCATCCTGACCTGCGACACCGACGAGCAAGCGGAAGTCCGCATGCGGCCCAAGGGCAGCGATTGCGCCCAGGCCGCCGTGGAAATGGCCAATCTCCAGAAAGCCCTGTGCCAATGACCGACTTCGCCAGCGATTCCCAACACGACCTGCCGCCGCCGGCGCCGCGCTCGGCCCGCCGCCGGGCCCGCGAATTCGTGCTGCAGGGACTCTACCAGTGGCGCGTCGGCGGCGCCGACGAGGCCGCCATCGAAGCCTACACGCCGGAAATGGAAGATTTCGCCAAGGCCGACCGCGAGTTCTTCGTCGGCACCCTGCGCGGCGTGATCGGCCAGCAGGAAGCCCTGACCGCCCACATCGCGGCCCACATCGACCGGCCGTTCACCGAACTGTCGCCGGTCGAGGCCTGCGTGCTGATGCTCGGCAGCTTCGAACTGGTCAACCATCCGGAAACGCCCTACCGCGTCATCATCAACGAGGCCATCGAGCTGACCAAGGCTTTCGGCGGCACCGACGGCCACAAGTACGTCAACGGCGTGCTCGACAAGGTCGCCGCCGTGGTCCGCCCGGACGAAGTCGCCGCGCGCAAGAAAAAGTAAGGCGATGGCCGGCGAGTTCGCGCTGATCGACCGCTACTTCGCCCGGCCGACGCCGTCGGCGGTGCTCGGCCCCGGCGACGACTGCGCCCTGTTGCAGCCGACGCCAGGCTTGCAGCTGGCGGTGACCACCGACATGCTGGTCGCCGGCACCCACTTCCTGCCCGATACCGACCCGAAAAACCTCGGCTGGAAGACGCTCGCCGTCAATCTTTCCGACCTCGCCGCGATGGGCGCCCGGCCGCGCTGGGCGACGCTCGCCGGCGCCCTGCCGGCGGCCGACGAAGCCTGGATCGCCGCCTTCGCCGCCGGCTTCTTCGCCGGCGCCGACGAATACGGCGTCGAGGTGGTCGGCGGCGACACCACGCGCGGGCCGCTCAATCTGTGCGTCACCGCCTTCGGCGAAGTCGAGCCGGGCCGCGCTTTACGCCGCGACGGCGCCCGGGTCGGCGACCAGATCTGGGTTTCCGGCCGCCCCGGCCTCGCCGCCCTGGGCCTGGCCCAGTTGCAGGGGCGCATCGCCCTGCCCGAGCCGTGGCCGCGCCTGTGCATCGCCGCCCTGGAAAAACCGCGCCCGCGCCTCGCCCTCGGCCAGGCCCTGATCGGCATCGCCAGCGCCGCCATCGACGTCTCCGACGGCCTGCTCGCCGATCTCGGCCACATCGCCGAACGCTCCCGCTGCGCCGCCGCCGTCAGGCTGGTCCAATTGCCGCAGTTGCGGGATCTGGCCGGCAGCGGCGAGACCTACGACGCCGCGCTGCGCAAGCTGGCGCTCGAATGCCAGCTGGCCGGCGGCGACGACTACGAACTGTGCTTCACCGCGCCCTTCGCCCAGCACCAGGCCATCGTCGAGATCGCCGCCCGGCTCGACCTGGCGCTGTGGTGCATCGGCGACATGGTCGCCGGCCCGGCCGGCGCGGTCACGGTGTTCGACCCGGACGAGCGGCCGGTCGAATTCGAACGCAAGGGCTTCGACCACTTTGGCTGACTCCGCCCGCCGCCCCACGTTGCGCTTCCTGCTCGCCCATCCGGCGCACTTCCTGGCGCTCGGCTGCGGCAGCGGCCTGGCGCCGAAGGCGCCCGGCACTTTCGGCACCCTGTTCGCCTGGGGCAGCTTCCTGCTCTTCCGCCCCTATTTCGGCGACTTCCAGCTGCTGTTCCTGTTCGCCGCCGCCTACCTCGGCGGCATCTGGCTGATCGACGTGGCCGGCCGGGCGCTCGGCGACCCGGACCACGGCAGCATTGTCTGGGACGAGATCGTGCCCTTCTGGCTGGTGCTGCTGCTGACGCCGGCCAGCTTCTACTGGCAACTGGCGGCCTTCCTGCTCTTCCGCTGGTTCGACATCACCAAGCCGCAGCCGGCGCGCTATTTCGACCAGCACGTCAAGAACGGCTTCGGCGTCATGGCCGACGACCTGGTCGCCGCCGGCTACACCCTGCTTTCCCTGGCCCTGCTCAAGATCATTCTCGCCTGAGCGCAAGCGGCATAGAATATCGACATTACCCAGTCGGGAGCGCCGTCATGAGCCACAAGCACGCCCACCTGATGCGCAGCATTTTCCAGGACCCGCCGCCGGCCAACATCCACTGGCGCGAAGTCGAATCGCTGCTGCATCACCTCGGCGCCGAAGTCGAACCGGCCCACGGCGCCCGCTTCAAGATCACATTGAATCGCCGCGAGGGCTTCCTGCACCACCCGCACAACAGCAGCACCTGCTCGCGCACCGACATCAAGGCCCTGCGCGAGGTGCTGACCCACGCCGGGGTCACGCTGGCCCGCTACGAGGCGAACGAATAGCGGAGAACGTCGGGGCCCTCAGGCCGTGGCCAGCAGGTAGTCCTCAAGCTGCCGGTCGTACTCGGCAAGGTGCGCGAGCAGCGTCGTCAGCACCGCGTCGATGCCTTCGATCGCCTGCACGCAGTTGCCGTCGGCCGAAAGCACCACACGGATCGACTTCAACTGCTCGGCCATGCGCTGGTGCGCCTGGGTATGCGCCTGCCGGTGCGCCACCGGCACGCCTTCGGCCATGTACAGAGATTCCATCATGTGATGTTTGAGCGTGGCTTCGACGAAGGCCCGGATCAGTTGCTCGACATCGCCATGGCACATGGCGCGCCGCTCGCCCGGACACTGGCCGCAGTCGTCGACCATGCCAAGCTGGCCGCAGGCGGCCCGGATACGCCGGATCAACGCGATCATCGCGTCGTGATCCCGCTGCATCCGTTGAACGGCTTCTTCACGAATCTGCCGCATACCCGCATCTCCTGAGAACGACTGTCACACAACCCGGCCACCGCGATTCCGCATTCCCCGGGCCGGCGGGCGATTATACCCGATCGTTTCACTCGGGAATCTACTGGCAAATCCATGCCCACGATCTCGTGGCAACCGCGATCATCCACCGGTCGGATCGCGCACGAAGCAGTTCAGGCGCACATCGACGGTTAGCGCCAGGGCATTCAGCGCCGCCGCCCGCGCCCGGCCCTCGGGGCTGGCGCGATAGAGGTGTGGCGTCATCGCCAGTAGATCGGCAATCTGCGCCTGATCGTCGAGCCGCAGCGGATAGCGCACACCGCTCCGCGCCGAACAATGGAAACCATCCGGCACCGGCACCTCGCCACCGCGCTCGGGTTTAAGTTCGGGATAAATGATCTCGCGCAGTTCGCGTAGATGATCCCGCCCGGCATCGACCTGCAGCAGCAGACCGCCGGGTTTCAGCACACGGGCGAATTCGCCATAAACCGGAAAGCCGAACAGGCTCAGCACGCAGTCGAGCGATGCCGGCAACACCGGCAACCGGGCATTGCTGCCGATCACCCAGTTGCCCCGCCGTTCCTGCCGGGCCGCCGCCTGCACCGCCCATTTCGAGATATCCAGGCCGAGCAGCGCCAGCGTCTGCCCTTCGCCGCCGGCCGCCAGGTGGCGCAGATAGTAGCCCTCGCCGCAGCCGGCATCGAGGCAACTCATATGCGCATCCTGCCCTCGCCCATCGAGCACGGCCCGGGCAACCGCCTCGGCGATCGGCCGGTAATGGCCGGCATTGAGAAAACGCCGACGGGCGGCGACCATTTCCTTGCTGTCGCCGGGGTCGCGCGAGCGTTTGTGCTGCACCGGCAGCAGGTGCGTGTAGCCATGGCTGGCGATATCGAAGCTGTGCCCGGCCGGACAGCGCCAGGCGCCGCCTGGCGCCTGCAGCACTCCGCCATCGAGCGGACAGGCCAGCGGCGAAAAGGGAACGATGTGCATCTCGATGAAGATCCCGCCACCCCGCGCCACGGGGTGGACAAACAATGGCTCGGCGGCCGGCGGCAGCGCTTGCCGCGCATCCGCCCTGGCCAGGAAAAAACGCCAACCGCACGGGTTGGCGTCTGGCCGGGCGGATTGTAGCCAGCCCGCCGCGGACCGGCTAGCTGTGTAAACCCACCAGGTTGTTCAGTGCGGTGATTCGGGAGATTGGCGGCTGATATTGAAGGCTGGCATGAGGTCTGTGCCAGTTGTAGTGATGCAGCCAGAGTGGCAGATGCTGAGCACGCTGGGTGGAGGAG
>JAVBRT010000042.1:0-26277 GCA_031547725.1 Azonexus sp. | reverse complement strand
GCCAACTCGTCGAGCTGGCGTTCGAGCAGCCACGGGCCGAGATGCACCACGGTCACGTCCATGCCGCGCAGCTTGAGGCCGTTGGCCGCCTCCAGGCCGAGCAGGCCGCCGCCGATGACTACCGCGTGGCGGTGGCGGCTGGCGGCGGCGATCATTTCGTCGGTGTCCTTGATATCGCGGTAGCCGATGACGCCGGGCAGGTCGTTGCCCGGCACCGGCAGCATGAAGGGCGTCGAGCCGGTGGCGATCAGCAGGCGGTCGTAAGCGACCTCGCTGCCATCGGCGGCGACCACCCGCCGGCGGACGCGGTCGATCTTCTCGACCTGTTTGCCGGTATGCAGCCGGATGTTGTGCCGGGCGTACCAGTCCAGCTCGTTGAGGATGATGTCCTGGACCGCCATTTCGCCGGCCAGGACCGGCGAGAGCAGGATGCGGTTGTAGTTGGGGTGCGGTTCGGCGCCGAAGATCGTGATGTCGTAATGATCCGGCTTGATCTTCAGCAGTTCCTCGACGGTACGGACGCCGGCCATGCCGTTGCCGATCAGGACCAGACGAGGTTTGACGGGGGCTGTGCTCATGATGGACTCCAACGTTGCGCGCACCGGCTGGTGCACATGGTTTCCAGCGCATGACGTCGTTGCCATCGGACCGCCCCCGTTGGCGGTTGATTCGCTGCTTCGGACTAACTATCGCAAACCCCATGCCATACCACGGGGCGCTGTATTTTCAATGACTTGCCGTATTTCGCCGGGCCGGCACCCGCACCAAAATGGTGCTGTGCCGGCCAAAGCAGTGCGGCGGCGTCTTAGGGCGTGTGCGCAGTAAGCGACGGGCAGCGCCAAGGTCTGGCGGGGAGGCAGGGCAAGGCGCCGGTCGCGCCGTGCAGTGATCTGCACAAGCGGGCGGCAACGCGGCAATGCACCCTGCCAGACCCTGGCCCTTCAGGTTTGCTATGGCGGGCGGTCGCCGGCGTTGCTCGGCTTGGGAATGGAACAACCATTCCCCGCGCCTCCCGCCTTGGCGCCCCTTCCGCCACGACAAACGCTGTCCCGCCGGTTACGGCGAATACGCCCTAGAGCAGTTCGGTGTCGCCGTGCGCGTAGGGCGGCGCGCAACAGCACAGGATGCGCAGCGGTTCGGCGCCGGTGTTCGCGATGCAGTGCGGCGTGCCGGGCAGGATGGCGACGCTGTCGCCGGCGCCGACCGGGAACTGCGCGTCGCCCAGCGTCATCAGCCCCTGGCCGCGGGTGACGTGGTAAATCTCCTCGCTGCGCCGGTGGCGGTGCAGCAGCGTCGTCGCTCCCGGCGGCACGACCGCTTCGGCCAGGCTCTGATGACGCAGCGCGTCGCGGTCGGGATGCAGCAGTTCGCGGATTTCCGAGCCGTCCTTGGTGATGTAGGCGGCGACCGCGTCGCGCGCTTGCCGGATGCCGCCGTCCGTCATGCGCCGGGTTTTTCCGCCTGGTATTCGGAGAGGATCGACAGCAGCGGCTGGTCGACGTGGCGCCGCGCCCCGGCGAAGCCGGCGGCCTGCAGCGTGGCGATGACGCGGGCCGGCGGCGCGCAGGCGTCGATGCTGTCCCAGTAGTAGCGCCAGAGCAGGGCGGTGTCGGCGCCGCTGCCGGAGATTCGGGCCAGGGCCGGGACCACGCCGCGCATGTAGACGCGCAGCAGGCCGCGGCCGAGGCGACCTTCCGGGGCGGTGATTTCGAGCAGGCAGAGGCGGCCGCCCGGCTTGAGGATGCGGTGGAACTCGGCGAAGGCGCTTTCCAGGTCGGCGATGTGGCGCAGGGCGTAGCCCATGCTGATGAAATCGACGCTGGCATCCGGCAGCGGGATGGCCTCGGCGCGGCCTTCGAGCAGGGTCACGCCGGCCGGCACGCGGGCGTTGGCCAGCATGCCGGCGCTCGGGTCGATGCCGGTGACCAGGCTTGGATCGCCGGTCAGGCGGGCCGCCTCGCAGGCCACCAGGCCGGTGCCGACGCCGATGTCGGCGACGCGCATGCCCGGCTGCAGGCCGGCCCGCTGCAGCGCCTGGCCGCGATACCAGGGGCCGCTGCCGAAAGCCAGCAGGCGCTCGATGCGGTCGTAGTCGCCGGCGGTCTTGTCGAAGATGCCGCGCAGGAAGCCGCGGCGCTCCTCTTCGCTGGCGTAGTAATCAGTGAGCGGGGCGTGCGGGGCGCGGACGATTTCCGGCGCGGCGGGGAGCGGATTATTTATTGTCGGTGGGAGAAGGCGGCCAGGGTCAAAAGGCTGCATTCTGCCGCAAAAAGTACGATGACAAAGAAATGTATTGAATCTGGCTTCGCCCATGGCCAGGGCGGGATGGCCGGCGACCATCGCCGTGGCCGGCGCCCTCAGCCCAGTCCGGCGACGAAGCGTTCGCCGGCGTCGCGGCCGGCGGCCAGCAGATGGTTGATGAAGGCCGGCTGGCGGTCGAGCTTGGACGGGTAGTCGAGGTCGAGTTCGAGCGGAATGCGGCGAACGGCGACCGGCTTGAAATGCTCGGCCGACATCAGGCCGGCGGCCAGCCAGCGGTTGGTCTGCTCGATGAAGGACAATTCCTGGGCCAGCGACAGGTTGCCGGCCAGCTCGTTGCGGCGGTCGGTAATGTCGTGGTTGCTGCGTGGTTCGGCACTGCGCCGGTCGGGGTTGATCTGGATGACCCAGATTTCGTCCGGTTTTTGTTCGCGCGGCGGATCGCCGGCGAAAAAGGCGTGCACCGGCGGGTTTTGCGAGAACAGCCCGTCCCAGTAGAGGCCGTCGCCGACCGGCACGGCGCGGAACAGCTCGGGAATGGCCGCCGAGGCGAGCAGCGCTTGCGGGCTGATGCGCAGTTGCGGGTCCGGGTGATGCGAGTGAAAGACCGCGAATTTGCCGGACAGCACTTCGACGGCGCCGATCAGCAGCTTCGGCGAGTCGAGCCTGACCAGCCGGGGCAGGGCGGCGAAATCGACGTGGCGGCGGATGATCGTCGCCAGATAATCCTGACCGGCGGTCGGCAGCAGGTAGGGACTGATTTCCGGGCGCGGCAGGAAGGGCGTGCGTTGCAGCCAGACCAGCAACTGGTTGCCGAGCATGTCCGGCAACGCGTGGGCCGACATGTCCTGCCAGAAATCCTCGAGGCGGCGCGCCCCATCCTCCGGGGCGCCGGTGAGCAGTCCGTTCCACGCCAGGGCCGCGCACAGGGCGCCGCCCGAGGTGCCGGAGAGGGCGATCAGGCGATGGCGGGACGGATCGTTGCGGCGCAGCAGCACTTGCAGCACGCCGGCGGTGAAGGCGGTATGGCTGCCGCCGCCCTGGCAGGCGATGGCGACGCTGAGCGGAGCGGAGGCTGGCATGGCGGCTCCCGGCAGAAAGGCGGCGGTGGACGGCGGGCGATGACAAAAAATTCTGCCACGCCGGCCGCGGCCTGCAGATACCGGGTTCCGTGGATCAGCGCAGCGGCTGCAGGCGGCCGACCAGCTTGACGAGCAGCTTGTAGATGTCGCGGTCGAACGGCGGCCGGGCGGTTTCGCGCAAGGCGTGCAACTCGGCCTCGTTGCGGGCGGTGCCGAGATAGCGCCAGCCATCGATCAGATGCACCTCGTCGCCCTCGCGGATCGTCCCCGGCCCGGCGAAGGGCCAGGAGACCAGCTTCAGCCGGCTGAGCGCGCCGACCAGGCGCATGCTGTGGCGGGCGAACGGCTCGCGACCGACGCAGGCGCCCTTGCAGCGCTTCTCGGCGCAGGCCGGGCAGGGCTGGCCGGCGGTGCGCGGCGCCAGCCCGAGCAGCGCATCGCACAACTGATGGCCGGCGGCCAGCGACCGCAGCACCGTCGTCGCTTCCCTGGGCGTCTTGAACAGGCCGTAGCAGGCGCTATGCACGCCGAAATCGTGTTCGCTGGCCGACGCCAGTTGCGGCCGCAGCCAGCCTTCGCCCTCGTCGACCAGCGTCCACGTGCAGGTTTCGTCGGGGCGCCGCGGCAGGCGGTTATGCACCGGCTGCAGGCGCTTGAGCAGCAGCGCTTCCTGCAATCCGGCGCCGACTTCGCCGGCCGTCTCGATCCAGTCGATGCGCCGCACTTCCAAGGCCAGCGCCTGGTCGCGCGTCGTCCGCCGCTCGGCGGCGAAATGCGCCAGCACCTGTCGGCCGATGTTCCTGGCCTTGCCGATGTACAGCGGCCGGCCGCCGTCGCCGTGGAAGATATAGACGCCTGAGCCGTCCGGCAGCTCGTCGGCCAGCGTCGGAGCGAGCTGCGGCGGCAGAACGGGATTGGCGTTCTGCGCCCGCAGCGCCGCGGCAATGCGCTCGGCGGCGGGGCCGGCGTGGATTTTCTGCCAGAACTGGTGGATCAGTTGGGCATCGGCCAGCGCCCGGTGGCGGGCATCGGCGGCGAGGCCGTGGCGCTCGATCAGCGCATCGAGATTGTGCCGCGGGTGCTCGGGAAACAAGGTCCGCGACAGCTTGACGGTGCACACCACCGGCGCCCGGAAGGCGATGCCGAGGCGGCGGAACTCGTTTTTCAGGAAGCCGTAGTCGAAGTGCGCGTTGTGGGCGATGAACAGCCGGCCGTCGAGGCGGCGCAGGGTTTCCTCCGCGACCTCGGCGAACGGCGGCGCGGTGGCGACCATGGCGTTGCTGATGCCGGTCAGCTGCTCGATGAAGGGCGGAATGGGCACGCCGGGATTGACCAGTTGCTGCCACTCGCGCACCGCGCCGTCGGCGTCGACCTCGACGATGCCGATTTCGGTGATGCGGTCCCGGCTGGCGGTGGCGCCGGTGGTTTCGAGATCGACGAAGGCGAGGGGACGCATGCGGTAGAGACGGCGGGTTCGGGGCGTCAGATGGTAGCGGATTTTCGCCGGTGGACGCCGGCAGGCGATGATCGGCGCTACGTCCGGAAACGGAAACGCCGGGTCAAGCCCGGCGTTTCCATGCGCGTTCCGAGCTGGTTACTGAATGCTCAGCAGCAGCTCGACCCGGCGGTTGGCGGCACGTCCCTTGGCCGTCGCGTTATCGGCGACCGGTTCGTCCTCACCCTTGCCGACAGCCGTCATCCGTGCCGCCTCGACGCCCTTGCCGGCCAGGTAATCAACCACCGCCTTGGCCCGTACTTCGGACAGCGACTGGTTGTAGTTACTGGCGCCGGTGCTGTCCGTATGGCCGGTCACCGCGATCTTGCTCTGCGTCACCGCGATCATGGCCTGAGCGATCTGGTCGAGGGCGGCATGGGCGGCCGGGGCGAGCTGGCTGCTGCCGGAGGCGAAAACCGAGGTGCCTGGCATGGTCACCCGCACGCTATCGGCCGACTCGTCGAGCTTCAGGTCCATCGACTTCAGTGTGGCCAGTCGATCCTTGAGTTGGACCAGAGGCGAGGCGGCTGCCGGCGCCGCGGAAGCGGTCGACGAAGCCGATTCGGTCGACTGTTGCTGGTTATTGGCGCAGGCGGACAGCAGGGCCAGGGAAACAAGCGCGATCAGGGGGGTGAATTTCATGAGCAACCTCTTAGGACGATGGATGAATTTTCAGTGCGACAGTAATTTGCCTGTCAGAAAATCCAACATCATATATTGATTGTCATGACTTGATGTCGTTTGCCACGCTTGAGGCAAGCTTGGAGCCTCGCTACAGGCCGGCCGCCGCCGCTGGCCGTTCTCCTCCGGCAACAACTCGCCGCGTTGGCCGGCTGCGCCGGGCGTTACCTTGCGTTGGCCGGTTCCCCGGAGAAATAGCGTCGCGGCTCGATGCCGAGGCTGCGCCGGAACATCGCGGTGAAGGCGCTGGCGCTGCGGTAGCCGAGCTTTTCGGCGACCAGCGCGACCGGCACGTCGTTGGCCAGGTGGCCGAGGGCTTCGACCAGCCGCGCCTGCTGTCGCCACTGGCGAAAACTCATGCCGGTCTCGCGCTGGAACTGGCGGGCCAGGGTGCGGCTGCTGGTGGCGTGCTGCTCGGCCAGGGTTTCCAGGGTTTCGCGGCTTTCCGGATTGGCGATCAGTTCCTGGCACAGCCGGTGCAGGCGCTGCTCGCCGGGCATCGGCAGATGCAGCGCGGGGATTTTCAGGAAGCGCAGCTCGTGCAGGATCAGTGCCGCGATCTGGCCGGCCCGGCCAGCGCGGTCGTAGGCCAGCGGTTCCTCGACCAGGGCCAGGATCAAGGCGCGCAGCAGCGGGCTGACTGCCAGCAGGCAGCAGCTGTCCGCCAGGCCCGGCGCGGCGTCCGGGCGGATGTACAGGGTACGCATTTCGACATGGCCGAGCATGCTCACCCGATGCGCCATGTTGGCCGGAATCCAGACGCCGCGCACCGGCGGCACGACCCAGCAGCCGACTTCGGTCTCGACGCGCATGACGCCGCTGCCGGCATAGAGCAACTGCGCCCGCGGATGGCTGTGCATCGGCGTGGCGCCGCCATGGTAGTTGCGCGCCTTGGCGGTGACCGGGTGGGGCAGGGTCTGGTACTCGTCGTCGTGATGAAAGGAAGCGGCCGGGCTGGTGGTTGGCAGATTCACGATAGTTTGTGTCGGGACATGCTGTGATCGGTCATTCTAGACTGGCGCTCCAGCCACCCGGAACTCTTTTTCATGGACAACACCCTGACCGCCGAGGCGCCGCTCGGCGCACCGCCCGCCGCCGACCCCCTGAACGCCACCGCTTACCCGGTGATCGCAGCCATCAGCTTCTCGCACCTGCTGAACGACATGATGCAGTCGGTGCTGCTGGCCATCTACCCGATGCTCAAGCTCGGGCTCGATCTGTCGTTCGCGCAGATCGGCCTGATCACGCTGGCCTACCAGCTGACCGCCTCGCTGCTGCAGCCGCTGATCGGCCTCTACACCGACCGTCGGCCGATGCCGTATTCGCTGCCGGTCGGCATGGGCTTCACGCTGGCCGGCCTGCTATTGCTGTCGCAGGCGGGCAGCTTCGCCGCCGTGCTGGTGGCGGCGATGACCATCGGCATCGGTTCCTCGATCTTCCACCCCGAATCCTCGCGCGTCGCCCGCATGGCGGCCGGTGGCCGGCCGGGCCTGGCGCAGTCGCTGTTCCAGATCGGCGGCAATTTCGGCTCGGCGGTCGGCCCCTTGCTGGCGGCCTTGATCGTGGTGCCGCGCGGCCAGGGCAGCGCCGCCTGGTTCTCGCTGTTCGCGCTGGTCGGCGTGGTCGTGCTCGCTTGCGTCGGGCGCTGGTCGAGCCACCATGTCGCCAACTTCCGCAAGCGGATGCGGGCGCATGCCGGCAACGGCCTGAGCCGCCGGCAGATCGGCTGGTCGCTGGCGATCCTCGGCCTGCTGATGTTCTCCAAATTCTTCTACATGGCCAGCCTGAGCAGCTATTACACCTTCTACCTGATCGACAAGTTCGGCCTCTCGCTGCACGACGCGCAGATCTACCTGTTCGTCTTCCTCTTCGCCGTGGCGGCGGGCACCGTGCTCGGCGGGCCGATCGGCGACCGGATCGGCCGCAAGCGCGTGATCTGGGCGTCGATCCTCGGCGTCGCTCCGTTCACGCTGCTGCTGCCGCACGTCGGCCTGTTCTGGACCGGCGTGCTGTCGGTGATCATCGGCCTGGTCCTGGCCTCGGCCTTCTCGGCGATCCTGGTCTACGCCCAGGAGCTCGTTCCCGGCAAGGTCGGCGCCGTTTCCGGCCTGTTCTTCGGCTTCGCCTTCGGCATGGGCGGCATCGGCGCCGCGCTGCTTGGCCAACTGGCCGACGCGACGAGCATCGGCACCGTCTATCGGGTCTGCGCCTTCCTGCCGCTGATCGGCCTGCTGACGGCTTTCCTGCCGACGATCCGGAGAGCGTAGGGCGGATCGCGGCGGCTGGATTAAGGTAGGACCTTTTCGGGGAACCGACGGCGGCTTTTCGCCGTCCACATCCCGACAGGCTGGGGTTTGGCCCATGCCGTTGAAAGGTAAGCGATGCTTTTCCGTCGAACGATGCAAGGATTGATCTTGGCCATTTCCTCCAGTCTTTTGTTTGCCGCCGGCACCGACGACGCCCTTGCCGCTCCCTCGGGCAAGGCCGCGTCACGGCCGGCGAATGTCGAATCCATCGTCCTCGGCATGGGCTGCTTCTGGGGCGCCGAAAAGCGCATGGCGGCCATTCCCGGCGTGCTCGACGTCGAAAGCGGCTACGCCAACGGCGACGTGCCCGGCACCTACGACGCGGTGCTGGCGCACGAGCGCTTGCTGCGCCAGGGCAAGAGCACGCAGCGCAACCATGCCGAGGTGATCAAGGTCAGCTTCGATCCGGCCAAGGTCGATCTCGAACAGGTGCTGGTCCAGTTCTGGGAAAACCACGATCCGACCCAGGGCGACCGCCAGGGCAACGACATCGGCACCAATTACCGCAGCGCCATCTACACCAATAGCGACGCCCAGCTGGCCGTCGCCCGTAAGACGCGGGATGCCTACCAGAGCGCCTTGTCGGCCCAGCAACGCGGCCGGATCACCACCGAGATCGCGCCCTTGAAGGGTTATTTCCGGGCCGAGGAATACCACCAGGATTACCTGGCCAAGAACCCGAACGGCTACTGCGGCCTGGGCGGTACCGGCGTCAAGTATCCGCAGGCCGCCGTGGTTGCCGGCGGTCCGCCGGTGGCGGCGAAGGCGCCGCGGCTCGACGGCAAGGCGCTGGACTTCCAGCGCCAGTTGGTCGTGTTCGAGGCCGAGGACTGCGCCTATTGCAAGAAATTCAAGGCCGACGTGCTCGACCGCTGGAAATCCCCGGTGGCGGTCGTCCGGACCATGAGCGTCGAGCCGCCGAGCGGCTGGACGCTGGAAAAGGCCTTGTTCGCGACGCCGACCATCGTGCTCTTCGAGAAAGGCAAGGAAATCTCCCGCTACACCGGCTACAACGGCGAGACGCCGCGTTTCTGGAAATGGCTGGGTTTCCACCTGCTGACGCCGGCGCAGCAGAAAATCGCCTTCGAGCAGGGCACCGAGTACCCGGGCACCGGCTCGCATCTCGATGAAAAGCGGCCCGGCACCTTCGTCGATCCGATCACCGGCGCGCCGCTGTTCCGCAGCGACGCCAAGTTCGAGAGCGGCACCGGCTGGCCCAGCTTCTTCAATCCGCTGCCCGGCGCGCTGACGCTGCACGAGGACAACGGCCACGGCATGCGCCGCGTCGAAGTGCGCAGCGCCAGTTCCGGCATCCACCTCGGCCATGTTTTCGACGACGGCCCGCCGCCGACCGGCAAGCGCTACTGCATCAACGGCAATGTGCTGAAGTTCGTGCCGGACAAGGGGAAGTAAGCCATCGGGTTTCTGGCGGCGCGCCACCATCTGTCGCCTTGTTGGCCGGCCCGCTCGGCGCAATGCAGGACGCGCCGACGGCCGGTGAGGGTCCGCAGCCACTGGAGGACCGATCATGAAGTTTCGCTCTGCGTGTTCGCTGTTGTTGCCACCTCTGCTGCTTGCCGGTTGCGCCTCGGGGCCGCCGTTCATCGAGCAGATGCAGCCGGAGGCCATCAACACCGCCGTCCGCCGCGGGCAGTTCGAAATGGACTGCCCGGCCGCCACCGGCCAAATCTTGTCGCAGGAACTCCTGCAGCCGCTGATCCAGACCTTCCGCTACTGGGGGCCGGAGCGCGCCGAATACACGGTCGGCGTGTCCGGCTGCGGCCAGCGCGCCACCTACATCGTGATCTGCCCGGACAACGGCTCATTGAGCTGCTTCCCCGGCGGCGCGCGCAACGTGATCCAGAACAGGTAGCGCCGACAGCGGCGGCGTGAATCCGGGGCACCGGTATTTGCCGGGACGGCCGGCCTTGCGAACGGCAGGAACTCCCCTGGCCGTCGCGGTCCAACCGTCATGACCCGCCGCGGCGGGGCGGGGCCGCTGCCGCCGCGCAACCTGCGGGCGAGGAGACGATCATGATGCTGTCCCACCTTCCGGCCATGCTGGTTTCCGAGGAAACCGGCTGGGATGAAATCGACAAGTCCCATTTCTCGGCGCGCTGGTTCTTCCGCGGCCTGGTGATGCCGATGTCGCTGCTGCCGCCGGTGCTCTACGCCTACGCCGAACTGGTCCATCCCGGCGTTGTCTTTCCGTTGTCGATGCCGGCGCTGACACCGATGCAGCTGCTGGTGACCGGCATCGTCTTCTACGCCATGCAGCTGCTGATGGTTCCCTACATGGCGATGCTGATCCAGCGCATGGCCCAGGCCCGCGACCACGATCCCGGCTACGACTGCGCCTATGCGCTGGCCGCCATCGCGCCGGTGCCGCTGTGGCTGTCGTCGCTGTCGCTGCTGGTGCCCAGCCGGGGCTTCGCGATCGCCGTCGGGATCTTGGCCTGGATCGCGGCGCTGGCGCTGATCCGCCACGGCGTGCGGCCCTTGCTGCATATCGCCGACGGGCAGAAGGCCCGCTACATCGCCAACGTCGTGTCGCTCAGCGGCATCGCCGCCGGTATCGGCCTGCTGGCCGTGTCTGGGATGATTCTCAGCATCCTGCTCGGCGCCTGGTAAGGCGGCCGTTGCCACCCGTTTTCCGGGCGGGTGGCCGGCGACGTTGATCGGCGGACGGGAAGGGGCCGAGCCCGGCCGTGGGGCCGGCTGGCGGCCCGGCGCTCGGGTATAATGCCGGCCTTCCCGCCTAACCCGAAATCTCTTCCATGGCCGACATTCTTTGCCTCAAGGGCGACGCCGCCTTTTCCGCTTTCCGTCTGCAACGCCTGCAAGCCCGCCTGGTCGCGGCCGTGGCGGATATCGAATCGGTGGCGGCCGATTACTGGCATGTCGTCGCACAGAAGCGCGCGCTGAGCGCCGACGAGCGGGCCAAGCTGGCGGCTTTGCTGGAGGAGCGGCCGGCGGATGAGGAGCCGGGCGAACTGTTCCTGGTCACGCCGCGCATCGGCACCATTTCGCCGTGGTCGTCGAAGGCCACCGACATCGCCTTCAACTGCGATCTGGAGCCGGCCCTCGAACGCATCGAGCGCGTCGTCGCCTGCCACGTCGTGCTCAAGAACGGCCGGGCGCTGACGTCCGCCGAGCGGAAGACGGTCGCCGGCCTGCTGCATGACCGCATGACCGAATCGGTGCTGGCCGATTTCGCCGAGGCCGGCGAGCTGTTCCGCCATTTCGCGCCGAAGCCGCTGGCGACCGTCGACGTGCTGGCCGGCGGCAAGCCGGCGCTGGTCGAGGCCAACGGCGCGCTCGGCCTGGCGCTGTCCGACGACGAGGTCGATTACCTGCTCGACATCTTCACCAAGGCCGGGCGCAATCCGACCGACGTCGAGTTGATGATGTTCGCCCAGGCCAACTCCGAGCACTGCCGGCACAAGATTTTCAACGCTTCGTGGGTGATCGACGGTGAGAAGAAGGACAAGACGCTGTTCGGCATGATCCGCGAGACGCACGCCGCGAATCCGCAGGGCACGGTGATGGCCTATGCCGACAACGCCTCGATCATCGAAGGGGCGACGATCCCGCGCTTCTACCCGGATGCCGACCGTGGCTACTCCTACAAAGAGGAGCTGACGCACATCCTGACCAAGGTCGAGACGCACAACCACCCGACGGCGATTTCGCCTTTCCCCGGCGCCTCGACCGGCAGCGGTGGCGAAATCCGCGACGAAGGCGCCACCGGCAAGGGCTCGAAGCCCAAGGCCGGCCTGTGCGGCTTCTCGGTTTCCAACCTGAACATCCCCGATGCGCCGCAGCCGTGGGAAAAGGCCTACGGCCGTCCGTCGCGCATCGCTTCCGCCCTCGACATCATGATCGAAGGCCCGATCGGCGCCGCCGCCTTCAACAACGAATTCGGCCGCCCGAACCTGACCGGCTACTTCCGCACTTACGAGCAGAATGTGGCCGGCACGGTGCGCGGCTACCACAAGCCGATCATGATCGCCGGCGGCCTGGGCAGCATCCAGGCCGAGCAGTCGTTCAAGGAAGAGACTTTCCCGGTCGGCACGCTGTTCGTGCAACTGGGCGGCCCCGGCATGCTGATCGGCCTCGGCGGCGGCGCCGCCTCGTCGATGACGGCCGGCGTCAATGCCGAGGATCTCGATTTCGCCTCGGTCCAGCGCGGCAATCCGGAAATCCAGCGGCGCGCCCAGGAAGTCATCGACCGCTGCTGGCAGATGTGCAAGGACAACCCGATTCTCTCCGTGCACGACGTCGGCGCCGGCGGCGTCTCCAACGCCCTGCCGGAATTGGCCCACTCGGGCGGCGTCGGCGCCAGGTTCGACCTGCGCAAGGTGCCGATTCTCGAACCGGGCATGTCGCCGGCCGAAATCTGGTCCAACGAATCGCAGGAACGTTACGTGCTGGCCATTCCGCCCGGCCGTATCGCTGAATTCCAGGCCCTGTGCGAGCGCGAGCGCTGCCCCTTCGCCGTCGTCGGCGAAGCCACCGGCGACGGCCACCTGACCGTCACCGATGGCCATTTCGGCGTCAATCCGGTCGACATGGAAATGGAAGCGCTGCTCGGCAAGCCGCCGCGCATGACCCGCGATGTCACGACACTGCCGCCCAGCTTCGTGGCTTTCGACGCCGTCTCGGTCGAATTGAAGGATGCGGCCTACCGCCTGCTGCGCCTGCCGACCATTGCCGACAAAACCTTCCTGATCTCCATCGGCGACCGCTCGGTCGGTGGCATGACGGCGCGCGACCAGATGGTCGGCCCGTGGCAGGTGCCGGTGGCCGATGTCGCCGTGACCACTATGGGCTACCAGGGCTACCTCGGCGAAGCCTTCGCCATGGGCGAGCGCGCGCCGTTGGCCGTGCTCGACGCGCCGGCCTCCGGCCGCATGGCCATCGGCGAGGCGCTGACCAACCTGGCCGCCGCCGATGTCGGCGACCTCGGCAAGGTCAAGCTCTCGGCCAACTGGATGGCGCCGTGCGGCGTGCCGGGCGAGGATGCCCGCCTGTACGCCACCGTCGAAGGCATTGCCGAGCTGTGCAAGCAGATCGGCGTCTCGATCCCGGTGGGCAAGGATTCGCTGTCGATGCGCACGGCCTGGGAAGAGCAGGGCGAGAAGAAGCAGGTGGTGTCGCCGCTGTCGCTGATCGTGACCTCGTTCGCCGCCGTCGACGACGTGCGCCGGACGAAAACCCCGCTGTTGGCCACCGACGACCGGGGCGAAACCGAACTGCTGCTGCTCGACCTCGGCCAGAACCGCCTCGGCGGCTCCTGCCTGGCGCAGGTGTACAACGCCACCGGCAGCGACGTCCCGGATGTCGACAACCCGGCCCAGCTCAAGGGCCTGTTCGCCGCCGTGCAGCAACTCAACCGCGCCGGCCTGCTGCTGGCCTACCACGACCGTTCCGACGGCGGCCTGTTCGTTGCCGCCTGCGAAATGGCCTTCGCCAGCCGCCGCGGCGTTTCGCTCGACCTCGACGGCGTCTGTTTCGATGCCGCAGCGCTCGATGTCGATGGCGCCGAGAAGCGCCCGGACCTGATGGCCGGCCGCGATTTCGAGAACATCGTCCGCGCCCTGTTCAACGAGGAACTCGGCGCCCTGATCCAGATTCGCCGCGCCGACCGCGAGAAAGTCACGCCGATCCTGCGCGCCTGCGGCGTGCCTTATCACTTCGTCGGCCATCTCAACGAGTGGGACGAAATCCGCGTCACCCGCAACGCCAAGCGCGTGCTGCGCGAAAAGCGCGTCGACCTGCAGCGCGCCTGGTCGGAAACCAGCTACCAGATGCAGACGCTGCGCGACAACCCGAGCTGCGCCCGGCAGGAATTCGACCGCATCCTCGATACCAGCGATCCCGGCCTGACGCCGAAGCTGACTTTCGACCCGCAGGACGATTTCACCCAGGTCTATGCCCAGGTCAGCGGCCGGCCGCGCGTCGCCATCCTGCGCGAGCAGGGTGTCAACAGCCATTACGAAATGGCCGCCGCCTTCGACCGCGCCGGCTTCGCCGCCGTCGACGTGCATATGAGTGACATCCTCGCCGGCCGCGTCAGCCTCAAGGACTTCAAGGGCCTGGTCGCCTGCGGCGGCTTCTCCTACGGCGACGTGCTCGGCGCCGGCCAGGGCTGGGCCAAGACCATCCTGATGCACGAGGTCTGCCGCGACGAGTTCGCCGCCTTTTTCCAGCGCCCCGATACCTTCGCATTGGGCGTCTGCAACGGTTGCCAGATGATGAGCGCGCTGAAGTCCATCATCCCCGGCGCCGAGCACTGGCCGGCCTTCCGCCGCAACAAGGTCGAGCAGTTCGAAGCCCGCTTCGTGATGACCGAGGTGCTCGATTCGCCGTCGATCTTCTTCGCCGGCATGGAAGGCTCGCGGATTCCCATCGTCGTTTCGCACGGCGAGGGCCGGGCGGTGTTCGACAATGCCGACGACCAGGCCGAGGTGCTGTCGGCCGCGCGTTATGTCGACAACAAGGGCGAGCCGACCGAGGTCTATCCCTACAACCCGAACGGCTCGCCGGGCGGCCTGACCGCCGTGACCACGGCCGACGGCCGCTTCACGATCATGATGCCGCACCCGGAGCGCGTCTTCCGTACCGTGCAGATGTCCTGGCACCCGGAAAACTGGGGCGAGGATTCGCCGTGGATGCGCATGTTCCGCAATGCGCGCCGCTGGGTCGGCTAAGCCGGGCCGCAGCCAATGAAAAGGGGACGCCGCGGCGTCCCCTTGTTTTTTGCCGGGTGAAAACCGGCCGGCGTTCAGCGATCCCGGTAGGCGCGCAGCTTGTCGAGCTGGACCACCAGTTGGTGCGAGGCTTCGCTGAGTTCCGGCAGCAGCAGGTCGGCGGAGTCGCCGAGGCCGTTGTTGCTGAGTTCGACGATTTCGTTGGCCAGCCAGTGGAAGCGCTCGTGGATGGCGACCATCTGCTGGAAATCGGCCGAGCCGGCGGTGCCTTCGGCATTGCGCAGGGCGGCGGCGAGGGTGCAGCCGCGGTGCTCGGACAGCGGCATGTCGGCGTAGGCGCCGCCGGCGAAGGCGTTGATGAACTGGCGGCGCCAGTGATTGTGCAAGCGGATGGCGGCGTCGATGTCGATGCGCGTCATGGGAAAAATTCTCCGGTGGGTGGTGGGCGAGGGCGGCAAAAAAGCCGGCGTTCGCGTGAGACCGGATTATGCCGCAGAGCGCGATTTTCGGTCAGTCGGGAGTATTCCCGATGGCGGCGAAAATTTTCCCGGGTTGTCGGCCAGAGGCCGTGGTTTTTTCCAGGCGCCTACGGCCGGTGCCGATGCTTTCGACGAAGGCCAGGCCGTTGCCGACGATGCGATGGCTTTGGCCGGTTCTGACCCGCGCGCTTTCCCGCGCCGTCTCGAACAGGTCGTCGGCGCTGCCTGAGGCGGCGAAGGGGCGGCAAACTACGGTATCATTGGCGACTTTTGGCAGGCCGCCACCGGCCGTCCTGAACGACTTCGAAGGATTTTTCCGTCATGTTCGACGCAGTCCGCAACAACAAAATGATCACGCAGGGAATCCTCGGCCTGATCGCCATCACTTTCGCCTTCTTCGGTCTCGAATCGTATGTCCGCAATTCGGGCCTGGATCATGACGTGGCCAAGATCGGCGACGTCAAGATCAACCAGCAGCAATTCCAGCAGGCCGTGCGCGAGCAACAGGAACGGATGCGCAGCCAGCTCGGCGGCCAGTTCGATGCCAAGCTGCTCGATACCCCGGAAGCGCGCAAGGCGATTCTCGACGACCTGATCAACCAGCGCCTGCTGGCGCTGGAAGCTGCCAAGCGCCGCCTGCTCGTCGGCGACGATGCGATTCGCAACACCATTCTCGGCATCGAGGCCTTCCAGGTCGACGGCCGCTTCTCCAGCGAACGCTACGAGGCGGCGCTGCGCGGCCAGGGCATGACGCCGGCCGGCTTCGAGGCGCAACTGCGCCAGGATATGGCGCTGCAGCAACTGGTCGGTTCCGTGGCCCGGTCGAGCATTACCGCCAATACCGCGACCGACCGCATCCTGGCGCTGCAGACCGAGAAGCGGGACGTCTCGGAAGTGCGCCTGGCGCTCGACGATTATCTCGGCAAGGTCAAGCTGGCCGATGGTGCGGCGAAGCAGTATTACGACGAGAACAGCGAGCAGTTCCGTCTGCCGGAGCAGGCCATGGCCGAATACGTGGTGCTCTCGATGGACAGCATCGGCAGCCAGCTGACGGTCGGCGAGGCGGAGATCAAGGCCTGGTACGACAGCCACCGCGCCCAGTTCGAGCAGCCCGAGGAGCGCCGCGCCAGCCATATCCTGATCGCCTCGGAAAAGCTCGGCGTCGACAAGGCGCGCGCCAAGGCCGAGGAAGTGCTGGCCGAAGTGCGCAAGAACCCGGGCAGCTTCGCCGAACTGGCCCGCAAGTATTCCGACGATCCGGGTTCCGCCAGCAAGGGCGGCGACCTCGATTTCTTCGGCCGCGGCATGATGGTCAAGCCCTTCGAAGATACGGTCTTCGCGCTCGGCGAAGGCGAGGTTTCCGGCGTCGTCCAGTCCGATTTCGGCTTCCACATCATCAAGCTGACCGGCATCCATGCCGCCAAGCTCAAGCCGCTGGCCGAAGTCCGCGGTCAGATCGAGGCCGAAGTGAAGAAGGCCGCCGCCGGCCGCAAGTTCGCCGAAGCCGCCGAAAGCTTCAGCAACACAGTCTATGAGCAGGCCGACAGCCTGGCCCCGGTAGCCGAGATGTTCAAGCTCAAGATCGTTCGATCCGGCTGGATTGGACGCCAGGCCGATCCGGCCAACGGCCCGCTCGGTAACGAAAAACTGCTGGCCGCGCTGTTCGGCGAGGATTCGGTCAAGAACCGGCGCAACACCGAGGCCGTAGAGATCGCCCCAAACACGCTGGTCGCCGCCCGCCTGGTCGATTACAAGCCGGCGACGCAACAGCCTTTCGAAGGCCTGCAGGCCAGCATCGAAACCCTGCTGCGCCGCCAGGAAGCCCAGGCGCTGGCGGTCAAGGACGGCGAAGCCCGTCTTGAGGCACTGAAGAAGGGCGAGGACAAGCTGTCCTGGAGCGCCGCCAAGGTGGTGTCGCGCATGGATAGCCGGCAGATTCCGCCGGCCGCGGTGCCGGCGGTGTTCCGCCTGAATGCCGACAAGCTGCCGGCCTACGCCGGTGTCGCACTGCCGGGCAGCGGCTACGCGCTGTACCGCCTCAACCGCGTCGAGGCCGGCGCGGCGCTCGACTCCGCCAGCCGCAAGGCCGCCCGGGGGCAACTGGCCAATCTCGCCGCCCAGGAGGAAATCCGCCTGTATCTGGCGGCCCTGCGCGATCGCTACAAGGTCGAGATCAACCTCGGCGCGCTCGAAGCCAAGTAACGCGAGATTCACGGACGGCGGAACTGGTAAGCGGTTCCGCCTCTACCGGCCACAATCCTGGCGGCCGGCTCAAAACGCTCGATCCGGGCAAAGTCAAAAGAAAACGCCGAACGGTGTAAACCGTTCGGCGTCGTTATTGTTGGGTCCGGGACGCAAGCCGCGCCCCGGCGGCAATCAGGCCGGCAGCGGCTCGGCGTTGCCCAGGGCGGTGGTGTTCATGCCGCCGTCGACGTAGAGAATCTCGCCGGTGATGCCGCTGGCCAGGTCGGACAGCAGGAAGGCGGCGGCATTGCCGACTTCCTCGATGGTCACGTTGCGGCGCAGCGGCGCGTGGTGCGAATTGTAGGACAGCAGCTTGCCGAAGTTGCCGATGCCGGAGGCCGCCAGGGTCTTGATCGGACCGGCCGACACGGCGTTGGCGCGAATGCCTTCGGGGCCGAGGCAGAAGGCCAGGTAGCGCGTCGCGGCTTCCAGGCTGGCCTTGGCCAGGCCCATGGTGTTGTAGTTCGGCATCGTTTTTTCGGCGCCCAGGTAGGAGAGGGCCAGGGCCGCGCTCTTGCGCCCCTGCATCATCGGCCGGGCGGCCTTGACCAGCGCCGGGAAGCTGTAGGACGAAATCTCGTGGGCGATGCGGAAGGCATCGCGCGACATGCCTTCGAGAAAATCGCCCTCGATCGCTTCGGTCGGGGCATAGGCGATGGAGTGCACCAGCCCGTCGAGGCCGTCCCAGTGCTTGCCGAGTTCGCTGAATACCGCGTTGATCTGCTCGTCGCTGCTGACGTCGAGCGGGAATACCAAGGTGCTGTCGAATTCGGCGGCGAACTTGGTGATGCGGTCGAGAAAGCGTTCGTTCTGGTAGGTGAAGGCGAGTTGGGCGCCTTCACGATGACAGGCCTTGGCGATGCCATAGGCGATGGAATGCTTGGACAGCAGCCCGGTGATCAGAATCTTCTTGTCGGCAAGAAAGCCCATCTATTGTTCTCCCTAAGGGGTTTAGCCGGCGGATTATAAAGCATCACATGTTCGGATAGGTTGGTCCTTCGCCGCCTTGCGGCACAACCCAGTTGATATTTTGCGTTGGGTCCTTGATGTCGCAGGTCTTGCAGTGTACGCAGTTCTGCGCATTGATCTGCAGGCGCGGGGTGCCGGCTTCGTCGCGCAGGATCTCGTAGACGCCGGCGGGGCAGAAGCGCTGTTCCGGGGCGTCGTACTTGGCCAGATTGACCGTGATCGGCACGGCCGGATCCTTCAATTGCAGATGGCAGGGCTGGTCTTCCTCGTGATTGGTCGACGACAGGAAAACCGAGGACAGGCGGTCGAAGGTCAGCACGCCGTCCGGCTTCGGGTAGTCGATCTTCGGGCATTCGGCGGCCGGCTTCAGCTTGGCGTAGTCCGGCGTGCCGTGGCGCAGCGTCCACGGCGCCTTGCCGCGGAGCACCAACTGGTCGATGCCGAACATCAGCGAGCCGAGCTTCAGGCCCTTGGCCATCCACGGCTTGAAATTGCGCGCCGCGTGCAGTTCGGCGTACAGCCAGCTGTTGCGGAAGGCTTCCGGATAGGCGGTCAGCACGTCCTGGCTGCGGCCGGCCTGCAAGGCCGCGAAGCAGGCTTCGGCGGCCAGGGCGCCGGTCTTGATGGCGCAGTGCGAGCCCTTGATGCGGGCGGCGTTGAGGAAGCCGGCATCGTCGCCGACCAGCACGCCGCCGGGGAACACGGTGTCCGGCAGCGATTGCAGGCCGCCGGCGGTCAGCGCCCGGGCGCCGTAGGCGATGCGCTTGCCGCCGTCGAGGAACTTGCGGATTTCCGGATGCGTCTTGAAGCGCTGGAATTCCTCGTAGGGCGACAGATGCGGGTTCTCGTAGCCGAGGCCGACGACGAAGCCGACGGCGACCTGGTTGTTCTCCAGGTGGTAGAGGAAGCCGCCGCCGTAGGTCGCCGCGTCCATCGGCCAGCCGCCGCTGTGCACGACCAGGCCAGCCTGGTGCTTGTCGGGCTGGACTTCCCACAGTTCCTTGAGGCCGATGCCGTAGGTTTGCGGGTCGGCATCGCGGTCGAGCTTGAACTTGCCGATCAGCTCCTTGCCGAGATGGCCGCGGCAGCCTTCGGCGAAGAAGGTGTATTTGCCCAGCAATTCCATGCCCGGCTGGAAGTTCGGGCCTTCGGAACCGTCGTGCAGGCGGCCCATGTCGCCGGTGGCGACGCCTCTCACCGCGCCGTTGTCGGCGTACAGCACTTCGGCGCCGGCGAAGCCGGGGTAGATTTCGACACCGAGGGCCTCGGCCTGTTCGCCCAGCCAGCGGCAGACGTTGCCGAGCGAGATGACGTAGTTGCCTTCGTTATGGAAGCAGCGCGGCAGCAGGGAGTTGGGAATGCGCGTGGCGCCGGTTTCGGAGAAGATGTAGAAGCGGTCTTCGCAGACCGGGGCGTTGAGCGGCGCGCCGTCGGCCTGCCAGTTGGGCAGCAGTTCAGTCAGGGCGTGCGGGTCCATGACGGCCCCGGAAAGAATATGGGCGCCGATTTCGGCGCCTTTCTCGATCAGGCAGACGGCGATTTCGCCGCCTTTTTCCGCTGCCAGCTGCTTGAGCCGGATGGCTGAGGCCAATCCCGCCGGCCCGCCGCCGACAATGACAACGTCAAACTCCATGGCTTCGCGCTGCATGCTGTCCTCTCCCTTGGATGGTTATTGTTGAGCCAAAGACAGTACGCTACTGTATGGATAAATATTGATCAAGCCTCGCAAGGACGCAAAAGAGATGGTGCATCGCCGCAAATTGGTACATGTCAGCAAGCAGTCGATTCGTTGGGGAGACATGGATGCCTATGGTCATGTGAACAACACCGTTTACTTCCGCTACATGGAGCAGGCCCGAGTCGAATGGATCGAGGCGCTCGGCGTCCAGGTGCGGCCGGGCGGCGACGGGCCGGTGATCATCAATGCCAACTGTACCTTCCTCAAGCCGATGAATTACCCGGGCACCGTCGAGGTGCGCACCTATGTCGATGAGCCGGGGCGCTCCAGCGTGCAGACGCATGTCGATATGCTGATCGATGGCGAATTGTTCGCCGAAGGGGCGGCCAAGATCGTCTGGATGAATACGCGGAGCGGCAAGTCGGTACCGATTCCCGACGACGTGCGGGCGGCCCTCGAAGCGGAGTAAACTCGCCGGCCATCGTCCAGCCAAACCATTACGCCATGGGCAAACGAAAAATCTGGGAAAAACTGCTGTCGGCCGAGCGGCCGGGAGCCGGCAAGGCGCCGGGTTCGCCGGAGCGCACCGCCTTCCAGCAGGACTACGACCGCATTGTCTTCACTTCGGCCTTTCGCCGCCTGAAGGACAAGACTCAGGTCTTCCCGCTGTCGAAAAGCGACTATGTGCGCACCCGTCTGACGCACAGTCTGGAGGCTAGTTGCGTCGGCCGTTCGCTGGGGGCCGTGGTCGGCCGCGAGATCATCGCCCGGCACGGCTTGCAGCATGTGGAGTCGGGCGATTTCGGGGCGATCGTGGCCGCCGCCTGCCTGGCCCACGACATCGGCAATCCGCCGTTCGGCCATGCCGGCGAGGACGCGATCCGCGAGTGGTTCCGCAATTCCGGGTTGCTCGATCGCCATCCGTTCTCTCCGGCGCAGCGGGCCGACTTCGAGCGCTACGAGGGCAATGCCCAGGGCTTTCGTATCGTCACCCGCCTGCAGAATCCGGCCAATCCCGGTCTGCAACTCACCAGCGCGGTGTTGGCGACGTTCACCAAGTATCCCCGGCCGTCGACGCTCGATGCGGAACTCGATGGCAAGAGCGGCAAGAAATTCGGTTTCTTCCAGCACGACGCCGACGCCTTCCGTGCCGTCGCCGCCTCCGCCGGCCTGGTCGAGCGCGTTCCCGGCACCGCCTGGCGCCGCCATCCGCTGGCCTTCCTGGTCGAAGTGGCCGACGACACCTGCTACCTGATCGTCGATCTCGAAGATGCCGCCAAGCTCGGCTTCGTGCCTTACCGCGACGCCGAGTGCCTGCTCGGCGAACTGGCCGGCAGCTCGGTCAGCGGCGGCCGCCTGGAGCGCCTGCACGATCCCAAGGAGCGCCTCGAATATCTGCGCGCCAAGGCCATCGGCCGGCTGCTCGAAAGCGCCGCGGCGGTATTCCTGGAAAACGAGGCGGCCATTCTCGACGGCGGTTTCGACGCCGACCTGCTCGGCCAGTCGCCGGTCGGCGTGCCGCTGCAGGCGGTGCTGAAGCTGGCCAAGGAAACCATCTACACGGCGCGGCCGGCGCTGGAAATCGAAACCGCCGGCTTCGAGGTGCTCGGCGCGCTGCTCGGTCTGTTCACCGGGGCCGTCGAGGCCGGGGCCGGGCATGGCCGCGTGACGACGCGCGAGCGCATGCTGCTCAAGTTGCTGCCGGCGCAGTTCCTCGGCCACGGGGGGCAGCCCGATCCCGATCCCTATGTCCGCCTGCTGCAAATCGCCGACTTCGTGGCCGGCATGACCGATTCCTATGCCGTGGATCTCTATCGCAAGCTCAAGGGCTTCGATCTGCCGGCCTGAAAGAACACGTGACTTACAAATTCGACACGCTGACCCTGCACGCCGGTCAGATTCCCGACAGCCAGTACGGTGCCCGGGCGCAGCCGATCTATCTGACCTCGTCCTTCGTTTTCAAGGATGCCGATCAGGCGGCCTCGCTGTTCAACATGGAGCGCGGCGGCCACGTCTATTCGCGTATTTCCAACCCGACCAATGCCGTGTTCGAGGAACGCATGGCGGCGCTCGAAGGCGGCGTTGGCGCCATCGCCGTGGCTTCCGGCCAGGCCGCGCTGCACTTGGCGATCACCACGCTGATGGGCGCCGGCGGCCATATCGTCGCCAGCCGCTCGCTTTACGGCGGTTCGCACAATCTGCTCGAATACACGCTGCCGCGCTTCGGCATCGCCACCACCTTCGTCGATCCGCGCGATCTCGATGCCTGGCGCGCGGCCATCCGTCCCGAGACGCGGCTGCTGTTCGGCGAGAGCCTCGGCAATCCGGGCCTGGAAGTGCTCGACGTTCCGCGCGTCGCGGCCCTGGCCCACGACCACGGCCTGCCGCTGCTGGTCGATTCGACCTTCACCACGCCCTACCTGCTGCGCCCGTTCGAGCACGGCGCCGATCTGGTGTTTCACTCCGCGACCAAGTTCCTCTCCGGGCACGGCACGGTGATCGGCGGCGTGGTCGTCGATTCCGGCGCCTTCGACTGGGCCGGGAGCGGTAAGCATGCCGGCAAGTTCCCGATCCTGAGCGAGCCATACGCCGGTTTTCATGACATGGTCTTCGCCGAGGAGTCGCCGGTCGCCGCCTTCCTGCTGCGGGCGCGCCGCGAGGGGCTGCGCGACTTCGGCGCCTGTCTCAGTCCGCTCAGTGCCTTCCAGATACTGCAGGGGCTGGAAACGCTGCCGCTGCGCATGGCTCGCCATATCGACAATACCCGCAAGGTGGTCGCGCATCTGGTGGAGCAGATCGGCGGCGCCATCGAGGCGGTGGTGCATCCCGATCTGCCCGGGCATCCCGACCATCGGCTGGCGCAGCGCTTGCTGCCGCGCGGCAGCAGTTCGGTGTTTACCTTCAACCTGAAAGGGGGCAGGGCGGCCGGGCGCAAACTCATCGAAGCGTTGAAAGTGTTTTCGCATCTGGCCAATGTCGGCGATGCCAAGTCGCTGGTCATCCATCCGGCGTCGACCACGCATTTCCGCATGTCCGACGCGGCGCTGGCCGCTGCCGGCATCCATCCCGGCACCATTCGTCTGTCGATCGGCCTGGAAGACCCGGACGACCTGATCGCCGACCTCAATCGCGGCCTTGCGGCGGCGGCCAGGGCGTAGGGCATGGACATCGTCGTGGCCGGCGAGCGGGCCTATCTCTACACCGGCGGCAAACGGCCGGATGCCGCTGCGCTGGTATCGCAGCCGGCCGTCGTCTTCATCCACGGCGCGCAGCAGGATCATTCCTGCTGGGTCTTGCAAAGCCGCTGGTTTGCCCATCACGGTTTCACCGTGCTGGCGCCGGATCTGCCCGGCCATGGGCGCAGCGCGGGCGAGGCTTTGCCATCCATCGAAGCCCTGGCCGACTGGATCGTTTCCGTGCTCGATACGCTGGGCATCGCCCGCGCGGCGGTGGTCGGCCATAGCATGGGCTCGCTGGTGGTGCTGGAACTGGCTGCCCGTCACGGCAGCCGTATCGAACGCGCGGCACTGCTGGGCACGGCGCTGCCGATGCCGGTTTCGCCGGTGCTGCTCGAGGCCAGCCGCGACGACGAGCCGAAGGCGTCGGCCATGGTCAATGCCTTTTCCTATTCCGCCCCCGGCCAGTTGGGCGGCTGCGCAGTGCCCGGCCTGTGGCTGCTGGGCATGAACCGGCAGTTGATGGCGCGCCAGAAACCCGGCGTCTTTTTCGTGGACATGAATGCCTGCAACGCTTATCGGCGAGAACTGGAAAGCCTGGGGGCGATTGCCACGCCGCTGCTGATCGTCGCCGGCGGCCAGGACCGGATGACGTCGCCGAAAGCGGCCAAGGCCCTGCACGAATGCATTCCGAGCGCCCGGCTGGTCAACATTGAAGGCAGCGGCCACGCCCTGATGGCCGAGCGGCCGGACGCCGTGCTCGACGCCTTGCGCGGTTTCCTGGCCGGCTGAAGGAGCGGGGCCGGCAGTGGCTTATCCTCATTTCCTGTGGATAAGCTTGGGAATAGTCACTTGGTATTGGTTTCAAGGTATTGGTGCGGCAGGGGTTTCATTGCGCCGCCCACCATTTGTGCAGCGCGTTCTACCTGCCGTTCGGTGGGCATCACCGCCGATTCCCGACCGCATGACATCATTTGCCGGTTACCCGGACAACCAATAAAAAACCGCCGGGACCCCGTGAGCGAGGCTTCCGGCGGCCGGCCGCAATAACGGCGCTCAGGCCAGGGTGTCGGCCCAGATGTTCTTGGCCCAGGCCCGGGTGAACAGGCCTTCCTCGATGGATGGCTCCTTCGAGACGCCGCCCGAGCCTTCGACCACCAGCAGTTCCTTTTTCTCCGGGTTCCAGCGGTGCACCGAATCGACGTGGATGCCGCGCCGGTCGTCGATCAGCGAGTAGCAGGTGTTGGCCATCAGCGTCGGCCGCGCTTCGCGCCCGGAGAGAATCTCGATGATGGCGGCGGCGGCGGCCTTGCCGTGCTGGTTGGCCATGTGCCCGGATTTCGGCATCAGCGGCGCCGACAGCGTGGCATCGCCGAGTACATGGACATTCGGCACCGCCGTCGATTCCATGCTCACCCAGTCGACCGTCGCCCAGCGATTGTTGGCGTTGATCACGCCGGCGTCGTGGGCGATCTTGCCGGCCGTTTGCGGCGGGACCAGGTTGATGATGTCGCCGCGCTCGCGGTCGCCGATCTCGCTGGTGACGATGCGGCTCACCGCGTCGACCTCGACGGCGTTCCAGCTCGGCCGGTACTCGATGATGCCCTTGTAGTCGTTGGCCCAGACATCGGAGAACAGCTTGGTCTTGGAGATGATCTTGTCGTTGGCATCGAGGACGATGACCTTCGAGTTCGGCTTGTGCGTCTTGAAATAGTGGGCGATCTGGCTGGCGCGTTCGTACGGTCCCGGCGGGCAGCGGTAGGGCGCCTTGGGAATGGTCAGCAGGTAGGTGCCGCCATCCGGCAGGTCGATCAACTGCTGGCGCAGCGCCAGGGTTTGCGGCCCGGCTTTCCAGGCGTGCAGGATCGTTTCCTGGGCCTTGGCGTCGTAACCGGCGATGGCCGCGAAATCGAGATCGACGCCCGGTGAAATGATCAGGCGGTCGTAGGCGAACTCGCCGCCGCGGTCTGTCCTGAGCTTGCGTTTCCCGGCATCGATGGCCGTGACCGAGGCGTGCACGACCTTGATGCCCCAGTTTTTTTTCAGGCCTTCGTAGCCATGAACGATGGAGGCGTAATCGCGGTTGCCGGCCAGCACCTCGTTCGAGGTCGGGCAGGAGACGAAGGTCTCGTTGCGCTCGATCAGCACCACTTCGATGGCGCCGTCGCTCCATTTGCGCAGGTATTTGGCGGCCGTCGCGCCGCCGAAGCCGGCACCGACGACGACGACGCGGCCGAGTTTCTTGCCTTTCTTCGGCGCGGCGAGGGCGCCGCCGGGCAGCAGTGAGGCGCCGAAGGCCTGGAGCAGGCGGCGACGGTCGTTGTTGATCGGGGACATGAATACGGTTCCTTATTTCTGGCGGGAGAAGTAATCCGCCAGCACGGCGATTTCTTCGTCGGTATAGCCCTTGGCCAGTTGATGCATGATCGTGGCCGACTTGGTGCCGGCCTTGAAGGCCTGCAGTGTCTGCGCGAGGTATTCGCGGTCGCGCCCGGCGATGGCCGGAATCGCCGAATTGGTGCGGCCTTCGGTGCCATGGCAGTTGAAACAGTTGGCGACGTAATAGGGGAAGGGCGTCGATGCGGCGGCCGTGGGCTGGTCGGCTGCGTGCGGGGCGGTCGCCGCCAGCAGGCCGAGAAGCGGAACGAGTCGTTTCATGAAAATCTCCGGGCAAGGGTCGTCCGGCCGAAGACGTCTGTCCGGGCCGGTTTCGGGCAGCCCGCAATGTGCGCGAAGGCAGGCGCAAAACCAACTATTTTTTTGCTATATGCAAAGAACCGGAAGTAAGGCGTCGCCGGCCCGTTCGGATTTTTGGCAACGGCCTTTGACAGCCTGACGTATGTCTGCCGCAGATATGGCTGCCGACATGTTTTATCGCATGTGGATAAACACTCAGCTGATCTTGGTATTTATATGCAAAAAAAGGATTAGCTTCTAGAAATTCATTATTTCTGCTTATAACAAATGCTCCCTAGACTGTGCTGCAACTACGGCGGGCCGGGAACTGATTGCTGGCCGTTGCCCGGAGATAAGATCTAGGAGAAGGACGATGAATTTCCAGCAACTGCGGATCATCCGCGAAACGGTCCGCCAGGACTTCAACCTGACGGAAGTGGCCAACGCCCTCTATACCTCGCAACCCGGGGTCAGCAAGCACATCAAGGATCTCGAGGACGAACTCGGGATCGAGATTTT
>JAVBRT010000036.1:0-20316 GCA_031547725.1 Azonexus sp. | reverse complement strand
GCGGCCGTCGATGATGCGGTGGTCGTAGGACATCGCCAGATAGTTCATCGGGCGGACGACGACCTGGCCGTTCTCGACCACGGCGCGATCCTTGGTGGCATGAATGCCGAGGATCGCCGACTGCGGCGGGTTGATGATCGGGGTGGACATCATCGAGCCGAAGATGCCGCCGTTGGAGATGGAGAAGGTGCCGCCGGTCAGTTCCTCGATCGACAGCTTGCCGTCCTTGGCCTTGACGCCGAATTCGGCGATCTTCTTCTCGATCTCGGCGATGGTCATCTGGTCGGCGTTGCGCAGGATCGGAACGACCAGGCCGCGCGGCGAACCGACGGCGATGCCGATGTCCACGTAGCCGTGGTAGACGATGTCGTTGCCATCGACCGAGGCATTCAGGATCGGGAACTTCTGCAGCGCGGCACAGGCGGCCTTGACGAAGAAGCCCATGAAGCCGAGGCGGACGCCGTGCGTCTTCTCGAACTTCTCGCCGTACTGCTTGCGCAGGGCCATCACCGGCGCCATGTTCACCTCGTTGAAGGTGGTCAGGATGGCGTTGGTGGACTGGGACTGCAGCAGGCGCTCGGCAATGCGGGCGCGCAGGCGGGTCATCGGCACGCGCTGCTCGGTGCGGTCGGCCAGCGCAACGCCGGTGGCCGGCGCGGCGATGCTGACGGCGGCCGGGGCGGCAGCGGCGACCGGGCCGGCCTTCGGCGCGGCGGCGACGGCGTCTTCCTTGGTCACGCGACCGCCACGGCCGGTACCGGCGACGTCGGCGGCGGCAATGCCCTTCTCGTCGAGAATCTTGCGCGCCGCCGGGCTGGCGGTGCCGGCCGGCGCGGCCGCGGCCGGGGCCGGTGCGGCGACCGGTGCGGCAGCGGCGGCCTTCGGCGCCTCGGCGGCCGGGGCCGCGGCACTGGCGGTGGCGGCGGTGTCGATCTTGGCGATCAGTTCGCCGGAGACGACCGTCTCGCCATCGCCCTTGATGATCTCGACCAGCACGCCGGCGGCCGGCGACGGCACTTCGAGCACGACCTTGTCGGTCTCGATGTCGATCAGGATTTCGTCACGGCCGACCGCTTCGCCGATCTTCTTCTTCCACGCAGCGAGCGTGCCTTCGGCGACGGACTCGGAGAGCTGGGGAACTTGGACTTCGATAATGCTCATGAATGACTCCACTCTGCTTTAGTTATCAGTACTCGATCTTGCCCAGCGCGGACTCGATCAGTGCCTTTTGTTGCTCGTTGTGCTTGGCCAGGTAACCGACGGCCGGCGACGAAGAGGCCGGACGGGAAACCAGCAACAGCTTCTGCTTGCTGCCCAGCCCGCTGTCCAGGTGGTGACGCGAGGCGAACCAGTACCAGGCGCCCTGGTTGCGCGGCTCTTCCTGGGTCCAGACGATTTCCGTGGCCTTCGGATATTTGGCCAGTTCGGCGTGCAGGGAATCCTTCGGGAAGGGATACAGCTGCTCCAGGCGGACGATCGCGATGTCGGTGATCTTCTTTTCGCGGCGGGCGGCCAGCAGGTCGTAATAAACCTTGCCGCTGCACAACACGACGCGCTTGACCTTCTTCGGATCGATCTTGTCGACTTCACCGATGACGCGCTGGAACTCGCCGTTGGCCAGATCCTCCAGCGGCGAAGCGGCATCCTTGTGGCGCAGCAGCGACTTGGGCGACATCACGACCAGCGGCTTCCTCTGCATGCGCACCGCCTGGCGGCGCAGCATGTGGAAGACCTGGGCGGCGGTGGTCGGCACGCAGACTTCCATGTTCATTTCGGCGCAGGCCTGCATGAAGCGCTCGAGGCGAGCCGAGGAGTGCTCCGGGCCCTGGCCTTCGTAACCGTGCGGCAGCAGCATGACCAGACCGCAGGCGCGGCCCCACTTGGCCTCGCCGGAGGCGATGAACTGGTCGATGACGACTTGGGCGCCGTTGGCGAAGTCGCCGAACTGGCCTTCCCAGATCACCAGCTCGTACGGGTTGGCCGAGGCGTAGCCGTAGTCGAAGGCGAGCACGGCTTCCTCGGACAGCACCGAGTCGAAGCACTGGAAGCCGGCCTGCTTGTCCTGCAGATTCTTCAGCGGATGGTAGGTGCCCTCGGACCAGTTGGTACGGTTCTGGTCATGGAAAGCGGCGTGGCGGTGGAAAAAGGTGCCGCGGCCGACGTCCTCGCCGGAGATGCGCACGCCGTAGCCCGACACCAGCAGCGAGGCGTAGGCCAGGTTCTCGGCCATGCCCCAGTCGACCGGCAGCTTGCCCTCGCCCATCGCGGCGCGGTCCTCGACGATCTTCTTGACCCGCGAATGCAGCGTGAAGCCTGCGGGAATGTCGGTCAGGCGCTGGGCCAGACGCTGCAACTCGGCCATCGGTACCGTGGTATCGCAGGTCTCGATGTAGTTCTTGGTCAGGAACGGCGTCCAGTCGATGGTCATCGGGTGCTTGTAGCCGGCCAGCACCGGGTTGTACAGCAGCTCGCCCTTGTCCAGGTGCTCGCGGTATTCCTTGATCATCTGATCCGGACCGTCGGCGGCCAGCGTGCCCTCGGCGATCAGCTTGTCGCCGTACAGCTTGCGGGTGCCCGGGTGCTTGGCGATGATCTTGTACATCAGCGGCTGCGTCACCATCGGCTCGTCCTGCTCGTTGTGGCCGAGCTTGCGGAAGCAGATGATGTCGACCACGACGCACTTCTGGAAGGTCTGGCGATACTCGACGGCCAGCTGGGTAACCAGCGCCACCGCTTCCGGATCGTCGCCATTGACGTGGAAGATCGGCGCATCGACCATCTTGAAGATGTCGGTGCAGTAGTGGCCGGAACGGTAGTCGCGCGGATCGCTGGTGGTGAAACCGACCTGGTTGTTGACGACGATGTGCAGGGTGCCGCCGACGCCGTAGCCGCGGGTCTGGGCGAAGTTCAGCATTTCCTGGTTGACGCCCTGGCCGGCGACGGCGGCATCGCCGTGGATCAGGATCGGCATGACCTTGTGCTTGCTGCCCTCGCCGCGGCGAACCTGGCGGGCATAGACCGAGCCTTCGACCACCGGGTTGACGATTTCCAGGTGCGACGGATTGAAGGCCAGCGTCAGGTGGCAGGCGCCGCCCGGGGTGTTGACGTCAGACGAGAAGCCCATGTGGTACTTGACGTCGCCGGCCGTCAGATCGCTCTTTTTCTTGCCTTCGAATTCGGCGAACAGCATCGAGGGTGCCTTGCCCAGGGTGTTGACCAGGACGTTGAGGCGACCGCGGTGGGCCATGCCGACGACCACTTCGTCGATGCCCAGGGCACCGCCGCTGCGGATCGCCTCGTCCATGGCCACGATCAGCGACTCGCCGCCTTCGAGCGAGAAGCGCTTCTGGCCGACGTACTTGGTATGCAGGTAGCGCTCCAGCGTCTCGGCGGCGGTCAGGCGCTCGAGGATGCGCTTTTTCTGGTCGGCGTTGAACGAGGGGCGGGAACGGATACTTTCGAGGCGCTCCTGCAGCCAGCGCTTCTCGTTGTAATCCGTCATGTACATGTATTCGACGCCGATGGTGCCGCAATAGGTCTGCTTCAGCGTCTCGAGGATGTCGCCCAGCTTGGCTTCGGCCGGCAGGCCCTTCAGCGAGCCGACGCTGAAGGTCTGGTTCATGTCGGCATCGGCGAAGCCGTAGAAGGATGGCTCGAGTTCGTCGATCTTCGGCCGCGGCAGGCGCTTCAGCGGATCGAGGTCGGCCCAGCGGGTACCGAGCGAACGGTAGGCCGTGACCAGTTGACCGACGGCCGACTGCTTCTTGTGTTCGGTCGTGGCCGAAGCCGGCGCTGCCGGGCGGAAGCCACCATCCTTGGCCAGCTCGGCGAATGCCGCAATGACAGGGGCATGAGCCACGTCACGTGCAACAAAGCCCGGCATCTGGGCCAGGCGGTCGAAGTATTCGCGCCACTCGGGCGATACGGCGGTCGGGTCGTCGAGATAGAGCTCGTAGAGTTCCTCGACGAACGGCGCATTGCCGCCGAAGTACAGGGTGCTGTCGAACAGCTGATTCATCGTGGTCATTGGCATGTCCCCTTCAGGGTATTGTCTTTCTTGGCTGGCACGTGGCGGGGCACAACGCCGCCCCGGTGGAAAAAGGGCGGCCAGCCGGCCGCCCTGATTTCATTCGTTAACCGCGCTGGGCGAGCGGCACGACGTCGCGCTTGGCGGCGCCGATATACAACTGGCGCGGGCGGCCGATCTTGTATTCCGGATCGGAGATCATCTCTTCCCACTGCGTCATCCAGCCGACCGTACGGGCCAGCGCGAAGATGCAGGTGAACATTTCGGTCGGGATGCCGATGGCCTTCTGGACGATGCCGGAATAGAAGTCGACGTTCGGGTAGAGCTTCTTCTCGACGAAGTACGGATCTTCCAGGGCGATCTTTTCCAGTTCCATGGCCAGCTTGAACAGACGGTCGTTCTGCAGGCCCAGTTCGGACAGCACGTCGCCGCAGACCTTGCGCATCAGCTTGGCGCGCGGGTCGAAGTTCTTGTAGACGCGGTGACCGAAACCCATCAGCTTGAAGGAGTCGTTCTTGTCCTTGGCGCGGTTGATGTATTCACCGACGCGCGAGACGTCGCCGATTTCTTCCAGCATCTGCAGGCAGGCCTCGTTGGCGCCGCCGTGCGCCGGCCCCCACAGACAGGCGATGCCGGCGGCGATACAGGCGAACGGGTTGGCGCCCGACGAACCGGCCAGGCGGACGGTCGAGGTCGAGGCGTTCTGCTCGTGGTCGGCATGCAGCGTGAAAATGGTGTCCAGGGCATTGACCAGCACCGGGTTCGGCACGTACTTCTCGCACGGGTTGCCGAACATCATGCGCATGAAGTTGGCGGTGTAGTCCAGATCGTTGTCCGGGTACATGAACGGCGAGCCGGTGTTGTACTTGTAGGCCATGGCGACGATGGTCGGCAGCTTGGCCACCAGGCGGTTGAAGCTGATGGTGCGGTGCTCGGCGTCGGAGAAATCCATCGCTTCGTGGTAGAAGGCGGACAGGGCGCCGACCACGCCGACCATGACCGCCATCGGATGGGCATCGCGGCGGAAACCGGAATAAAACTTGGCGAGCTGCTCGTGCACCATCGTGTGCTTCTTGATGGTCGTCTCGAACTCGTTCTTTTGCTGGGCGTTCGGCAGTTCGCCGTTCTTCAGCAGGTAGGTGACTTCCAGGAAATTGCACTTCTCGGCCAGCTGTTCGATCGGGTAGCCGCGATACAGCAGCTCGCCCTTGTCGCCGTCGATGAAGGTAATCGTGGACTTGCAGCTGGCGGTCGACAGGAAACCCGAATCATACGTAAACAGGCCGGTCTTGCCCCCGAGGGTACGGATGTCGACACAGTCGTTGCCGTGCGTCGGGGACATGATCGGAAATTCGACGGGAGCCTGTCCGTCGATGCTCAGGGTTGCCTTGCGTTCGGTCGTCATGGATTGTTCCCTTTTCAGGTGTTGGTTGTCACTGCACTGCCAATATTCTGGTCAACGGCGAACGGTACACCGCCAACCTTACTCAACTCTTACGAAGCAGCGCCACGATGGGCGCGTAGCGAGGATCTTCGATCTCCTCCTGACCGCTGATCAGGTACCAGAGATCGTGATCCTCCATGTCGGCCAGCTCCGCGAACGCCCGTTGCTGTTCGTCGTCCAGCTGGGCGAAGCCGTTGTCGAGAAAACGCGTCAGCGTGATATCGAGCTCCAGCAGCGCCCGGCGGATGCAACGCCAGCGCAGGCGTTCGAAGTCAGCCCGTTCCATCAAACCGCGCGACGAACCATCATGTCCTTGATCTTGCCGATCGCCTGCGTCGGGTTCAGCCCCTTCGGACAGACATCGACGCAGTTCATGATGGTGTGGCAACGGAACAGGCGGTACGGGTCCTCGAGATTGTCGAGGCGTTCGTTGGTCGCCTGGTCGCGCGTATCGGCGATGAAGCGGTAGGCGGCCAGCAGGCCGGCCGGGCCGACGAACTTGTCCGGGTTCCACCAGAACGACGGGCAGGAGGTCGAGCAGCAGGCGCACAGGATGCACTCGTAGAGACCGTTCAGTTCTTCGCGGTCTTCCGGCGACTGCAGGCGCTCGCGCTCCGGCGGCGGGTCGTTGTTGATCAGGTAGGGCTTGATCGAGTGGTACTGCTTGAAGAACTGGGTCATGTCCACGATCAGGTCGCGGATGACCGGCAGGCCCGGCAGCGGACGCAGCACGATCGGCTGCTTCAGTTCGTCGATGTCCTGCAGGCAGGCCAGGCCGTTCTTGCCGTTGATGTTCATGGCGTCGGAACCGCACACGCCCTCGCGGCAGGAACGGCGATAGGACAGCGTGTCGTCCTTGGCCTTCAACTTGGTCAGCGCATCGAGCAGCTTGCGGTCGGTCGGCTCGAGCTCGACCGAGATGTCCTGCATGTAGGGCGCGTCGTCCTTGTCCGGATCGTAGCGGTAGATGCTGAATTGAACCGTACGTTTGCTCATGTTCTTCTCCGATTAGTACGAACGCGTCTTCAGCGCGATGGGTTCAACGGTCAGCGGTTGCATGGTGACCGGCTTGTACGTGATGCTGTTGTCGACCGGATTGAACAGCGTGTGCTTCAGCCACTCGGCATCGTTGCGGCCGTTCGGGAATTCCGGGGTATCCGGGGCGTCGTCGCGGACATGGGCGCCGCGCGATTCCTTGCGCGCCTCGGCGGACAGCATCGTCGCCTTGGCCACCTCGATCAGGTTCTCCATTTCGAGGGCCTCGGTCCGCGCCGTGTTCCAGGCCATCGACTTGTCCTTGATCTCGAGCTGGCGGGCGGCCTTCTCGACTTCCAGGATCTTCTCGACGCCGCTCTTCAGCAGATCGCCGAAACGGAACACGCCGGCATGGTTCTGCATGGTGCGCTGCATGGACAGACGGGTTTCATGCACGTTGGCACCGCCCTTGCGGTTGTCGAGGGCCGAGATGCGGGCCAGGGTCTTGTCGGCGACATCCTTCGGCAACTCGCGGTGCGCTTTGCCGGCCTTGAGGTCCTCGACGGCGGAATCGCCGGCCGACTTGCCGAAGACCAGCAGGTCGAGCAGCGAGTTGGTACCGAGACGGTTGGCGCCGTGCACCGAGGCGCAGGCGCATTCGCCGGCGGCGTAGAAGCCCGGGACGATGGTGTTGGGATCGCCGTTCTGCGGCACGACGACACGACCGGAGTAATGCGTCGGGATGCCGCCCATCTGGTAGTGACAGGTCGGCACGACCGGCAGCGGCTCCTTGATGCAATCGACACCGGCGAACTGCAGGCCGATTTCGCGGATGCCCGGCAAGCGCTTCATGATGGTGTTCGGGTCGAGGTGGGTGATGTCGAGCAGGACGTAGTCCTTGTTGACGCCACAGCCGCGGCCCTCGTTGATTTCGGTAGTCATGGCGCGGGAAACCACGTCGCGCGACGCCAGATCCTTGGCGTTCGGCGCGTAGCGCTCCATGAAGCGCTCCTTGCTGCTGTTGCGCAGGATGCCGCCTTCGCCGCGCACGCCTTCAGTGATCAGCACGCCGGCGCCGGCCACGCCGGTCGGGTGGAATTGCCAGAACTCCATGTCTTCCAGCGGGATGCCGGCGCGCGCCGCCATGCCCAGGCCGTCGCCGGTGTTGATGAAGGCGTTGGTGGACGAGTAGAAGATGCGGCCGGCACCGCCGGTGGCGAAGATGGTGGCACGGGAATGGAAGATGACGACCTGGCCGGTTTCCATTTCCATCGCGGTGACGCCGAGGACATGACCCTCCGCGTCGCGGATCAGGTCAAGCGCCATCCATTCGACGAAGAACTGGGTATTGGCCTTGACGTTGCGCTGGTACATCGCGTGCAGCATGGCGTGACCGGTCCGGTCGGCGGCGGCGCAGGAACGGCGCACCGGCTTCTCGCCGAAATTGGACATGTGGCCGCCGAACGGGCGCTGGTAGATCTTGCCGTTGTCGGTCCGGTCGAACGGCATGCCGTAGTGCTCGAGTTCGACGACGCACTCATTGGCCTTGCGCACCATGAACTCGATCGCGTCCTGGTCGCCGAGCCAGTCGGAACCCTTGACAGTGTCGTACATGTGCCAGTGCCAGTGGTCCTCCTCGGAGTTGCCGAGCGAAGCGGCAACGCCACCCTGGGCGGCGACGGTATGGGAACGGGTCGGGAAGACCTTGGACAGCACGGCCGTCTTCAGGCCGGCTTCGGACAATTGGATCGCGGAACGCAGACCGGCGCCACCGGCACCGACGATGACTGCGTCAAATTTCAGAACAGGAATACTCACGCTTACAGCCTCCAGAGAATCGCAGCAGCCCACGCGGTGTAGCCCACCAGCGCGGTAATGGTCAGCACGTGCAAGGTCAGGCGCAGGCCGACCGGCTTGACGTAGTCCATCCAGATGTCACGCACGCCGATCCAGGCGTGGTAGAACAGGCTGACGAAGAAGAGGAAGGTCAGGAACTTGATGACGCCATTGGCGAACACGCCTTGCCAGGCTTCGAAGCTGGACGGCTGGACGGCGAACAGCACGACGGCCATCAGCACCGAATAGACGGCCATGATGACGGCGGTGGCGCGCTGGGCGATCCAGTCCTTGAGGCCGTAGTGGGCCCCGACAACAGTACGGTTGATCACAGCAGAACCCCCCACAGGATCAAGGTCAGCGGAATGCTGACGGCGAGCACGACCGCCGACGACTTGGTGGCCGCCTCCTTCTCGATGCCAATGTGCAGATCGAGGAGCAGGAAGCGGATACCGGCGCAAAAATGGTGCATGAAGGCCCAGATCAGACCGGCAAAAATCACCTTGGCGGGTAGCGAGGCGGCCACCGACATGAAGGCGGCGAAGCTTTCAGGCGATGCCAGGCTGGCGCCGAACAACCAGAGAAGCAACGGGAAACAAAGAAACAAACCAGCACCGCTGACACGATGCAGAATCGAAACCTTGGCCGGCAACGGCAACCTGATGGTGGTCAAGTCCAAGTTTTTTGGACGCTTCTTGATGGTCATTTCTGCCATGAACGTCATCCCTCGCGTTAATTTGCGGCTAGCCGCTTGTGCTTAAAAAGAGCGGTAATTATACATTCAATTCGGCGCCACCACGGCCTCTGGCGGCTATATTCGAGGATTCGCGCCCTCATCTTTCAACCTAGTTCGTTACGGTAATGATGGTGGTGCGTGCAGTACAAACCGAGACGCCACTCGACCGGTTTATTGCCATAGGTATAAGCCGTCCGCTCGACGCGCAACAACGGCTCGCCAACGACGACACCGAGCCGGGCCGCGCTCTCGGCATCGGCCGCCACCGCCCGCAAGCGCTCCTCGGCACGAATCATGCGCACGCCGTAATCGCTCTCGAACAGGCTGTACAGGGAACGCTCGCCGCCGCGCAAGGCCTCGAGCGTCAAGCCGGCAAAAGATTCGGCGACCAGATAAATCTGGTCGAACACCACCGGCCGGTCGGCAAAGCGCAACACGCGCCGGACGCGGATCAAGGCATCGCCGACCGCCAGGCCGAGCGCCGCGGCCACCTCGGCGGAAGCCGCCACCGTTTCGCAGGAAATGGGGTCGCTGACCCCCTGGGCGACCTTGCCGTCATCCGGCACCAGACGCAGGAAACGGTAGAAAGAGCGTGGATCGTCATGGGTGGCGACGAAGGTTCCCTTGCCCTGACGGCGAATCAGCATGTTCTCCGCCGCCATCTCGTCGATGGCCTTGCGCACCGTGCCCTGGCTGACGTTGAAGCGGACCGCCAGCTCCCCCTCGCTGGGAATCGCGTCGCCCGGCCCCCACTCCCCCTCCTCCAGGCTGCGGATGAGAAAATCCTTGATCTGGCGATAGAGCGGACTGAACGTCGGCGAATGCGCGCGCGCCGCAGAACGGGGGGCTTCTTGGGTCATGGGCCGAAATTTCAGCACATTTCCCGGCCAGCGTCCACGAAAAGTTGTCTTATACAAGACTTAATTGACAGCCCCTGCCCGAACTTCTAACATCCTGAGTTCTCGTGCCTACTGACGCCAGGTGCAGTTCCCGTCGGCAACCGAGCCATACAATCTCTATCACGCTGTTTCATTCAGGAGCGACATATGTCCAAAGCCCCCATGCGCGTTGCCGTGACCGGCGCCGCCGGCCAGATCGGTTATAGCCTGCTGTTCCGCATCGCCTCCGGCGAAATGCTCGGCAAAGACCAGCCGGTGATCCTCCAGTTGCTCGACCTGCCGCAAGCCCAGCAGGCCGTGAAGGGCGTCATGATGGAGTTGGAAGACTGCGCCTTCCCGTTGCTGGCCGGCATGGTCGCCACCGACGATCCGAACGTCGCTTTCAAGGATGCCGACGTCTGCCTGCTGGTCGGTGCCCGCCCCCGCACCAAGGGCATGGAGCGTGCCGACCTGCTGACCGCCAACGGCGCCATCTTCACCGTCCAGGGCAAGGCCATCGCCGAGAACGCCAAGGAAAACGTCAAGGTCCTGGTCGTCGGCAATCCCTGCAACACCAACGCCTACATCGCCGCCGCCGCGGCCAGGAAGGTCGGCCGTACCAACCCGGCCAACTACCACGGCATGCTGCGCCTCGACCACAACCGCGCCCTGTCGCAACTGGCCGCCAAGTCGGGCCGCCCCGTGTCTTCCCTGAAGAAGCTGGTCGTCTGGGGCAACCACTCGCCGACGATGTACGCCGACTACCGCTACACCACCTCCAATGGCGACAGCGTCAAGGCCCTGATCAACGACGCCGTCTGGAACAACGACGTGTTCCTGCCGACCGTCGGCAAGCGCGGCGCCGCCATCATCGAAGCGCGCGGCCTGTCGTCCGCCGCCTCGGCCGCCAACGCCGCCATCGACCATGTCCGCGACTGGGTCCTGGGCTCCGACGAATGGGTCACCATGGGCGTGCCGTCCGACGGCTCCTATGGCATCCCGAAGGGCATCGTGTTCGGCTTCCCGTGCGAATGCAAGGGCGGTTCCTACAAGATCATCCAGGGTCTGGAAATCGACGCCTACAGCCAGGAAAAGATCAACCTGACGCTCAAGGAACTGACCGACGAAGCCGACGCCGTCAAGGACATGCTGTAATCCGGCAAGTCGCTTAGCTGCACCGGAAGGCCGCGGTAAAATACCGCGGCCTTTTTATTTCCCCTGTCCGAACGCCATGCGCCATCCCAGAGACGTCCTTTTCGCCGGTGAACGCCCCTTCCCCATCCTGCCCGCCGTCGACCATTACGCCGGCTCGGAAAAGCTGATGAAGAAGGCGCTGCTGCTGCAGCAGGAACTCGGGCCGATCTTCGACATCACCTGCGACTGCGAGGACGGCGCCCATGCCGGCGCCGAGCGCGAGCACGCCGAGATGGCGGCCGGCGTGATCCTGTCGGACGACAACCGTTTCAATCGCGTCGGCGCCCGCGTCCATGACGTGACCCATGCCCACTGGCGGCAGGACATGGAAATCCTCGTCGGCCGCGCCGGCAGCCGCCTGCCTTTCATCACCCTGCCCAAGCCCTGCGGTGCCGCCGACGTGCAAACACAGATCGACGCCCTGCGCCAGATCGAACGGCGCTGCGGCCTCGACCGCGCAATCCCGGTGCATGTGCTGATCGAGACGCACGGCGCCCTGCGCGAGGTGTGGCAGATTGCCGCCCTGCCCGGCGTCGAGTCGCTCGATTTCGGCTTGATGGATTTCGTCTCCGGCCACCACGGCGCCATTCCCGGCAGCGCGATGAAAAGCCCCGGCCAATTCGACCACCCGCTGGTCGCCCGCGCCAAGTGCGAGATCAGCGCCGCCGCACTGGCCTGCGGCGTGGTGCCGGCGCACAACGTGACGACCGAATTGAAGGACGTCGAATATATTCGCAACGATGCGCTGCGCGCCCGTCGGGAATTCGGCTTCCTGCGCATGTGGAGCATCCACCCGAACCAGATCGTGCCCATCGTCGAAGCCATGCGCCCCGATTTCTCCGAAGTCCGGGCCGCGAGCGAAATCTTGACGGCTGCCCAGGACAAGGACTGGGGACCGATCCAGCACGACGGCAAGCTGCACGACCGGGCCTCCTACCGCTATTACTGGGAATTGCTCGAACGCGCCCACGTCACCGGCATGGAAATCGCCGGCGAGGCCCAGAGCCGCTTCTTTGGCTGAGGAACTGTCCATCCTCTGGCGCGACGAGCACCTCGTCGTCATCGACAAGCCGCCCAATCTGCTCGTCCATCGCTCGGCAATCGATCGCCACGAAACGCGCTTCGCCATCCAGATTCTGCGCGACCAGATCGGCCGGCGCGTCTGGCCGGCGCACCGGCTCGACCGCGGCACCTCGGGCGCCCTGCTGTTCGGGCTGAGTCCGGAAATCGCCGGCGCCCTCGGCCGGCAGTTCGAGGCCGGCTCGGTCGGCAAGCGCTACCTCGCCGTCGTTCGCGGCCACCCGCCGCTGGCCGGCAGCATCGACCACCCGCTGTCGCGCCAGCGCGACGATTACGAATTCGCCGGCGAGCGCTGCAGCGAGGCCGCCCAGCCGGCGCTGACCCGTTACCGCCGCCTGGCCGCCATCGAGTTGCCGGTCGCCGTCGACCGCTACCCGAGCAGCCGCTACGCGCTGCTCGAACTGGAGCCGGTCACCGGCCGCCGCCACCAGTTGCGCCGCCACCTGAAACACATCGCCCACCCGATCATCGGCGATGCGACTTACGGCAAGGGCCGGCACAACCGCTATTTCGCCGCACAACTGGCGTGCCGCCGGCTACTGCTGGCCTGCAGCGAACTGGCTTTCACGCACCCGCTCAGCGGCACCCGGCTGCAAGTAAAAGCACCAGTAACGGGCGAATTCGCCGCGCTACTGGCGCGCTTCGGCTGGCCGACGGATCAGTAGCCGATCGAGGTTTCCAGTTGTTCGAGCTGCTTCAGTTCGCGCTCGAATTCGACCAGATCCTGGCCCAGCGCATCGCGCGCCGATACCATGCCGACCGGCGCGCCGCCGGCATCGACCACCGGCACGTGGCGGAAACCGCCTTCGGCCATCATGTACAGCGCGTAGGCCAGTGGTTTATCGGCGCTGATGGTCTGCGGATTCTTGACCATCACCGAGGCCAATGGCGTGCTGTCGGGATCGAGGCCGGCGGCCAGTATCTTGTTCAGGGCGTCGCGCTCGGTAAAGATGCCGGCGATTTTTCCGCCGTCGAGTACCAGTAACGCGCCGACGCGCTTGTCGGCCATCAGCCGCGCCGCCGAGCGCACCGTCATGTCCTGGCCGGCGGTCACCAGGCTGCGGCCGGCAATCACCTCGCCGATCATTCTTCTTGGCATGGTTTGTCTCCGTTATTTTGAATAGGAGTCCCATTGTGGCCAAGTTGCTGAAAAAAGACAGCCTGTTCGCCGCTTATTTTGCTTTGATGACGATGATCGCGATGACCGCGAAAATGATCAACAGGCCGATCAGTTCGATGTTGGCAAACATGCCACGTGACGCTCAGGGCGCCAGTTCATAGACGATGTTGAAACGGGCATCGACCTTGGCCTGCTCGACGAAACCGATGCCGCACGGATTGGCGGCCACCCACTTGGCCACCTCCTCGAACGTGGCCGCCCTGGGCAGCGCCTTGGCTTGCCCGGCGAAAATCTGCCGCGACCAGTAGGCGTTGATCTCGGACAGATCCTTGCCGACCAGGCGGCGATAAAACTGGCTGCGCGCCGGATGGCTGTCGTCCAGATCGACCGGCTGCGCCTCGCGGCCGTTGAAGAACTGGCGATAGCGACCGAAGAAGATGTTGATGACTTCGTTGCGGGTCAGCACCGCGATGCCGCAACGGGCATTGACCACCACCGCCAGGCTGCCGGTAGCCGAAGCCTGGGCCGGCGGCGCGACGAACAGCAACAACGCGACGAGGGAAGAAATCGGCAGGCGCCTCATGGCTTCAGAAAATGAAATCCATGCTCAGCGAGAAGACGTCCAGTCGGCCATCCCAGCCCGGCTCCTCGCGCCGATACGGGAAAATCGAGTCGGCATCGCCGCGGATGGCGTCCCACTGCATTTTCAAGGCAACGTTGCGGGCCACGTCCCAGCGCGCGCCAATGATCGCCGTCCCCTGGCGCGAACGGGAATCGGCCTGGACCGCGGCGACGCCGGGCAGCGTGGTCGCGGAGAAAGTCTTGCTGTGGATCCGCGAGTAGCCGATGTAGGGCGTCACCGAACCGATGCGGTAGCCGGCCAGCACGTAGCCGGCATACGAATCGGCGAAAGCCCGGCTGCCTTGGTCGATGGCATTGAGCATCAGCTGGAACTGCCACGGACCGCTGTCGTACACCGCCCCCAGCGAGTAGTAGTGGCTGCGCGTGCCGTTGACCTTGAGGTAATCGAGCGAGGTGCGCGCCTGTTCGGCCGTCAGGACATACGGCACCAGGGCGTAGAAATTCTGGGCGATCGGCAGGTTGCTGTTGAAGCGGATGGTGGCGTAGCTGCCGCGCAGCAGCCAGGGTCCGGACTGGTATTCGAGATAGGCGCCCATCATCGGCGAGCCGCCGATATTCCACTGCTCCTCGGCAAGCGGAATCTTGCCGCCGGCAATGCCGTAATAGACCTTGCCGCGCAGCGTGTTGTCGGCCAGCGGCACGGTCAGCGCCGCATCGGCGCCGTTGATGCTGGAGAACGGCAGGAACCAGAAATAATCGCCGGGCGGCCGTACCGTCAGGTAGGAATAGCCGACCAGACGGGAGTCGGCAAGCATGAAGAATTCCGTGCCGAGACGCCCGAAACGCATACTGAGCGCCGGGTTCGGATCGTACTTGACATAGGCCCAGGCGATTTCCGGGTTGTACGTGCGGTCGTAGCGATAGCGGCTGACCCCCTGCACCACCGCTTCGACTTCGGAATTGATCCGCCAGTTGGCCTGCAGGCCGAAGACGCTGTCCACATTTCCGTTCCATGCCTTGCGCGCGCCGCGCGGCTGCGACAGATCGCGCACGAACTCGACCTCGTTGCTGCTGGTACGCGCCGCGCCCACGGTCCCGAAGCCGCCGATGGTGAAATCGCTCTGCTCGCCGTACACCGGCACGGACAGCGCCGCAGCGGCGACGGCCACCGACAGGAACTGCCGGACAAGCGGCCGCAGACAAGCGGCAAGATTCGGGAGGAAAAGGTAAGCCATGGGGCGCTCGGAAAAAACCCGACAGGCGTCGGGTTTTCGGCGTGACAGGATCGGATCAGGGAATCAGTTTCTCCGGCAGCGCCACCTGCTGGTCGGTGCTGAACTGGTAATCCTTGAAGATATGCTCGGCCGACAGCAACTGGTAGCTGCCGTCGGGCAGGCGGTGGGTGGTGTCCTTCAGGCGCCAGGTCAGCTGGCCGCAGGTCCAGATCTCGAAATTGCGCATGTGCGTGCACAGGCAGGTCTTGTCCCACACCTTGACCTTGCGGGCGCCCGGATGGGCGGCGACTTCGCGGTTGTAGGAAGTGATGTAGGCGCACTTGCCGGCGGCGTCGAGCAGGTAGCCGTAGGCCTCGCAGTTGGGGCGGATGCCGTCGCCGATGCCGGGGCTGGACTTGATCATGCGCATCGGATAGCCGGTCGGCGAAATCTGGTTGACCTCGATATCGTCCTCGTTGGCCTTGAAGTACTCCTGCTTGGCCGCGGCCGGCAGGCCGCATTCCTCGGCGACCGTGAAGCGGGTGGCAACCTGCACGGCGGCGGCGCCGCCGGCGAGGAACTGCGCCGCGTCGGTGCCGGTGAAGATACCGCCGGCCGGGATCACCGGAATGTCGAGCTGCTCGTCCCTCAGGTATTGCAGCACTTCGGCGACGATGGTGGCCAGGTCGTACTGCGCCCAGTCCATGCCGAAGCCGAGGTGGCCGCCGGCCAGCGGACCTTCGACGACGACGTAGTCGGGCAGGCGGTTGGTGCGGGCGCTCTTCTTCAAAAACAGCTGCAGGGCGCGCACCGAGGAGACGATGATGCCCAGCTTGGCATCGCGGAAGCGCGGGTGATCCTCGATCAGGCCGAAGGAGCCGAGATGCAGGCCGGCCGCCAGCGTGATGCCGTCGATGCCGGCGTCGAGCGCCGCCGACATGCGGACCTTGAGCGTCTCGCGCGGGGCGTTCATGGTCAACTTTTCCATGCAGTTGATCAGCACCAGGCCATCGCCACGCTTGCGCTGCATGGTCGCCTCGACGTGCAGGCGGGTCGCCTCTGCGAGGCGGCCGAGATCGAACTTGACCGAGGATTTGTCCTCGTTGAGCACGTTGTACTTGTAAAGGGCCAGTTTTTCCTTGACGTGCTTGGTTTCGTAGCGACGGTCGGAAACGGTGTTGATCATGGCATCCGAGATGTGGCCGACGCCGCCGAGGCGGGCCGCTTCCAGCGCCAGATCGGCCGTCGAAATATCAACCCCCATGCCGCCGATCATGATCGGCACGAGTTCGTGCTTGCCAAGGCGCAAGCGGAAATCATCCACACGCTTCATCTCTGTCCTTAAGGAAACCGGCCCGCTCGCGCTCACCCTCACGATCGGACCAAGCCCGTGATTTTACGCCAATGTCCGCCCGGATGCTTGCCGGTACCGGGATAAATCAAGTTTTCCCGGACCCGGTGTCGCTAAACTCCGCTTTCGATCAACAATCCACATAATAAAGGTTCGCCCATGCGCCTGGCCTCGCACCCTTTCTGGCTGGTCGGCTTCCGCCCCTTCTTCGCGCTGGCCTGTCTCGCCGCGCTCATCCTGCCCCCCCTCTGGGCACTGATTTTCGGCGGCCAGCTGGCGGCGCCGGACATTCCGTTCAGCCCAATCCAGTGGCATGCCCACGAAATGTTCTTCGGCTTCGGCTGGGCGGTGCTCGGCGGCTTCCTGCTGACCTCGACCAAGAACTGGGTCAGCATCCGCGGCTACCACGGCCCGGCCCTGATGCTGCTGGCCGGAGCGTGGACCGTCGAGCGTATCGCCATGAGTTTCGGCGGCCACTGGCCGCAACCGCTGTTCTGGCTGGCCAACAACCTGTTTCTCGGCAGCATCGTCGCCATGCTGCTGTGGACGCTGGTCCGCCACCGCGAGCGCGACAGCTACCGCGACAACGCCTTCTTTCTGGTCATGCTGCCGGCCTTCATCGTCGCCAAATACCTGATGCTCGCCGGCGGCGACTTCAGCGCCGGCTACACGATGGCCATCGGCCTGTTCCGCCTGGCTTTCCTGGTCATGCTCGAACGTACGCTGACGCAATTCATGAAAGCCGCCTTCCAGGCGGAAATCCTGCGCCAGCCCAAGCTCGACATGGTCATCAAGCTGCTCGGCCTGGCGCTGGTCTTCGAATTCCTGCTGCCGCGGCCGCTCGCCGCCGCCATCGCGCTGGCTTTAGCAGTGCTGCTCGGCATCCGCTTCTGTTTCTGGAAACCGCAGCTGGCCCTGCGCCGCATCGACATCGGCATCATGTACATCGGCTACCTGGCCATCGTGCTGCAATTGCTGGTGGATGCCTGCGGCCATCTCGCCAACCTCGTCTGGATCGGCTCGCTGTCGGTGCACCTGTTCACCGTCGGGGCCATGGGCTGCGTCATCCCGGCCATGATCATCCGCATCTCCAAGGGCCACACCGGACGCAAGGTAGTGTTCGACGGCATCGACCGCGCGGTGCTGTACCTCATGCTGGCGACGCTGTTGTTCCGCATCGGCCTGCCGCAACTGTTCCCGGCCGCCTACCTGGGCTGGATCCATCTGTCCGCCTGCAGTTGGGCGCTGGCCTACGGCATTCTCGCCTGGCGGACCATCCCGCTGCTGTTGCAGCCGCGCGTCGACGGCCGCGAGCACTGAGCGGAGCGCGACGCCACAAGCGGACAGGCGCCTTGGCTCAAACCCGGGCCGTCTCGCTACGAATCCGGAGCGGTTCCGGCGCCGGAATCACCAGCCCCCTCCGGATAACAGGACTCCCGCTCGCCCCGCGGTCGCGGATCATTCGCCGGGATGCCCGGCGAATGATCCGATTCAGTCAATCGCTAACGGCCCGGCGCAGTTGCCGCGTACTCAGATCGTGAATCCAGCGACCCGCGTGCGCAGGTTTTCGGCGAGCTTTTCCAGAGCTGCGGCATATTCCGCCGATTTCCTCGCCATCATATTGCTGTCGTCGGCCATGCTGGCAATTTTCTCGACGTTCCGGGCGATCTCGGAAATCGCCGCCGTCTGTTCGTCGAGCGCTTCCGAAATGCTCATCACGGCGACATTCACCTGACCGGCGCTTTCGCGGATGTTGGCGATGCTGGTGCCGGCATTCTCGGCGAATACCATGCCTTCCTCGACCTGGCGAACACCGCTGTTCATGCTGGTCACCGCCCCTTCGGTACCGGCCAGTATCCGGCTGATCAGCGTGCCGATTTCCTGGGTCGACGCCGAGGTGCGCTCGGCAAGCTTGCGGATCTCGTCGGCCACCACGGCAAAACCGCGTCCCTGTTCGCCGGCGCGCGCCGCTTCGATGGCCGCGTTGAGCGCCAGCAAATTGGTCTGCTCGGCGATTTCCCGGATCACGCTGACAATCGCCGAGATCGCCTTCGATTCCTGGCCCAGCGTCGTCACCGCCGCCGAGGCGGCGCGCACCGTCTCGGCAATGCGGGTCATGCTGGCGACGGCCTGTCCAATCACCTCCGCGCCTTCGCTGGAGACCCGCCCGGACTCGACGGAAATGCCGTTCGCACTATTGGCGTTCTCGGCCACATTGACGATATTGGCGTTGATTTCCTCGACGCTGGCCGCCATTGCCGAGGCGGCATCGCTCTGCCACCCCGACTGGGTCGCCACCTGCATGGCCGAACCCGACAGGTGCCCAGCGCTCTCGGCCAAGCGGAAGGAAGCGGACTGGATATCGCTCAGCGTCGCCCGCATATCCCCGGCCATCTTGTTGGTCGCTTCCAGCAGTTGCCCGACCTCGTCCTTGCTGCGCTGCTCAACCATCACCGTCAGATCGCCGGATGCGATACGCCGCATCGCCTTGACTGCCTCAAGCAAGGGTTGCGTCACCCAGCGGCGCGAGGAGAAAAAGATCATGGTGCACAGCAGAACGCACAGCACCACCGCTCCGAGGATCAGACGATTGCGCACGGCATCGGCATGGACCCTGAACTCGTCGGTATAGATGCTTGATGCGATGACCCAGTTCCATGCCGGTACCGACATGAACACGGCGATCTTCCGGCTTTCGGCTGCTTCGCGCGGCTTGGGGAAAAGGTAGTAGAGCACCCCTTCCTTCTTTTCCACCATTTCGCGGATGTAATGGACATTGTTGCTGTCCTTGGAATCCCACAGGTTCTTGCCCTCGCTCGTCGGGTGCACAACCAGCTCGCCTTTGTTGGCAGCCGCATCGACGCCAAAAATATAACCTGTCTCGAAGAGCTTGATACCCAGCAGCTTCTTTTTCATTTCAGCCAACTGCTCGCTGAAATCGAGCCCGACGAAAAGAGCGCCGATCACCTGGCCCGAGGCGCTGAGTATCGGCCGGTAATGGGTCATGTAGTCGCGACCGAACAGGTGCGCCTTGCCGGTATAGATTTTCCCGGCCAACAGCAGTTCGCGTGCCGGATGCTGGGCACCCAGCGGCAACCCCATGGCGCGCGCGCCGTCTTCCTTCTTCAGCGAAGTGGCGATGCGCACGAAATCCTCCCCCTGGCGGACAAGGACGGTACCGACGGCCGTGGTATTTGCCGTGAACTGATCCAAAGGCGCCACATTGCCGTTAAGCGCCCTGCCCCCCAGGCTCAGCACCGGGGTCTTGGCACCGCCGACCTCGACCGTTTCGTCGGCACGCAACGCGAACTCCCCGCTGAGGTCCGCCTGCAATGTTCGCCCCAGCCGCTCGGCCGCCTTTTCCAGCGACACGCGAACGGTTTCGACCATATCGACGGCCTGCCGGTTGGTCTGTTTCAGTTCCTCGATACCCTGCCCCTCAAAAACAGAACTGAGCCAAGTACTCAACGCGGCAATCGCCACGGCGAAAAGACAAAGAATTGTCGCCGCTTGAATAGCATTTAATTTTGCAGAAATAGACCAATCGCGAAAATTACCAAACAACACAATTTCCTCCATTGATTAATTATTAGCCTGAATACTCTAACCGATAGATTCTCAAACCAACACGCAAACTGGAATAAAAAATGCATAAATAAAAGTGGCAAATATCAACAGAAACAAATTTGACACCCGCAGCTGCAAATAAAATATTTTTGATTATTTTGGTTTTCAAAATATTAACCCGGCAATCCAATAGGTTCATTCTGGTGAATATCATGCGGCATATTGGATTTTCGGGTGCCTGAAATAGGTTTTTACCCGTTCGGGGCGGTTCTGCAATTTCATCATCGCGCTCCGGACCTTGCTTTCCAGTTC
>JAVBRT010000012.1:0-50609 GCA_031547725.1 Azonexus sp. | reverse complement strand
GACTCCTCCACCCAGCGTGCTCAGCATCTGCCACTCTGGCTGCATCACTACAACTGGCACAGACCTCATGCCAGCCTTCAATATCAGCCGCCAATCTCCCGAATCACCGCACTGAACAACCTGGTGGGTTTACACACCTAGTGGTGCGGCGAGTCGTCGAGGTACTGGGTGTCGTCCTGTTCGCGCTGGTTTTGCAGGTGGCGGGCGCGGATCAGGTACATCAGGCCGCTGACGCACAGGCCGAACAGGGTCAGGATCGCGTAGATCGACAGGTCCATCCGGATCATCAGGTAGTACAGCCCGGTCATGACCAGGATCGACAGGTTTTCGTTGAAGTTCTGCACGGCGATCGAGTGGCCGGCGCCCATCAGGATGTGGCCGCGGTGCTGCAGCAGGGCGTTCATCGGCACGACGAAGAAGCCGGACAGGGCGCCGATCAGGATCAGCAGCGGCACGGCCAGCCACAGGTGGTGCACGAAGTTCATCAGCAGCACGATGATGCCCATGGCGATGCCCAGCGGAATGACCTGGACCGATTTGCGCAGCGTCACGAAGCGGGCGGCGATCACCGCGCCGGCGGCGACGCCGAAGGCGACCACGCCCTGGAGCATCGACGATTGCGAGAGGTTGAGGTTGAGCGCCACTTCCGCCCATTTGATGACGAGGAACTGCAGCGTCGCGCCGGCCCCCCAGAACAGCGTCGTCACGGCCAGCGAAATCTGGCCCAGGCGGTCGCGCCAGAGCAGCGTCAGGCAATGATTGAATTCGTGGACCAGGTAGATCGGGTTCTTTTTCAGCGGCTTGTGGTCGACGCCGGTGTCGGGCACGTAGAGGTTGAAGGCGGCGGCCAGCAGGTAGAGCAGGGCGACGATGGCGACCGCCATTTCGCCGACGGTGTCGATGCCGGTGTCGATCAGCGGCAGGTCGAGGGCCAGCAGATGCTGGGCCACGGCCGGCTGGATCAGCGTGCCGCCGATGACCACGCCGAGGATGATGGCGCCGACGGTGAGGCCCTCGATCCAGCCGTTGGCGACGACCAGCAGGCGGTGCGGCAGGTATTCGGTGAGGATGCCGTACTTGGCCGGCGAGTAGGCGGCGGCCCCGAGGCCGACGACGGCGTAGGCGAGCAGCGGGTGGGCACCGAAGAACATCATCGAGCAGCCGACGATCTTGATCGTGTTGCTGATCAGCATCACCCGTCCCTTGGGCATCGAATCGGCGAAGGCGCCGACGAAGGCGGCAAGGACGACGTAGGAAACGGTAAAGAAAGTCTTCAGCAGCGGCTCGTACTCCGTCGGCGCATGCATTTCGCGCAGGGCGGCAATGGCGGCGATGAGCAGGGCGTTGTCGGCCAGCGCGGAAAAAAATTGCGCGGCCATGATGATGTAGAAGCCGAATGGCACCGGAAGGCTTTGTCTCGTTATTACTTTGGTCGAGGGTTATACCATGCTTTGCGCGGGCCGCAAGGCTTGTCGCTGGGGGCGAAATATGCTTTTTTCCGGCGACCAGATACCCGGTTCGGAGGTTCTCCCTGCGATTGGCCGTTGGCGGCGGGACACTCGATTTGGGTCGATGTCATCGTCAAGACGCCGGCCAACCTCGGGTCGATCGGTGAAATCTGGTCCGGTCGCCGGCATGAGGCGGCGGAATGTGATTGAATAGCGCCCGCACACACAAGGAGAAACACCATGGCTGACCGGCGCTTGCAGGTCTTTCATGCCGTTGCCAAACACCTGAGCTTCACCCGCGCGGCCGATGCGCTATTCATGACGCAGCCGGCCGTGACCTTCCAGATCAAGCAACTGGAAGCGCAGTACGGCACGCGCCTGTTCGAGCGCCGGCACGGCGGCATTTCGCTGACGCCGGCTGGCGAGCTGATGCTGTCCTACGCCGGGCGTATCCTGGCGCTGTCGGACGAACTGGAAACCCGCCTCGGCGAGATGACTGGAGAAATGCGCGGGCCGCTTCTGGTCGGCGCCAGCACTTCGATCGCCGAATTCATGCTGCCGCGTGTGCTTGGTGAGTTCAACGCGCTCTATCCGCAGGTTCGCGCCCGCTTGAGCGTCGCCAATTCGGAAAGCATCGAGAACCGGGTTGCCGAACATACGCTCGACGTCGGGGTGATCGGTACGCCGGCCAAGCTTTCCGGCTTGGCTTGCCGGGGGTGTCGCGAGGACGAGCTGGTCGTCATCTGCGCGCCGGATTATCCGCTGGCCGGGCTGGCGTCGGCGACGCCGAAGCTCCTGGCCGATTACGAATTCATTTCGCGCGAGCCGGGTTCGGGTACGCGAGCCATCGTCGAGGCCTATTTCGGTGCCCACAAGGTCGAGCCGCGCCTGCTGAAGACGCAGATGGAGTTGGGCAGCCCGGAAGCGCTGAAAGGTGTGGTCGCGACCGGACTCGGCTTCGCCATCGTGCCGCGGGCAGCGGCGGACAAGGAACTGCGCCTCGGCGAACTGGTCGCTATCGCCCTGCAGCCGCCGCTCAGGTACAACCTGTACCTGATCTATCCGCAGGACCGTTTTCAATCGCGCCTGGCGGCGACCTTCGTCGAATTCGCCGCCGGTAAACTGAAGGAATTCGCCGCATGACGGTTTCCCGCCCGATCCGGGTTCATATCTCGCCGGCGGCTATCCGCGCCAACTACCGTCTGGCCAAGCAGCGGGCGCCGGGAACGCGGGCCTGGGCGGTGGTCAAGGCCAATGCCTACGGTCACGGCCAGGGGCGTGCCGTCGAAGCCCTGCGTGGCGAGGCCGACGGCTTCGCCCTGCTCGAATGCGAGAACGCCGTGGCTCTGCGCGCGGCCGGCGTGACCCAGCCGCTTCTGTTGCTCGAAGGCATTTTTGCCGCCGCCGACGTGGCTGCGGTGGTCGAGCACCGGCTGACCACGGTGGTCCATCACGCCGAGCAGCTCGAATGGCTGATCGCCGGCAGCCGTCCCGGGCAGCCGCTGGCCTTGTGCCTGAAACTCAATACCGGCATGAACCGGCTCGGCTTCACCGCGGCGACGCTGCCGCGGGCGCTGGAACTGCTGCGCCGCCTGCCGCAGGCCGAAGTCACGCTAATGACGCATTTCGCCGAAGCCGACGGCGAGCGTGGCATCGCCTGGCAACTCGAACGTTTCCGCGTCCTGGCCGGTGACTGGCGAGGGCCGCTCAGCCTGGCCAATTCGGCGGCCATCCTGCGCCATCCGCAGGCGCATGGCGACTGGGTGCGGCCGGGCATCATGCTTTACGGCGCCAGTCCCTTCGCCGACCAAAGCGCTGCGGAATTCGGCCTGCGCCCGGTGATGACGCTCGAAAGCCGCATCATCGCCGTGCAGGAGATCGCTGCCGGCGAGCGCGTCGGCTATGGCGGCACCTTCACCGCAGCGCGGCCGATGCGCATCGGCATCGTCGCCTGCGGCTATGCCGACGGCTACCCGCGCCATGCCCCGAGCGGCACGCCGCTGGCCGTGGCCGGCCGGCGCAGCGGCACCGTCGGCCGCGTATCGATGGACATGCTGGCCTGCGACCTCACCGATATGCCGGCGGCCGGTCCCGGCGCGCCGGTGACGCTGTGGGGCGCAGGCGAGGGCGGCACGGTGGCGGCTGACGAGGTGGCAGCGGCGGCCGGCACCATCGCCTACGAATTGTTCTGCGCCGTGGCGCCGCGCGTGCCGGTCGTCGTCGAGGAGCGCTGATGGCCAAGGTCAAGTCGATCTATAGCTGCAGCGAATGCGGTGCCAGCAGTCCCAAGTGGCAGGGCCAGTGTCCCGGTTGCGGCGAATGGAATACCCTGGTCGAAAGCGTTGCCGAGAAATCTTCCGGCCACCGCTTCGAGTCGCTGGCGCCGGCCACGAAGCTGCAGACACTGGCCGACATCGAGGCGCGCGAAGTCGATCGCGTCGCCACCGGCATCGGCGAGTTCGACCGGGCGCTCGGCGGCGGCCTGGTCGCCGGCGGCGTGGTGCTGATCGGCGGCGATCCCGGCATCGGCAAGAGCACCTTGCTGCTGCAGGCGCTGGCGGCGCTGTCGAGCCGGCACAAGGTGCTCTACGTCAGCGGCGAGGAGTCCGGCGAGCAGGTCGCGCTGCGCGCCCGCCGGCTCGGGCTCGACACCCGGCAACTGCCGCTGCTGGCCGAGATCAATCTCGAACGCATCCTCGCTGCCCTGCAGGCCGAGCGGCCCGAGGTGGCGGTCATCGACTCGATCCAGACGCTGTGGTCGGATGAGCTTTCCAGCGCCCCCGGTTCGGTCGCCCAAGTGCGCGAGTGCTCGGCGCAGCTGACCCGGCTGGCCAAGCAGACCGGCGTCACCATCGTGCTGGTCGGCCACGTGACCAAGGAAGGCGCGCTGGCCGGGCCGCGCGTGCTCGAACACATCGTCGATACCGTGCTCTACTTCGAGGGCGACACGCATTCGAGTTTCCGTCTGGTGCGGGCGGTCAAGAACCGCTTCGGCGCGGTCAACGAACTGGGCGTCTTCGCCATGACGGAGACCGGCTTGAAAGGGGTCAGCAATCCGTCGGCGCTGTTTTTGTCGCAGCACGGCCAGGAAGTGCCCGGCTCCTGCGTGATGGTGACGCAGGAGGGGACGCGGCCGCTGCTGGTCGAGATCCAGGCGCTGGTCGACGGCGCCCACGGCAATCCGCGGCGGCTGACCGTCGGGCTGGAAGCGCAGCGCCTGGCCATGCTGCTGGCGGTGCTGCACCGTCACGCCGGCATCGGCTGTTTCGACCAGGACGTTTTCGTCAATGCCGTCGGCGGCGTCAAGATCGCCGAGCCGGCGGCCGATCTGGCGGTGTTGATCGCCATCGCCTCGTCGCTGAAAAACCGGGCGCTGCCGGCCAAGCTGGTGGTTTTCGGCGAGGTCGGCCTGGCCGGCGAGATCCGTCCGGCGCCGCGCGGCCAGGAGCGGCTGCGCGAGGCAGCCAAACTCGGTTTCACGCAGGCATTGATTCCCGAGGCCAACCGGCCGAAGCAGGCCATTCCCGGCATGGACGTGATCGCCGTGCGTCGGGTCGAGGAGGCGGTGGCGCGGTTGCGCGAGTTGGACTAAGCTGGCCGCGACCCTATGTTTAACCTTTCCCGCTATTTCTCGACGGTCAGCTTCATTTTGATCGTTCTGGCCGCCGGTGCGCTGGGGCCGCTGTACCGGCTGCTGGCGCAGCAGCAGATCAGCAGCCTGGCCGAAAGCCGCAACGTCGCCATGGCGCGGCAGTTGTCGGAAACCTTGCGCCAGCCTGTGGAGCAGTTGCTGGTCGCCTCGCTCGGCCGCGATGGCGAATTCCTGCGCCAGTCGGCCGAGGTGGCCGCGTTGCGCGAGCAGCTGGCCATCCTGACGCACAACACGGCGGTGGTTCAGGTGCGTCTCTACAACCGCCTCGGCGTCGCCGTATTCGCCACCGATCCGGCGCAGATCGGCGAAACCCGCCTGAGCAGTCCGAATTTCCGCGCGGCGCTGGCCGGCGGCGTCAGCAGCGAGCTGAAGCCACATGCCCATGTCGTCACTTTCGGCGGCGAGCAGACCGTGCTGCAGGTTCTGGCCAGCTATGTACCGGCCGTCGGCCGGCACGGCGGCGCCGACGGCGCGCTGGAGCTGTACCAGGACGTGACGCCGTTCATGCAGCAGTTGCAGCGCAGCCAGTGGTGGGTCACGGTCGCCGTCTTCGCCATCTTCGCCATGCTGTTCTTCATGCAGTATCTGGTCGTGCGGCGCGCCCAGCGCATCCTGACCGAGCAGGAAGGGCGCCTCAAGGCGGCGCGCGATACCCTCGAACTGCAGGTCGAGGCGCGCACCGAGGAGCTGAAGCGGACCAATCTGCAATTGCAGGCGGAAATCGCCGAGCGCCGCCACGCCGAGAGCAAGCTCAATTACCTGGCCTACCACGACCCGCTGACCGGCCTGGCCAACCGCCGCTGCTTCATCGAACGCCTCGGCGAGCGTCTGGCCGAGGCCGGTGCCGGGCGGCAGCAACTGGCGGTGCTGTTCATCGACCTCGACCAGTTCAAGCAGGTCAACGATTCGCTCGGCCACGGCGTCGGCGACGAGTTGCTGGTTTCGGTCGCCGCCCGCCTCTCCGAGCAGTTGCGGCTGGTCGACCTGCTCGCCCGCCTCGGCGGCGACGAGTTCATCTGCCTGATCGAGCGGGCACGCAACGATGACGAGGTGGCCATCGTCGCCGCCGAGATCGTCGAGGCCTTCGCCCAGCCTTTCCGCCTCGGCGACCACGAACTGTTCCTGACGACGTCGGTCGGCATCAGCCTGTTCCCGCGCGACGGGGGGACCGTGGTCGAACTGATGCGCAATGCCGATACCGCCATGTACCGGGCCAAAGCCAGCGGCCGCGGGCAGTTCAACTTCTACACGCCGGAAATGACGCGCATCGCGCAGGAGCGCATCCGCGTCGAAAACCTCCTGCGGCGGGCGCTCGACCTGAACCAGTTCGCCGTCTACCTGCAGCCGCAGGTCGATGCCGGCAGCGGCCGGCTGGTCGGCGCCGAGGCGCTGCTTCGCTGGCACAGTCCGGAACTCGGGCTGGTGCTGCCGAACCGCTTCGTGCCGCTGGCCGAGGAGTCGGGCGTCATCGTGCGGCTCGGCGCCTGGGTCTTGCGCGAAACCTGCCGCCAGGTGCGGCGCTGGGAACAGAGCGGCTTCGCTCTGCCGATGGTCTCGGTCAACGTCTCGGTGCGCCAGCTGGAGCGCCCGGAATTTGTCGCCGTGCTGCGCGGCATCCTGGCCGAAACCGGCATGGATCCGGCCCGGCTCAAGCTGGAACTGACCGAGTCGGTGCTGATGGGCGTCGGCGATGCCAGCGCTGAACTCCAGCGGCTGCGGGCGCTGGGCGTCAGCCTGGCGCTCGATGATTTCGGCACCGGCTATTCCTCGCTCAGTTACCTCAAGCAGTTCCCGGTGCAGGTGCTGAAGATCGACCGCGCCTTCGTCTGCGAAATCGACGAGAGCGGCGAGCCGGTCAAGCTCGCCTCGGCGATCATCGCCATGGCCCACGAGCTCGACCTGGTGGTGGTCGCCGAAGGCGTCGAGAAGGAATGCCAGCGCGACTACCTGCACCGCCACGGCTGCGACCAGTTCCAGGGCTACCTGTTCGGCCGGCCGGTACCGGCGGCCGAGCTGGCCGGGCTGCTGGCGCTCGGTTACTGTCGGGACCAATCGGCCGACGCATCGGTCTGACCGCGGGGCAGGCGCAATCCCGCCATGCTTGGCGGGGTGAGCGAGGCAAGCGGCCGTGGTGCCGAAGGCTCCCCTGATCTGTGGCGAGGAAACCCGGGCTCCGGCCCGGGAGCACTCATTTCGCCGCGACCAGTGTCGTCGTGCCGGCCAGTCGGGCGCGCAACTGGCCGCAGGCGCCCTCGACGTCCTGGCCGGCCGACTGGCGCAGCCGGGTCAGGATGCGGCGGCGATTCAGGCCCGCGGCCAGCGCCGCCGCCCGCTCCGCCGCCGGGCGGTCGAAGCCGGCGCCCTCGACCGGATTGAATGGAATCAAATTCATCATCGCGTACTTGCCGGCCAGCAGGCAGACGATGGCGTCCATCTCGGCCTCGCTGTCGTTGACGCCGGCGAGCAGCGTCCATTGGTACTGGATCGGGTGGCCGACGGCGCGGGCGTAGGCTTCGCCCAGTTCGACCAGTTCGGCCGGATCGATGCGCGGGGCCTTGGGCAGCAGATGGGCGCGCAGTTCGGGGTCGGTGGTGTGCAGCGACAGCGCCAGCGCCGGCTTGACCTTTTGTCGCGGCAGGCGCTCGAACACCCGGCGGTCGCCGACAGTGGAAAAGACCAGGTTCTTGTGGCCGATGTTGCCGGCGGTGCCGAGCAGGTCGATGGCCGCGAGCACGTTGTCGAGATTGTGCGCCGGCTCGCCCATGCCCATGAAGACGACGCGCCGGACCGGGCGGCGGGCACGGGCGGCGACCACCTGGGCGACGATTTCGCCGCTCGTCAGCTGGCGCAGCAGGCCGTCGCGGCCGGTCATGCAGAAGCGGCAGCCGACCGCGCAGCCGACCTGGGTCGACACGCACAGGCCGTCACGCGGCAGCAGCACGCTCTCGACCGTCTGGCCGTCGGCCAGGTCGACCAGCAGGCGGGCCGAGCCGTCGGCGCCGGGATGCTCGGAACGGACCCGGGCCAGGCCGGCGAGGCGCTCGGCGAAGGCGGGCAGGGCCTGGCGCAAGGCCAGCGGCAGGAAATCGGCGGCCGGCTTCTGGCGCGGGCCGGCATCGAGCGGCCGGGCGGCGGTCCAGGCGCGCAGCACGCGCTCCTCATGCACCGGCCGGGCGCCGTGGTCGCGCAGGAACTGGCGGATGTCTCCGAGGTGCACGGCGGCGGGCGTCCGGCCGGAGGTCAGGCGGTGGCGGCCGGCGCCGCCGCCGGCGTGCCGCCCTGGCCGCGGGCGCGGGCGGCGGCGCGGGCATCCATCCAGTTCTTCCAGGCGATCAGGCAGCCGAGCAGGATGAAGGCACCCGGCGGCAGCAGGGCCAGCAGGAAGCCGGGGTAGCTTTCCGGCAGCAGCCGCAGCGGCTGCAGGCTGGGGATCACCATGTCGATGCCGGAAAACAGCGTGCCGGCGCCGATCAGTTCGCGCAGGCCGCCGAGCAGGGCCAGGGTCCACAGCATGCCGACGCCCATGAAGATGCCGTCGAAAGTCGATTGCAGCGGCGGGTTCTTGGCGGCGAAGGCCTCGACGCGGGCGAGCACGATGCAGTTGGTGACGATCAGCGGAATGAAGATGCCGAGCACGACGTAGAGTTCGTGCAGTTGGGCGTTGAAGAGCAGATCGACGACGGTGACCAGGGCGGCGACGATCAGGATGAAGACCGGGATGCGGATTTCGTGCGGAATCAGGTTGCGCAGCGCGGCGACGGCGACGTTGGCAAGCGCCATGACCAGGATGGTGGCCAGCGACAGCATGATGCCGTTGACGGCATTGGTGGTCACCGCCAGCAGCGGGCACAGGCCGAGAATCTGGACCAGCGAGGAATTCTGTTTCCAGACGCCGTTGTTGGCGATGCTGCGCAATTCGTCGCGGCTGATCATGGCTTGTCTCCTTCGGCGAACAGGCGCTCGCGGTTGGCCGTCGCCCATTGGACCGCCTTCAGCACGGCCTTGCTGACGGCGCGCGGGGTGACGGTGGCGCCGGCGTAGTAATCGATGCGGCCGCCGTCCTTCCTGACCTTCCACTCGTCCGCCGCCACCTGCGCCAGCGCCAGGCCGGCGAACTGGGTGATCCACGGCCGCGCCTTGTTCTTGTCCTTCTTCAACTCGATGTAGTCGCCGAGGCCGGGCGTTTCCCGGTGCTGCACGACGCGCACGCCGGCCACCTCGCCGCTGGCGCGCACGGCGACGATCAGGCGGATCTTGCCGGCATAGCCGTCCGGCGCCACCGCCTCGAACACCAGCGCCACCGGCTGGCCGGCCAGGCGGGCGCGGTACAGCAGCGACGGCTCGCTCAGGCCCAGTTCGGGCGTCGGCGGCAAGGGCCGGCCATCGGCCAGCAGGCTGTTGTCGTACTCGCCGCGCGGCAGCACCTCGTTGACCAGCTTCATCTTCTCCTCGGCGGCCGAGGCCTCGATCGCCGGCTTGGTCCACAAGTAGGCCCCGGACAGCAGGCCGGTGAAGACGACGACGAAGACGAACAGGATGGCGGCGGTGCGCGCGGCCATGCCGCTGGCGCTGAACTCCTTGGCGGCGGTCATGGCCGCTCCTCCTGGCCGCCGTCCTTGAGGCCGAATACCGGCGGCTGGCTGAGCAGGTCGATCAGCGGCGCGCACAGGTTCATCAGCAGCACGGCGAAGGCGACGCCGTCGGGATAGCCGCCGAAGACGCGGATGATGTAGGCGAGCAGGCCGGCGCCGGCGCCGAAGATCAGCTTGCCGCGCGGCGTCGTGCAGCCGGAAACCGGGTCGGTGGCGATGAAGAAGGCGCCGAGCAGGGCGCCGCCGGAAAAGAGGTGGAACAGCGGATTGGCGAACTGGGCCGGGTTGTGCAGCCAGAGGATGCCGGAAATGGCGGCCAGGGCGCCGATGAAGGCGAACGGCACGTGCCAGGTGATGATCCGCCGCTGCCACAGCCACAGGCCGCCGAGCAGGTAGCCGCCGGCCACCCATTCCCAGCCGCGGCCGGCGAAATTGCCGTAGAGCTCCTGGTTGGCCAGCAGGCGGGCGACGTTGCCGCCGTCGTCACCGAGCTTCAGCGCCGTCTTCATGGCGTCGAGCGGCGTCGCGCCGGTCAGCGCATCGACGCGCGGCGCCAGGCCGAAAATGATGTCGATCTGGTCGCGCAGCGGCAGTTGCAGGCCGAGGTTCGGCCACTGCGACATCAGCGCCGGGAAGGCGACGATGCAGACGGCGAAGGCGATCATCGCCGGGTTGAACGGGTTCTGGCCGAGGCCGCCGTAAAGGTGCTTGGCGACGACGATGGCGAACAGCGTGCCGGTGACGACCAGCCACCACGGCGCCAGCGGCGGGAAGGTCAGGGCGATCAGCCAGGCGGTGACGACGGCCGAGCCGTCGGCCAGGAACAGGCCGAGCGGCTTCTTCTGCAGGCGCAGCATGGCCGCCTCGGCGAGCAGCGCGGCAACGGTGGCAACGGCCAGCTGGATCAGGACGGCCGAGCCGACCAGCCAGGCGTAGGCGGCGATGCCCGGGACCAGGGCGAGGCAGACCTGCGCCATGACCTTGCCGACGCTGGTGTCCTTGAGGAGGAAGGGGGCGGGGGCGAACATCATTCCTTGTTCTCGCTGGCCGGGGCGGCCGGCGTCTCGGGTTCGACCAGATGCGCGGCGACGCGGCGCGCCTCGATCTCGGCGGCGGCCTTTTGCTGTTCCGCCGTCAGGTTGTCGGTGTTTTTCGGCTGGGCGGCTTCGCGCTGGGCCTTGGCCCGTTCCATCGCCGCCTGGATGGTGGCCATCTTGGCCGCCTTTTCGACCTCCGCCGCCGTCGGCGCGGGGCCTGGGGCATCGCTCGATGCCGCCGTGCCGCCTTCCGCCGCGGCCGCCTCGGCCGCTTTCTTGGCCGCCTGGGCGGCGGCGGCCTTGGCCAGCTTCTCGGCCTTCTCGGCCTTTTCGCGCTCGTCGCGGAACTGCTTGAACTCGAAACGGGCCTTGGCCTGGTCGGCGGCGTTCTTCTCGCGCTCGCGCGCCCAGATTTCGCTCTTGGCGAAGCGGAAGTACGAAACCAGCGGAATGCGCGACGGGCAGACGTAGGAACAGCAGCCGCACTCGATGCAGTCGAACAGCGCGTATTCCTGCGTCTTGCCGAAATTCCTGGCGCGCGCGAACCAGTACAGCTCGAAGGGCTGCAGCTCGTGCGGGCAGGCCTGGGCGCAGGAACCGCAGCGGATGCACGGCATTTCCGGCGCCTTCGGCGGAAACAGCTTGGCCGAGTGGGCGATCAGGCAGTTGGTGGCCTTGATCACCGGCACGCTCGCCTCCGGCACCAGGAAGCCCATCATCGGCCCGCCCATGACGATGCCATCGGTGCCGGGCTGCGGCCCGGCCAGCGCCAGCAATTCGTCCATCGGCGTGCCGATCGGCACTTCGTAATTGCGCGGCGTCTGCACGTTGCCGGTGACCGTGACCAGGCGCGAGACGACCGGCTCGCCGTGGCCGATGGCGCGCCAGGCGGTGTAGGCCGTGGCGACGTTGAAGCACTGCACGCCGAGATCGGTCGAGCGCTTGGCGGCCGGCACTTCCTTGCCGGTCAGTACGCGGATCAACTGCTTGGCGCCGCCGGCCGGGTACAGCGTCGGCACCTCGATCACCGCGAAATCCTCGCCGGCGGCGGTGACCGCGGCGCGCATGGCGGCGGCGGCCTCGGGCTTGTTGTCCTCGATGCCGATCAGCACTTTCTTCGGCTTGAGCAGGTCGCGGAAGACGCCGATGCCGCGCACGATGTCGCCGGCCCGCTCGCGCATCAGCAGGTCGTCGCAGGTGATGTAGGGCTCGCACTCGGCGCCGTTGATGACCAGTTCTTCCATCGCCACGGTCCGGGCCGGCGTCAGCTTGCCGTGCGTCGGAAACACCGCGCCGCCGAGGCCGACGACGCCGGCTTGCTGCAGGTGGCGACGCACCTCGTCCGGGCTGGCGGCGGCGTAGTCGAAGGGCCGGCGCGTGATCCAGCGGTCCTCGCCATCCGGCGCGATGACCACGCAGGTGGCGGCGAGGCCCGAGGGGTGCGGCTGGACGTGCGGGCCGACCTCGACCACGGTGCCCGAGGTCGGGGCATGCACGGCGGCCGAGATCCAGCCGTCGGCCTCGCCGATCAGTTGCCCCTTCAACACCTTGTCGCCGGCCGCGACCACCGGCCGCGGCGTGCCGCCGATGCTCTGGTGCAGCGGCACGACCAGGCGCGACGGCAGCGGGGCGACGGCGATCGGCAGGCCGACCGATTGCGTCTTGTTGGTCGGCGGCTTGACGCCGCCCTTGAACTTGAACAGGTTCATCAGCATCAAGCGGCCTCTTGGGCGCCGGCCGCCGGCACGGGCTTGATCGCCAGCACGGGGTGCTTCCACTTCCAGTTTTCGATGTTCTCGCCGAGCGGCTGCATGCTGATGCATTCGACCGGACAGGGCGGCAGGCACAACTCGCAGCCGGTGCATTGGGCGGCGAGGATGGTGTGCATCTGCTTGGCGGCGCCGACGATGGCATCGACCGGGCAGGCCTGGATGCACAGCGTGCAGCCGATGCAGGTGTTCTCGTCGATCAGGGCGACGGCCTTCGGCTTCTCCTCGGCGTCGAGCGGCTTGACCTCGCGGCCGAGCAGGTCGGCCAGGCGCTGCACGCCCTCGGCGCCGCCCGGCGGGCACTTGTTGATCTCCTCGCCCTGGGCGATGGCCTCGGCGTAGGGTTTGCAGCCCGGATAGCCGCACTGGCCGCACTGCGTCTGCGGCAGGATGGCGTCGATCTTGTCGACCAGCGGATCGCCCTCGACCTTGAACTTGATCGAGGCGAAACCGAGGGCGGCGCCAAGCACGACGGCGCCCAGGGCCATGATGGCGATGGCGAGGAGGATGTCCATTATCCTGCCCGCCGTGATGGATTGCGCTTGCCGGCGGGCGCAAAGCCCAGGCGGACATTCGAGAACGAGGCCGGCAACGGCGTGGCGAAGCCGAAGGCGGGGCGGGGGCGGTCCATTGCGGCGGGCAGGATCATTGATACTTATCCAGGCCGGCGAAGCCCATGAAGGCCAGCGCCATCAGGCCGGCGGTAACCATGGCGATGGCCGAGCCGCGGAAATAGATGGGCACGTCGGCGCCCTCGATGCGCTCGCGGATGCCGGCGAAGAGAATCAGCACCAGCGAGAAGCCGACCGCGCTGCCGGCGCCGAACAGCAGCGATTCGACGAAGTTGTGGCCGTTGGCGACGTTGAGCAGCGGCACGCCGAGCACGGCGCAGTTGGTGGTGATCAGCGGCAGATAGATGCCCAGCGTCTGCTGCAGCGTCGGTGAAGTCTTGGCGATGACCATTTCGGTCAGCTGGACGATGGCCGCGATGGTGACGATGAAGGACAGCGTGCGCAGGTATTCCAGGCCGAAGGGCATCAACAGGTAATGGTCGATGATGTAGCTGGCCCCGGTCGCCATGGTCAGCACGAAAGTCGTCGCCGCGCCCATGCCGTAGGCCGTCTCCAGTTTCTTGGAGACGCCCATGAACGGGCACAGGCCGAGAATCTTGACCAGCACGACGTTGTTGACCAGCACCGCGCCGACGAGAATGAAGAGGTAGTGACTCATGGTTGGGAAAGGGACGAGGGCGCCTATTATCCGGCCAGGACAGGGGAACGGACAATCGTGCCCCGGTGATGGCCTCAGCGGTTTTTCCTCATGACCTCGGCCAGGGTTGCCGCGACCTCGGCCACCAGTTCCGGACCGCGATAGATGAAGCCGCTGTAGAACTGGACCAGGCTGGCGCCGGCGCGGATTTTCTCGGCCGCGTCCTCGCCGCCCATGATGCCGCCGACGCCGATGATCGGCAGTTCACCGGCCAGCGCCGCGGCCAGCTTCTTCTGCACGGCGGTCGACTTGCGGAACACCGGCGCGCCCGACAGGCCGCCGGTCTCGTCGCCGTTCGGCAGGCCCTCGACGCCCTCGCGCGACAGCGTCGTGTTGGTCGCGATCACAGCATCGAAGCGGTGCCGGCGCAGCGCCTCGGCGATGGCGGCGATCTGCGCGTCGTCGAGATCGGGGGCGATCTTCAGCGCCATCGGCACGTACTTGCCGTGCTTTTCCGCCAACTGTTCCTGGCGCGCCTTCAACTGCGCCAGCAGGTCGTCGAGCGCCTCGTCCTTCTGCAGTTCGCGCAGGTTCTTGGTGTTTGGCGAGGAGATGTTGACGGTCACGTAGCTGGCGTCGTTGTACACCTTGTCGAGGCAGATCAGATAATCCTCGGCCGCCTTGTCGATCGGCGTCGTCGCGTTCTTGCCGATGTTGATGCCGAGGATGCCGCCCTTCTTTGGAAATTCGGCCCGGCGCACGTTCTCCAGCAACTTGTCGACGCCGGCGTTGTTGAAGCCCATCCGGTTGATGATGCCCTGCGCTTCCGGAATGCGGAACAGCCGCGGTTTCGGGTTGCCGTCCTGCGGGCGGGGCGTGATCGTGCCGATCTCGATGAAGCCGAAGCCGAGCCGGGCCAGGCCGTCGATGTGGTCGCCGTTCTTGTCCAGGCCGGCGGCCAGGCCGACCGGGTTGGGGAACGCGAGGCCCATGACCTCGACCGGACAGGGCGCCACCGGCTTGGCCAGCAGGCCGGCAAAGTTGGCGGCGCCGAGGAAATCGATACCGCTCATGCCGATGCCGTGGGCAGTCTCGGCGTCGAGGGCGAAAAAGAACTTGCGGATCAGGGAATAGAGCATAGTGGGGCGCGATTTTACCGCATCGCACCATGGTGTGCCGGCGTGTGAACCGTATCCGGATCGTCGGTTGCCCCGTGTTCAGGGTCATGTCGGATTACCCCGATCCGCAAGATGGGTTTTCCCCGAGTCATGAAAACATGAAAGGCACACCGGCACGTCGATCGTGACGGTGTGCCTTCGTTGGCGGCTTTTCTCGCAGCACCGGCCGGTTGCGGACACCGGCCGGTTCGCACTCCGGGATTGCCGCGAAGATCAATCGATCCGGCGAGCGTTCTTCATGACGTCGACCGGAACAGGGCACGCATCACGCCATTCTTCGACTATCCGCCTGAGATACGGAAAGTCATCTACACGACCAATGCGATCAAATCGGTGAACATGAGCTTGCGCAAAATCACCAAGAACCGCGGCTCGTTTCCAAGCGATGAGGCGCTGATGAAACAGTTCTACCTGGCGCTCCGCAACATCAGCCAGAAATGGACCATGCCCATTCGGGATTGGAAGGCCGCGCTAGCTCGATTTACCATCCAGTTCGAAGACCGGATGAACAACCTTTAATTCAAACCCCGTTTACACAAAATTCGGGACACGCCCGGCCCTAGCTGTTGCCCAGTATGGTTGGGTCGGGCCAAAGCGATGAATTACCGATCAGTCATAGTCAATGGCATTGATTGTGCAATGGCGGTATGCCATAGGTATTCTCTTGTTGCAGAAACATTGCCAGCCGAACCTTGCTTTTTTCCAACCTATTTGGTTCGATCCGTCCTTGTTCGAGCGCTTCCGCCGCCCCATGGATCGCCCGATAAACCTGGCGCGGATCGTAGCTGACCAGCACCAGGTCGACGCCGGCGGCCAGCGCTTCGGCCGCCACCCGGCCGATGCCGAGGCTGTAGACCGCGCCCATGTTGAGGTCGTCGGTGACCAGGATGCCGTCGTAGGCCCAGTCGCCGCGCAGCAGGCCGGCGACGACGGCGGGCGAGTGCGAGGCGGCGCGCTGCGGGTCGAGGGCGTCGAGCGTCACGTGGCCGAGCATCATGGCGCTGCCGGCATGGCCGGCCAGGGCGCGGAAGGGCAGCCAGTCGCCGGCCATTTCCGCCGGACTTTCGGCGAGGCGGGCCGGGTACAGGTGGGTATCGCGGTCGACGCGGCGCAGGCCGGGGAAGTGCTTCAGCGTGCCGCGCACGCCGGCGGCCCGTAGCCCGTCCAGATAGCCGGCGGCGATTTCGGCGACGCCTTCCGGGTCGGCGCCGATGGCGCGCGCCGGAATGTCGCTGAACAGGTCGCCGTCCGGCCGTCCGGCCGGTTTCAGGTCGACCACCGGGCCGAAGTTGAGATTGACGCCGAGCGCCGCCAGCGTGGCGCCCTGGCGTTGGCCGTAGGCCCAGGCCGCCCGGCCGGGATCGGTTTCCTCGGCCAGTTCGGCTAGCGGCGGCAGCCGGTCGAGCAGGGGCGACAGGTGATTGACCCGGCCGCCTTCCTGGTCGGCGGCGACGAGCAGCGGTGGCAGCCCGGCCCGGCGGCGGATATCCTGCAACGCGCCGATTTCGGCGTGGACCTCGGCGAAGCTGCGCTCGCGGATGTTGCGCCGGCCGACGTAGATGCCGCCGATCAGGCCCTTCTCCGCCAGTTCGGCGACGTCGGCAAAATCCGTGTAGCCGACGATGAAATGCCGGCCGACGGCCCGCATCGCCGGTCCGGCGGCGAGCACGGCCTCGCGCTGCAGGCGCCAGACGAGTTCCTGGCCGCCAGCCAGCAACAGGGCGGCGGCGAGCAGGATGCGGGCGGCCGGCAGCAAGCGCCGCCAGCGCCACAATGCGAAGCCGGCCAGGGCGATCCATGCCGCCGTTTCCAGGTGGCGCAGCCCGAACAGCAGCGGATGCTTGTAGTACCAGGCCGGCAGCAGCAGGATGGCCGGCCGCAGCGCCCGCAGCGCGGCGCCGGCCAGGCGTGGCAGCCCGGCCGGGCGCCACGCCGGGGCGCGGGGCAGGGCCAGGCCGCTCATTGCCCCCGCTCCGGCAGGCGCTGACCCAGCCCGTACCAGTCCAGCCGGCGGGTGGCGAGCATCACGGTGCCGAGGGCGATGAACAGCAGCAGGCTGCCCATCAGCAAGGCATTGTCTTCCGACAGCAGGACGCCGTAGAGCACGCCGTAGAGGCCGGTCAGCCCGGCGCCGAAGGCGGCGCCGCGGCGCCAGTCGCCGAGCGCGCCGGCCAGGTACCAGGCGATCAGCCCGATGCAGGCGCCGGCCGCCAGGCCGTAGGCGGCGGCGAAGGCCATGTGCTCGGAGAAGGCGATCAACAGCAGGAAGAAGATGGCGAGCGCGAGGCCGACCAGCAGGTATTGCAGCGGATGGATCGGCGCCCGGCGCAGGATTTCGGTCAGGAAGAAGCCGGCGAAGGTCAGCACGATGAACAGCACGCCATATTTCACCGCGCGCTCGGATTGCAGGTAGATGTTCACCGGGTCGACAAAGTCGATCGACAGCGCTTCGCCGCTGTTCGGGTTCAGCGTATTGGCAAAATCGCGGGCGAGATGGGAGATTTCCCAGCGGGCTTCGAAGCCGCCGGCGCCGACGCTGCGCTCGCGCGGCAGGAAGCGGCCGCCGAAATTAGGGTGCGGCCAGGCCGACTTGAGCCGGATGCTGTTGGCCTCGCCGGTCGGGGCGATGGCGAGGCGCGTCGTGCCGGTCAGTTGCAGCGGGAAGCTGACGGCGAAGCTGTGCGTCTTGCCCAGTTCCAGGCGGCCGAGCGGCACGCTCAACTGCGCCAGCGGCAGCGCGTCGCCCGCCGCCTTGCCGGTGCCGAAGCGGTGGCGCTGGCCGTTGATCACCACCTCGGGGTCGATATCGACGCCGCGCGGGTCGGAGAGGCCGAGAATCAGCACGGCCTCGGCGTCGATCAGCCGCTCGTTGGCGTCGGCCGCCGGCACGCTGACGCTGAAACGGCTCTGGCTGGCCGCGTCGAGGTGGAACAGGCGCGCCTGGTAGATGCCGCGATGGCGCGTCTCGACCTTGGCCTCGCCCTCGATGCTCAGTGTTTCCGGCGCGATCAGCCGGCTGTGCTCGACGATCTTGGTGGTCGTGACGGGCAGGTTGCTGTCGGCGTCGCGCCGGGTTTCCGGCACCCGCTCGCGGGTGCGCAGCAGGATCACCGGCCCGATCAGCGTCTGCGGCCCGGCCGCGCTGTTGGCGATGTTCCGCTGCACCTCCTCCTGGCGCTGGCTGCGCTCGCGGATCTGGCCCTCGACCAGCGCGAGAGGAATCAGCAGCAGGACGGTCAGGCCGACGACGGCAAGAATCTTGTAGAACAGTTTGCGGTCCATGATGGGCTCCCCGGTTGAAGTGACGGGAGCAGTCTCGGGCCGCCGGGTGAGGGCATGACGAAGCGGCGGTGAAGCCGTGTGAAGCGGGGGTGAAGAGCGGCCGGGCGAGCGGCGGCGGAATTTCCGCCCAATTGGTTTTCAGACAGATCAGGCTTGTTGCATATTTGCAACGGGTGTTGTTTGTACGCTATTTTCGATACAGCCTGTGCTTGACCTTGTCATGCTCCGGCAGCGACACTGGCGCTTCGCTTCATCCACCCGTTTCACCCAAAGGAGTACGACATGCCTGCCATTGCCAACGAGGTTTTCCAGCGCTGAGCCGCAGGCGAGTCGTCGCCCGGAACGCGCTGCCAAGCGAATCCGGGCCGGGAACGAAAACCCTGGCCGATTGCCGGGGTTTTTCTTTTCCGCCGGCGGTTGAGCGCAGCGTCGCCGCTGCCCGGATTCCGATTCAAAGCAACATCCAGGAATCCAACATGGGCATTCAAATTGAACTCAACAAGGGGCGCGTCCCGGTCAAGGTGTGGACGCGCGACATTGAACCCGAGGCCATCCAGCAGCTGCTGAACGTGGCCTCGCTGCCGATCGTGCATGGTCACGTCGCGGCAATGCCGGACGTGCATGCCGGCATCGGCGCCACCGTCGGCAGCGTGATCCCGACCAAGAAGGCGATCATTCCGGCCGCCGTCGGCGTCGACATCGGTTGCGGCATGAACGCGGTACGCACTTCGCTGCGCGCCGAGCAATTGCCCGAGTCCCTGCGCGTCCTGCGCCTGGGCATCGAGGGTGCGGTGCCGTGCGGTTTCGAGCAGCACGCCGCCAGCCGCATGCGCGGCAGCGCCCTGCAGCGCGTCGGACGGGCGCTCGATGCGCGGCTGGACAACATCGTCGGCAAGCATCCGGGGCTGATGAAGATGCAGCGCCGCTTCAACGAAACCTGGCTGTGCCAACTCGGCACGCTGGGCGGTGGCAACCACTTCATCGAACTGTGCCTGGACGAAGCGGGTTGCGTCTGGGCCATGCTGCACTCCGGTTCGCGCGGTATCGGCAACGTCATCGGGCGTTACTTCATCGCCGCCGCGCAGAAGGACATGCGGCGTCACCAGATCCGCCTGCCGGACCGCGACCTCGCTTATTTCAGCGAGGGCTCGGACCTGTTCGACGACTACGTGGAGGCGGTGGCGTGGGCGCAGGACTACGCGCTACTCAACCGTCGGCAGATGATGGCCGCTGTACTCGAGGTGCTGAAGGCGCGCTTGCCGCCCTTCCGCCTCGACGGCGAGGCGATCAACTGCCACCACAACTACGTGGCCCGCGAGCGGCATTTCGGGGAGGACCTGTTCATCACCCGCAAGGGCGCCATTTCGGCGCGGGCGGGCGAACTGGGCATCATTCCCGGCAGCATGGGCGCCCGTTCCTACATCGTGCGCGGGCTGGGCGACGCACAGTCGTTCCACTCGTGCGCCCACGGGGCCGGGCGGCGCATGAGCCGCAGCGCCGCCAAGCGGCGGTTTTCCCGCTTCGACCTGGAAGCGCAGACGGCGGGAATCGAGTGCCGCAAGGACGGCGGCGTCGTGGACGAAATCCCGGCTGCCTACAAGGACATCGACCGGGTCATGGACAACCAGCGCGATCTGGTGGAAGTCGTCCATACCCTGAAACAAGTCCTGTGCGTGAAGGGGTGAGCGATGGCCCGGAAAACCCTCGCTCTGGTGCTGCCGCAAAGCCGGCCGCGCAACCCGCTGCTGGTCCCCGGCCTGACCCGCCGCGCCGGGCCGCACGGCAACACCCGCAAGGCCGCCCGCCAGCAGGCGCGGCAGCGCACGCAGCAGTCGCTGGCGGCGCTGCTCGCCGGCGATCTGGCCGAATTCGAAATCGACTGAAGCAAGCGCCCGCTACCCCGAGGACTGTTTTGCCAGTGAGAAAACCAGGACGGCCGCACTCGGCAAGACCCCGCCGATCAGGCGAGAAAGCGAGCGAGTGCCTGGTCGAGATCGGGATGTTCGGGCAGCCGGATGTGGAAACAGTCGCGCAGCAGATCTTTCATCTCGCCTGTCGAGGCGAGCAGCGTGCGCCGCGTGTCGCCGCCCAGGTCGTGGATCGCGAAGCCGTTGTTGTGCAGGGTGTAGCGCCGGCCGGGTTCGGTGCGGGCGATGGTGAGGTTCGTGGTGAAGCGCGATTCGGGGCATGTCGAAACGTACCAGTTGGCCATCTCGCAGTCAGCGAACAGCTGCTCGCGCAGATCGAAGCGATAGAGCGGCAGCCAGCATTCTCCCGGTCGGCATTCGAGCACGTAGCCGTCACCATCCGCGGTCAGGCGGTAGGGTTCGTGCGGGGTTTGCTGGACGAGGCCCGGTTCGAGCAGCAAGGGGGCGGTCGGAACCTGGCCGCCGAAGCCGACGTCGGCGATCCAGGTGCGGGCATCGAGTTCGATGCAAAGCAGGGCGTGCGTCAGGGGCAGGGAGACGCCTTCCGGCACGTTCCAGCGGACGCGCGCGGCCAGCACGCTGACGCGAAAGCCCATGGTTTCGAGCATCTGGCGCAACAGCAGGTTGTGCTCGAAACAGTAGCCGCCGCGTTGCCTTGAAATCAGCTTGTCTTGCAGCGCTGCGCGGTCGAGCCGTACCCGCTGGCCAAGCAGGGGATCGAGATTCTCGAACGGAATCCGCTCGGTGTGCCGGCGATGGATTTCGCACAGCGTGGCCAGCGTGGGGCGGGCGTCCCCGGCGTAGCCGATGCGCGCGAAGTAGGCCTTGAGTTCGGGCGGCAGGCTCATGGCAGCGTCTCTCCGGTCATGTACCAAGCCCCAGCGAATTCCGTCGTTGGCCCTGGTCCGGGCCGGAAGCGGGACGTGTCGCGGTGCCGTGGCGATGGCTGTCGCATTGCGTGCTTTCGCCGCCGGGTCTGTGCATGGTCGCCAAGGATGAACATGTGCTTGGGGCCGGCTCGCTCAGGCGGTCGCGATGCGGAAGCAGGCCTCGCCGCCGCCTTGCGGGTGGTTGGCGAACGCGGCCTCGCCGCCGTGCAGGCGGGCGACTTCGCGGACCAGGGCAAGGCCCAGGCCGGTGCTTTTCTTGCCGGTGGCCGGCCGCGGCAGCGAGTAGAAGCGGGTGAAGAGCTGCGGTAGGGCGTAGTCGGGGGCGCCGTCGCCGTGGTCGCGGATCGAGAATTCGACGGTCTCGCCGCGCTCGCGGACCGCGAGCTCGATGTCGCCGCCGTCCGGCGAAAATTCGATGGCGTTGTCGAGCAGGTTGAGGAGCGCCTGTTGCAGTAGGAAGGCGTCGCCCCGGATCGGGCGGGTCTCGTCGACGTGCAGCCGGGCGTGCAGGCCGCGTACAGCCAGGGCCGAGCGGCGCAGTTCGAGGCAGCCGTCGAGCAGCGTGGCCGGTTGCAGCGTCTGCGGGCCTTCCGGCGTCTGCAGCTGCTCGACGCGGGCCAGCATCAGCATGCGCTCGATGGTCGCCTGTAGCCGCTGCGTCTGTTCGACGATGCTGTCGGCGAAGCGGCGGCGGTCCTCGGCCGGCGGGTCGCTTTCGAGAATCTCGGCGGCGCCGCGGATGGCGGTCAGCGGGCTTTTCATCTCGTGTGTCAGGTTCTGCACGTAGCGCTCGACGTACTGCTTGCCTTCGAGCTTTTCGCGCATGGTTGCCAGGGCGCGGGCCAGTTCCGACAATTGCCGGCCGCCGCCGGTCGGCGCCTCGGCCTTGTGGCCGCTGGCGACCGCGCGGGCATAGTCGCGCAGGCGGTGGATCGACCAGCTCAGCCAGGCGGTGAAGATCAGGCCGATCAGCGCCGTGGCCACCAGCAGGGTCATCCCGGCGTTCTTGACGCGGTCGGCGGCGCGCTCGATGTAGGGGGCCAGGGATGTCATCGGCTTGGCCAGCGACAGCACGCCGATGCGTTCGCCGAGGTAAACGACGGGCGCCGCGACGTGCATCACCGAGGTACTCGGATCGTAGGGATCCTCGCGCGTCTGGCGGGCGCCGTACTCGCCGCGCAGGACGCGGGCGATGTCGCGCCATTGCGAGAAGTCCTCGCCGAGGGCGGCACGCTTGGAGTCGTAGACGACGATGCCGCGGGCGTCGGTGACGTAGATGCGCAGGTCGACGCTTTCCTTGTGCACGCCGGAAATGTCGGCCTGCGGCCGGCGCCGCAGCGCCTCGCGCACGGCCTCGGCGAACGGGCCGCGCTCGATGCGGCCGGCGGCCAGGTCGGCGGCGGCCATCTCGGCCAGCACCTGGGCGGTGTCGACCAGGGTTTCCTCGGTCGCCTGGCGGATGCCCGGCTCGCTTTCCTTGACGAAGGTGTTGAGCACGAACCAGGCGGCCAGCCCGACGATCAGGAAGTAGCCGAAGAACAGGCGGACCGAGATGTTCACCGCATCCTCATCCGTGCAGGCTGTAGCCGAGGCCGCGATGGGTGTGGATGACTTCCTCGTCGCGCACTGCGCGCAGCTTCCCGCGCAGGGTTTTGATGTGCGTGTCGACGGTGCGCTCCAGGCTCTCTCCGCCATCCTGCCAGACTGCTTCCATGATCTGCGGGCGCGACAGGATGCGCCCGGGGCGTTCGAGCAGCAGCGCCAGCAGCAGGTATTCGTAGCGGGTCAGGTCGAGCCAGCGGCCGTGGAAGGCGATGCGCAGGCCGGCGCGGTCGATGGCGAAGCGGCCGCCGTTTTCCGGCGGGTTGTCAATGACGGCGGGCTGCCGGGTTTCCGGGCGCAGGCGGCGCAGGATGGCGCGGATGCGCGAGACGACCTCGCGCGGGCTGAACGGCTTGGCGACGTAGTCGTCGCCGCCCAGTTCGAGGCCGACGATGCGGTCGACCTCGTCGGCGCGGGCGGTCAGGAACAGCACCGGAATGTCGGAGTGGCGGCGCAGTTGCCGGCAGACGTCGAAACCGCTCATGTCCGGCAGGCCGACGTCGAGCACGACGAGGTCGAAGCCGGCGGCGCGTTCCGGCGCCAGCCGGGCCAGCGCCTCGCCGCCCAAGGCGCAGTGCGCGCTGGCGAAGCCTTCGCCTTTCAGCGCGTAGGCCAGCGTGTCGGCGATGGCCGGTTCGTCGTCGACGATCAGGATATTCATGATGCCGGCAATGATAAGCCAAGGCGGATCGCGCGCCGCCGCCCGCTGCTTAGGCGCCCGCCCGGTTTCGGGTAAAATCCGCGTTTTTCAGCAACTTGGCCTTGCCCACCATGACCCAGAACACCTCCCTTTCCTACCGCGATGCCGGTGTCGATATCGATGCCGGCGACGCCCTGGTCGACCGCATCAAGCCGCTCGCCAAGAAGACGCTGCGCGACGGCGTGCTCGGCGGCATCGGCGGCTTCGGCGCGCTGTTCGAAGTGCCCAAGCGCTACCAGGAGCCGGTGCTGGTGTCCGGGACCGACGGCGTCGGGACCAAGCTGAAGCTGGCCTTCGACCTGAACCGCCACGATACCGTCGGCCAGGACCTGGTGGCGATGAGCGTCAACGACATCCTGGTGCTTGGTGCCGAGTCGCTGTTCTTCCTCGACTACTTCGCCTGCGGCAAGCTCGACGTCGATACCGCCGCGGCGGTCGTCGGCGGTATCGCCAAGGGCTGCGAACTGGCCGGCTGCGCGCTGATCGGCGGCGAAACGGCCGAGATGCCGGGCATGTACCCGGCCGGCGAATACGATCTGGCCGGTTTCGCGGTCGGCGTCGTCGAGAAATCGAAGGCCATCGACGGCAAGCGCATTCAGCCGGGCGACGTGGTGCTCGGCCTGGCGTCCTCCGGCGCCCATTCCAACGGCTACTCGCTGGTACGCAAGATCATCGAGCGGGCCAAGCCGGACCTCGATGCGCCGTTCGATGGCGAGCGCAGTCTGGCCGACGTGGTGATGGCGCCGACCCGCATCTACGTCAAGCCGGTGCTGGCGACCCTGGAAAAGGTGGCGATCAAGGGCATGGCCCACATCACCGGCGGCGGCCTGCTGGAGAACGTGCCGCGCGTGCTGCCGGAAAACACCGTCGCCGAGCTGCAAAAGGCCGCCTGGCCGCGGCCGAAGCTGTTCGACTGGATGCAGGCCGAAGGCAACGTCGCCGAGAACGAGATGCACCGCACCTTCAACTGCGGCATCGGCCTGGTCATCGTCGTTGCTGCCGCCGATGCCGAGGTGGCGATGGCCGAACTCAAGGCCCAGGGCGAGACTGTCTATCGCATCGGCCAGATCCGGGCGCGCCAGGGTGACGAGCCGCAGACCCTGGTGGTCTGATCGCCTGATGCGGGCCGTCGTTCTCGGCGGCCTGCTGTTGTTGCATGGGCCGCTCGCCGGGGCGGCCGACGGCCTTTCCGCGCCGACCGATCCGCCGGCGATCAAGCCCGCGCATTCCCTCCCGTCGCAGGCCGCCTTCGGCACCGCCGCCGTGCTCGACACCGAATTCCCGGGCCTGCACGGACTGGCCAGCTTCTATGGTTTCGGCTTCGTCGGGCGGCGCACCGCCAGCGGCGAGCGCTTCGATCCCTACCGCTTCGCCGCCGCCAGCAACCGCTTCCCCCTCGGTTCACTGGTCGCCGTGCTGCGGCCCGACAGCAGCCGCTGCGCCGTGGTCAAGATCAACGACCGCATGCATGCCAAGCACCGGCGGCGAATCATCGACGTCACCCGCGGCGTCGCCGAGTACCTCGGCATGCTTCGCGTCGGCATCGCCGTGGTCCGCGTGATGACGTTGCCCGCCGATTGGGCCGGTGATGGCGAAGCCGACTGCCGGGCCGCCTTCGCCATCGAGCCGGAGTGCGCCGATTGCACGGCGGAAGAGCCGGATGCCGATTGAATGGCAGTTGTAAAAGGATGTTGCACGGCTTGGGCAGGCGTTGACGACTTGGCTACAATCGACCTCTTTTCCCGCCGCTAAGCCGCTTCCTCCAGCCGGTCGCCATCATGAAGAAGAAAACCCATTCCGGAGTTGTCGCCCTGGCCCTGCTTGGCTTGGTCGCGGCCGGTTACTTCGCCTATACCGCCAACCGGCCGCCGGCGAAGGTGCCGGCCAGCACGGCGGCCGAGAGCTCGGCGCAGGCGGTCGAGGTGGCGCTGGTCAAGGCCGTCGATTTCGCCGACGACGCGCAGGCCGTCGGTACGCTGAAATCCGCCGAGTCGGTGGTGCTGCGGCCGGAAACGGCCGGCCGCGTGGCGGCCATCAATTTTCGCGACGGCGCGGTGGTGACCAAGGGCACGGTGCTGATCAGCCTCGATGCCGCCATCCAGGAAGCCGAATTGCAGCAGGCCAAGGCCAATCTGGCGCTGGCCATCAGCAGCCACCAGCGCAACCAGGAGCTGCTGGAGAAGAAATTCCTCAGCCTGCAGGCGCTCGACAGTTCGAAAGCGACGCTGAAAATTCAGGAGGCGGCGGTCAGTCTGGCCGAGGCGAAGGTGGCGCAGATGCGTATCCGGGCGCCGTTCGATGGCGTCGTCGGCCTGCGTAACGTGAGCATCGGCGATTACGTCCAGGTCGGGCAGAACCTGATCAATATCGAGGACATCGCCACGCTGCGCGCCGATTTCCGCCTGCCGGAAAGCTACGTCAGCCGTTTGCGCAAGGGGATGGAACTGGAGGCGACCAGCGACGCGCTGCCCGGCGAGCGCTTCTCGGCCCGGCTGGAAGCCGTCGATCCGTTGGTCGACCAGGCCGGCCGTTCGCTGTCGGCCCGCGCCCGGCTCGACAACAAGAGCGGCAAGCTGCGCCCGGGCATGTTCATGCGCCTGCGCGTGTTGCTGGGCGAGCGCCAGGCGGCCCTGATGGTGCCCGAACAGGCCATCATTCCCGGCGGGCAGCCGGCGGTCTTTCGCGTTGTCGACGGCAAGGCGCAGCTGGTGCAGGTGCGCCTCGGCGTGCGCCGGGCGGCGCAGGTGGAAATCGTCGAGGGCCTGGCGGCCGGCGACGTCGTGGTTACCGCCGGCCAACTCAAGCTGCGCGACGGCGCGCCGGTGCGCGCCGTCGGCGAAACCGGCGAGGGGGCGCCGAGCGCGGCCGCCAACAGCCAATGAAGATTTCCGAAACCTGTATCCGCCGGCCGGTGTTCGCCACCGTGCTGTCGCTGGTCGTCATGCTGATCGGCCTGGTGTCCTACGGCCGCCTGTCGGTGCGCGAGTATCCGAAGATCGACGAGCCGGTGGTCACGGTCAATACCACCTATCTTGGCGCCTCGGCCGAGATCATCGAGTCGCAGGTGACCAAGCCGCTTGAGGATTCGCTGGCCGGCATCGAGGGGATCGAGGTGCTGACCTCGATCTCGCGTGCCGAGAGCAGCCAGATATCGATCCGCTTCAAGCTCGAACGCGACCCGGATGCGGCCGCCGCCGACGTTCGCGACCGCGTCTCGCGGGTGCGCAAGCGCCTGCCGGACGAGGTCGACGAGCCGGTCATCGCCAAGGTCGAGGCCGACGCCAATCCGATCATCTGGCTGGCTTTTTCTTCCGACAAGCATTCGGCGCTGGAAGTCACCGACGTCGCCAACCGCATCGTCAAGCCGCGCCTGCAGACGCTGCCGGGGGCGGCCGACGTGCGCATCTTCGGCGAGCGCAAGTTCTCCATGCGCATCTGGCTCGACAAGCAGCGCCTGGCGGCCTACCAACTGACGCCGGCCGACGTCGAGGATGCGCTGCGCCAGCAGAACGTCGAAGTGCCGGCCGGGCGCATCGAGAGCCGGCAGCGCGAGTTTTCCGTGGTCGCCAGCACCGATCTCAAGACGCCGGGCGAGTTCTCCGCCATCGTGGTCAAGACGGCCAGCGGCTATCCGGTGACCATCGGCGATCTCGGCCGCGTCGAGATCGGCCCCTTGGCCGAGCGCAACTCGGCCCGCTTCAAGGGCCGCTCGGCGGTCGGCATGGGCATCATCAAGCAGGCCACGGCCAACCCGCTCGAACTGTCGCAGGCGCTGCGCGCCGAACTGCCGGGACTGATCAGCCAGTTGCCGGAAGGCATGCGCGTCGATATTTCCTACGACTCCTCGATCTTCATCGACCGCTCGATCCGCTCGGTGTTCTCGACCATCGGCGAAGCCATCGTGCTGGTGCTGGCGATCATCTTCTTCTTCCTGCGCAACCTGCGGGCGACGCTGATTCCGCTGGTCACCATCCCGGTCTCGCTGGTCGGCACCTTCGCCATCATGTTCGTGCTCGGCTTCTCAATCAACACGCTGACGCTGCTGGCGCTGGTGCTGGCCATCGGCCTGGTCGTCGACGATGCCATCGTGGTCCTGGAAAACATCTTCCGCCACATCGAGTCGGGCATGCCGCGCATGCAGGCGGCGCTGCTCGGGGCCAAGGAAATCGGCTTCGCGGTGGTGGCGATGACCCTGACGCTGGCCGCCGTCTATGCGCCGGTGGCCTTCATGACCGGGCGCACCGGCAAGCTGTTCATCGAGTTCGCGCTGACCCTGGCCGGCGCCGTGCTGGTTTCCGGCTTCGTCGCCCTGACCCTGTCGCCGATGATGTGCTCGGTGCTGTTGCGGCACGAGGAAAAGCACGGCAAGGCCTTTCTCGCCGTCGAGCGTTTCCTCGACTGGCTCAACGAGGGTTACCGCCGCGTGCTGACGGCGACCCTCGAACGGCGCTGGGCGATCATGTTGGCCTTCGTGCTGGTCGCCGCTTCCTGCGGCCTGCTATTGAAGACGCTGAAATCGGAACTGGCGCCGCTGGAGGATCGTGGCGTCATCTTCGGCACCCTGACCGGGCCGGACGGGGCGACGCTCGACTACATCGAGAAATACGGCCGCCAGGTCGAGGACGTCTTGCGCCAGGTGCCGGAAGTCGAGCGCTATTTCGTCGTTTCCGGCAACCCGACGGTCAGCCAGGCTTCCGCTTCGATCGGCCTGCTCGACTGGAACGATCGCCACCGCAGTTCGCTCGAGATCGTCAAGGAACTGCAGCCGAAATTCGCCGCCATCCCCGGCGTCCAGGCCTTCCCCAACGCGCCGCCGTCGCTCGGCCAGAGCCCGCGCGACCGGCCGGTCAATTTCATCATCGTCACCTCGGCCTCCTACGAGGAGCTGGACGAAGTGACCGACCGCTTCCTCGCCGAATTGCGCAAGAACCCGGGATTGACCAACATCGACACCGATCTCAAGCTGAACAAGCCGGAACTGTCGGTGGTGGTCCGCCGCGACAAGACGGCCGATGTCGGCGTGCCGGTCGAAACCATCGGGCGGACCCTGGAGACGCTGCTCGGCGGCCGCCAGGTCACCCGCTTCAAGCGCGACGGCGAACAATACGACGTGATGGTCCAGGTCGCCGATGTCGACCGCAGCAATCCCGACGACATCCGCGACATTTACGTGCGCGGCCGCGACGGCAGCATGATCGCGCTGGACAACCTGCTCGACCTGCAGGAGACGGTGGCCCCGCGCGAACTGAACCACTTCGCCCAGCGCCGCGCCGTGGCCATCACCGCCAACCTGGTGCCGGGCTATACCCTGGGCGAAGCGCTGACCTTCATGGACGGCATCGCGGCCGAACTGCTGAAACCGGGCTATTCCGTCGACTACAACGGTCAGTCGCGCGAATTCCGCCAGTCGGCATCGTCGCTGGCGGTCACCTTCGTGCTTGCTCTGGCTTTCATCTACCTGGTGCTGGCCGCCCAGTTCGAGAGCTTCCGCGACCCCTTCATCATCATGCTGACGGTGCCGCTGTCGATGGCCGGCGCGCTGCTGGCGCTATGGCTGACCGGCGGTACGCTCAACGTCTATAGCCAGATCGGCCTGGTCACGCTGGTCGGCCTGATCACCAAGCACGGCATTCTCATCGTCGAGTTCGCCAACCAGTTGCAGGAGCAGGGCCGGGCGCTGAAGGAAGCGGTCATCGAGTCGGCGACGCTGCGCCTGCGGCCGATCCTGATGACCACCGGGGCCATGGTCCTCGGCGCCGTGCCGCTGGCGCTGGCCAGCGGCGCCGGCGCCGAGTCGCGCCAGCAGATCGGCTGGGTCATCGTCGGCGGCCTGATGCTCGGCACCTTCTTCACGCTGTTCGTGGTGCCGACGGTGTATACGCTGCTCGCCGCGCGCAAGGAGACGGCGGGCGAAGCGCCGGCGGTCGAGGCCGCCCACGGCGCCTGAGCGCGGAGCGGGCGCTCGCTCCGTCCGGCGTGGCGGGCCGAGCCGGACTGGCGGCGCCGCCGCCGCTGGCGCCCCGGATTCGTGGCAGAAGCCGCGGGCTTCCTCCGGGGGCGATTTGCGGCAAGGCCGGCCGGTGCCGCGCCCGGTTCAGCGCTGCCCCGTCGCGGCGAGAAAGCCGTTCACGCGGCGGCTGACGGCGTCGATCAGGTCGCCCGCCAGGCAGTCGAAGGTCTCGGCGGCAAACGAATTGCCGAGCCAGGTGATCTGCCGCTTGGCCAGCTGGCGCGTGGCGTAGATGCCGCGCTCGCGCATTTCCGGGTAGGACAGCAGGCCGTCCTGGGCTTCCCACATCTGGCGGTAGCCGACGCAGCGCATCGACGGCAGGCTCAAGCTCAAGCTGTATTTCTCCCGCAGCCGGCGCAACTCGTCGTCGAGGCCGGCCAGCAGCATTTCGTCGAAGCGGCTGGCAATGCGCGCGTGCAGCACAGCGCGCTCGGACGGCAGCAGGGCGAGGCTGAGCAATTCGTAGGGCGGCGGCTGGCGCTTGCTCTCGGCCAGCAGTTCCGACATCGGCCGGCCGCTGAGCAGGCAGATTTCCAGCGCCCGCTGCAGGCGCTGGCTGTCGGTCGGATGCAGGCGCTCGGCGGTGGCCGGGTCGAGCGCGGCGAGGCGGGCATGCAGCGCCGGCCAGCCGAGGCGGGCGGCCTCGGCGTCGAGTTCGGCGCGCAGCGCGGCATCGGCCTGCGGCAGCTCGGCCAGGCCGTGCAGCAGGGTGCGGAAGTAGAGCATGGTGCCGCCGACCAGCAGCGGCACCTTGCCAGCCGCCGCGATCTCGGCCATCGCCGCCAGCGCGTCGGCGCGGAAACGCGCTGCCGAATAGCTTTCCTCCGGGCTGATCAGGTCGATCAGCCGGTGCGGATGGCGGGCCAGCGTGGCGCGGTCCGGCTTGGCGGTGCCGATGTCCATGTCGCGGAATACCTGCGCCGAGTCGACGCTGACCAGCTCGACGGGGAAACGCTCGGCCAGGGCCATGGCGACGGCGGTCTTGCCCGAGGCGGTCGGCCCCATCAGCAGGATGGCGGGAGGCAGCGGGGGAGTCATGGCGGCGAATGTTAACACGGCGATTGCCTGTCCCTCGGTGGGATCGGCCGCCGCTGTTCCGGCAAGGATGGCGTCAGCCGCCGTGTTTGTGATATTTTGATCGAAATCAAAATACGGTTTGCATGGAACGAACCGCGACGACTTGCCATTCAACCCAACGAGACACGAAGGAGAAGGCGTGCGAGATCATGGCCCGATCAATATCCAAACCCATTTGAACCGTATCGCGCTGTTTAACGGCCTGGGGCCGGAACATATCGCGACGATTGCCAAGGTGACGCGCGAAATCCGCTGCAAGAAGGGCGACATGCTCTTTTACCGGGGCGATCCGTGTTCCGGCTTCCACATCGTGGTGTACGGGCAGATCAAGCTCTCCTTCACCTCGCCGCAGGGGACCGAGAAAGTGGTCGAGGTCATCGAGCAGGGGCACAGCTTCGGCGAGGCCATCATGTTCCTCGACAAGCCCTACGTGGTCTCGGCGCAGGCCCTGAGCGACTGTCTGCTGCTGCACGTGCCGAAGGCGGTGATTTTCGCCGAGTTGGAGCAGGACCACGAATTCGGCCGCAAGATGCTCGGCGGCCTGGCCATGCGCACGCACCAGCTGATGCTCGACGTCGAGGGCTATTCGCTGCTGTCCGGCAAGCAGCGCATCATCGGTTACCTGCTGCACGAGATTCCCGAAGCCGACCAGGACAAGACCCGCGTCGTCATCGAGCTGCCGGTGACCAAGGGCGTGATCGCCTCGCGCCTCAATCTGACGCAGGAGCATTTCTCGCGCATCCTGCACGAACTCAGCGATCTCGGCCTCATCGAGGTGGACGGCAAGCGCATCGGCATTCCCAACGTCGCCCGCCTGCAGGCGCAGTTGCAGTAAGAGAACCCGACGGCGGTGCCTAGCGGCGGATGACCAGGCGCTCGCCGGCGCGCCGCACCGGCATGGCGAAGTCGTAGCGATCGACGCCGCCGGCCAGTTGCAGGTCGCCGGCGGCCAGGTGCGGGTAGGCGGCGCTGCCGAAACGGCGGCCGAAATCGGAGGCGTGTACGCGCCGGGTGAAATCCTCGGCGGCGGGCGCTGCGCCGCGCAGCAGGGCCTCGATGTAGTCGGCGCAGGCGATGTCCTCGTCGCCGTCGCGGTCCACCCATTCGCCGGTGATCACGAAACAGACCTCGTCGGCGCCGGCGGCGCGGATGGCCGCCGCCGTCGCCCGGGCGCAGACGAGGCTGGCGGCATAGAGGGCGCGGGCCTGGCGAAAGCGTTGCAGGCCGCGGACGCCGGCGGCGGTGCATAGCACCACGTCGCGGCCGGGCAGCTGATAGGTCAACAATTGCGCCGGCGAATTGCCGCAGTCGAAACCGGGCAGCGGCTCGCCGCCGGCGACGGCGCCGACCGCCAGGCAGCCCGGCAGCGCATGGCGCAGCGTAGCGGCGGCGGTGGCGCCGGCCACCGGGTAGACGGCCCGGGCGCCGCGCGCCAGGGCCACGGCGGCGGTGGTGAAGGAGCGCAGCACGTCGATGACGACCACCGTGTCGTGCTGTTCCGGCTGGTTCTCCAGGCGGTTGAGGAAGCGGCGGCTGAATCGCATCGGGGGTTCTCTATTGGCCGCGCAGGAACAGCTTGTCGAGCTGCTCCAGCGACAGTTCGGTCCAGGTCGGACGGCCGTGGTTGCACTGACCGGCGCGCTCGGTTTCCTCCATCTGCCGCAGCAGCGCGTTCATTTCCGGCACGGTCAGCTGGCGCCGGGCGCGCACCGCGCCGTGGCAGGCCATGGTCGCCAGCAATTCGTTGCGCCGGGCGGTGGCCAGTTGGCTCAGGCCGTGCTCGCGCAGTTCGCCGAGCAGGGCGCGCGCCAGCGCCGCCGGGTCGCCGCCCTGGAGCAGGGCCGGCACGCCGCGCACGCCGAGCTGGTTGGGGCCGAGGGGGGCGATCTGGAAGCCGAGTTCGGCCAGCGCCGCGGCGTGTTCCTCGACCGCCGCGAGGTCGAGCGGGTCGGCGGCGAAGACGGCCGGGATCAGCAGCGCCTGGGTGGCGACCTGGCGGTTGTCGAAGGCCGCCTTCAACTTCTCGTAGAGGATGCGTTCGTGCGCCGCGTGCATGTCGACCAGCACCAGGCCGCGCGTGTTCTGGGCCAGGATGTAGATGCCGTGCAGCTGCGCCAGGGCGTAGCCGAGCGGCGGCGCTGCGCCGCCGGTGGCCGCGTCGCGGGAAGGGTCGCCGGTGGGCTGGAATTGGGGGGCGGCGGCGCTGCCGGCGGCCGGCCGGTCGAGGCCGTGGGCGGCGCGGGCGAAGGCCAGGTAGGCGGCGGCCGCCGGTTCGGCGATGCCGAGCGCGCCCTGGCGGTGCAACGGCGGCGGGTAGGCGGCACTGCGTGTGGCGGCGGCGTGGGCGTCGACGGTGCCGGCGGCGGGCGTCTCGGGGGCGGCCCAGGCGGCGGACGGCGGGTTGCCGGCCGCCGCCGCCGCCGCGAAGCCGCCGTGGGCGGCCGGATGTTCGACCGGCGCCGCCAGCGTGCGCTGGATGGCATGGAAGACGAACTGGTGCATCGCTCTTGAGTCGCGGAAACGGACTTCGGTCTTGGCCGGATGGACATTGACGTCGACCAGCGCCGGGTCGATGCTCACGAACAGGCAGACGGCCGGCTGGCGGCTGCCGTGCAGCACGTCGCGGTAGGCTTCGCGCAGGGCGTGGCCGATCACCTTGTCGCGCACGAAGCGGCCGTTGACGAAGACGTACTGGCCGTCCCTGGCCTCGCCGGCGCGGGTCGGGTCGATGGCGAAACCGGCGATGGCCAGCGGGCCGGCGACGGCCTCGACGGCGCGGGCGGCGGCGAGGAAATCGTCGCCGAGGATGTCGGCGATGCGCCGGGCGCTGTCGGCCGGGGCCAGTTGGAACAGGTTGCGGCCGTTGTGGGTCAGGCTGAAGGCGACGTCGGGGCGGGTCAGCGCCAGGCGCTTGACGGCGTCGGCGCAGTGGGCGAACTCGGTGCCTTCGGCCTTGAGGAACTTGCGCCGGGCCGGGGTGTTGAAGTAGAGGTCGCGCATCTCGACGACGGTGCCGGCCATCAGCGCCGCCGGTTCCGGCTCGGCGCCGGGCTCGGCCTTGAGCTTCCAGGCGTGGGCCGAGTTTTCACCGTTCGCGCGCTCGCGGCTGCTGATACTCAGGCGCGCCACCGAGGCCACCGAGGCCAGCGCCTCGCCGCGAAAGCCGAGGGTGCCGACGCGCTCCAGATCGTCGAGCGAAACGATCTTCGAGGTGGCATGGCGGGTCAGGGCCAGGGCCAGTTGTTCCCGGGCGATGCCGCAGCCGTCGTCGGTGACGCGGATCAGCTTGACGCCGCCTTCCTCCAGATGCACCTGGATCGCCCGGCTGCCGGCGTCGAGGCTGTTTTCCAGCAATTCCTTGAGGACCGAGGCCGGTCTTTCGACCACCTCGCCGGCGGCAATCTGGCTGATCAGGAGGTCGGGGAGGCGGGCGATGGTCGGCATGCGCGGATTATAATGCGGCCTCGTTCAAAGCCCCGGCCGCCGCATGGAACTCCTGAGCCAGTTCATCGACATCGTTCTCCATCTCGACACGCACCTGGCCCTGCTCGTCCAGCAGTATGGACTGTGGATCTACGCCATCCTGTTCGTCATCGTCTTCGCCGAGACCGGCTTCGTCGTCACCCCCTTCCTGCCCGGCGATTCGCTGCTCTTCGTCGCCGGCGCGCTGGCGGCCCTGGGCGAGGGCGGCATGGACATCGCCACGCTGATCGCCGTGCTGCTGGCGGCGGCGGCGCTCGGCAACACGCTCAACTACCACATCGGCCGCTATCTCGGGCCGAAGGTCTTCCACTGGGAGAATTCGCGCTTCTTCAACAAGGAGGCGCTGGTCAAGACCCATGCCTTCTACGAGAAGCACGGCGGCAAGACCCTGGTGATCTCGCGCTTTCTGCCCCTGTTCCGCACTTTCGCGCCCTTCGTCGCCGGCATCGGGGCGATGTCCTACGGCAAGTTCCAGTTCTTCAATCTGGCCGGCGCCGCCGGCTGGGTCGTCTCGCTGTGCCTGGCCGGCTACTGGCTGGGCAACCTGCCCTGGGTCAAGGCCAACCTGTCGCTGATCATCGTCGCCATCATCGTCGTCTCGTTCATTCCGGCCGGTATCGGTTACCTCAGGAGCCGGGCGGCCTGATGCGCGGCGCGGCGCTCCTGGTCGCCCTGCTGCTGGCTGGCTGCGCCACCGAGATGGATCGCCGCGGACAGACCGCGACCAAGGTCGACGTCAAGTACCTGGCCAAGACCGAAATCGACCGCATCGCCGACACCAACCGCGGCGAGGTCGTCGCCGGCCTGCTGCTGATCGCCGACAAGCTGTACAAGCGCAATCCCAAGGAATGGCGCAAGGGCGGCCAGGCCAGCCGCGAGGCGGCGGTGGCCAAGCTGCGCCGCCGTGACGCCCAGGCCTGGCCGGAACTCGGCGGCCGCCGCGAGGGCCAGGCGGCGGCGCTGGCCTTCACCGAGACCTACTCCGGCGACCGCGTCGCGGCCCTGGTATTCGGGCTGCTGACCATGGTCGACGCGGCTTTCGAGTACAAGCAGGAGTTTTATGTGCTCGACGAGCTGAACGAGACGAAACTGTTCAACTGCGCCCGCAACATGGAAGTCGCCATCTGGAAGCTGAGCGGCGACCGTACCGCCGGCGGCGACTTGTTCCTGCTCTCCAACGAGCTCGATCCGGCCAACCGCAATCTGTCCTTCGAGCGCGAATTCGGCCGCCTGACCGGCCTCCTCGACTTCATGGCCAAGGTCGTCGCCGACCGCAACGGCCGCACCTTGTCCCGGCTGACCCATTCGGTGGTCGGCAGCATCTTCTTGCCAGTGAGTTTCTTGAAATGAAGCGTATCGTCATCCTGATTTCCGGCCGCGGCAGCAACATGGAAGCCCTGATCGCCGCCCGCGACGCCGGCCGGCTGCCGGTCGCCATCGCCGCCGTCGTCAGCAACCGCGCCGACGCCGGCGGCCTGCGGACCGCCGCCGCCGCCGGCATCGCCACCGAAGTGCTCGACCACAAGGCCTTCGCCGGCCGCGAAGCCTTCGACGCCGCGCTGGCCGAGCGCATCGACGCCTACGCGCCGGACCTGGTGGTGCTGGCCGGCTTCATGCGCATCCTCAGCGAAGGCTTCGTGCGCCATTACGAAGGCCGGCTGCTCAACATCCATCCCTCGCTGCTGCCGTCCTTCCCCGGTCTGCACACGCACCGGCGGGCGCTCGACGAGGGCGTGCGGGTGCATGGCTGCACCGTGCATTTCGTCACCCCGGCGCTCGACCACGGCCCGGTCGTCATCCAGGCCGCCGTGCCGGTGCTCGATGGCGACGACGAGGCGACGCTGGCCGCCCGCGTGCTGGCCCAGGAGCACGTCGTCTATCCGCAGGCCGTGCGCTGGTTCGCCGAAGGCCGCCTGCAACTGGTCGACGGCCGCGTGCGCGTGGCCGGCGCGGCCGGCGGCGGCGCGGCGCTGATCGTTCCCGGGGGCGACTGAGCGGCGATGCCGGTCGCCCTGCTCGCCGCCCTGGTCGGATCGTTGCTGATCCACGGCGCGGCGCTGTTCGGGACCGATTTCGAATTGTTCGGCGAGGCGCCGGAGCCGCTGGTGCTGCAGGCCGAATTGCAGCCGCCACCGGCCCCGCCCGTGGCGGCCGAGGCCCCGCCGAGCGCGCCGACCCCGCGGCGGAAGCCGCCACCCAAGCCGCGCCCGGCGCCGGCCGTTGCTCGGGCGCCGGCGGTTGCCGCCGAGCAAGCGGTTGCCAGTGCCGCGGCAGAACCGGAAAGCGCGGCGGCTTCCTATGAAATCGCCGAAGCCATTGCCGAAGCCGTGGCCCCGCTGCCGCCGCCGGAGCCGCCGCCGCCCGCGCCGGTACTGCCGGCCAGCGGCACGATCCGCTTCGCCATCGTCAAGGAATCGCTCGGCCTGCGGGTCGGCCGCGCCGAGCATCATTGGGAATTCGCCGAGGACGGCAGCTACCGGCTGCGCGCGGTGAGCGAGACCAGCGGCCTGGCCGCCTTCTTCCGCCCGGCCCGGGTGGAGATGGAAAGCCGCGGCCGGCTGGCCGCCGGCGGCCTGCGGCCGGACAGTTTCCGCAGCCGGCGCGAGGGCAGCGCCAGCGAGGAAGGCGCCGATTTCGACTGGGAATCCGGCCAGTTGCGCCTGCTGCGCGACGGCAGCAGGCACCGGCTGACGGCCGGCGCCCAGGACATCCTGTCGCTCAACTACCAGTTGGCCTACCTCGGACAACTGGCCGAAGGGGCCGGGCTGGGCGTCGCCACCGCCCGCAAGTACGAGCGGCAGCAGCTCGACGCGCTGGGCGAGGAGGAGATCGAGGTGCCGGCCGGCCGCTTCCGTACCCTGCACCTGCGGGCGCTGACCGACAGCACGACGGAAATCTGGATCGCGCTCGATCATGGCTGCTTGCCGGTTAAAATTCGCTTCACCGACAAGAAAGGCGACAGCTTCGAGCAAGTCGCCACCGAGCTAGGATTCTGATGAAAGCGCGTTTCACTCCCGCCCTGTTTGCCCATGCCGAAGCCGTGCTCGGCCAGCTGCTGAATTTCGACCACCCGGCCGATGCCGTCGTCTCGCGCTATTTCCGCGAGCACCGCCAGTTGGGCCATGCCGACCGCGCCTTCGTCGCCGAGACGGTGTTCGCCGTGCTCCGTCGCGGGCGCAGCCTGGAGGCGCGCTGCGCCGGCAAGCTGTCCGACCGCAACCGGCTGCTGGCGGCGCTGGCCGTGGTGCGCGGCTGGAGCCAGCGCGAGCTGGCGCCGGTGCTCAAGGCCAGCGAGGAAGAATGGCTGGCCGCCGCCAAGGGCATGGCCGAGAGCGAGATGGCCCCGGCCGTGCGCTGCGACCTGCCGGACTGGCTCTATGCCCGCTTGGAAAACCAGTTCGGCGCCGCCGAGGTGGCGGCGCTGGCGGCGGCGCTGAACCAGCCGGCGCCGCTCGACCTGCGCGTCAATACGTTGAAGGCCGAGCGCGACGCGCTACTGGCCCGTTTCGCCGCCGACGGCATCGCCGCCCAGCCCGGTGCGCTGTCGCCGCTGGCCGTGCGCCTGCGCGACAAGCCGGCGCTGGCCGGGCATCCACTCTTTCTCGAAGGCGCTTTCGAAGTCCAGGACGAGGGCAGCCAGTTGCTCGGCTATCTGCTCGAACCGAAGCGCGGCGAGGCGGTTGTCGATTTCTGCGCCGGCGCCGGCGGCAAGACGCTGCTGCTCGGCGCGCTGATGCGCAACACCGGCCGCCTCTATGCCTTCGACGTGTCCGACAAGCGGCTGGCCAACCTGAAGCCGCGCCTGGCCCGCTCCGGGCTGTCCAACGTCCATCCGGCGCGCATCGAGCACGAGCGCGACCAGAAGATCAAGCGCCTGGCCGGCAAGATCGACCGCGTGCTGGTCGACGCGCCCTGTTCCGGCCTCGGTACGCTGCGCCGCAATCCCGACCTGAAATGGCGACAGAGCGAAGTCTCGGTCGCCGAGCTGACGCAGAAGCAGGCCGCCATCCTGGCCGCCGCGGCCAAGCTGGCGCGGCCCGGCGGGCGCGTCGTCTACGCCACCTGCAGTCTGCTGCGCGAGGAGAACGAGGCGGTCGTCGAGGCTTTCCTCGCTGGCCATCCCGAGTTCGCGCTGGTGCCGGCCGACGGCGTGCTGGCCCGCCACGGCATCACGGTCGCGGGCGACATGCTGCGCCTGCTGCCGCACCGCCACCACACCGACGGCTTTTTCGCCGCCGTGCTGGAGCGCCGCTCGTGAGCCGCGGCAACGCTCCGGCCCTGCGCCTGCTGCGCGACATCTGGGACGACGTCCAGGCGCCCGATTTCATCTGGCAACTGGCGACCCTGGCCGCCTGTCTCGGCCTCGCCCTGTTGCTCGCCCGCTGGTGGCAGGGGCGCCAGGCCGAGAACGCCGGGCATTTCGGCCAGGCCAGTTCGCGCCTGGCCTTCCCGCTCTGCGGCCTGCTGCTGGTCGGCCTGGCGCTGCCGCTGCTGACGCCTTTCATCAAGGTCAATCTGCTCAAGCTGGCGCTGCCGCTGCTCGGCTCGCTGGCCCTGGTGCGCGCCGTCGTCTTCGTGTTGCGCCACGCTTTTCCCAGGGCCGTCTGGCTGGCCACCTGGGAGCGCATCATCGCCACCCTGGTCTGGGGCTGGCTGGCGCTCTACATCACCGATCTCGCGCCTTACGTCATCGATGCGATGGAGGGGGTGCAGTTTTCCGTCGGCAAGCAGCGCCTCGACCTGTGGATGATCCTGCACGGCGTCGTCACGGTGTTCCTGACCATCGTCGTCGCGCTGTGGATCGCCGGCCTGATCGAGCGTCGCCTGCTGCGCCTGGAGAGCCTCGATTCCAGCCTGCGCATCGTCGGCATCCGTTTCGCCAAGGCCTTGCTGACGCTGCTGGCGATCATGGTCAGCCTGCCGCTGGTCGGCATCGACATGACGGCGTTGTCGGTATTCACCGGCGCCCTCGGCGTCGGCCTCGGCTTCGGCCTGCAGAAGATCGCCAGCAACTATGTGTCCGGCTTCATCATCCTGCTCGACCGCTCGATCCGCATCGGCAACATCATCCAGGTCGGCGCCGACCTCGGCGAGGTGCGCCAGATCACCACGCGCTACACGGTACTGAAGCATGGCAGCGGCGCCGAGTTCATCGTGCCGAACGAGACGCTGATCAGCAGCACGGTGCAGAACCAGACCTATTCCGACCGCCAGTTGCGCCTGGCGACGACCATCGGCGTCGCCTACGACAGCGATCTCGACCTCGTCTCGCAACTGATGCTCGACGCCGCCAAGGCGCAGCCGCGGGTGCTGGCCGAACCGCTGCCGCGGGTGATGCTGACTCAGTTCGCCGACAACAGCATCAATCTTGAACTGGGGTTTTGGATTGCCGATCCCGAGGCCGGCAAGGGCAATGTGTTGTCTGACACCAATTTTGCCATCTGGCGGGCTTTTAAGGAGCACGGTGTGGAAATTCCCTTCCCGCAGCGGGAAGTGCGGCTACTCAACGCGCCGGCCGGCTGAGCCGCCGCGGCGCTACGGGCCGCGCGCCAGGAATTCCGCCAGCGGTCCGGCCGGCAACGGGCGGCTGAACAGGTAGCCCTGCATTTCGTCGCAGCCGAGACCGAGCAGGGTGTCGCGCTGGACTTCGTTCTCGATGCCTTCGGCCAGCACGTGCAGGTTGAAGCTGCGGGCAATGCCGACGATGGCCTGGACGATGGCGTCGGAGCCGTGGCCGAGGCCGATGTCGCGGACGAAGGCCTGGTCGATCTTGATGGCGCTGACGGAAAAGCGGCGCAGGTAGTTGAGCGACGAGTAGCGGGTGCCGAAGTCGTCGATCGAGATGCCGACGCCGCTGCGGCGCAATTGCCGGACCTTGGCGATGATGCTTTCGGCGTCCTTCATCAGCAGGCTTTCGGTGATCTCGATTTCCAGCGCCGTGGCCGGTACGCCGTGCCGCTGCAACGGGCCGGCGATGCGTTCGAGCAGGTCGCCGCGCTCGAACTCGCGCGGCGACAGGTTGACGCCCATGCGCAATTCGCCGTGGCCGAGGCGGCGCAGTTCGGCCAACTGGCGGCAGGCGGCATCGAGAACCCAGTTGCTGACGGCGACGATCATCCCGGTTTCCTCGGCCAGCGGGATGAAGGCGTCGGGCGCGATCAAGCCCTGCGTCGGGTGCTGCCAGCGGATTAGCGCCTCGACGCCGGTGATTCGCCGCTGGCGCAGGTCGATCTGCGGCTGGAAGTGCAGCAAGAATTGGTCGCCGCTCTTGACCGCCTGGCGCAGGTCGTTTTCCAGCGAAATGCGCTCGACGTGCTGGGTGTTCATCGCCGGGCGGAATTCGAGGAAGCCGTCCTTGCCCTGGGCCTTGGTCTGGTACATGGCGATGTCGGCATTGCGGATCAATTCGTCGGGCGTCTTGCCATCCTCCGGATAGACGGCGATGCCGATGCTGACGGTGGCGATGAATTCGCGCTCGGCGACGGTGAACGGGCGCTTCAACTCGGTCAGCATCTTGCGGGCGATCACCGCGACGTCGTCGACGCTGGCGATGTCGGGTAGCAGCACGGTGAATTCGTCGCCGCCCTGGCGCGCCAGCGTGTCGCCGGAGCGCAGGCAATGGCGGACGCGGGCGGCGAACTCCTTGAGCAGGCGGTCGCCCTCCGGGTGGCCGTAGGTGTCGTTGATCAGCTTGAAGCGGTCGATGTCGAGGAACATCACGCCGAGGCGCTGGTGGCGCCGCTTGGCCTGGGTGATCGAGAGTTCCAGGCGGTCGAGGAAGAGGGTACGGTTGGGCAGGCCGGTGAGCAGGTCGTGGAAGGCCTGGAAGGCGATGGTTTCCTCGGCCCGCTTGCGCTCGGTGATGTCGCGGGCGACGCCGGAGGTGCCGATGAAGTGGGGTTTGGCGTTGCTCTGCGGGGCCTGGTAGATGCCTTGGGAACTGAGGATGGCGACGACCTGGCGGTTTTCGAAATTGCGCACGGCGTGCTGCTTGTTGCGCAGGCGGACTTCGAAATTGCTCGTCGCCCGCTCGCCGATGCGGCGCTCGCCGAAGGCGTAGCGGGCTTGCTCGACATCGTCCTCGTGAACGATCACCGAGTAGTGCTGGCCGAGCAGTTCCTCGCGCTTGAAGCCGAGCAGCGATTCGACGCGGCTGTTGACGAAGACGAAGCGGCCGTCGCTGTCGAGGGTGTAGATCAGGTCCGGCGACTGCTCGACGAGGAAGCGATGCAGGCGCTCCGACTGCTCCAGGCGCGCCGTCATCAGCGCGTGTTCCTGTTCCATGCGGCGCTGGCGCAGGGCGCGGTCGACGCTCTGGATCAGGTCGGCCGGGTCGCAATGCTTGCGGATGAACTCGAAGGCGCCCTGGCGCAGGGCCTGGATCGCCGAGTCGATCGAATCGTCGGCGCTGAAGACGATCACCGAGGTGGCGATGCGATTGCGCGTCAGCCAGTCCATGATCGCCAGGCCGCCGATGTCGGGCAGGCGCAGGTCGAGGATGGCCACGTCGATATCGCGCCGTTCGAGGCGGCGCAAGGCCTCGCGGCCGCTGGCGCATTCCTCGATGCAACGCCCCGGGCCGGCCAGCAGTTCGCGATAGGCGCTGCGGAAGCGAGCCTCGTCGTCGACGATCAGGATGCGCCGCGTCTCGTCGAGATCGGGAACGGGCACGACCGGGTTGAGATCGGACAGCGTGCTCATTGTTCGTTGCCCTCCCGGCAAGGTGTTGACGCCGCAACGCCGGCGGCGGTGCCTTGGCCGCGCGGAATCAGCAGGGCGATGCTGGTGCCCTGGCCGGGCTGGCTGCGGCAGGTCACCGGAATGCCCTGGCGGGCGGCCAGGGTGCCGACGATCGACAGGCCGATGCCGCGCGGCGTCGCCCCGACCGCTTCGGCCGGGCGGTGGATCGAGCGCATCGCCGCTTCCGACATGCCCGGACCGTTGTCGTCGAGGCGCAGCTGGATATAGCTGCGGCCATCGTGAATCATGCCGTCGGTGATGACGATGCGCAGTTGCTGGCCGGCGCTGAGCGCTTCGGAAGCGTTCTTCCACAGGTTGAGCAGTATCTGCTTGAGGCTGTCGCCGTCGCAATCGACGCCCAGGGCCGTCTCCGGCCGGACGGTGTCGACGCGGATGCCGCGCGCCGCGAACAGTGTATCGCCATAGAGCAGCAGCAATTCCTCGACCAACTGGCCGAGATCGAGCTGCCTCTCGGCACCCGGGGATTCCGGTATTTCGCTCATGCGGCCGACGATGCCGGCGACGCGGTCGATCTCCTCGCGCAGGATGCCGAGTTCCTGGCGCACGTCGCTATCCTCGGGCAGCTTGCGGTCGAGGATTTTCAGGTAACTCTTGATGATGCCGAGCGGATTGCCGGCTTCGTGGATGATGCGCCGCGCCTGCCGGGTGAATTGCCCGGCCGCTTCCGTCTCGGCCAGGCGGCGGAAAGCTTCGGCCTCGCGCAGCGAAGTCAGGGCGACGGCGGCGATGCGGCCGAAATTGAGCAGCCACGGCAAGCGCCGGAGCAGCCGCTGATGCTGGCTGGCGCTCAGGCCGCAGACCATGACGCCGGCCAGCTGCTGGCGCGACAGCATCGGAATGCAGAGCAGGCCCGGGCTGCCGAGGGCGCGGGCAAACTGGACGTCGACCGGCGTCGCCGGTCCGCCGTCATCGTCGTAGGAGCTGCGGATGCGCCGGCCGTTGGCCGCCGTGGCCGGCAGCGAGCGGCTGCCGGCCAATGCCACCTTGGCCTGGCGAAAGAGAGCCGGCTGGTTGCCGATGCCGGCGCCGGACAGCGCCGTACCCTGCGGGTCGGGGAAAAGAAAGGCGATGCGGTTGAGATCGAACAGGATGCGGGCCGATTCCTTCAGCGACAGCATGATTTCGGCATCGCTGTCGAGCGCGAACAGATCCTGTTGCAGCGGCTGCAGCAGGGCTTGGCCGCCGATCGCCGCCGCCAGCTTGGCATCGGCCGTATCCTCGGCCGCCGGTGGGGCGAGGCGCAAACCGGCCCACCGGCGGCCGACTAGATCGTTGGCGGCGACGGAAATGCCCAAGGCTTGCGCCAGCTTCAGGGTCTGCTCCACAGCCTCCTGGCGCAGGGCGGCTGGATCGCTGGTGCCGCCGCTGACCGTCGTGAAGTATTCGCGCAGCCCAGGCGTCGGTTCGGCCTCGGTGGCCAATGCATGCGCCAGCCAGACGATCTGCGGCAGGGTGGTAGCCGCGGAAATGTCACCGGGGTCGGCATGGTGAAACAGGATGCCGTCGGCGAACGGCGAGTCGAGCTGCCAGCGATCGGCCAGCCAGGCGCCGATTTCCCCATGATGGGTGGCAAAGGCGAGCATCTCCTGGTCGACCAGTGCGGCGCTGTCGCCGTATTCGGCCAGCAGCCGGGCATACGGTTCGCCGAGCGCGGCGAGCAGCACCAGCTGGCCAACGTCGTGCAGCAGTCCGGCCAGGTAGGCCTCATCCGGATGTGCGAGGCCGGCGGCCTGGGCGATGCGCCGCGAGAGTTCGGCGACCAGCAGCGAATGCCCCCAGAAGCGGGCCAGTTCGGGCGTCGCCACGGCCGTTCCGGGCTCGAACAGATTTTGCAGCGACAGGCAGGTGGCAATGGTACGTACCAAGCGGGTGCCCAGTACGGCCAGGCAATGCTCCAGGCTGTGCAGTTCACCATTGCGGCGCAGCGCCGGCGAGTTGGCGACACCGAGCAGGCGCGTCGCCAGGCCCGGGTCCTGGGCGACCAGGGCCGCCAGTTCGCCGATGCCGGCCTGCTCATCGTCAACCAGCTGCAGCAGGCGCAGCAATACTTGCGGCGGCGAAGGAACGCGGCCGGCCTCGATGGCAAGCAGAATCGATTCGGGCAACTGCCGCATGCGCGTTTGGCTGCTCACCGGGAAGCTTGGGCAATGCTCCCGGCGAGCGCCGGAAACGGGTATTCCGGCGAGCTTGCGCGCGGCGTGTCACAGGTTGCGACTGGATGCAACTTCCCCCCCCTCTGTCTTTCCGCGACTGGTTTTGCTGCGTCGAACGGCGCGGTTTAAGACGGCTCACATAAAAAACATCCTACTATGCAGAATGCGAGGATTCAATGACTAAAGTAATAGGGACTCCATTTCTATCGATATGCCGAAGCCGCCATCAATCCGGAGCGGCAGCCTCTTTGGTCGTGTCCCGATACCCCGGCGTTGGCCGGAACGGCTGCCGGGCAGGCAAAAAAACCCCGCCACGCGGGCGGGGACAGGGAGGTATCGAAACGGGGGAGGTTTCGATAGGAGGGTTCAGTGTCTCTGCCGTTTCTTCCGCCACTCGCGGACGGCCATGATCACGACGCCGGCGAAAATGCCGGCCAGCAGGGCCTTGAGCGGTTCGGCACGGCCGTCGGCCAGCCAGTCGAAGCCGGCGACGCCGACGAATACGCCGATGCTTTCGCTGACCGGCAGATTGTCGGCCAGCGACATCAGTGTTTCCGGCGCAGGGGGATGACGGCCAATGCCGGCTGCTGCCGTTGCGGGACCAGGCCGAGCAGGTAAAGGCGGGCGGTGTCGAGGAAGCGTTTGATATTCATGTCGATCATTTCCTTGTCTCCCTCTTGGCGGGATTGTTGTCGTTGAGGCATGGATCGCATTTTAGGGAGGCGCGGTCCCGGGGTCTGTTGCGCAAGCGTGCCGCCGGCGTAACGCGTAATGATGCTCTATGACGCTTTGTAACGAGGGTCGGAACGGCCCTACTGGTGGGCTTTCCAGCTCAACGTGAAGCGTGCGCCGCCGAGCGGGGCGGCGTCGGCGGTGGCGGTGCCGCCGTGCAGTTCGAGCACCCGGCGGACGATCGCCAGGCCGAGGCCGTAGCCGCCGGTGGCGCGGTCGCGCGAGCGGTCGAGGCGGGTGAAGGCCGAGAATATGTGTTCGCGCTCTTCCGGCGGAATACCGATGCCGTCGTCGTCGACCAGAATTTCGATGCGGTCGCCGTTCAGTTCGGCGCTGACCAGGATTTTCCGGCCGGCGTACTTGAAGGCGTTGCGCAGGATGTTGCGCAGGGCATAAGGCATGGCCTTGCGGTCGAGATCGACATTGAGCTGCGGCGGCAGCCGGCTGGTGTCGACCTCGACTTCGAGCTGGCGCCCGAGCAGGCGCATGGATTCGACCTGGTCGACCAGCCAGTCGGCGAAGCGGACGCTGGCGAAGTGGGCTTCCGGGGCTTCGCGCTCGAAGCGGGCGTAGGTCAGGCTGGTGTCGATCAGATGGTCGAGTTCGTCGAGATCGTCTTCCATCATCGTCCATAAGCGCTCGCGTTCTTCCCGCTGGTCGGTTTCGGTGAGCATTTCCAGGGCGAAGCGCAGACGCGCGATCGGCGTGCGCAGTTCGTGCGAAATGCCGCAGGACAGTTCGCGGTGCGTCGCCAGCAGTTGCTGGACCCGTTCGGCCATGCTGTTCATGGTGTCGGCCAGCGGCGAGAACAGCTGGCTGCGGGCTGGCGGCGAGCGGGCGTCGAAATTGCCGTCGCCGAGGTCGCGGGTGGTCTGGCGGATGGCCTCGAGGTCGCGCCAGACGGGACGGACCCAGAACCACAGGGCGACGCCGAAAATCAGGCCGGTCAGGCTCCAGGTCAGCAGGCGCAGGCGGACTTCCAGCGGCAGGCGATCGGACTGCTCGGGATTGCGGTTGGCGGCCAGCGGTCCGACCACCAGCACTTTGCTGCTGTTGCCCAGGCGGTGGTACATGATGTCGCCGTCGTGGTCGATGGCGATGTCGCCGGCGTCGAGCTTGATCACCTGTTGCGGTTTCAGGATCTGGTCGAGGGTGATGCGTTCGACGATGTTCAGGCGATAGGAGAACTTCTGGTCGAGTTCCTGGATTTTTCGCGGCCAGGTATGGCGCGGCTGGCGGAACAGTTCGTCCTCGATCAGCGTGATGGTGCCGCGCATGAAGCGGCGGGCGTAGTCGTCGGTGATGCCGCGCTGCGCCGCCGAGATCACGAAGTCGGCGGTGAAGGCGATGGCGACGAAGGAACCCATCGCCAGCAGGTAAAAGTTGAAGAACAGCTTGGACAGGCTGTAGCGCCCGCCGCGCCAGCGCGGCAGCGAGACGCGGAACAGCGAGCGGGCGAGGCCCTGGCTGCGTTCCCGGGCGCCCGTTTCGCCGGGATCAGTTCCAGTCATGCTTGCTGAACAGGTAGCCCTTGCCGCGTACCGTCTTGATCCGCGTCGGATTTTCCGGGTCGTCGTTGAGTTTCTTGCGCAGGCGCGAGATGCGGGCGTCGATCGAGCGGTCGAGGCCGTCGAAGCCTATGCCGCGCAATTCTTGCAGCAGGTCGTCGCGTGACAGCACGTTGCCGGCATGGCTGGCGAGCAGCCAGAGCAGATCGAACTCGGCGGTGGTCAGGTCGATGCCGGTATCGGCCAGGCTGGCGGTGCGCGTCGCCTGGCTGATGCGGAACTGGCCGAAGACCAGCGCTTCGGTCGCGGCGTCGCCGTTGTCGCCGACCGCCGGCAGGCGGCGCAGCAGGGCCTTGATGCGGGCCAGCAGAACGCGCGGCTGGACCGGTTTGGCGATGTAGTCGTCGGCGCCCATCTCGAGGCCGAGAATCTGGTCGAAATCCTCGTCGCGGGCGGTCAGCATCAGGATCACCCCGCGGTACTGCCGGCGCACCGCGCGGCAAACCTCGAAGCCGTCCTTGCCCGGCAGCATGACGTCGAGAATGACCAGGTCCGGCTGCTCGGCCAGGATGCGGGCCTCGGCCTTGTCGCCGCGCGGCTCGATGGCGACCTCGAAGTCGTTCTTGGCCAAGTATTCGGCAGTCAGTTCGGCCAGGCGGGCGTCGTCTTCGACGAGAAGGATGCGGGTGCTCATCCGCGCATCTTAACCAGCCGGGGACCGACGGTCCAGCCGCCGCGGCCGCGCTGGCAATGCCGTAGAATAAAAGGCCTGTCCGTCTTTCTGGAGCGTTTGCCGCCTCATGGATTTCTCCCGCATTCCGCTACGCGCCTGGTTCGCCACGCTGGCCCTCGGCTGTTTCGGCCTGCTCGCCTTCAGCCTGGCGCTGCAGGGCCTGCTCCGCCTGGCACCGTGCCCGCTGTGCATTTTCCAGCGCCTGCTCTACCTGGTGATCGGACTCCTGGCCCTGGCCGGCTTCCTGCTGCCGCCGGCGCGCCTGCTGTGGAGCGGGGCGATCGGGGCCACGGCCTTATTCGGCGCCGGCGTCGCCGCCTACCAGACCTGGATGCAGCGTTTCCCCGAACTGGCGCCGGAATGCAGCTTCACCGACCCGAACCTGATCGAGCGCCTGGTCGACTGGCTCGGCATGCAGTTCCCGTCGCTGTTCCTGGCTACCGGTTTCTGCAGCAGCGTCGAATGGTCCTTCCTTGGCCTGTCGATGGCCAACTGGTCGTTGCTGATCTTCCTCGGCATGGCCGCCTACGTCGCCTGGCCGCTGCGTCGCGCCGCCTGAAACGGGGAGGGCGAAAAAACAAAACCCGCCGAAAGGCGGGTTTGTCGTCGAAAGCTGGAGGAGCTGAATTACTTCAGCTTCACTTCCTTGTAAGCGACGTGCTTACGGGCCTTCGGGTCGTACTTCATCATCTCCAGCTTTTCCGGCGTCGTGCGCTTGTTCTTGGAGGTGGTGTAGAAGTGACCGGTGCCAGCCGTGGATTCCAGCTTGATTTTTTCGCGACCGCCTTTAGCCATTTTCTTTATCCTTCCTTAATCAGATTTCGCCACGGGCGCGCAGGTCGGCGAGCACGGTGTCGATGCCGTTCTTGTCGATCAGCCGCAGGCCGGCGTTGGACACGCGCAGACGCACGAAGCGGTTTTCGCTTTCGACCCAGAAGCGGCGGTACTGCAGGTTCGGCAGGAAGCGGCGCTTCGTTTTGTTGTTGGCGTGGGAAACCTTGTTCCCAACCATCGGGGCTTTACCCGTGACTTGGCAGACTCGCGCCATGATTGGTGCTCCAGAATTCGATAGAGGAAAGCCGGCAAGTGTAATCGAAACTACCCAATACTTTCAAGGGGTTTTCCGATGTTTTATAACAGCCCCCGTTCGGCGAAGGAAAGGGGCGGGGCGGTGCCGGCGACGATGAAGTGGTCGAGCAGGCGGACATCGACCAGGGCCAGGGCCTCCTTCAGGCCGCGCGTCAGCAGCTCGTCGGCCGCCGACGGTTCGGCGACGCCGGACGGGTGGTTGTGGGCGAGGATCACGGCGGCGGCGTTGTGACCGAGTGCGGCCTTGACCACTTCGCGCGGATAGACGGAAGTTTGGGTCAGCGTACCGACAAACAGCTCCTCGGCCTTCAGCAGGCGGTTCTGGGCATCGAGCCACAGCGCCATGAACACTTCCTGCGGCCGCGTGGCGAGGCGCAGGCGCAGCCAGTCGCGGACCCGGCCGGGCGACGACAGGGTATCGCGGGTGGCCAGTTCCTGGCTCAGGGCGCGCCGGGCCAGTTCGAAGCTGGCCTTCAGTTGCGCCGCCTTGGCCATTCCGATGCCGGAGACGCCGGCCAGTTGGTCGAGCGAAGCTTCGGCCAGGGCGCCGAGCTGGCCGTCGAAACGGGCGATCAGGTCGCGCGCCAGATCAACCGCGCTCTTGCCGCGCACGCCGACGCGCAGGTAGATGGCCAGCAGCTCGGCATCGGACAGGGCGGCCGGGCCGTGGGCCAGTAGCCGTTCACGGGGGCGTTCGCCGCTCGGCCAGTCGCTGATCGCCATGGCGTTTCCAGTAGAATGAAGAAATCCGTATCTTAGTGAAAATGACGATGGAATTGAAGGGTAAGCGTGTCGTGCTCGGCGTGACCGGCGGCATCGCGGCCTACAAGGCGGCGGAGCTGATCCGCCTGCTGGTCAAACAGGGCGCCGAAGTGCAGGTGGCGATGACCGAGGGGGCCGGCCATTTCATTACGGCCACGACTTTCCAGGCGCTGTCCGGCCGGCCGGTGTTCGCCGACCAGTGGGATCGGCGGATGCCCAACGCGATGGCCCATATCGATCTGTCGCGCCAGGCCGACCTGATCGTCGTCGCGCCGGCTTCGGCCGATTTCCTGGCGCGGGTGGCGCATGGCCTGGCCGACGACCTGCTGGCGACCATGGTGCTGGCCCGCGACTGTCCCTTGCTGGTGGCGCCGGCGATGAACCGGCAGATGTGGGAGAACCCGGCGACCCGGCGCAACGTCGCTCAGTTGCAGGCCGACGGCGTCGGCATCCTCGGTCCGGCCAGCGGCGAGCAGGCCTGCGGCGAGGTCGGCGCCGGGCGCATGCTGGAGCCGGAGGAAATTCTCGAGGCCGTGCTGGCCTTCTTCACGCCCAAGCTGCTGGCCGGCAAGAAAGTGCTATTGACGGCCGGGCCGACCTTCGAGGCCATTGACCCGGTGCGCGGCATCACCAACCTGTCGTCGGGGCGGATGGGTTATGCCCTGGCCCGCGCCGCCCAGCAGGCCGGCGCCGCGGTGACGCTGGTTTCCGGTCCGGTGGCCCTGGCGACGCCGGCCGGGGTCGAGCGCATCGACGTGCGCAGCGCCCTCGACATGCAGGCGGCGGTGATGGCGCGGGCCGCGGCCAGCGACATCTTCATCGCCGTGGCCGCGGTGGCCGACTATCGCGTCGCCAACGCCGCCGGGCACAAGCTGAAGAAGGACCAAGGCGGCATGCCGGCGCTCGAACTGATCGAGAATCCCGACATTCTCGCCGGCGTCGCGGCCCTGAAGAACGGGCCGTTCTGCGTCGGCTTCGCGGCCGAGAGCCACAACCTGGAGGCCTATGCCCAGGCCAAGCGGCAGAAGAAGAAAGTGCCGTTGATCGTCGGTAACCTGATCCAGGACGGCTTCGGCGGCGACGACAACCGCCTGGTGCTGGTCGACGACCACGGCGTGCACCCGCTGGCGCCGGCGAGCAAGGTCGCGCTGGCCCGGCAACTGATCGAACATATCGCCCATCTGACAGGAAACCGCTGATGCATCGTATCGACGTCAAGATTCTCGACAATCGCCTGCGCGAGTCGCCGCCGCATTACGCCACGCCCGGCTCGGCCGGCCTCGACCTGCGCGCCTGCATCGAGGCGCCGCTGCATCTGGCGCCCGGGCAGACGACGCTGGTGCCGACCGGCATGGCCATCCACCTCGCCGATCCGGGCCTGGCGGCGATGATCCTGCCGCGCTCCGGCCTCGGCCACAAGCACGGCATCGTGCTCGGCAACCTGGTCGGCCTGATCGATTCGGACTACCAGGGCGAATTGATGGTGTCGGTGTGGAACCGTGGCCATGACAGCTTCACGCTCAATCCGCTCGACCGCATCGCTCAGCTGGTGGTGGTGCCGGTATTGCAGGTCGGCTTCAACGTGGTCGAGGAATTCGCCGACAGCGAGCGCGGCGAGGGGGGCTTCGGCAGTACCGGCAAGGCCTGATACGGGTTTGCCTTCAATCGTATAACTTCGTTGGGTCGCCTTGCCGTGCTACAGCACTGTCTTCGGCTCCCCGCCTTTTTATCCGTTTTAATGAAAACCCTTTTGCGCGGGGGGCAGCGACTGGTGGTCTGCGCTGGGGGCTAATTCCTTTCAACCTAAAACGGCCGCCGGTGTTCCGGCGGCCTTTTTCGACCGAATCCGCTGCGGCGAACCGGGGCGGACTCAGCTCTGGGTCGTCAGGTGCGGGATGTTCTCGCCGGCCCTCGGCTGCGCGTCGCCGTACAGAATGCGGCAGTTGTCGGTTTAGAACAGCGCGTTTTCGACGCCGGAGTAGCGGGTGCCCTTGCCGCGCTTGATGACGATGAC
>JAVBRT010000043.1:0-38964 GCA_031547725.1 Azonexus sp. | reverse complement strand
GATGATGTCCGCAATCCAACAAATTTAAAATGGGCAAATCCGTCGTCCTGAAAAACAGTGAAGGTCGAAACATCACGCCTTCGGTCATCGCCTTTACGCCGAGCGGTTGCCTGTTCGGTGATGAGGCGAAATCGATTCAGGCGCTTGGCGACGGCAACGTAGCGTCTTTTTTCAAACGCAGCATGGGCGACACCACGTTTTTCCTTGATTTTCACGGAAAACGATATGATGCCACGGCCCTCTCCGGCTTATTGCTCGGAAAATTGAAAGCCGATGCGGAAGCCGCCTTGGGACGTCCGATTTCGAAGGCCGTGATTACGGTTCCGGCTTATTTCAATAATTTTCAACGTGAAGCGACCGTTCAAGCGGGAAAACACGCCGGTCTGGACGTGTTGCGCATCATCAACGAGCCGACCGCCGCCGCGCTGGCCTTCGGCATGGACAAGGTCGCCGGCAAGGACAAGAAGATCGCCGTCTATGACCTGGGCGGCGGCACCTTCGACATTTCCATCATCGAGATCGCCGACGTCGACGGCGAGAAGCAGTTCGAAGTGCTGGCCACCAACGGCGACACCTTCCTCGGCGGCGAGGACTTCGACCAGCGCCTGATCGACTACATCATCGCCGAGTTCCAGAAGGAATCCGGCGTCAATCTCAAGGCCGACGTGCTCGCCCTGCAGCGCCTCAAGGAAGCCGCCGAGAAGGCCAAGATCGAGCTGTCCTCCGGCCAGCAGACCGAAATCAATCTGCCCTACATCACCGCCGACGCTTCCGGTCCGAAGCACCTGGCGATCAAGATCACCCGCGCCAAGTTCGAATCGCTGGTCGAGGAACTGATCGAGCGTTCGATCGAGCCGTGCAAGATCGCCCTCAAGGATGCCGGCTGCAAGGTCACCGACATCGACGACGTGATCCTGGTCGGCGGCCAGTCGCGCATGCCCAAGGTCCAGGACAAGGTCAAGGAGTTCTTCGGCAAGGAACCGCGCAAGGACGTCAACCCCGATGAAGCCGTCGCCGTCGGCGCCGCCATCCAGGGCGGCGTGCTCCAGGGCGACGTCAAGGACGTGCTGCTGCTCGACGTGACCCCGCTGTCGCTCGGCATCGAGACCCTGGGCGGCATCATGACCAAGCTGATCCAGAAGAACACGACCATCCCGACCAAGGCCAGCCAGGTCTTCTCGACCGCCGACGACAACCAGTCGGCCGTGACCATCCACGTGCTGCAAGGCGAACGCGAAGTCGCCTCCGGCAACAAGAGCCTCGGCCAGTTCAACCTCGAAGGCATCCCGCCGGCCCCGCGCGGCATGCCGCAGATCGAGGTGATCTTCGACATCGACGCCAACGGCATCATGCACGTCACCGCCAAGGACAAGGCCACCGGCAAGGAAAACAAGATCACCATCAAGGCCAACTCCGGCCTGAGCGAAGAAGAAATCCAGCGCATGGTCAAGGATGCCGAACTGCACGCCGAGGAGGACAAGAAGGTCCATGAGCTGGCCGATGCCCGCAACCAGGCCGACGGCATGGTGCACATGGTCAAGAAGTCGCTGACCGAATACGGCGACAAGCTCGACGCCGCCGAGAAGGAAAGCATCGAGAAGGCGATCAAGGACGTCGAGGACGTGCTGCGCGACGGCGACAAGGACGTCATCACCGCCAAGACCGAGGCCTTGGCCGCCGCCGCCCAGAAACTGGGCGAGAAGATGTACGCCCAGCAGCAGGCCGAAGGCGCCGCCGGAACCGGTACGGCCGGAGGCCAGGCGCAGGGCGAGGAAAAGACCGTCGAGGGCGATGTCGTCGATGCCGAATTCACGGAAGTGAACAAGGACAAGAAGTAAACCTGACGCAACGCCCCGGCGCCGAGCCCTCCGGACTCTTCCGGCGGCGCTCGGCGCCTTTGTCACATGACGGGTAAACCAATGTCTAAACGCGACTATTACGAAATTCTCGGCGTCAACCGCGACGCTTCCGAGGACGAAATCAAGAAGGCCTACCGCAAGCTGGCCATGAAGCATCACCCCGACCGCAATCCGGACAATCCGGCGGCCGAGGAGAAGTTCAAGGAAGCCAAGGAAGCCTACGAAATCCTGTCGGACGGCCAGAAGCGCGCCGCCTACGACCAGTACGGCCATGCCGGCGTCGACCCGCAGGCCGGCATGGGCGGCGGCGGCTTCGGCGGCGGCGGCTTCGCCGACGCTTTCGGCGGCATCTTCGACGAAATCTTCGGCGGCCGCGGCGGCGGCGGTGGCGGCCGTTCCAACATCTACCGCGGCGCCGACCTGCGCTACAACCTCGAGATCACGCTGGAACAGGCGGCGCACGGCACCGAGACCAAGATCCGCATCCCGACCATGGAAGTCTGCGAGCCCTGCCACGGCTCCGGCGCCAAGGCCGGCACCCAGCCGAAGACCTGCCCGACCTGCGGCGGCACCGGCCAGGTGCGGCTGCAACAGGGCTTTTTCTCGATCCAGCAGACCTGCCACAAGTGCCACGGCACCGGCCGCTTCATCGCCGATCCGTGCAAGAGCTGCGGCGGCGCCGGCCGCATCAAGCAGCACAAGACGCTGGCGGTGAAGATTCCGGCCGGCGTCGACGAGGGCGATCGCATCCGTCTCGCCGGCGAGGGCGAGCACGGCGTCAACGGCGGTCCGCCGGGCGACCTCTACGTGCAGATCCACCTCAAGCAGCACCCGGTGTTCACCCGCGACCACAACGACCTGCATTGCGAAATGCCGATCTCCTTCACCACCGCGGCGCTCGGCGGCGAGATCGAGATTCCGACGCTGGACGGCGCCGCCGGCATCAAGATTCCGCCGGAAACGCAGTCCGGCCGCATCTTCCGCCTGCGCGGCAAGGGCATCAAGGGCGTGCGCAGCCACACCCACGGCGACCTGATGTGCCACGTCGTGGTCGAAACGCCGGTCAACCTGACCGACCGCCAGAAGGAACTGCTGCGCGAGCTGGAGGAGTCCAGCCGTGCCAGCGGCGCCAAGCACAACCCGCGCGCCAAGTCGTGGATGGACAAGGTCAAGGAGTTTTTTGGCGAATAATGCGCGACCTTGCAGTGGAGACTAACCTGCATGGCAAGTTAAGGGGCGCCAGTCCCGGCCGAAACCACAAGGTCAAGGAGTTCTGCGGCGAATAACCCGGTGGGCCGATCAATGGCCGGCAAACCGACGGGAGGCCTCCGACAACGGGTGCCTCCCGTTGCACATGATGCAATCGAGATACCCGCAGGGCCATCCCTGCTGCTAGAATTTCCCTGCTCAACACAGGGGAGAAACCAACATGCGAGTCCTGAAGCGGCTGGCCGCGGCCGGCGCCATTGCCTTCACCGCATTGCACTGCGGCGCCGATCCCGGCGTCACCGACAGCAGCATCACCATCGGCATGTCCGCCCCCCTGAGCGGGCCGAATGCAGCCTACGGACTGGATATGCGGCAAGTCATCCAGCACTATTTCGAACAGCTCAACAAAAGCGGCGGCATCAACGGCCGCAAGCTCGAACTGGTCGCCCTCGACGACGGCTACGAGACCGAGCGCACGGTGGCCAACACCAAGAGCCTGATCGAAGAGAAGAACGCCTTCGCCCTGCTCGCCTATTACGGCTCCAGTCCGACCACCGAGGCCATGAACAAGGTCTTCGGCCCGGCCAAGGTGCCGCTGATCGGCACCATCTCCGGCGCCGCCACGCTGCGCGAGCCGCTCGCCGGCAACCCGAACGGCCGCTACATGTTCAACGTCCGCGCCAGCTATGCCGATGAAACGGAAGCCATCGTCAACCAGCTGGTTTCCTTCGGCCTGAAGAACATCGCCGTCTTCTACCAGAACGATGGCTTCGGCCAGTCCGGTCTCGACGGCGTCACCGCCGCGCTGAAGAAACACAACCTGACGCCGGCGGCCATCGGCACCGTCGAACGCAACTCGCTCGACGTCAGCAAGGCCGTCGCCGCCATCGCCAAGACGAGACCCCAGGCGGTGATCATGGTCACGCTGTACAAGCCGACCGCGGCCTTCGTCAAGGCCATGAAGAAGGCCGACCAGAACCCGATGTTCATGACCCTGTCGCCGGTCGGCGCCGAGCAGCTGGCCCAGGAACTGGGCGCCGCCGCCCGCGGCATCGGCGTCTCGCAGGTCGTGCCCTACCCCTGGAACGATACCGTCCCGGTGGTGCGCGAATACCAGAAGCTGGTCGCCAAGCCCGGCGCCTACTCCTACTACGGGATGGAAGGCTACCTGATGGCGCGGACCCTGGTCGAAGGCCTGCGCCGCGCCGGCAAGGATCTGTCGCGGGACAAGCTGGTCGGCACGCTGGAAGGCATGAGCGCCGTCGATCTCGGCGGCTACCGCATCAATTACTCGGCCACCGGCCGCCAGGGTTCGCGCTTCGTCGAACTGACGGTGATCGGCTCCGGCGGCCGGGTCATGCGCTGAACGGCAGCATCCCGCTGCCCACGCAAAACGGCCCGCAGTGCGGGCCGTTTTCGCTTTCGTGCTGCGCCGCCGTCAGGCGCGGCGCCAGGTCGTGCCCTGCGGGCTGTCGTCGAGAGCGATGCCGGCGGCCTTCAATTCGTCGCGGATGCGGTCGGCGGCGGCGAAATCCCGGGCTTTCTTGGCCGCCGCCCGGTCGGCGATCAACTGCTCGATGGCCGCCTCGTCGAGGCCGCCGCTGCCGGCGCCGCCCTGCAGATAAGCCGCCGGCGCCCGTTCGAGCAGGCCGATGACGCCGGCCAGGGCCTTGAGCAGGCCGGACAACTCGGCACTCTTCTGGCGATTGGCTTCGCCGGCCAGTTCGAACAGCACGGCGATCGCCCCGTGCGAATCGAAATCCTCGTTCAGCGCGGCAGCGAAACGGGCGGCGAAGGGGTTCCGCCAGTCAATGGTCGCGTCGGCCGGCGGCACGTCGCGCAGCGCGAAGTAGAGGCCGTCGAGGCTGCGCTTGGCATCGTCGAGATGGGCGTCGGAGTAGTTGAGCGGGCTGCGGTAGTGGGCGCGCAGGATGAAGAAGCGCACCACCTCGGCGTCGTAGCGTTGCAGCACTTCGCGGATGGTGAAGAAGTTGCCGAGCGATTTCGACATCTTCTCGTTGTCGACGCGGACGAAGCCGTTGTGCATCCAGTAATTGACGAAGGTGCAGCAGTTGGCCCCCTCGGACTGGGCGATCTCGTTCTCGTGGTGCGGGAACTGCAAGTCCTGACCGCCGCCGTGGATGTCGAAATGCCGGCCGAGCAATTGCGAACTCATCGCCGAGCACTCGATGTGCCAGCCCGGCCGACCCTCGCCCCACGGCGACTGCCAGGCCGGCTCGCCCGGCTTGGCGTGCTTCCACAGCACGAAGTCGAGCGGATCCTGCTTGGCCGAATCGACCTCGACCCGTTCGCCGGCGCGCAGATCGTCGAGCGACTTGCCGGACAGCTTGCCGTAGCCGGGGAACTTGCGCACCGCGTAATTGACATCGCCGTCGGCGGCCCGGTAGGCCAGGCCGTTGGCTTCCAGCTTGCCGATCAGGTCGAGCATCTGCGGCACGTACTCGGTGGCGCGCGGCTCGTGGTCGGGGCGGAGCACGCCCAGCGCGTCGGCATCCTCGTGCATGCAGGCGATGAAGCGGTCGGTCAGTTGCTGGATCGTCTCGCCGTTCTCGGCGGCGCGACGGATAATCTTGTCGTCGATGTCGGTGATGTTGCGGACGTAGGTCACGTCGTAGCCGGAGGCCTTGAGCCAGCGGTACACCATGTCGAAGACGACCATCACCCGCGCATGTCCGAGATGGCAAAAATCGTAGACCGTCATGCCGCACACGTACATGCGGACCTTGTTGGCTTCGATCGGGACGAAAAGCTGCTTTTCGCGCTTCAGGGAGTTGTGGATCTTGAGCATGCCGGGTACATCCGTGGCCTCGCCGGGCGGTGGGAACCTATGGAATCACCGGCGTTTTTGATAGAATCGAAAGATTGTAAAACCGTCCGATTATAGCATGGCGATGACCATCGACTCCTTGGCCCGGGCCCGTTTCCGGCAGCTCAAATACCTTCGCGCAGTGGCCTTCGGCCTGGCCATCGGCTTAGCCGCGCCGGCTTTCGCCGACAGCCTGCCGGAGGTCCAGCGCCTGATCAAGCAGGGGCAGTACCCGCAAGCGCTGGAGAAGGTCGACGCCTATCTCAGCAGCCGGCCCAAGGATGCCCAGGGGCGCTTTCTCAAGGGCCTGATCTATACCGAGATGAACAAGCCGACCGAGGCGATCGGCATCTTCACCCGCCTCTCCGAGGACTATCCAGAACTGCCTGAGCCCTACAACAACCTGGCCGTGCTCTACGCCCAGCAGCGCCAGTACGACAAGGCCCGCACGGCGCTGGAAATGGCCATCCGCACCCATCCTTCCTACGCCGTCGCCTACGAGAATCTCGGCGACGTCTATGCCAAGCTGGCCAGCCAGGCTTACGACAAGGCGCTGCAGCTCGACGGCTCGAATGCCGGCACGCAGAACAAGCTGTCGCTGATCCGCGACCTGATCAGCACTTCCGGCAAGGGCAACGTCAAGCCGACGGCGAGCGCTGCGGTGGCGCCGGCGGCTGTGGCTCCGGCGCCGGCCAAGGTCGCCGAGGCCAAGCCGGCGCCCGTAGCCCCGACCGCCAGCGTCGTGTCGACGACGCCGGGCGCCGCCGCGCCGGCCGCACCGGCCGTCGCCCAGCCAGTTTCGCCGCCCCCCAGGGCCGTCGAGGCCAAGCCGGCGCCCGAGCCGGCGCCGGCAGCGAAGGCCGACGCCGCCAGCGAGGATATCGCCCGCGCCATCAACGCCTGGGCCAACGCCTGGGAACGCAAGGACATGAAGGCCTACCTGGCCGCCTACGCCGCCGATTTCCGCACGCCGAAGGGCGTCAGCCGCAAGGATTGGGAAGCCGAGCGGACCAAGCGCATCGCCGGCAAGGGCGGCAAGATCTCGGTCGAGATCAGCGACCTGCAGGCCACCGTCAACGGCGACACGGCCACGGCGAAGTTCCGCCAGTACTACAAGGCCCCCGGCCTGAACAGCTCGGCAACCAAGACCATGACGCTGGTCCGCACGGGTAACCGCTGGCTGATCAAGGAAGAAAACGCGCGCTGATGCCCGGCCGCAAATTCCTGATCCTCGGCCTGCTCTCCTGCCTGGCCGGAATTCCGCTGATCTACCGGCAATTCGAACCGGCCGGCGCCGACCATCCGCCCCAAGCCCAGGCGCCGAGCGGCGCCCCGGTCACGCTCACCGGCCTGCCGGAAATCGTTTCCGACGCCGGGCCGGAAGTTCAGCTGCTGGGCATTTTCAACGCCATCGAAGGCAACCGCCTGGGCGAGGCCCTGCGACTGACCGAGGCCCTGCTCCGCCAGTACCCGAACTACCGCCTGGCGCACCTGATCAAGGGCGATCTGCTGCTCGCCCGCACCCGGCCGATCGAAGCTTTCGGCGCCCTCAGCGACGCTCCGGCCGACAGGGTCGCCGATCTGCGCGCCGAGGCCATCGTCCGCCTCAAGGCTTACCGCGAGCGGCCGGAAGACAAGTTCGTGCCGCGCTACCTGCTGCAGATGCAGCCCGACCAGCGTTTCGCCGTAGTCGTCGACACCCAGCGCTCGCGCCTGTATCTGTACGAGAACGATACCGCCAACGGCGGCCGGCCGCGCTTCGTCGCCGACTATTACGTCACTCAGGGCAAGCTCGGCGCCGACAAGCACGTCGAGGGCGACAAGAAGACGCCGATCGGCGTCTATCACGTCACCGCCAACCTGCCGCGGCAGAAGCTGGCCGACCTCTACGGCAGCGGCGCCTTCCCGCTCAATTACCCGAACGAGTGGGACCGCCAGCGTGGCCGCGGCGGCAGCGGCATCTGGCTGCACGGCACGCCGTCCAACACCTTCGCCCGGCCGCCGCGCGCCTCCGACGGCTGCGTCGTGCTGACCAACCAGGATCTCGACGCCGTCGCCAAGAACCTGCAGGTCGGCCTGACGCCGGTGATCATCAGCCCCTCGGTCGAATGGCTGTCGCTCGACGACTGGGCCAAGGAGCGTAACGAGCTGAACGCCACCATCGACGCCTGGCGCCGTGACTGGGAAAGCCGCGACACCGAGCGCTACCTGAAGCACTACTCGCCGCGCTTCAAGGCCGGCAAGCAGGACCTGGCCGCCTTCGCGGCGCAAAAAACCCAGGTCAACGCCAGCAAGGAATGGATCAAGGTGGCCACCGACAACCTGTCGGTATTCCGCAATCCGGGCCAGGAGGAAGTCGTGGTCGTCACCTTCGACCAGGATTACCGCAGCAACAACCTCAACGACCGAACCAAGAAGCGCCAGTACTGGCAACGTGAAAACGGCAAATGGAAGATCATTTACGAAGGGAGCGCCTGATGTTCAAGCAAGTATCCGCCCTCGCCGCCGGCCTGTTGGCCGCCGCCGCCGTGTGGGCCGCACCGACGGTGGAAATGACCACCAGCCTCGGCAAGATCACCCTGGAGTTGTATCCGGAGAAGGCGCCGAAGACGGTCGAAATGTTTCTCTACAACGCCAAGCACGGCTTCTACGAGGCCACCATCTTCCACCGCGTGATCAACGGCTTCATGATCCAGGGCGGCGGTTTCAACAAGGCCATGGAAGAGAAGAAGACGCTGACGCCGGCGCTGCAGAACGAAGCCACCAACGGCCTGGCCAACGACCGCGGCACCATCGCCATGGCCCGCACCCAGGACCCGCACTCGGCCCGCGTGCAGTTCTTCATCAACCTCAAGGACAACGATTTCCTCAACCACCGCACCAGCGCCGACCCGCGCGGCTGGGGCTACACCGTCTTCGGCAAGGTGACCCAGGGCATGGACGTGGTGGACAAGATCGCCAAAGTGCCGACCGGCAACGCCGGCTACTACCAGGACGTTCCGACCACGCCGGTGGTCATCCAGAGCGTCAAAATCATCTCCGACAAATAAGGATTGCCCATGATCAAGCTGACCACCAACCACGGCGTCATCACCCTCGAACTCAATGCCGAGAAGGCGCCGAAGACGGTCGCCAACTTCATTTCCTACGTCGAGGCCGGCCACTACGACAACACCATCTTCCACCGCGTGATCAAGAATTTCATGATCCAGGGCGGCGGCATGGAGCCGGGCATGAACCAGAAGGACACCCAGGCGCCGATCGAGAACGAGGCCGCCAACGGCCTGCAGAACAAACGCGGCAGCATCGCCATGGCGCGCACCGGCGAGCCGCACTCGGCCACCGCCCAGTTCTTCATCAACACCGTCGACAACGACTTCCTCGACTTCAAGGCGCCGTCCGGCCAGGGCTGGGGTTACTGCGTGTTCGGCCAGGTGGTCGAGGGCATGGACGTGGTGGACAAGATCCGCGCCGTCAAGACCGGCAACAAGGGCTTCCACCAGGACGTGCCGGTCGAGGACGTGATCATCGAAAAAGCGGAAATCGTTTGATCCTCTTCGTTTCCGATCTGCACCTGTCGCCCCGGTCGCCCGGGGCGACTGCTTTGTTCCTCGCCTTTCTCGCCGGCCGCGCCCGTGAGGCCGACGAACTGTACATCCTCGGCGACCTGTTCGAAGCCTGGATCGGCGACGACGATCTCGGCGCCCCCTACCACGCCGAAATCGTCGCCGCCTTGCGTGCCGCCGCCGACAGCGGGCTGGCCATCGGCGTCATGCACGGCAACCGCGACTTCCTGCTCGGCCCGGATTTCGCCGCCGCCGCCGGCGTCCGCCTGCTCGCCGACCCGACCGTGCTATCCACGGCCGAATGGCAGTTCGTGCTCTCGCACGGCGACGCGCTGTGCCTCGACGACACCGCCTACATGGCCTTCCGCGCCCAGGTCCGCGACCCGGCCTGGCAGGCCGCCCTGCTCGCCAAGCCGCTGGCCGAGCGCCGCGCCCTGGCCGCGCAGATGCGCGCCGCCAGCGAAGCCAGCCAGCGCGGCAAGGCCGATCCCTACACCGACCTGCAGCCGGCGGCCATCGACGACTTCCTGCGCGGCCACGGCTACGCCACCTTCATCCACGGCCACACGCACCGGCCGGCGACGCACGACCACATCGTCGACGGCATCCACGTCGAGCGCTGGGTGCTCGCCGACTGGCACGAGGAGCGCGGCGAATGCCTGGTCTGGGACGGCAAGCGACTGCGCCGCGAGGCCGTCTGAGCATGTCCGGCGACGACTTTCCCCCGGTCGACGACGACCTGCTCAACTACGAGCGGATCGCGTTCGATCCGGCCGACTACATCGCCGCCGATGAAGCGTTGATGGTCGACGCCGACTCCCGGCCAAAGAAACCACCGGCCGCCAGGGACGCCCTCGCCCTCCTGCGCGAGGTCTTCGGCTACCCCGCCTTCCGCGGCGCCCAGGCCGAGATCATCGCCCACGTCGGCGGCGGCGGCGACGCCCTGGTGCTGATGCCGACCGGCGGCGGCAAGAGCCTCTGCTACCAGATTCCGGCGCTGCTGCGCCCCGGCTGCGCCGTCGTCGTCTCGCCGCTGATAGCGCTGATGCAGGATCAGGTCGACGCCTTGACCCAGCTCGGCGTCAAGGCCGCCTGCCTCAACTCGACGCTCGACTGGCGTGAAGCCCAGGCCGTCGAACAGGCGATGTTCTCGGGGAACCTGGATCTCGTCTACATCGCCCCCGAGCGCCTGCTGCTCGACCGCACGCTGGCCCTGCTCGATGCGCTTTACGAGGCCGGCAAGCTGGCCCTGTTCGCCATCGACGAGGCGCATTGCGTCTCGCAATGGGGCCACGACTTCCGCCCGGAATACTTGCAGCTGTCGACGCTGCACGAACGCTACCCGCAGGTGCCGCGCATCGCGCTGACGGCCACCGCCGACCAGGCGACGCGCAACGAGATGCTGGCCCGCCTGGGTCTGACCGAAGCGCGCGTCTTCCTCTCCAGCTTCGACCGGCCGAACATCCGCTACACCGTGGTCGAGAAGGACAACGCCAGGAAGCAACTGCTCGCTTTCCTCGGTGGCCGCAAGGGCCAGGCCGGCATCGTCTATTGCCTGTCGCGCAAGAAGGTCGAGGAGACCGCCGCCTGGCTGTCCGGCGAAGGCTATCCGGCCCTGCCCTACCACGCCGGCCTGCCGGCGCCGGAACGCGCCGCCAACCAGCGCCGCTTCCTGCGCGAGGAAGGCTTGGTCATGTGCGCCACCATCGCCTTCGGCATGGGCATCGACAAGCCGGACGTGCGCTTCGTCGCCCATCTCGATCTGCCCAAGAGCATCGAGGCCTACTACCAGGAAACCGGCCGCGCCGGCCGCGACGGCGAACCGGCCGAGGCCTGGATGGCCTACGGCATGCAGGACGTGGCGCTGCAGCATGCGCGCATCGCCGAATCGGGCGCCGGCGAGAACCAGAAAATCCTCGAAGCCCAGCGCCTGACCGCCCTGCTCGCCTATTGCGAGGCGCCGCGCTGCCGCCGCCAGGTGCTGCTCAACTATTTCGGCGAGGAGCGCACGCCCTGCGGCAACTGCGACGTCTGCGCCGAACCGCCGGAACTCTGGGACGGCACCCAGGCGGCGCAGAAGGCGCTGTCCGCCATCTTCCGCACCGGCATGCGCTTCGGCGTCAGCCACCTGACCGACATCCTGCGCGGCAAGGCCACCGACAAGGTCAAGCAGTGGAACCACGACCAGCTGCCGACCTTCGGCGTCGGCGGCGACCTAGACGAGCACGGCTGGAAGAGCGTCTTCCGCCAATTGGCGGCGGCCGGCCTGGTGCACGTGGACATGGCCGAGCACGGCGCCCTGCAACTGACCGAGGCCGCCCGCGAAGTGCTCAAGGGCCAGCGCCGCGTCGAACTGCGCCGGCCGGCCAAGCGCAAGTCATCGCCGTCGCGCGGCGGCAGCACGGCGGTCAGCGACCTGGCCCCGGCCGACGAGGCGCTGTTTCAGCTACTGCGCAAATGGCGCGCCGATACCGCCCGCGAACAGGGCGTGCCGGCCTACGTCATCCTGCACGACAAGACCCTGCGCGAACTGGCCGAGGCCCGCCCGGTCAGCCACGGCCTGCTGGCCGGCATCACCGGCATGGGCAGCGCCAAGATCGAACACTACGGCGAGGAATTGCTGCAGTTGATCCGCAGCGAGGGGTAAGACATCTCAGGCAGTGAGATTGCCTCCAGCATCTCGCGTAGCACGAACAAATACTCTCAATATTAAACCGGCAATTCAATACATCATACACAGGCGACTTTTCCACCGGTGAAACAATGGTTTGCATATTGTGAAAATGGGCTTTCGATTTGCCGGGTTAATAGTCAAATACCGAATTTGGTTAGATGGAATCCTCTAACGCGGGACGACAATAGGCACTATTACCGGAGTTGCCACGGGTGGCTGCATTAGCAATTTGTCGTTTCCGACCGACGGAACATTCTGGGCCTTGACCGCCTGAAACAACCTTTCGGTAGCCTCCCCATCGTTATACCCGCCGTCATCAATAACTGCACTAATAGCAACAAGCCGTTGCTGCTCAAGCATTTTTACCTGCTTAGTGCGAAAAAAGGAAGCCAAATCAACCGATATGAGTCGCGAAAAATCAACGCGCATAAATTGCGTATATTTCGTGCTGGCGATATCCCACTCTTGGATCAATAGATAACGCTCGGTTAAGGCGTAGGTACAGAACCTCATGTTGGTGGTGCGAGTAGCATCGGGCGTCCCCAAATGTAATTGGCATCGACCATGCTGCAGAATCGGATCGTTTAGAAAACCAGTATCCTGCTGAAGTTTTTGGGAGAAAGTATTTCGTTCATAAAAAACTGTTGCCCTGTCGTAAGGAACGGTTGTTTGACAAGCCACCACAGAAAAACAAGTCAGCAAATAAAAAAAACAGCGTTTCATTCTCCCCCCAAAACAAACAAAACAATTACTCCATTATTTATAATTAAACTTATTCGAGATAGCTATTAATTACAAACAAGCACGGCTCCCGTCATTTCTGCTTATTAAACCGGCAATTCAATATATCATGTACAGGCGATTTTTCCACCGTTGAAACAATGGCTTGCATATTGTAAAAATGGGCTTTCGATTTGCCGGGTTAATAGCTGGCTTCCACACAAATTGCGCCGACGCTACAGGCAGGAGCAGTATTGAGGATTACGACGAAAATCTCCGCAGACCGCGGCGAAGGCTCGGCCTAGGCATACTGGAAGCAAACGTTTTCGCTAGCGGGACCCTCACATCCCGAGCGACTTGAGGAACTCGTCCTGTTCGCTGGCGCTGGCCGTCGGCGCTGCGGCCGGCGCGGTACCGGCGGCAGCCACCTGATCCAACAAGGCATCGGGATCGGCGACTTCGTGCTGCTCGAAATCGTTGAGCTTGATGAACTCGGTGCGGTCGATCGCCAGTTCGAGGTAGAAGATGTTGTTGCGCCCGGTGTAGAAGGTCACGCGCCGCGCCTCGGGCTTGTCGAGATTGGTGTCGACGCTGAGCATGACCTGCTTGTTGAGCGCCAGCATCTTCGGCTGGTTCTGCGTGATGTGGGTCTGCAGCTCGCGCGCCACCTTGCCGGTGAAATCGCCGACGATCTGGTTCATCAGCTCGCCCATGACGTTGGCCACCTCGTCCGAGGTATGCGAACTGGCCAGGTCGCTCTTGGCCATGCCCATGTTCAGCAGGTAGCTTTCGTACAGTTCCATCGCCGCCTGGGCCGAGAAATTGATCACCACCAGACCGGAAAAGCCGCCGTCGAACAGCACGAAGCAGCCGATGTCGGGCTTCAGGCAGGTCTTGCTGATGCGCTGGACCATCCCGGAATAGCGGATATCGCCCTGGGTGGCAATGCTCAGCACCTTGGTCACCGAGTTGCACAGGCTCCGCAGGATGTCCTCGGTGCCGAAAATCACGTTTTCTTCTTTTTCGCTCATGGTCTTTGTCGCAAGGATGGAGGCCACTGACGGCGCTCCCGGTGGATCGGCCAGCCCGCCCTCCGCGGGCATGTCGCCTAGCATAACTGCGGAAACGCCGGTCCGCCACCACCGCCAGCCCCCCCGCCCGACCGCCCTCGCCGGCGGCCGACGAAACATGCCGTCGATCATTCCCGCCGCGCCGATTTTTGCCTAAGCTGGCACCCCATGAATCCATACCGCCGCCAGTTGCTCCTCGGCTCCGCCCTCGCCTTCGGCGCCCCATTCCTGATCGCCGCGCCGGCCCGGCCACGGGTCGTCGTCATCGGCGGCGGCTGGGGCGGGCTGGCCGCCGCCCGTACCCTGGCCGGCCGCTGCGAGGTCGTTCTGGTCGAGCGTAATGCCCGCTTCGTCGCACTGCCGCTGAGCAACCGCTGGCTGGCCGGGCGCGCCGACGAGCGCCGCCTCTACCATGACTACGCGCCGGCTGCGGCAGCCGGCGGCTATCGTTTCCTGGCCGCCGAAGTGCACGCCATCGACCGCTCCGCCCGCCGTGTCGACACCAGCGCCGGACCGCTCGCCTACGACTGGCTGGTGCTCGCCGAAGGCATCGCCGAGGATGCCGGTGCGCTGTTCGCCGGCGATGCCGCCGCCGTCGGCCACTACCGGGAGCATTTCGCCAGCGCCTACGGCGCCGGGGCCGCGCTGGAAGCGCTCAAGCAGCGGCTGGACAGCTTCGCCGGCGGTGAATTCCTGCTGACTCTGCCGCTTGCTCCCTATCGCTGCCCGCCGGCGCCGTACGAGCGGGCCGTGGTCGTCGCCCACGCCCTCCGCACGCGCCGCCTCAAGGCCCGCCTCACCGTGGTCGACCCCAATCCGCCATGGCCGGCCTACCAGCGCGTTTTCGCCGAGCGCTACCGGGAACAGGTGAGCTATCTGCCGAACACCCGCCTGCGCCAGCTCGATCCCTACCGCCGGGTGGCGACGCTGGACATCGACGAACTGGCCTTCGATGCCGCCATCCTGATGCCGCCGCAGGGCGCCGGTCCGCTGTGCCGGGCGGCCGGCCTGAACGCCCCCGACAGCGCCTGGGCGGCGGTCGATCCGCGGCATTTCCAGGCCCGCGCCGACGCGCGGGTGTTCGTCGTCGGCGACAGCGTCGGCGCCGTCTCGCCGCTGTTCGGCCACTATCCGAAGACCGGACAGTTGGCCAGTCACATGGGCCGCATCGCCGCCAACGAGATTCTCGGCCGCATCGCCGGCCAGTCGCCCGAAGCGGCGCTGCCCGACAGCACCTGCTACGCCTACGTCGATCTCGAACCGGCGGAAACCGTGCGCATCGACACCAGCTACCGCCGGCGCGGCGACGGCATGCTGTTGCAGACGGTGCGCCAGCACCGCGAATACCATCCCGAGGGCGAGGACGACGCCTGGCTGGCGGCCCGCTTGGCGGAATTGCTGGGATCGACGGACGGCGCCTGAAGACGCCGGCGGACCGGCCGCGCCCCCGGCCGGTGGACGGTTAGCCGCTCAGTGGCGGGCCCAGATCGAGGTATCGCCGTCCGGCTTGACCAAGAGCGTGTCGTACAGTTCGCGGCGGACCCGGCCCTCGCCGGTCTCGCCGTCGAGCACGGTGCAGGCGGTGTCGCAGGTCGGGCTGGAGAATTCCCGGCCCGGCGCCCCCAGCGGCAGGCCGGGCACGGCCAGGCCGCGCGCCTGGCGCTTGTCGCCGAGCAGTTCCTTGATGTCCTCGGCCGGCACGTGGCCTTCGACGAAATAGCCGGCGACCGTGGCCGTCGGCTCGGCCGCGAGGTGTTTCGGCACCTTGAAGCGACGCTTGACCGCCGCCATGTCGGCGGTCGGCTTGACCGTGACCGGGAAGCCGTTGGCGCGCAGATGCTCGGCGTAATCGATGCAGGCCAGGCAGACCGTCGGCGTGTACAGCGTCACCGGCGGCAGCCTGTCTTCGCCGGCCAACGCCGGGCCGGCCAGCAACAGCAGCAGGGGGAGCAGCCGCTTCAGCATGGCCGCCCCGCCTTGCAGCCCTTGAGCTGCCACAGCGAGATGACGCCGGCCGCCTCGTCGGCCTTGACCTTGCGCGCCATCGCCGCGGCATCGCGACCGCCGTTGTTCTTGATCAGCGGATCGGCACCGGCCTGGAGCAGTTTCTCGACATAGGACGCGCGGCTGGCGTAGGCGGCCATGTGCAGCGGCGTCGAACCGTCGCCGTCGCGGGCGTTGGGATCGGCGCCGGCGGCCAGCAGCGCGGCCATCGCCGACGGATCGGGATTCATCGCCGCCAGGTGCAGGGGCGTCGAGCCGAGCGGCGTGCGCGCCTCGCGCAGGCCCGGATCGGCGGCCAGCAGGCGCGCCACGCTTTGGCCGTCGCCCTGGCGGGCGGCGACATGGACCGGCAACTCGCCGGCACCGGCGCCCGGCTCGGCGACGGCGGCAGCGATCGACAGGCACAGCAGGAAAGGCAGGAAATGGCGAAAAGGCATCGGAAACTCCATGAACAGGATTGCGATTATTACCAATCGGCGGCGACGTTCCAGCAAATTTGTCAAAAAAATCCGCTCCCGCCATTGGACAGCAAAAATCAGCGTAAATGCTGTTCGGCCAGCGCCGCCAGCTCGCCCGGCAGATTGGGCAGGGACAGCGCCCGCCGCAAGACTTCGCGGCTTCCCGGCTTGGGGTTGAAGGCCAGCAGGTCGATGAAGGGAATGCGCAACAGCCCGGCCAGCGCCTGGGAGATCGCCTCCTCGGTGACGTAGCCGCTTTCGACGAAAACCCGCCCGAGCTTGCGCCCGGTCCGCTTCTGCTCGTCGAGCGAGAGCTTCAATTGCTCGTCGCTGAGCAAACCCTGCTGGATCAGCAGGTCGCCGAGCCGGATCTTTTGCGGAGGGGCATCCCGTCCTCCAAAACACCTTAAGAAACACCGTTAACGATATGAAATTTTTTAACATTTCGCACATTAACGCGTTTTTTGCAACCACGAGCCGCTTGCATAGCTGCCGCCCCATGGCAGCCATGACATACGCCTGGTCAGTACCGGTTGCCGCCTCAGCGGTGCCGGCTGCCGCTACGGTGCTGGGCCGGGCCGCCGGGCTTGGCGCCGCCCTTGTTGCCCGTACCCCGGCCGCCCGGCTGGCCGCCGCGCGGCTGGCGCGGCGGCTGCGCCGGACGCGGCGCGGCGACGGCCGAAGGCTCGAAGCCGGGCACGACGAGGCGCTCGATACTGCGCTTGATCAACTTCTCGATGTCCTTCAGGTTGCCGCGCTCGTCGTGGCAGACCAGCGAGATCGCCTCGCCTGCCATGCCGGCCCGGCCGGTGCGGCCGATGCGGTGCACATAGTCCTCGGCGACGTTGGGCAGTTCGTAGTTGATGACGTAGGGCAGCGCGTCGATGTCGATGCCGCGCGCCGCGATGTCGGTGGCGACCAGGGCCGTCAGCCTGCCGTCCTTGAAATCGCCGAGCGCCCGCGTGCGCGCCCCCTGCGACTTGTCGCCGTGAATCGCCGCGGCCTTGATGCCGGCCTTGTCCAGCGTCCGCGCCAGGGCGTCGGCGCCGTGCTTGGTGCGGGCGAAAACCAGCACCTGGTGCAGGCCGCGCGTCGCGAACAGGTGCTTGAGCAATTCCTTTTTCTGTTCGCGATTGGTTTCGATGACCTTCTGCGCCACCGTCTCGGCCGCCGTGTTGCGCGGCGCCACGTCCACCGACACCGGCTGGTGCAACAGGCCGGCCGCCAGTTCGCGGATTTCCGGCGAGAAGGTGGCGGAGAACAGCAGGTTCTGCCGCGTCTTCGGCAGCAGCGCGATGACCTTGCGGATGTCGCGGATGAAGCCCATGTCGAGCATGCGGTCGGCTTCGTCGAGGACGAAGATTTCGATGCCGCCAAGATCGACCGTCTTCTGCTGGACGTGGTCGAGCAGCCGGCCCGGCGTCGCCACCAGGATGTCCACGCCGCGGCGCAGGTTGGCGATCTGCGGGTTGATGCCGACGCCGCCGAAGACGGCCAGCGAATTGATCGGCAGGTGCTTGCCGTAGGTGCGCACGCTTTCCTCGACCTGGATCGCCAGTTCGCGGGTCGGCGTCAGCACCAGCACGCGCGGCGTGCGGGCGACGCGGGTCAGCCGGTCGTTCGGGCCGGAGGCCAGCAGGTGCAGGATCGGCAGCGTGAAGCCGGCGGTCTTGCCGGTGCCGGTCTGGGCCGTGGCCATCAGGTCGTGGCCGGCGAGCACGGCGGGAATCGCCTGCTGCTGGATCGGCGTCGGCGTGTCGTAGCCCTGTTCGGCGACGGCGCGTTGGATTTCGGCCTTGAGGCCGAGTTCGGAAAACAACATGGGGGAAACTCCGGGAAAAGGATGGCGGCCGCCGCAGCGACCGGAAGATTCAGCGCACGCCGTCGACGTAGTAGTCGATGCGGCCGCGCGGGGCGAGGTATTCGACGACCTCGACCGGCAGCTTGGCCGGGCTGATCGCCGCGTCGATGGTCGAGTCGGCTTCGCGCAGGTCAAGCAGCAGGGCCTCGTTGCGCGGCACACCGGGGTCATACAACATGATCAGCGGATGCAGCAGGTCGCCGCTGTTGCTCTCGACCACCAGGCCGATGCTGCCGTCGCTGAGCGCGACGAAGCTGCCCGGCGGATAGACGCCGATGGATTTGACGAAAAGTTGCAGCAGTTCCGGATCGTAGCGGTCCTTTTCCTGCTTGAACATGGCCGCCAACGCTTCGGCCGGCGTCTTCGCCTGGCGCAGGTCGAACGGGTTGCACAGGTTGTCGTAGCGGTTGGCGATCGCCGCGACGCGCGCCAGCCGGGGAATCTTGACGCCGGCCAGGCGGTTGGGAAAGCCCTGGCCGTCCCAGCGCTCGTGATGGCAGGCGATGATGTTCTTGACGGCGACCGGCAGGTCGTTGATGGCCGCCGCGTGCTTGATGCCGTAGCCGACGTGGGCCTGGTAGAACTGCTCCTCGGCCGGCGGACGCTGCGGGTTGCGCAGCACGCGGGCCGGCACATCCTGCTTGCCGATATCGTGGAACATCGCCCCGAGGCCGAGCCAGCGCATCTCCTCCTCGCTGAGCCGAGCCGCCTTGCCGAGCAGCAGCGAGAGTACGACGACGTTCATCGCATGATGCGCCGGCCCCGGTTCCTTGATCTTCATGTTAACCAGGTGCACGGCCACGCTTTCGGCATTGAGCAAGCCGCCGACCAGCCGGCCGACGGTACTCTTGGCCCGGCCGCAGGCTTCATTCGGGCGGCTGCCCAGATCGCGCAGGATTTCGCCGACGCCGGTCGCCTCCTGCTCGAACAGGCGTTCGCAGCGGGCCAGGCCCTCGCGCTGGGCAAGCACCCGCTCGGCGCGCGAGCGCTTGGCGTCGAGCATGGAATCGATCACCGAGGCGGAAAAATCGATTTCGGCCTCGGCCGCCTGCGCTTCCGGCAAGGGTTCGGCGGTGCTGCGCTCCGGGTCCCACTCGACCGTATCGAGGCCGAGGCTGCGCAATACCCGGATCTGCTCTTCGTTGCTCAAACGAAAGCGGTTCAGCAGGAACGGATGATCGAGCCAGCGCACCTCGTCCAGCGCAATGAAAACGCCGGGTTGCAGGCGATCGACCGGAATCCTGGGTTTCATCAGCCGATCAGGGCCAGGCCGCGCTCGAGATCGGCCTGCAGGTCCTCCACCGCTTCGAGGCCGACGGCGATGCGCAGCAGGCCTTCGTCGATGCCGGCGGCGGCCCGCGCCTCGGGGCTGATCCGGCCATGCGTGGTGGAGGCGGGGTGGGTGATGGTGGTCTTGGCGTCGCCGAGGTTGGCGGTGATCGACAGCAGGCGGCAGTGGTCGACCACCGTCCAGGCTTCGGCGCGGCCGCCCTTGACCTCGAAGGAAACGATGGCGCCGCCGGAGCGCTGCTGGCGGCGCGCCAGTTCGTGCTGCGGATGCGAGGCGAGACCGGGATAGAAGACGCGCCCCACCTTCGGGTGCGCTTCCAGCCAGGCGGCCAGGCGGGCGGCGTTGGCCGCCTGCGCCTCAAGCCTGATCTTCAGGGTCTCCAGGCCCTTCAACAGCACCCAGGCATTGAAGGCCGACAACGTCGGGCCGGCCGTGCGCAGGTACTTGAACACTTCCTCGGTCAGCTTCTTCGGGCCGCAGACGGCGCCGCCGAGCACCCGGCCCTGGCCGTCGAGGTACTTGGTCGCCGAATGGACGACCAGGTCGGCGCCCAGTTCCAGCGGCCGCTGCAGTATCGGCGTGCAGAAGCAGTTGTCGACGGCGAGCAGGATGCCCCGGGCGTGGGCGATCTCGGCCAGGCGGGCGATGTCGGCGATCTCGGTCAACGGGTTGGACGGCGTTTCGAGGAAGAAAAGCTTGGTTTCCGGACGGATCGCCGCCTGCCAGGCCGCCGGGTCGGTATGGGCGACGAAGGTGGTGGCGATGCCGGTGCGCGACAGGATGTTGGCAAACAGCTGCACGGTGGCGCCGAACAGGCTGTTCGAGGCGACGATGTGGTCGCCCTGCTTCAGGTGCGCCAGGCACAGGGCCATGATCGCCGCCATGCCGCTGGCCGTGGCGACGCAATCCTCGGCGCCTTCGAGAGCGGCCAGGCGCTCCTCGAACATGGTCACGGTCGGGTTGGAGAAGCGGGCGTAGACATTGCCCTCCTCCTCGCCGGAAAAGCGCTTGGCGGCCTGCGCCGCGTTCTCGAAGACGAAGCTGGAAGTCAGGTACAGCGCCTCGGAATGCTCGCCGAACTGGCTGCGCTCCTGGCCGGCGCGCACCGCCAGCGTCTCGGGACGGTAATCCGGCCGCTCGCTCATGCTTCCGACCCGCCGTTGGTCAGGCCGAGCACCATTTGCTGCGAGACCGGGCCGTCGTCGCCATCCTCGCTGCTCTTGGCCGGCTTGCTGCTGCGCTTGCCCTCGACCGCGTCGAGGTAGTAAGCGTCGATGTCGCCGGTGATGTAGCAGCCGTCGAAACAGGAGGCGTCGAACACGGTCAGGTCCGGGCGCAGCCGGGTGACCGACTGCTTCAAGGCCTCGATGTCCTGGTACACCAGCGCGTCGGCGCCGATCTCGGCGGCGATCTGGGCATCGGTGCGACCGGTGGCGATCAGCTCGGCGCGCGTCGGCATGTCGATGCCGTAGACGTTGGGGTAGCGCACCGGCGGCGCCGCCGAGGCGAAATAAACCCGGGTCGCGCCGGCCGCCCGCGCCATCTCGACGATCTCGCGGCTGGTGGTGCCGCGGACGATGGAGTCGTCGACCAGCAGCACGCGCTTGTCCTTGAATTCCTGGCCGACGGTGTTGAGCTTTTGGCGCACCGATTTCTTGCGCATCGCCTGGCCCGGCATGATGAAGGTACGGCCGACGTAGCGGTTCTTGACGAAGCCTTCGCGGAACGGGATGTTCAGCGCGTGCGCCAGCTGCATCGCCGACGGCCGGCTGGAATCGGGAATCGGGATGACCACGTCGATCTCGTCGACCGGGATGGTGGCGCGGATCTTCTCGGCCAGCAGTTCGCCCATGGCCAGGCGCGACTCGTAAACCGAGACGCCGTCGATCACGGTATCCGGGCGGGCAAGATAGACGTATTCGAAGATGCACGGCGCGTACATCGGCTGCTGCGCGCACTGGCGGCTGTGCAGCTGGTGATTGAGGTCGATGAATACCGCCTCGCCCGGCTCGATGTCGCGCACGACCTGGAAGCCGAGCGTGTCGAGAGCGACCGACTCGGAAGCGATCAGGTATTCGTTGCCTTGTGCCGTCTGGTTCTGGCCGTAGACCAGCGGCCGGATGCCGTGCGGGTCGCGGAAGGCGAGCAGGCCGTAGCCGGCGATCAGGGCGACGACGGCATAGGCGCCGCGGCAGCGGCGATGGACGCCGGCCACCGCCTGGAAGATGCTGTCCACGTCGAGTTCGTAGCCGTGCGCCGCGGCCTGCAGTTCGTGCGCCAGCACATTGAGCAGCACCTCGGAGTCGGAATTGGTGTTGATGTGCCGGCGGTCGAGGCGGAACATCTCGTCCTTCAACTGCTCGGCGTTGGTCAGGTTGCCGTTGTGTCCGAGGACGATGCCGAAGGGCGAATTGACGTAGAAAGGCTGCGCCTCGGCGAAGTTGTAGGCCGAGCCGGCGGTCGGGTAGCGAACGTGGCCGATGCCCCAGTTGCCCGGCAAGGCGCGCATGTTGCGGGTGCGGAAGACGTCGCGCACCAGCCCCGGCCCCTTGTGCAGGTGGAAGGTATTGCCTTCCGCCGTGGCGATCCCCGCCGCATCCTGGCCGCGGTGCTGGAGCACCATCAGGCCGTCATAAAGCAACTGGTTGACCGGCGTGTTCGCCATGACCCCGAGAATCCCGCACATAGTTCCATTCCTGCCTAACTGAATCGAATCCGTTTCGCCAGATCGTCCGGCAACCATTGCCGGGCGATCAACACGGCGGTTTCCAGCGGCGGCGCCAGCACCGCCCCCCGCCACCAGTCCTGTTTCGGCGCCGCGGTCATGCCGCCCAGCCCGACCAGGATCATCATCACCAACACCCCGCGCGCCAGCCCGAACAGCATGCCGAGCAGGCGGTCCGAGACCGTCAGGCCGAGCGCCTTGACCATGCTGCGCACGGCCAGCCTGACCAGGGCCATGGACAGCAAAACGCCGAGAAAGATCAATACGCAGCCGCCGAGCGTGCGCACCGCCGGATCGGCGACGCCGGCCAGCAAGGCATGCCCGGCCTGCGGCCCGAACTCGATGGCGGCGAAAATGCCGACCACCCAGGCCAGCAGGGCGATCATTTCGCCGATCACGCCGCGCCACAATCCGAACAACAGGGAAAAACCGATGACCGCGATGGCCACGTAATCGAAAGCCGTCATTGCCGCGGCGCGACCACGCCCGAAACGCCGATTTTCTGCATCTTGGCCAGCGCCTTCTCGGCGGCCTCGCGGCTGGCAAAGGGGCCGGCGCGCACGCGCGTCTTGCGGCCCTGCGGCGTCTCCAGCGGCTCGCTGTACACCTTGATGCCCTGCTCGCCGAGCTTGGTTTTCAGATTCTGGACATTGGCCTCGCTGGCGAAGGCGCCGATCAGCACCAGATACTCACCGCCCGCCTTGGCCGCCGGCGCGTCGCCGGTCTGGCCGGCGAGAATGGCGGCGGCGCGGCGGGCCTCGTCAGCCTTGTCGGCGGCCTTGTCCGGCGTTTTTTCCGCCGCCTTGTCGGCGGTCTTGCCGGCCGGTTTTTCCGGCGTTTTCTCCGCCGGTTTGGCTGCGGGCTTTTCCGGCGCCTTCGCGGCCGGCTTGTCGTCGTCCTTGTCGCGGACCACTTCGAGCACCCGGGTATTCGGCTGGATTTCCGGCTTGGCCGCCGGGGCCGGCGCTTCGGCCGGGCGGACGGGCGGCGCCGGGCGCTCGACCGGTTCGGCGGCGAAGCGCGGCGCGAACGGTTTCTCGTCCTGGCCGGGAATGCGGATCTCGACATCCTGCATGGCCTGGCGCGGCTCGTGATCCATGATCATCGGCAGCACCACGGCAACCACGGAGACGAAGGCGACAGCACCCACCAGCCGGCGGCGGGCGCGCTTTTCGAGTTGCAACTGGGCGTCGTTGTCTTCCATGGATCAGGTTTTCCGGCGCAGCGCCGAGAGCGCCTCGGCCACTGTGTAGAACGAACCAAAGGCGACGATTCTATCACTTTCGTTCGCCCCTCCCTTGGCCGCCCGCATCGCCGCACCGGCCGATTCATGGCAGACGACCTCGCCGCCGAGCTCGCCGGCGGCGATGATGGCCGCCAGTTTTTCCGCCGGCGTGCCGCGCGGGCCGCCCAGCGTCGCCGCGTGCCAGACGTCGATCTTGCCGCGCAGTGCCGCCAGCGCGCCGGCGATGTCCTTGTCGGCGAGCATGCCGACCACCGCGTGGGTGCGGTCGAAGAAGCCCATGCTGCCGAGGTTGTCGGCCAGCACCTTGATCGCCTGCGGATTGTGGCCGACATCGAGGACGATCGCCGGCTTGCCCGGCACGACCTGGAAGCGGCCGGCCAGTTCGGTTTCGATCAGTCCCGGGCGGATCGCCTGCATGGTCACCGGCAACTTGTCGGCGATGGCTTCCAGCGCCGCCAGCGCCACCGTCGCGTTGATCAGCTGCGTCGGGCCGCGCAGGCCGGGATAGGCCAGCGCCCGCCGCATCATCCGGTCGCCGTTGCGGCACCACCAGCGCCATTGCAGGCGGTTCTCGGCGGCATCGGTTGGCCGGGAAAAGCCGAAGTCGCGGCCGAGCAGGCGCAGGTCGGCACCGATACTCGCAGCGTGCGCGACGAGGCTCTGCGGCGGTTCCGGGTCGGCGCACAGGGCCGGCTTGCCGGCGCGGTAGATGCCGGCCTTCTCGAAGCCGATGGCCTCGCGGTCGGGGCCGAGCCAGTCGGTATGGTCGAGGGCCACGGTGGTGACGACGGCGACGTCCGGCTCGTAGGCATTGACGGCATCGAGCCGGCCGCCGAGGCCGACTTCCAGCACTACCGCCTCGACGCCGGCGGCGGCGAAGACTTCCCAGGCGGCCAGGGTGCCGAACTCGAAATAGGTCAGCGCCGCGCCGCTCGCCCGGCGCGCCGCCTCGACTTTCTCGAAGGCGGCGCACAGCGCCGCGTCGGCGACCGGCGCGCCATCGATGCGCACCCGCTCGTTGTAGGCCAGCAGGTGCGGCGAGGTGTAGCAGCCGACCTTGTAGCCGGCCTTGGCGATGATGTTTTCCAGGTAGGCGCAGGTCGAGCCCTTGCCGTTGGTGCCGCCAACGGTGATCACCGGGCAGTGCTCGACCTGCCCGAGCGCCGCCTTGACGGCGTGGATGCGTTCGAGGCCCAGTTCGATGCCGGCCTGCCCCTTGGGATGCAGCGCTTCGAGATGGGCTAGCCAGTCGGTGAGATTCATGGTGTAAGGGATTGTTGCCCGGAAGCGGAGCAAGGCGGCGGATCAAGCCGCGCCACTTTGCCCCCTTCGCTTCCGACGACGCGATCCGGTGCTCAGGCGGCGGCCGGCAGTTTCTGCAGCAGCGCCAGCGTACGCGCCACCTGGTCGCGCAGTTCGCGACGGTCGACGATCATGTCGATGGCGCCCTTTTCGAGCAGGAATTCCGAGCGCTGGAAGCCTTCCGGCAGCTTCTCGCGCACCGTCTGCTCGATCACGCGCGGACCGGCGAAGCCGATCAAGGCGTTCGGCTCGGCGATGACCACGTCGCCGACGAAGGCGAAGGAGGCCGAAACGCCGCCCATGGTCGGGTCGGTCAGGATCGAGATGAAAGGCAGGCCGGCTTCCGAGAGCTTGGTCAAGGCGGCCGTACTCTTGGCCATCTGCATCAGCGAGAACAGGCCTTCCTGCATGCGGGCGCCGCCGGAAGCGGTGATGCAGATGAAGGGCATCTTCTGCTCGACCGCGGCCTGCACGCCACGGACGAAGCGCTCGCCGAGCACCGAGCCCATCGAGCCGCCCATGAAGTCGAACTCGAAGGCGGCGGCGACCACCGGAATACTCTTGACCGCCCCCTGCAGCACGACCAGCGAATCGCTCTCGCCGGTGTCGCGGTTGGCCTCCATCAGGCGATCCGGATATTTCTTGGAATCCTTGAACTTGAGGCTGTCGACCGGCACCACCTCGGCGCCGATCTCGAAGCGGTCTTCGGCGTCGAGCAGCACGTCGAGGCGCTGGCGGGCGTTCAGTCGGTGGTGGTGGCCGCACTTCGGGCAGACCTGCAGGTTGTTGGCGAGGTCGGTCGCGTAGAGCACCGCCTCGCACGTCGGGCACTTGCTCCACAGGCCTTCCGGCAGGGTGCTGCGGCGCTGCGGACCGCCCTGTTCGCGCTTGATTTTCGGGGGCAGCAGTTTGGTCAGCCAGCTCATTTTTTCACCTCATCCATACCGCGGCGAAGGTCCGCGACCAGCATCTTGACGTTGGCGCAGGCAGTTTCAGCGGTCGATTTTTCGATTTCTTCAATAATCCGGCTGCCGACGACGACGGCATCGGCAAAGCCGGCAATGCGCGCGGCGGTGGCCGCGTCGCGGATGCCGAAGCCGACGCCGACCGGCAGGCCGACCTTCTCGCGGATCGCCGGCAGGCGCTCGGCAACGGCCGCGACGTTGAGCGCGCCGGAGCCGGTGACGCCGGCCAGCGACACGTAGTAGACGTAGCCGCTGGCGATGGCCGCCACCTGGGCGATGCGCTCCGGCGTCGAGGTCGGCGCGATCAGGAAGATCGGATCGAGCCCCTGCGCCTTCATGGCGGCGCCGAACTCGGCCGCTTCCTCGGGCGGGTAATCGACCACCAGCACGCCGTCGACGCCCGCCTGCGCGGCCTTCTCGGCGAAGACGGCGAGGCCCATGGCCTCGATCGGGTTGGCGTAGCCCATCAGCACCACCGGCGTCTTGTCGTCGACGGCGCGGAAGGCGCTGACCAGTTGCAGCACCTTGCGCAGGCTCATGCCGCGCGCCAGGGCGCGCTCGGAGGCGCGCTGGATGGTCGGGCCGTCGGCCATCGGGTCGGAAAACGGCACGCCCACTTCGATGATGTCGGCGCCGGCCTCGACCAGCGCCCGCATCAGCGGCACGGTCAACTCGGCGGCCGGATCGCCGGCGGTAATGAAGGGAATCAGCGCCTTGCGGCCTTCGCCGTCGAGGCGCTGGAAAGCTTTCTGGATTCTCGACATCAGAAGGTAATCCCGGATTTCTCGGCCACCGTGTGCATGTCCTTGTCACCCCGGCCGGAGAGGTTGACCAGCAGAATCTTGTCCCGGGCCAGCGTCGGCGCCAGTTTCATCGCGTAGGCCAGCGCGTGGCTCGATTCCAGCGCCGGAATGATGCCTTCGAGGCGGCACAGGTCGTGGAAGGCCTTGAGCGCCTCGGCATCGTCGATCGGCTCGTAGTCGGCGCGGCCAATGTCCTTGAGCCAGGCGTGCTCGGGGCCGACGCCGGGATAGTCGAGGCCGGCGGAAATCGAATGGGTGTCGATGATCTGGCCGTCGGCGTCCTGCAGCAGGTAGGTGCGGTTGCCGTGCAGCACGCCGGGCACGCCGGCGTTCAGCGAGGCGGCGTGGCGGCCGCTGGCGATGCCTGACCCGGCCGCCTCGACGCCGACCAGACGGACGCCCGGCACGTCGATGTAGGGATAGAAGATGCCCATCGCATTGGAACCGCCGCCGACCGCGGCAATCACCGCATCCGGCTGGCGGCCGGTCATTTCCGGCATCTGCGTCAGGCATTCCTCGCCGATCACCGTCTGGAAGTCGCGCACCAGCATCGGGTAAGGATGCGGGCCGGCGACGGTGCCGATGATGTAGAAGGTGTTGTGGATGTTGGTGACCCAGTCGCGCATCGCCTCGTTGAGCGCGTCCTTCAGCGTCTTCGAGCCGGACTCGACGGGCACCACCGTGGCCCCCAGCAGCTTCATGCGATAGACGTTGGCGGCCTGGCGCTTGACATCCTCGGCGCCCATGTAGACGACGCATTCGAAGCCGTAGCGGGCGGCGACCGTGGCCGTGGCGACGCCATGCTGGCCGGCGCCGGTCTCGGCGATGACGCGCGGCTTGCCCATGCGCTTGGCGAGCAGGGCCTGGCCAATGCAGTTGTTCACCTTGTGCGCGCCGGTATGGTTCAGATCCTCGCGCTTGAGGTAGATCTGCGCCCCGCCCAGCATGTCGGACAGTCTTTTGGCATGGTAGATCGGCGACGGCCGGCCGACGAAATGCTTCAGCTCGTACTCGTACTCGGCGCGGAAAGCCGGATCGGCCTGGGCCGCTGCGTAAGCGGCCTTCAGCTCGTCGAGCGCGCCGAACAGCGTCTCGGCGACGAAAACGCCGCCATAGGGACCGAAATGGCCCTTGGCGTCGGGGAAGTTATAGTGACTCATCGGCTTTCCGTACTGCCGCGACGAAGGCGGCGATTTTGTCGTGATCCTTGATGCCCTTGCCCGCTTCCACGCCGGAAGAGACGTCGACCGCCAGCGGCCGCACGCGGCGGATGGCGTCGCCGACATTGGCGGCATTCAACCCGCCGGACAGCACCAGGAAACCGGGCAGATCCGGCGGAATCAGCGTCCAGTCGAAGACATGGCCGCCGCCGCCGTAACCGTCCACGAAGGCATCGAGCAGCAAACCACGGGCATCGGAAAAGGAGCGCGCGAATTCTACCAGATCGAGCCCCGGCTTCACGCGCGCCGCGCGCAGCCAAGGTCTTGAAAACCGACGGCAATAGGCCGCGTCCTCGTCGCCATGGAATTGCAGCAGGTTGAGCGGCACGGCGGCGCAGGCGGCGGCGACCGACTCCTCCGGGGCATTGACGAACAGGCCGACGGCATCGACGAAAGGCGGAATGCGCCGTGCCAGCTCGGCCGCCCGCTGCGGCGTCACGTAGCGCGGACTGGACGGGTAGAAGACGAAGCCAATGGCATCGGCGCCGACGGCGACGGCGGCATCGACGTCGGCCTCGCGGGTCAGGCCGCAGATCTTGATGCGGGTTTTCATGTCAGCAATCCATCGAACACATCGTCGGCCGGCTCCGGCAGCCCCCACTGCGGCTCGTACACCGGGCCGCGAAAATACAGGCCGTCGGGCGAGAAGGTCGGCGCCGCCAGCCGCCGGTCCTGCATCCGCAGCAATTCGTCGATCCAGCCCGGGCCCTGAGCGCCCTTGCCGATGTAGACCAGCGTCCCGACCAGGTTGCGCACCATGTGGTGCAGAAAGGCCGAAGCTTCGAAATCGAAGACGAACAGCGCCCCGCACTGGCGCACCGTGGCATGGCGCATCAGCTTGACCGGCGACTTGGCCTGGCACTCGGCGGCGCGGAAGGCGGAAAAGTCGTGCTCGCCGGGCAACGACGCGCAGGCCGCCTGCATCGCGGCCAGATCGAGCGGCAGGTGGAACCAGCCGACCCGCCCTTGCCACAAGCCGGGCCGCTGCGGCCGGTTGAGCAGCAGATAGCGGTAACGCCGGCCGCGGGCGCTGAAACGGGCATGGAATTCATCATCGACCGGCTGCGCCCAGCGCACCGCGACGCCGCCCGGCAGGTGCGCATTGACGCCGCGCACCCAGGCGCTGAGCGGCCGCTCGACCGGCGCATCGAAATGCACCACCTGCTGCGTCGCATGCACGCCGGCATCGGTCCGCCCGGCGCACAGGGTACCGACGCGCCGGCCGGCGATGGCGGCCAGCGCCGCCTCCAGCGCATCCTGCACGGTGCCGCCGCCGGCCTGGCTCTGCCAGCCGCGGAAGGCACCGCCGCAATATTCGAGGCCGAGGGCGATTCTCATCGCCACAGCACCGCCAGCAAACCGGCCGCGACCAGCCCAGTCAGCACGGAATCGCGCAGCGCCCAGCGCGGCAATAGCAGATGCAGCGACGCCGGCCCGGCCGCCGGCAGCGCGGCCATTCCCAGCATCTGCCGCCAGGCGCCCTTTTCCGGCGGCGTCTGCAGGTTGTCGAGCACCAGCGACAGGCGCACGACCAGGCGCTCGGTATCGAGACCGAGGACACGGCAGGGATGCAGCAGGCCCCACAGGGCGCCGACCAGGCCGTCGCGGCCGAGACGGCGGAACAGCCAGGCCAGGCAGCCGAGCATGACGACCAGCCGCAGCGCATGCAGGCTGGCATCGGCCATGCCTTCGTAGGTCGGCGCCCACGGCAGATCGCGGAAAGCTTCTCCGGGCACGTTGTAGGCCAGGATCAGCCACAGCGTCAGCAACAACCAGCGGGCGCGCCGGACATAGCTCGACCACGGCCGCAGCAAGCCCCGGCCGCCGGCCAGCAGAAGCACGGCGGCCAGCAGCAGGACGCCGGCGTGGCCGAGGGCCTGCAGGGCCAGCATGGCGACCAGCCAGACGATCAGGGCACAGGAAGGATGCAAGAAACGGACTCCCCAAATGCACATGGCCCCTCGCGGGGCCATGTGCCGTTCGCAAGCCGCGATTCTACTCGCCTATGCGGGCCAGGATCGCCTTGGCCTGATCGACGAGATCGGACGAGCCTTCGGCCAGCACTTCCTGCAGCAACTCGCGGGTGCCTTCGAGATCGCCCATCTCCTCATAGGCCTTGGCCAGGTCGAGCTTGGTGTTCACCTCTTCCCACTGCGCATCGTGCGCCGCGGGAGCGGCCGCAGTCGACTCAGCCGGTGTCGGAACCGGGGCCGGCGGGGCGGCGAGATCGAGGTTGATCGAGCCGATATCGAATTCCGGCGGCGTCATCGGTTCGCCGAGGAAGACCGAATCGGTCAGGCTGACATCGAACTCGACGCCATCGGCATCCGCTGCCGGACTCAGCAACGTCTCGACCATCTTCTGGTCGTCGCGCACCGGCTCGGTATCGAAGGACAACGGAGCGATCACCGTCGCATCGCCCATGTCGCCGGCCAGCGTGTTGATCTGCGTCGCCACCCCGCTGTCGGAATCCGGGGCGACGGCATTGGCCGTCGCAGCGGGATCGAGATCGAGTGCGAAATCGTCGGCCACGGGTTTGGCCTCCGGCTCAACCGCTTTCGCCTTGCCTTCTTCCTTTGCCTCGTCGCCGACGAAAGTGCTGGCCGCCGCATCCATGTGCAGCTGGATGTCGTCCTCGGACGGCAAGGGCATCACCAGCGTGCCGTCGGCCGAGAAGTCATGGCCGCCACCGTCGCTGGTTTCCGGCCGCGCCGCGACCGCTTCGTCGATGACGAAAACCGCCTTGTCGGCGGCATTGTCGGCCAGGCGCAGGTCACCGACGACGGTCGCCGCCGCCTCCAGCGGAATTTCGCCGGAAATATCGAAATCGAGAGCCATCTCTTCGTCGCTACCGGCCGGCCGAGCATCGGCGGACCGCTCGAGCGGCGCCGGCGCTTCCTTCGCCGCCGCGACACCGGGAGCCGGCGCGGCCTCAGGCGGCAACCCGAGATCGAAATCGAGGCTACCCAGTTCGGTCGCTGCCACGTCCGGCTCAGGCGCCGCCTCGCTCGCCGGTTTGGCCGGCTCGTCGATCAGTGGCTGACCGAGCACCAGCGTATCGCGCTCTTCAGCCGTCGGAGCATCTTCGGCCGGCCCAGGCATCGCCTCGGCCTGGGCTGCCTGCGCCAGCACTCCGGCCGCCACGACCACCGTCGTCCGGCCGATATCGGCGGCAGAAACAGCCATCGTGGCATTGGCATCGAAGGCCGCGGCCTTGGTCGCGGCGCCCGAATACAGCGGATTTTGCGGATCAAGGCCGGCGCCGAGGGCGGCAACCCTTTCCCATTCCGGACCGGCACCGCCGCTCTGTGCGTACAGTTCGCTGGCCAGCGTCTCGAATTGCTTGACGCTGCGCCGGTTGGCATAGATCTCCAGCAATTTGGCATGGATCGCCAGGCGCTGCGGATCCTTCTGCATGGCTTCGAGCAGGATTTCCTCGGCCTGCGTATCCCGGCCGTAGGCCATATAGACGTCGGCCTCGGCCACCGGATCGACCTCGTCGGTATCGATGGTGCCCGGCCCGGTCTGGCTGAAATCGCCGGTTTGCGGCGGCGTATTGGCGGTATCGACGCTCTGGCCGCCGGTCATGCGGAACACCGAATTGGGGCCAAGACTCGAAGCCGCCGGCGCAGCCGTGGTTTCCAGCATCGAACCGTCGGCACGACGGCGGCGGTAGAAGAAATACCCGGCCAGCAACGCCAGGATGCCGGCACCGCCTGCCAGCGGCAACGGATCGCCAAAAACGGTATCGAGCAGATCCGGCTCCGGTTCCGGAGCTGGAGGCTGGGGTGGCGCCTTGGCTTTCGGCGCCTCGACCGGTTTCGGCGGGGTGACGGGGGCTACGGGTTCCGGCGCTTTGGCGGCCTCGGGTACCGGCTCGGCCGGCTGGGTTTCGGGCGCTTCGACCACCTTGGACGGCTCGGCCGCCGGCGCTGGGTCGACCGGTTTCGGCTCGGCGGGCTTCGCCGCTTCCGGCGCCTTGACCGGCTCGGCCGGCACCGCCGCCTCCCGGCGCGCCGCCTGCTGCTGCAGCTCGGCCAATTGCTGGTTCTTCAGTTCGACCAGCTTCTGCAATTCAGCAACGTTCTTTTCCAGCAGCGCCAAGCGCTCCTGGCCTTCCTTGAGCGCCTTGTCGCGGGCGATCCGGTCGGCCTCGGCGTCGGCCGCCTTGCCGGCGGCCGACGCCGCATCGGCACGGGCGACCTTGACCTGATCCTTCGACTGTTCGGCCGGCGCCGCCTTTTCCTCCACCCGCGCCGTGATCTGGCCGGAACTGGCCTGACCGCCAGCGCCTTCGGCCGCCGGCGAGGCGGCGGCGGTGGCTGCCAGCTTCCGGCGGTAGGCATTCCAGTCGGCCGCCTGCGTGTTGAACACGCGCTTGGCTTCGCCTTCCGGAATGGCGGCGACCGTTTCCTTGTCGGGCAGACCGAGGATGGCACCGGACTTCAGACGGTTCATGTTATTGCCGGAGAAGGCCTCGGGATTCTGGCGGAACAAGCCGACCAGCATCTGTTCGAGAGAGACGCCCGGATGCTGGGTCTCGCTGGCGATCTTGCGCAGCGTCTCCCCTGCTTTGACGACGCGCGTCTGGCTGCTCGCCGCCTCCTTCGCCTCTTCCCTGGGCGTTGTCGCCCCCGGTGCCGGCGACGTGCTGCGCGGCGCCACGGTGGCCGGTGCCGGCTGCGCGCCGCCACCCTGGACCGTATCGACGACGCGGGCATCGACCACCGTCCGCGGGGTCTGCTTGACAGCGACGTCCTGTGGATCGAGCAGGAAGGTGTATTCGCGAACCAGGCGTCCGGCCGGCCAGTTCAACTCGACCAGGAAGTCGAGGAAAGGCTCATTGACCGGTTTCGCCGAGCTGACCTTGACGACCGCCTGGCCGCCCGGTCTTTTCTCGACCGCGAAGCGCAAATCCTGCAGCACGCTGGCGTAATCGACGCCGGCCTGGCGGAATACGTCCGGCGGCGCCAGGCGGGCCGTCATGCCCGACAACTCGTCGGCGCCGGCCGTGATGTCGAGTTCAGCGCGCAACGGCTGCCCCAAGCCAGAGAGGATGGTGATCTTCCCCAGTCCCGCCGCCTGGGCGATCCACGGAGTCAGCGAGAGACAAGAGGCGACCGCGAGAGCAGCTGCACGTTTCTTGAATTTGGAGCAATTCGTTTCGTTCACGGCGAAACCCTGAGCGTCGATTTTAGGACTTTCAAATTAACATCATGGACTTAGCAATGCAAGCTAAACCTGCTTCTCATACCGGCACTTTTGCATATTCCCAACAAATAAAAAACCGGGGCCGAAACCCCGGTTTTTGTCATTGACCGCCAGTACGATCAAGCGTCGAGCAGGATGCGCAGCATGCGCCGTAACGGCTCGGCGGCGCCCCACAGCAACTGGTCGCCACAGGTGAAGGCAGCCAGGTACTCCGGCCCCATGGCCATCTTGTGCAGACGGCCGACCGGCACGGTCAGCGTGCCGGTGACGGCGGCCGGCGTCAGTTCGCGCTCGGAAATCTCGCGCTCGTTGGGCACGACCTTGGCCCATTGGTTGGCCTTGGCCAGCATGTCGGAGACTTCATCGAGCGGCACATCCTTCTTCAGCTTGATGGTCAGCGCCTGGCTGTGGCAGCGCATGGCGCCGATACGCACGCACAGGCCGTCGATCGGGATCGAGCCCGCCGTCTTGAAAGCCGGCTTGCCGAGAATCTTGTTGCACTCGGCGCCGCCCTTCCATTCTTCCTTCGATTGACCACCGTCGACCGGCACATCGATCCACGGAATCAGCGAACCGGCCAGCGGCGTGTTGCGGAAATTCTTCTTCGGGAAGGACTCGGAACGGATGGTCTCGGCGACCTTGCGGTCGATGTCAAGAATGGCCGAGGCCGGATCGGCCAACAGATCCTTGACGGAATCATGGATGACGCCCATCTGGGCGATCAGCTCGCGCATGTTCTGCGCCCCGGCGCCGGATGCGGCCTGATAGGTCATGGACGTCGCCCACTCGACGAGGTCGTTCTGAAACAGGCCGCCCAGGCCCATCAGCATCAGCGAAACGGTGCAGTTGCCGCCGATCCAGTTCTTGCCGCCCTTGGCCAGGGAGTCCTTGATCACGTTCATGTTGACCGGGTCGAGGACGATCACCGCGTCGTCGGCCATGCGCAGCGCCGAGGCGGCGTCGATCCAGTGGCCGTTCCAGCCGGCGGCGCGCAGCTTGGGGAAGACTTCCTTGGTGTAGTCGCCCCCCTGGCAGGTGATGATGATCTCGCAAGCCTTCAGTGCTTCGACGTTGGCCGCGTCCTGCAACGGCAGGGAGGCTTCCTTGCCGCCGAAAACCGGCGCCTTGCCGCCGGCGGCGGACGTCGAGAAATAAACCGGATCGATATGGGCGAAATCGCCCTCCTCGACCATGCGCTGCATCAGCACGGAACCGACCATGCCGCGCCAACCGACCAGACCAACCTTCTTCATGACTTCCTTCTCCGGATATAACTTATGTTCAACGCGCCAAGGCACATTTCGGTTTACGCCAGCGCCGCCAGCACGGCGTCGCCCATTTCCCTCGTTCCGACCTTGTTGGTGCCACGCTCGTAGATGTCGCCGGTGCGATAGCCCTGGGCCAGCACCTTCTTGACGGCATTCTCGATGCGCTGTGCCTGCTCTTCGAGGCTGAAGGTGTAGCGCAGCATCATCGCCGCCGACAGGATGGTGGCCAGCGGATTGGCCACGCCCTGGCCGGCGATGTCCGGCGCCGAGCCGTGCGACGGCTCGTACAGGCCCTTGTTCCTGTCGTCGAGCGAGGCCGACGGCAGCATGCCGATCGAACCGGTCAGCATCGAGGCCTCGTCGGACAGGATGTCGCCGAACATGTTGCCGGTGACCATCACGTCGAACTGCTTCGGCGCTTTGACCAACTGCATGGCGGCATTGTCCACCAGCATGTGGCTGAGTTCGACGTCGGGGTAATCGTGGGCGATTTCGATCATCACGTCGCGCCACAACTGGGTGCATTCGAGGACGTTCATCTTGTCGACCGAGCACAGCTTCTTGTTGCGCTTCTGCGCCGCCTGGAAGGCGACATGGCCGATGCGGCGGATTTCCGACTCGCTGTAGACCATGGTGTTGAAGCCGACGCGCTCGCCGTTCTCCTCGCGCACGCCGCGCGGCTGGCCGAAGTAGATGTCGCCCGTGAGTTCGCGGACGATCAGGATGTCCAGCCCGGCGACGACTTCCGGTTTCAGCGTCGAGGCATTGGCCAGTTCTGGATAGAGAATGGCCGGGCGCAGGTTGGCGAACAGGTTGAGATCCTTGCGGATGCCGAGCAGGCCGCGCTCCGGACGCTTTTCGCGCGGCAGGCTGTCCCACTGCGGGCCGCCGACGGCACCGAGCAGCACCGCGTCGGCGGCGCGCGCCAGCTTCTGGGTCGCTTCCGGATAGGGGTTGCCGGTGGCATCGACGGCGCTGCCGCCGAGCAAGGCTTCTTCCATTTCGAACTTGAGGTCGAGCGCCTTCAGCACACGCACCGCTTCGGCGGTGATTTCCGGACCGATGCCGTCACCCGGCAGAACGCAAATCTTCATGGACACTCCTTATTGGGCGAACAGCCAGGGCTGGTCGATGCGGCGCTTCTCCTCGAAGGCCCTGATCTTGTCGGCGTGGCGCAGGGTCAAACCAATGTCGTCCCAGCCGTTGATCAGGCATTCCTTGCGGAAAGCGTCGATCGAGAACGGGATGCCGTGGCCGTCGGGACGGATCACCGCCTGCGCCGGCAGGTCGACGACCAGCTTGTAGCCGGGCGTCGCCTCGACCTGCCGGAACAGCGCCTCGACCTCGGCGGCCGGCAGCACGATCGGCAGGATGCCGTTCTTGAAGCAGTTGTTGAAGAAGATGTCGGCGAAGGATTCGGCGATGATCGCCTTGAAGCCGAAATCGAGCAGAGCCCACGGCGCATGCTCGCGCGAACTGCCGCAGCCGAAGTTGGCGCGCGCCAGCAGCACCTCGGCGCCCTGGTAGCGCGGCTGGTTGAGCACGAAATTGGGATTCTTCGGCCGCTGCGCGCAATCCTGCCCGGGCTGACCGACATCCATGTAGCGCCACTCGTCGAAGGCATTCGGGCCGAAGCCGGAACGCTTGATCGATTTGAGAAACTGTTTCGGAATAATTGCGTCGGTGTCGACGTTATTACGGTCGAGCGGCGCCACCAATCCTTCCAGACGAACAAATTTTTCCATTACTCCACCGCCTTCTGCACGGCCTCGCCGCTCTTCTTCAGGGCGCCGCCAACCGCTTCGCCCCCTTTCTGCACCGCCTTGCCGACGGCCTCGCCGCCCTTGTGCAGCGCCTCGCCGGTCTTCTCGGCACCGATCTGGGCATCCTTCTTGACGCCCTCTGCGGTATTGCAGGCCGCCAGACCGAGCGCCAGCAGGAAAATGAATATGCGTCCGATCATCGCCGCCCCCTCCTCAGGAAATTTCGCGCACGTCGGCGAAGCGGCCAGCGATCGCCGCCGCCGCCGCCATCGCCGGACTGAGCAGATGCGTCCGCCCGCCCGGCCCCTGGCGTCCTTCGAAATTGCGGTTCGAGGTCGATGCGCAGCGCTCGCCCGGCTCCAGACGGTCGGCATTCATCGCCAGGCACATCGAACAGCCCGGCTCGCGCCACTCGAAACCGGCGGCGAGAAACACCTTGTCCAGCCCCTCGGCCTCGGCCTGGCGCTTGACCAGCCCGGAACCCGGCACGGCCAGGGCCAGTTTGACGTTGGCCGCGACGTGGCGGCCCTTGAGCACGGCCGCCGCCTCGCGCAGATCCTCGATGCGGGAATTGGTACAGGAGCCGATGAAGACCTTGTCGATGGCGATCTTCTGCATCGGCGTATTCGGATTCAGGCCCATGTACTGCAGCGCCCGCTCCATGCCTTCGCGCTTGACCGGATCGGCTTCCCTGGCCGGATCGGGCACCGCACCGTCAACCGCCACGACCATCTCCGGCGAGGTACCCCAGGTGACCTGCGGGCGGATGTCTTCGGCCTTCAACGTGATCACGCGGTCGAACCGGGCACCGGCATCGGAACGCAGGGTGCGCCAGTAGGCGACGGCCTTGTCCCAGACCTCGCCGGTCGGCGAGAAGGGGCGGCCTTTCAGGTAGTTGATCGTCGTGTCGTCGACGGCGACGAAGCCCATCCGGGCGCCGCCCTCGATGGCCATGTTGCACAGCGTCATACGCCCTTCCATCGACAGGCCGCGGATGGCGCTGCCGCCGAATTCGATGGCGTAGCCGGTACCGCCGGCCGTGCCGATGGTGCCGATGATGGCCAGAGCCACGTCCTTGGCGGTGACGCCCTTGCCGAGCTTGCCCTCGACGGCGATCAGCATGGTCTTCGACTTCTTCTGCACCAGGCATTGCGTCGCCATCACGTGCTCGACCTCGGAAGTACCGATGCCGTGCGCCAGACAGGCGAAAGCCCCGTGCGTCGACGTGTGCGAATCGCCGCAGACGACGGTCATGCCCGGCAGCGTGGCGCCATTCTCCGGGCCGACGACATGGACGATGCCCTGCTTCGGATCCTTGAACGGGAAATAAGCCAGCGCCCCGACGCTGCGGATGTTGCTGTCGAGCGTCTCGACCTGCAGGCGCGAGACCGGGTCCTTGATGCCTTCGTCCCAGTGGTCGGTCGGCGTGTTGTGGTCGGCCGTGGCGACGATGGAGGAAATCCGCCACGGCTTGCGGGCGGCCATTTTCAGTCCTTCGAAAGCCTGCGGGCTGGTGACCTCGTGCACCAGATGCCGGTCGATATAGAGCAGGGCCGTGCCGTCCGCTTCCTGATGGACGACGTGGTTTTCCCAAAGCTTGTCGTAAAGTGTCTGCGCCATGGAATGCTTCAAAAGAGGCTGTGGAACGGTAAATTATCGCACAGGATCGGCGTCTTTTTTGCCGCCTGGACGATCCTCGCAGGGCAATTGCACGAATCTACCCGAGTCCGAGTATCTGAGCGCGGTAGCGATCAGAAGTGGCGGCGATGAGGCGGCGAGCTTTGATTCCTCCTTTGCGCGGAGTGGGGTCAAGCCGGATGAGATTGAGCGTGATGTGCTTCAAGACGGCGAGGTTATGGGCGGCATGGCCCGTGCGGGCCCGCATCTGATCGTCGGCGAAGACGACATCCATGCACCAGTGCAGGCAGTTCTCGACGCGCCAGTGGGCCCGGATGGCGTGAATCAAACGCTCGGCATCGGGTGGCCGGCTACTCAGGTAGAAGCGGTATTCAACACTGCTCTTGCCGTTAATCCAGCGCTGCGACTCGATCACGGCAAACGATTTCAGATCGGGCCACTGCTCGGGTTTGTACAGGCAGGCCAATTGATCGAAAGCGTAGCAGCGACGGCGCTCAATCCGACCGTGATCCTTCTCCACGGTGTGGGCCGCCGTATGCGCGGTTCTGTCCGGGGCCACCTGGAACTGGGCAAAGAAGTCGCGCATCGCTTCGGCCAGGGTGGGATGATTGTCCTTGACCGCCAGGATGTAGTCGGCGCCGCGATCACGGATCGCCTGGGCGATGTTGGCTTGCGTACCCATGGCATCCAGGGTGACGATGCAACCCTCCAGGGCCAGTGTCGAAAGCAGTTCGGGAATGGCCGTCTTCTCGTTGGACTTGGCGGACGTTGCGCGCTGACCAAGCACCAGATTCGCGCCGGCGGCAAAGGCGCTCACCAGGTGCAGTGCGGTGGCATCGAGCTTGCCCGTGCGTCGGCTGCTCTTGCCGTCGATCGCCACCACCGCGTCCTGGCCCAGCGCCGGCAATACCGCCCCTACCCAGCGTCTGAATGCCGCCTCGAATTCATCGGGGTCGATCAGGCCGAACAACCGACCAAAGGTGTCGTGCGAGGCAATCCCAGCCTCCAGCTTGAGGTAGCCACGCAGCCAATCCAGTTTCTCCCGTGCCCACAGTTCAATCTCGACGAACGTGTCCGCGCCGACCAGTACCGCATTGACCGCCACCGCCAGCAGTTCGACCAGATCGTGCGTGACCTTGCCCAGTTGGCGCGGGTCCGTGATCGAGACAAATACATCGGCCAGACGCAGGGCGCTTGCTGTCTTCATGGCATCACCAAAAAGACAGAAAACTACACACTTCAAGGCGCTGTGAACAGCCCCCGCCTAACCGATTGATCGTCAAC
>JAVBRT010000019.1:0-3217 GCA_031547725.1 Azonexus sp. | reverse complement strand
ACACTTATTTTTCTTTCTCTATAATGGCGGCTCTTCGCACCTGTGCCCAGGTGGCGGAATTGGTAGACGCACTAGTTTCAGGTACTAGCGGGTAACTCCGTGGGGGTTCGAGTCCCTTCCTGGGCACCAGCGATTTTGAATGAAGGCCTTGTCGAGACAAGGCCTTTTTTCATTTCCGGCGGACAACGCCGACGGCCCGGATTGTCGCACAGTCGGGCGACTCCCGGTCTTAACAATCCTTAACAGTTGCTTGCAGTCGCGCCGAGCGGCCGTGGCTATGCTGGACTGGCATACCCTGACGCGAGGCTCATCATGAACAAGACCAAGACCCTGCTTGTCGCCACATCCCTGGCCATCGCCCTGAGCGGCGTCGCCGAGGCGGGGGATTCCCGGCATCGGTACCACGACCATCGGCCGCCGCGCCACGACTACCGGCCACCGCCGCCCCGCATCGTCCATCACCACCACGGCAACTGGATCGGACCGGCCGCCGTGCTGACGCTCGGCGGCATCGCCCTGGGTGCGGCGCTCAGCCCTCCGCCGCCACCGCCGCGCCCGGTCTACGTCCTGCCGCCGCAAGCGGCCGGCAACTGGTACTACTGCCGCTCCTCCGGCCAATACTACCCCTATACCACCGCCTGCCCCGAAGGCTGGCGCGCCGTCGCGCCGCGCTGAAAAGAAAAAAACGGGCCCGCGCGGCCCGTTTTTCTTGTTCCGGTCAAGACGGCGGATCACTTGAAGGGGTGGTCCTTGAGAATGGTCTCGTCGCGCTCCGGGCCGGTGGACACGATGGCGATCGGCACGCCGCACAACTGCTCCAGGCGATTGAGATAGGACTGGGCGTTGACCGGCAGGTCCTCCCAGCGCTTGACGCGGAAAGTCGAGCCGTCCCAGCCGGGCATCGTTTCGTAGATCGGCTGGCAGCGGGCGACATCGTCGGCGCCGATGGGCAGCAGGTCGAGCACCTTGCCGTCGAGCCGGTAGCCGGTACAGATCTTCAGTTCATCGAGGCCGTCGAGCACGTCGAGCTTGGTGATGCACAGGCCGGTCAGGCCGTTGATGCGCGCCGAGCGGCGCAGCAGGGCGGCGTCGAACCAGCCGCAGCGGCGCTTGCGCCCGGTGACGGTGCCGAATTCCTTGCCGACCGAGAACATCTGGTGGCCCGGCGTACCCTCGGTGTCGATGTCGAGTTCGCTCGGGAACGGGCCGCCGCCGACGCGCGTGCAATAGGCCTTGGTGATGCCCAGCACGTAGTGCAGCATGCCCGGGCCGATGCCCGAACCGGCGGCCGCCTGGCCGGCGACGCAGTTGGACGAGGTGACGAAGGGATAGGTGCCGTGGTCGATGTCCAGCAGCGTACCCTGGGCGCCTTCGAAAAGCATGTTGCAGCCGGCCTCGTTGGCCTCGTACAGGGCGGCCGAGACGTCGGCCACCAGCGGCTTGATGACTTCGGCGTCGGCCATGGCCTGAGCGTAGACGGTCTGGTAATCGACCGGATCGGCCTTGAAGTACTGGGTCAGCACGAAGTTGTGGTAGTCGAGGACTTCCTTCAGCTTCTCGGCGAAGCGCTCCGGGTAGAACAGGTCGTAGACGCGCAGGCCGCGCCGCGCCACCTTGTCCTCGTAGGTCGGGCCGATGCCCTTGCCGGTCGTGCCGATCTTCTTGTCGCTGCACTTGGCGCTCTCGCGCGCCTTGTCGATGGCCGAGTGGTAGGGCAGGATCAGCGGGCAGCCCGGGCTGATCTTGAGGCGCGAGCGGACGTCGATGCCGCCCTTTTCCAGTTCGGCGATCTCGGCGATCAGGTGATGGATGTCGAGCACCACGCCGTTGCCGATGTAGCAGTCGACGCCATCGCGGACGATGCCCGAGGGCACCAGGTTGAGCTTGTAGACGTTGTCGCCGACGACCAGCGTATGGCCGGCGTTGTGACCGCCCTGGAAGCGGACCACGCCCTTGGCGTGATCGGTCAGCCAGTCGACGATCTTCCCTTTTCCTTCGTCGCCCCACTGCGTGCCGACGACGATGACATTCTTGGCCATGTTTCTAATCCTCTTGTATTGCTTCGATAATCCAGTGTTCGCCGACGCGGACCAGCTTGCGGTCGCACAACGGCCCTTCGCAGGCGGCCTCGCCCGGCAGCAGTTCGACGACGATCTCGCCCGCCTCGCGTAGCGCGGCAATCCGGGCTGCCAGCGGCGCATCGCTGCCCGCCGCCGGCGCCAGGATGGCTCCCGCCGCCCGTGGCGACGGCACCAGGCGGGCGACTTCGCGCAAATCGAGCGAGAAGCCGGTGGCCGGACGGGCCCGGCCGAAAGCGCGACCGGCGCCGTCGTAGCGCCCGCCAAGGGCGATTGCCGCCGGGTAGCCGGGGCAGTAGGCGGCGAAGACGACGCCGTTGTGATAGTGATAGCCGCGCAGGTCGGACAGGTCGACCGACAGCGGCAATTCCGAGGCCGCGGCGAAAACATGCTGCAAGCCGTCGAGAGCGGCGGCGATGGCCGGCAAGGCGGGCAGTTCGGCCCGCGCCCGGGCGATCACTTCGCCACCGCCGTACAGTTGCGGCAGCGCCAGCAAGGCTTCGCGCCACGGCGAGGCGAGCGCCGCGCAGGCTTCCTCCAGACCCGGCACGTCCTTGGCCTGCAGCAGGCTGAGCAGGTTGTCCTCGGCTTCCGGCGGCAGACCGGCGGCCTGCGCCAAAGCCCGGAAAATGCCGACATGGCCGAGATCGATGCGGGCCAGCGGCAGCTTGATGGCGGCAAAAGCGCCGGCGAGCAGGCGGATGATGTCGAGATCGGCCTCGATGCCGGCATAGCCGTACAGCTCGGCGCCGATCTGCAGCGCCTCGCGGCCGGCGGACACGGTGGCCGGCAGGGTATGCAGCACGTTGCCGCAATAGCACAGCCGGGTCACGCCCTGGTGATTGAGCAGATGGGCATCAATGCGCGCCGCCTGCGGCGTGATGTCGGCGCGCACGCCGAGGGTGCGGCCGGAGAGCTGGTCGACCAGCTTGAAGGTGCGCAGCGGCAAATCCTGCCCGGCGCCGGGCAGCAGCGACTCGCGGTATTCGAGCCTCGGCGGCCTCACGTATTCGAAGCCGCGGACCTTGAAATGGTCGAGCATCTGGCGGCGCTGGCTCTCGATGCGCGCGGGCTCGGCCGGCAGCGCATCGGCCATGTATTCGGGTAACAGCCAGTTCCGGACAGGATCAGGATGAGGA
>JAVBRT010000039.1:0-5626 GCA_031547725.1 Azonexus sp. | reverse complement strand
GTCGGCGTCGGCGCGGCGCGCGTGCGCGACATGTTCGAGAACGCCAAGAAGCATGCGCCGTGCATCATCTTCATCGACGAAATCGACGCCGTCGGCCGCCATCGCGGCGCCGGCCTGGGCGGCGGCAACGACGAGCGCGAACAGACGCTGAACCAGCTGCTGGTCGAGATGGACGGCTTCGAGGGCCACTCCGGCATCATCGTCATCGCCGCCACCAACCGCCCGGACATCCTCGACCCGGCACTGCTGCGCCCGGGCCGCTTCGACCGCCAGGTCGTGGTGCCGCTGCCGGACATCCGCGGTCGCGAGGAAATCCTCAAGGTGCACATGCGCAAGGTGCCGATCGCCGGCGACGTCAAGGCCGATGTCATCGCTCGCGGCACGCCGGGCTTCTCCGGCGCCGACCTGGCCAACCTGGTCAACGAGGCGGCGCTGTTCGCCGCCCGCCGCAACAAGCGCCTGGTCGACATGGACGATTTCGAGATGGCCAAGGACAAGATCATGATGGGCGCCGAGCGCCGCAGCATGGTCATGACCGAGGAAGAGAAGATGAACACGGCCTACCACGAGTCCGGCCATGCCGTGATCGCCAAGCTGGTGCCGAAGTCCGACCCGGTGCACAAGGTGACGATCATTCCGCGCGGCCGTGCCCTCGGCCTGACCATGCAGTTGCCGGAGCAGGACCGCTACGCCTACGACAAGCAGTACCTGTTGTCCCGCATCGCCGTGCTGTTCGGCGGCCGGATCGCCGAGGAACTGTTCATGAACCAGATGACCACCGGCGCCTCGAACGATTTCGAGCGGGCGACGGCGATGGCGCGCGACATGGTGACGCGTTACGGCATGTCCGACCTCGGCGTCATGGTCTACGGCGAGAACGAGGGCGAAGTTTTCCTCGGCCGTTCGGTGACCCAGCACAAGAACGTGTCCGAGGCGACGATGCAGAAGGTCGATGGCGAAATCCGCCGCATCATCGACGAACAGTACGCGTTGGCCCGTAAACTGCTGGAGGACAACCGCGACAAGGTCGAGGCGATGACCAAGGCGCTGCTCGAATGGGAAACCATCGACGCCGAGCAGATCGACGACATCATGGCCGGCCAGGCGCCGCGTCCGCCGAAGCCGAGCCAGAGCGCTTCCCGGCCGTCGTCGTCGGACGATTCTCCGGGGGCCGAACCGAGCGCCACTGCGGCGGCCTGATCCAATCATCAAGCAGCAGGCCGGGGCATCCCCCCGGCCTTTTCGTTTAGCCATGCGTTTTCTCCATTGCGGTCCGTACCGGCTGCCGCTGCAGCGTCCGCTGGTCATGGGCATCGTCAACCTGACGCCCGACTCCTTTTCCGGCGACGGCCTGGTCGGCGACGTCGAGCGCGCCATCGCCCATGCCCGGGCGCAGCGCGAGGCCGGAGCGGACCTGCTCGATCTCGGTGCCGAATCGTCGCGTCCGGGCGCGATCCCGACGCCGGAAAGCGAGGAACTGCAGCGACTGCTGCCGGTGCTGGAAGAAGTCACGACCTGGGGTATTCCAATTTCCGTCGATACCTACAAGCCGGCCGTGATGCGGGCGGCGCTAGCCGCTGGTGCGACGATGATCAACGACATTACCGGCATGGGCCAACCGGAGGCGCTGGCGGCGGTGGCGCAGAGCGATTGCGCCGTGTGCCTGATGCACATGCAGGGCGAGCCGGGCACGATGCAACAGGCGCCGGCATACCACGATGTGGTCGGCGAAGTCGGCGCGTTTCTCGCGGCGGCCGTGGACCGCTGTCGCCGGGCGGGGGTGGCCGACGCGCGGCTGGTGCTCGATCCGGGTTTCGGCTTCGGCAAGTCGCTCGAACATAATGTGACGCTGTTCCGCCGTATGGCGGAAACGGCGGTCGATGCTTTACCAATGCTGGTTGGTGTGTCGCGCAAATCGATGCTGGGGGCCATAACTGGTCGCCCGGTCGGCGAGCGTCTGCCGGCCAGCGTCACGGCGGCCGTGCTGGCTGCCGACAAGGGGGCGCAGATACTGCGCGTGCATGATGTCGCCGCGACGCGTGACGGCTTGGCCGTCTGGGCGGCGATCGAACAGGGAGAATCACGATGAGCAGAAAATATTTCGGCACCGACGGCGTGCGCGGGCGGGTCGGCGAAGCGCCGATCACGCCGGATTTCGTCATGCGTCTCGGCCATGCCGCCGGCCGCGTGTTGCTCGGCGAATGCCAGCTGCCGGCTGGCGAACGGCCGCAGGTGCTGATCGGCAAGGACACCCGGCTGTCCGGCTACATGCTCGAGTCGGCCCTCGAAGCCGGTTTTTCGGCGGCCGGCGTCGACGTCTGTCTGGTCGGGCCGCTGCCGACGCCGGCTGTGGCCTATCTGACGCGGGCCTTGCGTCTGCAGGCCGGCATTGTCATCTCCGCTTCGCACAATCCGTACTACGACAACGGGATCAAGTTCTTCTCGGCGCAGGGAGCCAAGCTGCCGGACGAGGTCGAGCGGGCCATCGAGGTCGGCATCGACCAGCCGATCGCCTGCGTGCCGGCCGCCGAGCTCGGGCGGGTCCGGCGCATCGAGGATGCGCGCGGCCGCTACATCGAATTCTGCAAAAGCACCTTCCCCAACGATCTCGATCTGCGTGGCCTGAAGATCGTCGTCGATTGCGCCCACGGTGCCGCCTACCACACGGCGCCCAGCGTATTCCACGAGCTCGGCGCCGAAGTGATCACCATTGGCGTGCAGCCGAACGGCCTGAACATCAACGACAAGGTCGGCGCCACCGCGCCGCAGGCGCTGGCCCAGGCCGTCGTCGCTCACGGTGCCGACCTCGGCGTGGCCCTTGACGGCGATGCCGACCGCATCCAGATGATCGACGCCGAGGGCAATCTCTATGATGGCGACCAATTGCTCTACGCGATCGTCTGCAGCCGCTCGCGGACGGCGCCGGTCAGGGGGGTGGCCGGGACGCTGATGAGCAATCTCGCGCTGGAACATGCGCTGGCCCGGATGGGGATACCTTTCGGCCGGGCGGCGGTCGGCGACCGCTACGTGGTCGAAATGCTCAGCGACAAGGGCTGGCTGTACGGCGGCGAGAACTCCGGTCATATCCTCACGCTCGACCGCCATACCACCGGCGACGGCACCGTCGCCGCGCTGCAGGTACTGGCGGCGCTGCGCGAGGCCGGCGGCGACCTGCGTTCGCTGCTCGGCGGCCTGGTCCTCTATCCGCAAAAGTTGATCAACGTGCCGATCGGCAAAGGTTTCCCGTGGCAGACCGATGCCCGTATCGCCGCCGGACTGGCGGCGGTCGAGCAGCAGATGAACGGCCGGGGCCGGGTGCTGCTGCGCGCTTCCGGTACCGAGCCCTTGCTGCGTGTCATGGTCGAGGGCGAGGATGCCGCCGAGGTCGCGGCGACGGCCGAGCAACTGGCGGCGGTGGTGCGCGAAGCGGTGAGCGGATAAGGCTTGTCCGGCGGCGGCGACCTTGACCGTGAGCGCCGGCCGCCACTATAATCCTCGGGTTTTTCGCCAACCGAATGGCCGTTCCCATGCGTAAGAAGCTCGTCGCCGGAAACTGGAAAATGCACGGCAGTCTCCAGCGCAATGCGGCGTTGCTGGCGCCGATTCGGGCGGCGGCCGAAGGACTGGGTTGCGATGTCGTCGTCTTCCCGTCATTCCCTTATCTCGCTCAGGTGCAGTCGTTGCTGGCCGGGTCGAAGGTGGGCTGGGGGGCGCAGACGCTCAGCGAGCATGCAGCAGGCGCCTATACCGGCGAAGTGGCGGCAGCGATGCTGGGCGAGTTCGGTTGTGGTTACGCGCTGGTCGGCCATTCCGAGCGGCGCAGCCTGTTCGGCGAGAGCGATGCGGTGGTGGCGGCGAAGTTCGCCGCGGCGCAGTCGGCGGGTATCCGGCCGGTGCTTTGCCTGGGCGAGACCTTGGCCGAGCGCGAAGCGGGGCAGACCCTGGTGGTGGTTGGGCGGCAGTTGGCGGCCGTCATCGAGCGGGTCGGCATTCAGGCTATGGGCGCGGCGTTGCTGGCCTATGAGCCGGTCTGGGCGATCGGCACCGGTGTGACGGCGTCGCCGGCGCAGGCGCAGGAAGTGCATGCGGCGATCCGGGCGCAGTTGGCCGGACTGGATGCGGTGGTTGCCGGCGAGGTGCGTATCCTCTACGGCGGCAGCGTCAAGCCCGAAGGGGCGCGGGAATTGTTTGCGCAAGCCGATATCGACGGCGGTCTGGTCGGTGGGGCGGCGCTGGTGGCGGATGATTTTCTGGCGATTTGCCAGGCGGCGAATGGATAGGCGGAAGCGATGAATTGGTTTTTTTCTCTGGTACTGACGGTGCACATCCTGGTGGCCCTGTCGATCATCGGGTTGGTGCTGATGCAGCACGGCAAGGGGGCGGACATGGGGGCGGCTTTCGGTAGCGGTGCTTCCGGCAGCTTGTTCGGCGCCACCGGCTCGGCGAACTTTCTCAGCCGCACGACGGGTATCCTTGCGGCAGTGTTCTTTGTGACTAGTCTGACGCTGGCCTACGTAGCCTCGAATAAGGTAAAAACGACTGGCAGTGTGATGCAGGAAACGGTACAATCGCAGTCTGTTTCGACACCCGCCGAGGCGGGTTCGGAAGCGCCGAAGGCGCCCACCGAAACGGGGTCCAAGGCAAAAGATATTCCGAAGTAGTGCAAGGTGGTCCGCCCGGCAACAGTCCCTCGCCGGGTGGGGCAAAAAGTAGTGCCGACGTGGTGAAATTGGTAGACACGCTATCTTGAGGGGGTAGTGGCGCAAGCTGTGCGAGTTCGAGTCTCGCCGTCGGCACCAATAAACAGGGCAGTGGCTTACGGGTCCTGCTTCTTGATAAAAAATCTGGATATTGGCGGCGGATGATGGAAAACTACTTTCCGATCCTGATGTTCGTCCTGGTGGGGGTTGCGGTCGGTGTGCTGCCGATCGCGATGGGCTTCCTGCTGGCTCCCAACAGGCCCGATCCCGAGAAGCTCTCGCCATACGAGTGTGGCTTCGAGGCATTCGAGGATGCGCGCATGAAGTTCGATGTGCGTTACTACCTGATAGCCATTCTCTTCATTCTGTTCGATCTGGAAATTGCCTTCCTCTTCCCGTGGGCGACGATTTTCAAGGATATCGTGGCGAGCGAGTCGATCAAGCTGTTCGGCTTCATCGAAATGCTCGTCTTCGTTGCTATTCTGGTCGTCGGCTATGTCTATGCCTGGGCCAAGGGTGCGCTGGAGTGGGAATAAGCCATGGCTATCGAAGGTATTCTGCAGGAAGGGTTTGTCACCACCACGGCTGACAAGCTGATCAATTACATGCGCACCGGCTCGATGTGGCCGATGACTTTCGGTCTGGCTTGTTGCGCGGTGGAAATGATTCACGCTGGTGTCGCCCGCTACGATCTGGATCGTTTCGGTATCGTGTTTCGCGGCAGTCCGCGCCAGTCCGACGTGATGATCGTCGCCGGCACGCTGACCAACAAGATGGCGCCGGCCTTGCGCAAGGTCTACGACCAGATGGCCGAACCGCGTTGGGTCATCTCCATGGGTTCCTGCGCCAACGGCGGTGGTTATTACCACTATGCCTATTCCGTGGTGCGCGGCTGCGATCGCATCGTTCCCGTCGACATCTATGTT
>JAVBRT010000030.1:0-39083 GCA_031547725.1 Azonexus sp. | reverse complement strand
AGCTCAGTTGGATAGAGTATCTGGCTACGAACCAGAGGGTCGGGCGTTCGAATCGCTCCGGGCGCGCCAGCAGAACAATGAAGCCACCGTCGAGGTGGCTTTTTTGTTTTCCGGGGGTTATAAGACCGGCTTGTGCGCGTGTAGGCGCGCAAACTGATTGGGACTATTTCGCGCGAGTTTTGGCACAGTAAAAACAGGCCGCCCATTAACGTCGGCTCGTAATTCGTGATCACCAGTTCGCGGCTCTCGCTCGGCGCCCCCTGATTGTTGTTCATGCTGTACTTGATCCCCAGCTCGTGGAACACCATGCCGGCAAAAACCCGGCGGATATCCGGATGGTCGTTGATGCTGACCATCATCTTCGCCTTGAAGCGGCGCATGGTTTCGGCCATGGTTTCGTATTCCTCGAAGGGGAACGGCACGCCGTAGCCCTCGGTCTGCCAGTACGGCGGATCGGCATAGAAGAAGGTATGGGGGCGGTCGTACTTCGCAAGGCAATCCTTCCACGGTAGGTTTTCCACCGTCGTGCCGCCGGCGAGGCGAAGGTGGGCGGTGGCCGTTGCAGGTATTCCAACACCTGCCGCGGTCGCACCGTCTCTTTATTACGTTGAAGCTGTGATTGCGCAGTCGAAGGCGATCAATGCCTCGAAATCCGCGTCGTCGATCTCGGCTAGAGCTCGCTGCGCAGCCTGCTCGGCGGCGAAGCAGGCGCGGACGAACACCCATTCGACCAGGGCGACGACGATGAGCGTCATCGCCTTCGCCGATGGCGAAGCCACCCACACCGGCCATGACGTCCGCCTCAAAGAACGGCTAGGGCAACGCCGACGCCATCGGCAACCGCAACGGCGGCGGCGCCCCGCAAGCGAGCGCTAATGCCCCGGCCTGGTTCGCTGGCGGGAAAGGCTCCGAACACACCCACGACGCCAGCCTCTCCGGCCTCAAGAGCCAGCAACTCGCCCACCGGGCGGGCGGGGCGGCCACAGCCAACTCGTCTTCGATGATCGCAAGACAGCCCGTCCAGTCGCGCTCAGCCGGCCGGCAGATCGCGCAGGTCGGCCATCGTCCGGTTGCCGAATGCCTCGCTCAGCAGGTGGCGGACCAGCCGGGCGGCGGCCGCTTCGGGCGAGGTCAGGCTGCCGTCGCGCTTGAGGGCGATGAAGTTGGCGAGCAGCGGAAAATCTTCCACGGCCGTGCCGCGGATCACCGCCTGCATGTCGGTATCGACGACACCCGGGGCGATGCTGCAGATGCGCAGTCGCCGGTCGTCGTCGGCGGCCGCGCAGTCGGCGTGCCGGTCGAGCGCCGCCTTGGTTGCGCCGTAGATGCTCCAGCCGGCGATGGCCGAGCGGCCGGCGCCGCTGCCGATATGGGCGATGCGCAAGGGGCCTGGATAGACGCGGGCAACGGCATCGCTGAGCAGCAGCGGAGCGGTGACGTTGAGATTGACCGTGCGCACCAGTTCGTCGCCGCTCTGGCGTCCCAGCGGCGCCACCGGGCCGAGCGTGCCGGCGTTGTTGATCAACAGCAGCGCCGGCGCATCGGCCGCATAGCGGGCCAGTGCCTGACCCGCCAGCCAAGCCTGGATGGCGGCCGGATCGGCGAGATCGAGCGGCGCCTGTTGTAGCAGCCCGGGAAAACGCCGATCGAGTTCCGGGTTGTCGCGGCGGGCCAGGCCGAGAACGGGGATGCCGCGGGCCAGCAGGTCGGCGGCGAGGGCTTGGCCGAGGCCGCGGGTATGTCCGGTGACGATGGCTTTCATGATTTTCTTCCGGGTTGTCTGGCCGCTATTTTTCCAGCCGCCGGGCCGGCTTGCCAAGCGGTCGAGGCGATCGCCAGTTCGACTCACGCCGGCTGCCTAGGTTTTTTCCGCCACCCATGGCGGGACTCCATCCCGTTGAAGGTTCTTGCCGCGGAATTTAAAGGGAATACGCTGCCAGGCGCATTGCCTGAATGCCGAAGTCGCCCCCACAGCGGAGGCTGGCTGGCGCCGCGGCCCGGATCGCGTCCCGTTTTCCTGTGTTTGCGGGGCAATTTCCGATTTCGGTCGGCCGGTGGGAAAAAAATATAGTTCAACAGGGGCTTCCACGGCCTGTCTGAAGTCCCCGTATTATTGATATGTCCAGTGTATCTGGTCGTTTTTTCAAATATTTGTGTCGCATTCTTTTGGTTGGCTGGCAATAAATCGGGCCTATCGGCGCAATTGGCTTATTTTGATAGAAACGATCATGCATTGGGGCTAACATGAGGATTCAGATTTCCCCGGTAAAACCTTTTACGAGAGAGGAGTCGTCCATGAGCAACGAAAACAAGTGTCCATTCACGGCGGCGCACGGTGCCACCAACGTTGGTATGCAATCCAACCGCAACTGGTGGCCGAACCAGCTGAACTTAAGCATCCTGCACCAGCATGCTCCGGCCTCCAACCCGATGGGCGCCGGTTTTGACTATGCCGAGGAGTTCAAGAAACTCGATTTCCCGGCGCTGAAGAAAGACCTGACCGCGCTGATGACCGACTCCCAGGAATGGTGGCCGGCCGACTGGGGCCACTATGGCGGCTTGATGGTGCGCATGGCCTGGCACAGCGCCGGCACCTACCGCACGGCCGACGGCCGGGGCGGCGGCGGTACCGGCAACCAGCGCTTCGCGCCGCTCAACAGCTGGCCCGACAACGTCAGCCTCGACAAGGCGCGGCGCCTGCTGTGGCCGATCAAGCAGAAATACGGCAACAAGATTTCCTGGGCCGACCTGATGATCCTGGCCGGCAACGTCGCGCTCGAATCGATGGGCTTCAAGACCTTTGGCTTCGGCGGCGGCCGCGTCGATATCTGGCAGCCGGAGGAAGACATCTACTGGGGCGCCGAGAAGGAATGGCTGGCCACCAGCGAGAAGCCGAACAGCCGCTATTCCGGCGACCGCGACCTGGAGAACCCGCTGGCCGCCGTGCAGATGGGCCTGATCTACGTCAATCCGGAAGGCCCGGACGGCAACCCGGATCCGATCGCAGCGGCCAAGGACATCCGCGAGACTTTCGCCCGCATGGCGATGAACGACGAGGAAACGGTCGCCCTGATCGCCGGCGGCCATACCTTCGGCAAGACGCACGGTGCCGGGCCGGCCTCGCACGTCGGCGCCGAACCGGAAGCGGCGCCGCTCGAAGCGCAGGGCCTGGGCTGGGCAAGCAGCTTCGGCTCGGGCAAGGGCGCCGATACGATCACCAGCGGCCTGGAAGTCATCTGGACCACGACGCCGACCAAGTGGAGCAACAACTTCTTCTGGAACCTGTTCGGTTATGAATGGGAACTGAGCAAGAGTCCGGCCGGCGCCCACCAGTGGGTGGCCAAGGGCGCCGGGGCAATGATTCCCGATCCCTTCGATCCGACCAAGAAGCGGGTGCCGACCATGCTGACGACCGACCTGTCGCTGCGCTTCGACCCGGCCTACGAGAAGATTTCCCGGCGCTTCATGGAAAATCCGGACGAATTCGCCGATGCCTTCGCCCGCGCCTGGTTCAAGCTGACGCACCGCGACATGGGGCCGAAGGTCCGCTATCTCGGCCCGGAAGTGCCGGCCGAAGACCTGATCTGGCAAGACCCGGTTCCTCCCGCCAAGGGGCCGCAGATCGACGCGGCCGACATCGCGGCGCTCAAGGCCAGGATTCTCGCCTCCGGCCTGACTGTCGCCGAACTGGTCGCCACCGCCTGGGCCTCGGCCTCGACCTTCCGCGGCTCCGACAAGCGCGGCGGCGCCAACGGCGCGCGCCTTCGCCTGGCTCCGCAGAAGGACTGGGAAGCCAACCAGCCGGCGCAACTGGCCAAGGTGCTGGCCGCCCTCGAAGGCATCCAGCGCGACTTCAACGGCGGTGCCAAGCAGGTGTCGCTGGCCGACCTGATCGTGCTCGGCGGCAACGCCGCGGTCGAGGCGGCGGCCAAGGCGGCCGGCGTCGCGGTCGAGGTGCCGTTCGCTCCGGGCCGTACCGATGCCTCGCAGGAACAGACCGACGTCGCTTCCTTCGCGCCGCTCGAACCCGTGGCCGACGGCTTCCGCAATTACCAGAAGCAGCGCTACAGCATCCCGGCCGAGGAGTTCCTGATCGACAAGGCCCAGTTGCTGACGCTGAGCGCGCCGGAAATGACGGTGCTGGTCGGCGGCCTGCGCGTGCTCGGCGCCAATGCCGGCAATTCGCAGCAAGGCGTGTTCACCCAGAAGCCCGGCACCCTGAGCAATGACTTCTTCGTCAACCTGCTCGACATGGGCACGGTCTGGAAGCCGGCGTCGGAAGCCGCCGAAAGCTTCGAAGGCCGCTGCCGCAAGAGCGGCGAGCTGAAGTGGACGGCCAGCCGGGTCGATCTGGTCTTCGGTTCCAATTCGCAATTGCGCGCCATCGCCGAGGTCTATGCCCAGAGCGACAGCAAGGAGAAATTCGTGCGCGACTTCGCGGCGGCATGGAACAAGGTGATGAACCTCGACCGCTTCGATCTGAAGAAGTAAGCAGTCCGGGCCTCGCCCCGGCCCGCTCGCCAGCCGCTGGCGGCGAGTTGGCCGGGGTGCCGGCCGGTGAGAAAACCGCCCTTAACCGGGCGGTTTTTTGTTCTTTTCGTTGCCGGAGCGCCGCGGCTTGGAAACGGCGCCCGGCCCGGCCCGCATTCCCCGGCTTCCCATTGGCGTGCGGCGGAGAATCCCGATACCGGCACCAGCGGCCGGCGCCGAGGCAGTGCCCGGGCACCGTCTCAGCGCCGGCTGCGGCCGAAGCGGACGCGGTCGCCGCCGGCCTGTTTGGCCTGGTACATGGCCGCGTCGGCACGCTTGAGAATCTTGAGCTGGCTGGTTTCGTGCTGGTTGAACAAGGCGACGCCGATGCTGGCGGTGCAGCGGTAGTCGAAATGATTGCCGCCGCCGCCCGTCTGGCCGGTGCTCAACAGGTAAGGCTCGGCCAGGGCCTGGCGCAGCTTGCCGGCGATCATCCGCGCCTGCTCCAGCGATTGCTGGCGGTCGGCATCGAGCTGGCCGAGCATGACGACGAATTCGTCGCCGCCGAAACGGGCCACGGTATCCATTTCGCGCACGCAGCGCTTGAGCCGGCTGGCGGCCTCGACCAGCAACTGATCGCCGGCGTCATGGCCGTGGTTGTCGTTGAGCAGCTTGAAATTATCGAGATCGACGAAGATCAGGGCGCCGTAATGGTTGCCGCGGACGCTGGCGGCCAGCGCCTGGTTGAAGCGGTCGTCGAACAGGCGGCGGTTGGGCAGTCCGGTGAGCGCGTCGTGGAAGGCCATCTGACGGACCTGGTCCTGCAGTTGCTTGCGCTCGGTGATGTCCTGCGAAACGACGACGACGCGGACGATGCCGCCGTTGCGGTCCTTGATCACGCTGCCGCGCGACTCCATGTCGCGAACACGGCCATCGGCGGTCAGGAAACGGTATTCCAGCCATTGCCCCTGGCCGGTGCGGATGGTTTCGGCAAAGGCCTGGCGAACGCGGGCGCGGTCGTCCGGGTGAATTTCGGCGAAGGAGTCGGTTTCGTACATGTCCAGGCCGGCGCCGAACAACTGCTTGTAGGAGGGACTGTTGTACAGCCGTCGTCCCTCCAGGTCGAGGACGGCGATGAAGTCGGAGAGGTTTTCGGCAATCAGGTGAAAGAATTCCTTCTGTTCCTGCAGCACCTGTTCGGCGACCTTGTTGGCGGTGATGTCGCCGAAGGTGACGAGGCAGATCGTTTCGCCGCCGCCGTCGGTCATGCCGGCGGCGCGCAAATGAGCCCAGAACGTCATCGCATCCCTCCTGATCATGCGCAGATCGCAGCCGTGGCGCGCCATGGCTTCCGGCGACTGCGCCAATTGCGCCTGCAGCAACGTCCGGTCCTCGCCGTGGATCAACTCGGCGAGCGGCTGGCCGGACAATTCCGACGACGGGACGCCGAGTAGGCTGGCCGCCGTCCGGTTGGCCTCGACGATCCGCTGTCCGCCGTCGAGCGTCAGGTAGCCGAGCGGCGCCAGTTCGAACAATTCGACATAGTGGCGGCGCAAGGCTTCCTGTTCGGCCAGCGCCTGTTGCAATTGCCGGATTTGTCGCTGCAGATCCCCTTCGCCTGGCCGGATCAGCCCGCTGCCCATGACGCTCTCCGGTCGGCTGGCATGGCCTTCGGGCGGACGCGCCCGAATGGCGCCGGCGGCGGCGCGAGCATGGTGAACATTGCCGGGTCCATGGGTGCCGCCGCGCGGCGGGAAGGCTTTACTTGCCGGCGCGGGGGAGGGCACGGCGAGCGGCGGTCGACAGGGGCGCCGCAACATGATTCCTGGAGATTCGCCGGGGCGGCGCCGGAGCGGGATGCCGCGCTGCGTCGCTCGCCGGTCATCGTCCATTCAGCCCGAGCTGCAGCGGCGGACGATCTCCTGCATGTCGTCGCGGCACTGGATGAGCATCGCATCGGTAATTTCGCCGTAGCTGCGCCGAAGGATCAGGTTGCCCATGAGCTGGTTGAACACGGCACGTTCGACGCGCGACCAGTGGCTCACCCGTTCGACCGGGAAAACCTGACTGGCGCGACGGACGAACTGGTCGTGCGTTTCATCGGAACGAAGGTCGGCGATCGCGGAATGCATGAAATCCTCCTCTGGTGTGCCGATTGCTACATATCTCATTGTTTTTTGTGTCTCTGTTGGCGCCGGGGTGTGTCTCTGCGGGGCTGGGGTGCTGCCGGTGCGCTCGGATGATCCGTTATTTTTCAAGCACCTGCTTTCTCGGTCGAAGGACTTTTGCCGGTACGCTTGCCGCTGCCGGCAACCGCCTGGTCGACGTCTTCGAACTGCTCGTAGATGGCGGCGGCGATGCTCTTTTGCGCTTCCGTTGCCTGGTTGTGCAACAGGCGCAGGCTGTCGATCTGGTAGTCGGCGGCGGCCAGCGCGGTGTCGCGGAACAGGTTGATGGTGAGGTGCAGGCTTTGCTGCACGCTGTCCGGCCACTGCGCGCCGCCCACGGCGACCGGCGGATCGGCGAGAACGTCCTTCAATTGCCGGGTGTTGCGGCCGACGAGCTCCTGGGTATGGTCGAGGCCCAGGCCGGCCAGTTCTTCGATGCTTGAAAGGGCCTGGCCGAACAGGCTCCGGGAGAGGTCGATGCCGCGGGAAAACGGATTCACTTGCGAAGTCGGAAGCATGGTGGTTCTCTCATCTGTCTGCGTTGAAAAAAAACCGCCGGCCAAGCTTCTGCCCGGGGGACTCCGGCGGCAATTGCAGTGTCTCAACGGGAATGCCCGGAGAATATCGGAACATGGGATGCCGGCTGTCGGAAAAGCGTCGGCGTGTTGTAGGAAAACGCCGTCGGCGACTATGGGTTTCCTGGTAGCCGCAACGGCCGCCAGGAGCCTGTCCCGGCGCGCCGGGCGGGTTCAGCCCAGCTTGTGTTCGAGGACGTAGCGGGTCAGCTCGGCATTCGATTCCATGCCGAATTTTTCCAGTATCCGCGTCCGGTAGGTGCTGACGGTCTTGACGCTGAGCAGCAGGCTTTCGGCGATGCGGGTCAGGGCGACGCCCTTGCTGATCAGCAGCAGGACTTCCATCTCGCGCGTCGACAGCGCCTCGTGCGGCGGCCGCTGGCTGCTCCGGGTGACGCCGGAGAGCAGTTGTTCGGTCAGCGTCGGGCTGACGTAGCGGGCGCCGGCGATGACGGTACGGATCGCCGCCAGCATTTGCTGCGGCGGACTGTCCTTGTTGAGATAGCCCGAGGCGCCGGCGTTGATCGCCGGCAGGGCGAACTCGGCTTCGGCGAACATGCTGAAGATGAGCACCGGCAATTCGGGGCGGGCGCGCTTGATGCGCTTGAGCACCTCCATGCCGTTGAGATCGGGCAGCGACATGTCGAGCAGGACCAGATCCCAGTTGCCCTGATTGACCAGGGCCAGCGCCTCCATGCCCGATGCCGCCTCGCCGGCGATTTCGAGATCGTCGGTATTGGCCAGGAACTGGCGCAGGCCGCAACGCACCACGATGTGATCGTCGACGATCAGAATCCGCTTCATGTGCCGTAGCCCTCGTTGTCGTCGCCGTTGAGCAGCGGTATGCGCAGGTCGAGGCAGGTTCCGGCGCCGGGGGCGCCGGCGATATGGAGTTGACCGCCGAGATCGCGGGCGCGCTCAAGCATGCCGATCAGGCCGAAGGATTCCGGCTTGGCCTGGTTGGCGTCGGTGACGCCGATGCCGTCGTCGCGGATGGCCACGGCGAGTTGGCCGGCTTCGCGTTCGATGCGGATGACCACCCGGCTGGCCCGCGCATGCTTGGCGACATTGGTCAGCCCTTCCTGCACGATGCGGAAGGCGGCCGTCGCCGCCTGGCGGGACAGGCTGACGTATTCCGGCAGGTGCAGTTCGGTGGCGATGCCGGTCATTTGCGTGAAATGGCTGGCGTACCACTTGATGGTGGCGATGAAGCCGAGCGTGTCGAGCGTCGCCGGGCGCAGGTTGGTGGAAATGCGCTTGACCGTCTGCAAGGCGGAACTGACCTGTTCGACGACACGGTCGAGCGCCTCGCGCTGCGGCGCCGAGGCGCCCATGCCGTCGGCGATCATCGCCAGGCTGAGCTTGACCATGGTCAGGGTACCGCCCAGCTCGTCGTGCACCTCGCGGGCGATGGTCGCGCTCTGCTCCTCGCGGGCGGTTTCGAGGTGGGCGGCGAGACGCTTGATGCGGCGGGCATCGCTCTGGCGCAATTCCTCCGACCGCTTGCTGGCCGTGATGTCCTTGTGCTTGATGACCAGGCGCAGCGGGCCGTCGTCGGGGAAGGCCGACATGCGCATCAGGAACCAGCGCCGCTCGCTCGGCCCCTGGCATTCGTATTCGATCGAGAAATTCCGCTCGCCGCCGGCGAGGGCGGTGCGCAGGGCGGCGGCCACTTGCTTGCCGACCGGGCTGGTGGCGGCTGCCTTCTCGCAGACTTCGAGGTAATCGGCCCCTTCGCACAAATCCGCCGCGCAGTTGCCGTTGATCAGGGCGAAGTCGCGCCAGGCCTTGTTCACGGTGACGATGCGACCGCGCTCGTCGAGCACGCACAGGCCGAAATCGAGGGCGTCGATGGTGGCCCGGGCCAGGCGCTCCGAGGCGGACAGCGCCACCGCCCGCGCTTCGGCTTCGGCGGTACGCTGCGCCACCTGCGCCTCGAGCGAATCGTTGATCTGGCGCAGGCTGGCTTCGGCGTGCTTGCGGGCGCTGATGTCGCTGAGGCTGCCGACGACGCGCTCGACCATGCCGCGGCGGTTGCGCACGATGTGGGCGCAGTCGGCGATATGCAGCCAACGGCCGTCGCGGTGACGCATCCGGTATTCCATGTGCACCTGGCTGGTGCGTGCCTTGCGCGCCTGCAGGATGCGCTCGCGCACCCGCGGCAGGTCGTCCGGATGGATGCTGTCGCGCCACCACGAACGCCCGGCTTCGCCATCCAGGCCGGCGATGCCGAAAATGCGGGCGAGGCCGCTCGACCAGTAGGTCGAACCGGCTTTGCGGTTCCAGTCGTACACGACGCCGGCGACCGCCTTCATGGCCAGGCGGAAGCGTGATTCGCTGGCCATCAGGGCGGCCGCCGAACGCTTGCGTTCGCTGATGTCCTGGGTGCTGCCGAAGCCGCCGAGCAGATCGCCGGCGGCATCGAATTCCAGCTCGGCGCGTTCGCGCACCCAGCGGATTTCGCCGTCCACCACGATGCGGTGCTCGACGTCGTACGGCGCGCCGCGCAGGGCCGCCTGCCAGGCACGGTCGACGAAGTCGCGGTCGTCGGGATGGATGGTGGCGAGAAAACTCTGGTAAGTCAGCGGCGTGCCCGGCGGAATGCCGAAAATGCGGTGATTCTCGTCCGACCACAGCAAGACGCCGCTGCGTAGGTCGAGATACCAACTGCCGGTCCGGGCCACCACCTGGGCGCGCCGCAGGTCGGCCTCGCTGGCGCGCAGCGCCTGCTCCATGCGCTTGCGCTCGCTGATATCGCTCAGGTAGCCGTAGCACAGCGTGCTGTCGTCGGTTTCGCGCTGCGGCACGGAATGGCCTTCCAGCCACAGCACGCCGCGTTGTGGGTGCTGGGCGCGGAATTCGGCCCGCCATGGCTGCCGCGCCGCGTACGCGGCCGTCAGCGAGGCCATGACGGCCGGCCGGTCGGCCGGGTGGATGCGCGCCAGCAGCGGGCCGGCATCGTCGCGCACGGCCTCCGGCGCCAGACCGAACAGTTCGCCCAGGCCCGCGCTGGCGTAGGGCAGGGCGAGGCGGCCATCCGGAAGCAGGCGGTAGGTGCAGATGGCGCCCGGCACCGCCGCCAGGATCCGGGCCAGCCAGCCCTGCAGTTCGAACTGTCGGCGCAGGGCTTCCTCGGCCTGGTGTTGCAGGGTGATGTCCTGGATGTGGGCGATGCTCTGCAGCGCCTGCCCCTGCCCATCGCGCAGCGGTGCCGATTGGACGCGCACCCAGATGATGCGCCGGTCCTTGCGGATGTAGCGCTTCTCGACCGCGTGGAGCTTGGCGCTGCTGTCCATCGTGCGGCGAAAGCCGTCCCAGTCGCGGTCCTGGTCGTCGGGATGGGTCAGCTCGCGGAAGGTCATGGCCCGCAGCTCGTCCGCCGTATAGCCGGTGATCTCGCACATCCGCTGATTGACTTCGAGCAGGCGGCCGGTCGCCGGCTCGACCCGGGCGGCGCCGACCAGCGACAGCTCGAATAGCGCGCGCAATTTGTTGGCGTCGCTCGGGGCCGGGCGACCGCCGCCGGCCGCCGCCAATGGCGCATCGTCGCCCGCCGCGGCCGGGGGCGATGTCTCCGTGACAGGCGAAGTGGCGTGCTGGGTCATCAAATTCCTCCCGGGCCTGGGTCCGAGCCCCCTTCGTCAGACGGAAGGCGGCCCGGTGCGGGAGGATTTGGCCGCAGCTCCCTTCGGCCTGTCAAGTGCTCCCGGCGGCGGCGCTTTCAACGGCCGCCCGAGGCCGCGGCGGCACTCCCCGGGAATGTCGCGGCAGCAGCGAGGAAAGCCGGAAGAACAGGCAAGGGCCGGTCCGCGCAGCCGGCGTCGGCCTGCGGCGGGGCGGCGACCTGGGCGATGGGCACGACGCCGGCCCAGACCGGCAGCGCCAGATCCTCGGCATCATCCTCGACGCCCCAGTCGCGAATCTTGGCCACGGACTCGCCGAGCGCCAGGCGCAGAACCTTGGTGCCGGCCAGCTCGGCATGGCTGGGCGGCCGCACCTGGGGCGAGCGGCCGGGGCTGACGTGGTCGACGAAGGCAGCGAGGACGGCGGCCTTGTCGGCCAGGTCGTCGACCTCGGTGAAGCGGCCGTAGATGACCACCGAGCGGTAGTTCATCGTGTGGTGGAAAGCCGAGCGGGCGAGCACCAGGCCGTCGACGTGGGCGATGCAGACGGCGCTCTCGGTGGTCAGCAGCGTCTGCGTCAGGCGCGAATTGTTGGCGCCATGGATGTACAGCGCGTCGCCGACCCGCCAGCAGGCAGTCGGCAGGCAGTGCACGCTGCCGTTCTCGTTGAAGGCGACCTGGCAGATCAGCGTGGCATCGACGATGGCGGCGACGGTGGCGCTGTCGTAATGGCCGCGTTCCGCTTTGCGATGGATGGTGGTGCGGGGGCTGGGGGCGGTTTCGGACATGTTCTTCTCCTGGTTAAGTCCGGCCAGCATACGCCGGTTGTGGCCCCGTCGGCGGCGCCGGGTTTCGGCCAATTCCCGGCTTCGGATGGCTTGTTTACGCCATGGTCGACGCGGAAGCGGCCGGTTGCCTGCGGCCGGTCGTCGGCGGATTGGGCGGCAGGGACGAGCGGCCTTGGCCGCGACCCGGATCAGGCCGTCCGGCAGTGATTTTCGATCAGCCGCGCCAGGCTGGCGACCGAGCCCAGATGGCGGCGGCTGTCCTCATCGTTGGCTTCGATGACGACGCCGTAGGTTTTCTTCAGCGCCAGCACCAGTTCGAGGGCGTCGATCGAGTCGAGACCGAGGCCGTCCGCGGCGAACAGCGGCTGTTCGTCGCCGATGCCGGCCGGGTCGATGTCCTCGAGATTCATCGTGGCGACGATGAAGGCCTTGAGTTCGCGATGCAGGGAGTTCATCGCTCAGTTCAGTTTCTTGCGCAGCCGGTAGCCGGAAAAAACCAGCCGTTCTTCGTCGTTCTGCTTGTCGAGGCGCAGCGTGTCGCCGCGGCCGCTGCCCAGGCCGGCGGTCACCGCCTCGCTGTCGGAAAGCGGCTGGAAACCGACGCGCAGCAGCAGTTCCGGGCGCTCCGGGAAACGCACTTCGCCGACCAGCAGGCCGTCGTCTTCCTTGAGGACGATGTGGTTGGGAGCGGGGCCGTCGATCTTGTCGATGATTTCGTACTGGCCGATGCGCCGCAGGAAACTTTCCGGGATGTCGGTCGGCTTGAGCTTCTCGCCGAACATCAGCGATTCGCCGCCGATGCGGCCGACGATGATCTGCCGGCCGCCGACGCGGGCCAGCGACAGGCGGATGTCGTCGAAGGCGCCGACCTGCACTGGTATCAAGCCGAAGATCTTGTACTTGAGGGTGAACAGGCCGTCCTCGTGCGGCACCAGGCGGAAATGGTGGCCGATTGCCTCGACGTCGATCCGGCCGGAATCGGTCGAGACCTTGGCCAATCCGACCAGGGTGTCGAAATGGCCGGCGAACTGGCGCAATTCCTCGGCGCTCGGTGCGCGTTCGGGGGCGTCGACCACGGCCGGCGGGGCCTGGCGGATGCCGGTCTTGGCTTCCAGCATCAGGCGCAGGGCCTCGGCGGCGATTCTCGATACGGCGAGGTGCGCGGTCGCCGAATTGGTCAGGATGACGACGCCGAGTTTGTGCTCGGGCAGCATCGCCATCATGCTGTGCGAATCGGGCAGCGAGCCGCCGTGGCTGGCGACCGGGCCGCCGCCGGGCACCTCGATGCCGCTCAGCATCCAGCCGAGGCCGACGTATTGCTGGAAGGTCAGCGGAAAGCCGGCGTTCTGCACGCGCAGCATTTCATGGACGCTGGCCGGGGAGAGCAGCCGGCGATCGCCGCTACGGCCGTCGGCGAACTGCATCTTGAGGAACCGGCCGAGGTCGACGACGTTGCTCAGCAGGTTGGCGGCCGGCATGTCGCGCAGCGAGAACACTTCGATTTCGCGGTGGCCGTCGTAGGCCTTGGTCACCGCGCGGGCGGCGAAGCTGCTGTGGGTCATGCCCAGCGGCTGGAAGAAGTGCCGCTCCATGTAGCGGTCGAACGGCTCGTTGCCGAGATGTTGCACGGCGGCGCCGAGCAGGGCCATGCCGACGTTGGAGTAGGAGAAGACGTAATCGGGCGGGAAAGTCAGGTACTCGTCGCGCAGGCTGTCGACCACCGTTTCGAAGCGGCCCGGGTCGCGCACGTACATGCCGCGCAGGAAGTTGGAGGGCAGGCCGGAATGGTGCGTCATCACGTTGCGCGGCGTGACCGGGCCGGCGTCGGGAAAGCGCGTCTTGATCGAAAAGCCGGGCAGGGCTTCGGCCAGGGGCTTGTCGATGTCGAGGCGGCCCTGTTCGGCCAGCTGCATGACGGCGGCGGCGGTGAAGATCTTGGCGATCGAGCCGGCGCGATAAACCGTTTCCGGCGTCGCCGCGATGCCGCGCTCCAGGTCGGCGTGGCCGAAGCCCCGCTGCCAGACGACTCGCTGGTCGTCGACCAGGGCGATGCTGAGGCCGGTGATGTCGTTGTCGGCCATCTCGCGCTCGATCAGCCAGTTCAGGTAGTTCTCGGTGTGACGGTAGCTGCCCCGATGATCGCCGGCCGGCTGCGGCGGCGGGCTGGCGCAGGCGCCGAGCAGGAAAAGGCCGGCGACGGCGAGAAGGAACGGGCGCGTGGTCATGAAAATGAGAAAAATGAGAGGCGGCGAAGGATGAGGATTATAGGTCAGTTGGCCCGGGCGCTTGCCCCGAAAATAGCTGACAAATTCAGTCAAGTTTTTTAAAATTCCCCTTTTTCGCCAAGGGAGATCAGGCTTCATGTTCCGGATGTTGAACGAGGATATCCGCGCGGTTTTCGACCGCGATCCGGCGGCGCGTTCGTTCTGGGAGATACTGACCTGTTACCCGGGGATCCATGCCCTGATCCTGCACCGTTTCGCGCACTGGCTGTGGGGCCATCGCCTGCGCTGGCTGGCGCGCTTCGTCGGCTACCTCGCCCGCTTCGCCACCGGCATCGAAATCCATCCGGCGGCCCGGATCGGCCGGCGCTTCTTCATCGATCACGGCATGGGCGTGGTCATCGGCGAGACCGCCGAGATCGGTGACGACGTCACGCTCTATCACGGCGTGACGCTGGGCGGCACTTCGTGGAACAAGGGCAAGCGCCATCCGACGCTGGAGAACGGCGTGGTCGTCGGTGCCGGGGCCAAGGTGCTCGGGCCGATCACCGTCGCCGCCGGGGCCAAGGTCGGCTCCAATGCCGTGGTCACCAAGCCGGTGCCGGCCGGGGCCACCGCCGTCGGCAACCCGGCGCGGATCATCGACCATTCGGAAGAGGGCCGGCAGCGCGAGGCGCAGGCCGAGAAGATGGGATTTTCCGCCTACGCCGTCGGCGGCGATCAGGACGATCCGCTGGTCAAGGCCATCCACGGCCTGCTCGACCATGCCGCCGAAACCGACCGCCGGCTGGAGTCGCTGCTGCGCGAGCTCAACGCCCAGGGCGTCAAGTGCGACAAGGACGTGCAGGCGGCCGATAGTTTCGATCCGCAATACCTGAGCAAAATAGTTGACTGATTTTGTCTGGTTTGTTTATAGTTGACTCCGTTAGTGGGTTATTAGCCGGAGTACTGCAAATGCGTTTGACTACCAAAGGTCGTTTCGCCGTCACCGCCATGATGGATCTCGCCCTGCGCGGGGCGGAGGGGCCGGTTGCGCTGGCCAGCGTCAGCGAACGGCAGAAGATTTCACTTTCCTATCTCGAACAACTGTTCGGCAAGCTGCGCCGCTTCAAGCTGGTCGACAGCGTGCGCGGCCCCGGCGGCGGCTACTGCATCGCCCGACCCTTGAGCCAGGTGACGGTGGCCGACATCATCCGTGCCGTGGACGAGCAGCTCGACGCCACCCAGTGCGGTGGCCGCGAGAACTGCCACGACGAGCACCGCTGCATGACGCACGACCTGTGGTCGACGCTCAATTCGAAGATGTACGATTATTTGGCCTCGGTCACGCTGGGCGAACTGGTCGAGCGGCAGAAGCTCAAGCTGGCCGCCCAGTCGTCGATCGTCATCGACGACAAGCGCCTCGGCCCGCAGCCGCGTCTGCGCGGCACCCGGGAAAAGGCCGCCGCCACCGCCTGATCGCCATGTTCCAGCCCGTCTATCTCGACCACAACGCCACCACGCCGCTGGCGCCGGCCGTGCTGGCGGCCATGCTGCCGTGGCTGGAAAGCCTGTGCGGCAACGCGTCGAGCCGCCACGAATACGGACGGCGGGCGCGCCAGGCCGTCGACGAGGCGCGGCAGCAAGTGGCGGCGGCGCTCGGCGCGCATCCGACGGAAGTGGTTTTCGTCAGCGGCGGCAGCGAGGCCAACAACCTCTTCGTCAAGGGCGCGGCGGCCAGCCGCAAGGCCGGCGTCATCGCCGTCGGCGCCGGCGAGCATCCCTGTGTGCTCAAGCCGGCGGCGCAACTGGCGCGCCAGGGCTGGACCCTGCGCGAAATCGCCCTCGACGGCGCCGGGCGCATCGACGAGGCGGATTACCGGCAGGCCCTGCAGGCCAAGCCGGCCCTGGTGTCGGTGATGACGGCCAATAACGAAACCGGCGTCGTGCATGACGTCGCCGCCCTGGCGGCGGCGGCCCGCGCCACCGGCGCCTGGTTCCACAGCGATGCGGTGCAGGCCTTCGGCAAGCTGCCGCTCGATTTCCGCGCGCTGAACGCGGCCGGTGTCCATGCGCTGACCGTCTCGGCGCACAAGATCAACGGCCCCAAGGGCGCTGCCGCGCTGGTTGTCGACAAGCGCGTCGAACTGCAGCCGCAGATTGCCGGTGGCGGTCATGAGCGCGGCCTGCGCTCGGGTACCGAAAACGTGCCGGCCATCGTCGGTTTCGGTGTCGCCGCGGAACTTGCGGCGCAAAGCCTTGCCGCAAGGGCGGATCGGCTGCGCAGCCTGCGTCGGCGCCTGGAATCCGGCCTGGTTGCCCTGGGCGCCCATGTGTTTGCCGCCGAGGCCGAGCGTTTGCCCAACACCGTTTATTTCGCCTTCCGCGACATCGACGGCGAGACGCTGGTCGGCAAGCTGGACCGCGCAGGCTATGCCGTCGCCAGCGGCGCCGCCTGTTCCAGCGCCAATCCGGAGCCGTCGCACGTGCTGCGGGCGATGGGCGTGGCGCCGGAATTCGCCCGCGGCGCCGTGCGGGTCAGCCTCGGTGCCGGCAACGATGCCGCCGAGATCGAACAATTCATCAACGCCGTGCAGGTTACAGTCGGACGCCTGCAAGGACTTACGGCAATGGCCGTTTGAACAACCGACCCTAGCGAGAATGACGATGAAACTGCCCATCTATCTGGACTACTCGGCGACCACTCCGGTCGATCCGCGCGTTGCCGAAAAAATGATTCCCTACCTGTGCGAGCTCTACGGCAATCCCGCCTCGCGTTCGCACAGCTTCGGCTGGGTGGCCGACGCGGCGGTGGAAGAGGCGCGCGAGCAGGTCGCGGCGCTGGTCAATGCCGATCCCAAGGAAATAATCTGGACCTCCGGCGCGACCGAATCCAACAATCTCGCCATCAAGGGCGCCGCCAATTTCTACGCCGGCACCAAGGGCAAGCACATCATCACCGTCAAGACCGAGCACAAGGCCGTGCTCGACACCGTGCGCGAACTGGAGCGCCAGGGCTTCGAGGCAACCTATCTCGACGTGCGGGAAAACGGCCTGCTCGACCTGGAAGCGTTCAAGGCGGCGATTCGTCCCGACACCGTGCTGGCCTCGGTGATGTTCGTCAACAACGAGGTCGGCGTCGTCCAGCCGATCGCCGAACTGGGCGAAATCTGCCGCGAGAAGGGGGTGATCTTCCACGTCGATGCCGCCCAGGCCACCGGCAAGATCGACATCGACCTGAGCAGGCTCAAGGTCGACCTGATGAGTTTCTCGGCCCATAAGACCTACGGGCCGAAAGGCATCGGCGCGCTGTACGTGCGCCGCAAGCCGCGTGTCCGGCTGGAGGCGCAGATGCACGGCGGTGGCCACGAGCGCGGTTTCCGCTCCGGCACGCTGGCCACGCACCAGATCGTCGGCATGGGCGAGGCCTTCCGTCTGGCCAAGGAGGAAATGGCAGAAGAAAATAATAGAATCAAAAAGTTGCGCGATAAACTTCTGAATGGACTTCAAGATATCGAGGCGACCTACGTCAATGGCGACATGGTCCATCGCGTGCCGCACAACCTGAACATCAGCTTTGCCTACGTCGAAGGCGAGTCGATGATCATGGCCATCAAGGACCTGGCGGTTTCCTCCGGTTCGGCCTGCACCTCGGCCAGCCTGGAGCCATCCTACGTGCTGCGGGCGCTCGGCCGCGACGACGAGCTGGCGCACAGTTCGATCCGCTTCAGCATCGGTCGGTTCACGACCGATGAGGAAATCGACTATGCAATCAAATTGTTGCACGCGAAAATTGGCAAACTACGCGAACTGTCACCGCTGTGGGAAATGGTTCAGGAAGGTGTCGACTTGAACACCGTCCAGTGGGCCGCTCACTGAGTCGCCCGGTAGCGAAAACAACCCAGAAATTCAGGAGAATTTACATGAGCTATAGCGTCAAAGTCATTGATCATTATGAAAATCCGCGTAACGTCGGTTCCTTCGGTAAGGAAGACGACGGCGTCGGTACCGGCATGGTCGGCGCGCCGGCCTGCGGCGACGTGATGAAATTGCAGATCAAGGTCAACAAGGCTGGCGTGATCGAGGATGCCAAGTTCAAGACCTACGGCTGCGGCTCGGCGATCGCTTCGTCGTCGCTGGTCACCGAGTGGGTCAAGGGCAAGACCGTCGACCAGGCGTTGGCCATCAAAAACACCGAGATCGCCGAGGAACTGGCGCTGCCGCCGGTTAAAATCCACTGCTCGATCCTGGCCGAGGATGCCATCAAGGCAGCCGTGGCCGATTACAAGAAGAAGCACGGAGAATAAGCATGGGCGTCACCTTGACCGACACGGCGGCGAAGCACGTCGCCAATTTCCTGACCAAGCGCGGCAAGGGCATCGGCCTGCGCCTCGGCGTACGGACCTCCGGCTGTTCCGGCATGGCCTACAAGCTGGAATTCGTCGACGAGGTGAACGAGGACGATCTGGTGTTCGAAAGCGCCGGCGTCAAGGTCGTGGTCGATGCCAAGAGCCTGCCCTACCTCGACGGGATGGAACTGGATTTCGCCCGCGAGGGCCTGAACGAGGGCTTCAAGTTCAACAATCCGAACGTCAAGGACCAGTGCGGTTGTGGAGAATCCTTCAACGTGTAACCCTGCGGGAGATGGCTCGGCGGGGCGTCGTTACCCCGCGCTTGCCGTACGTTCGTACTGTCTTCGTGCGGGGCGCCTAGCCCCGCCTTCGCTTTGAGGTCTGGCGCATTCTGAAGCGCCGTTAATTTCGAGGTTTGTCGTTGGACCTGACCGCCGATTTCTTCTCCCTGTTCGAACTGCCGCGGGCCTTCCGGCTCAGCCTCTCGGAACTCGACTCGCGCTATCGCGACGTGCAAGCGCAGGTGCATCCGGACCGTTTCGCCAACGCCCCGGAAAGCGAGCGGCGTTTGTCCATGCAATGGGCGACGCGGGCCAACGAGGCCTACCAGACGCTGAAGAAGCCGCTCGGCCGGGCGCGCTACCTGCTCGAACTCAACGGCCACGACTTGCAGGCCGAGAACAATACGGCGATGCCGGCCGATTTCCTGATGGAGCAGATGGAATGGCGCGAGGCGGTGATGGAGGCGCGGGCCGGCGGCGACCATCATGAACTGGAGCGCCTGCATAACCGGCTGCGCGGCGACATCGCCGGCCGTTACGACGAGGTCGGGCGCCTGCTCGACGACGAAAAGGATTTCGCGCTGGCCACCGATTGGGTGCGGCGCCTGATGTTCCTGGAAAAACTCCTGTCCGAAATCGACGATGCCCTGGCATCGCTGGAAGATTAAACAATGGCTCTGTTCCAAATCGCCGAACCCGGCGAATCCGCGGCTCCGCACGAGCATAAGCTGGCAATCGGCATCGATCTCGGTACCACCAACTCGCTGGTCGCCACGGTGCGCAGCGGTTTGGCCGTCTGCCTCAACGACGAACGCGGGCGGCCACTGCTGCCGTCGGTCGTCCGCTACCATGCCGATGGTTCGACCGAGGTCGGCTACGCGGCGCAGAAGAACCAGGCGGTCGATCCGCGCCACACCATCGTTTCGGTCAAGCGCTTCATGGGTCGCGGACTCAAGGACATCGCCCATGTCGAGGCCATGCCCTACGATTTCGTCGAGGCACCGGGCATGGTCAAATTGCGCACCCACGCCGGCGTCAAGAGCCCGGTCGAAGTCTCGGCGGAAATCCTCAAGAACCTGAAGGCCCGCGCCGAAGCGGCCCTGGGCGGCGACCTGGTCGGCGCGGTGATCACCGTTCCGGCCTATTTCGACGATGCCCAGCGCCAGGCGACCAAGGACGCCGCCCGCCTGGCCGGGCTGAACGTGCTGCGCCTGCTCAACGAGCCGACCGCCGCCGCCATCGCCTACGGCCTCGACAACGCGGCCGAGGGCGTCTACGCGGTGTACGACCTCGGCGGCGGCACGTTCGACATCTCCATCCTCAAGCTGACCAAGGGCGTTTTCGAAGTCCTGGCCACCGGCGGCGATTCGGCCCTGGGCGGCGACGATTTCGACCACCGCATCTATTGCTGGGCGGTCGAGCAGGCCAAGCTGCAGCCGCTGACGCCGGAAGACGCCCGGCTGTTGATGATGCGCTGCCGCGAAGCCAAGGAATTCCTGACCCTGAACCCGGAGGCGCCGATCACCGCCCGCCTGTCGACCGACGAGATGGTCGATCTCAAGCTCGACGTTCCCACCTTCGCCGACATCACCCGGACGCTGGTGTCGAAGACGCTGCAGCCGGTCAAGAAGGCCCTGCGCGACGCCGGCCTGCGCCCGGAGGACGTCAAGGGCGTGGTCATGGTCGGCGGCGCCACGCGCATGCCGCAGATACAGAAGGCGGTCGGCGACTTCTTCCACCAGGAGCCGCTGACCAATCTCGATCCGGACAAGGTCGTCGCCCTCGGCGCCGCCACCCAGGCCAACCTGCTGGCCGGCAACAAGACCGGCAAGGACGACTGGCTGCTGCTCGACGTCATTCCGCTGTCGCTCGGCCTGGAAACCATGGGCGGCCTGACCGAGAAGGTGATTCCGCGCAACTCGACCATTCCGACGGCGCGCGCCCAGGAATTCACCACCTTCAAGGACGGCCAGACGGCGATGGCCATCCACGTCGTCCAGGGCGAGCGCGAGATGGTTGCCGACTGCCGTTCGCTGGCCCGTTTCGAATTGCGCGGCATTCCGCCGATGGTGGCCGGCGCGGCGCGCATCCGCGTCACCTTCCAGGTCGATGCCGACGGTTTGCTGTCGGTCTCGGCCCGCGAGCAGACTTCCGGGGTCGAGGCCAGCGTCACCGTCAAGCCGTCCTACGGCCTGTCCGACGACGAGATCGCCGGCATGCTGCAGGATTCGCTGGCGCACGCCAAGGACGACGCCATGACCCGCGCCCTGCGCGAAGCCCAGGTCGAGGCCGACCGCATGATTGAGGCCACCGAGGCGGCGCTGGCCGAGGATGCGCACCTGCTCAACGCCGAGGAAACGGCCCGCATCGCCGCCAGCATCGCCAAGCTGCGCGCGGCGGCGGCCGGCGACAACCGGCGGGTGATCAACATCGCCATGGACGACCTCGGCTTCGAAACGCAGGAATTCGCTCACCGCCGCATGGACCAAAGCATCAAGAAAGTGCTCTCCGGCCGCAAGGTCGACGAGATCAAGATGGGAGAGGAATGATGACGCAGTTGATCGTGTTGCCGCATGTCGAGAATTGTCCGGACGGCGCCGTCATCGAGGCCGAGGAGGGCAAGTCGATCTGCCTGAGCCTGCTTGAGAACGGCATCGAACTCGACCACGCCTGCGAGATGTCCTGCGCCTGCACCACTTGTCACGTGATCGTCCGCGAAGGCTTCAACTCGCTGAATCCGGCCGAGGAGGACGAGGAAGACCTGCTCGACAAGGCCTGGGGCCTGGAACCGAATTCGCGCCTGGGCTGCCAGGCCATCGTCGGCAAGACGCCGCTGGTGGTCGAGATTCCCAAGTACAGCATCAACATGGCGAAGGAAGGGCACAAGAAATGAAGTGGACCGACATCAACGACATCGCCATCGAACTGGCCGATGCCCATCCGGACAAGAACCCGCTGCAGCTCAATTTCGTCGACCTGCGCGACTGGGTCATGGCCTTGCCCGGCTTCGCCGACGATCCCAAGCATTGCGGCGAGAAAATCCTAGAAGCCATCCAGCAGGCCTGGATCGACGAGGTGTCCTGAAGGCCGGGGCATGAAAACCCGCGAATTCCCCGGCCGCGGCAGCCAGTTGAATGTGCTGGGCGGGCCGCTGCTGAGTTGCTCCGAACGGCCGCTGACGGGATTCTTCCGCGACGGCTGCTGCAACACCTCGGCGGAGGATGTCGGCAGCCATACGGTCTGCGTCGTGCTGACCGCCGAATTTCTCGAATTTTCCAAGGCGCGCGGCAACGACCTGTCGACGCCGCGCCCGGAGTTCGATTTTCCCGGCCTGCGGCCCGGCCAGCGTTGGTGCCTGTGCGCCGCCCGCTGGCTGGAAGCCTGGCAGGCGGGCCGGGCGCCGCGCGTGGCGCTCAACGCCACCAACCAGGCGGCGCTGGAAATCGTGCCGCTGGAAGCGCTCAAGCAGCACGCCGTCGACTTGCACTGAGCGCGCCACTCCCTCCTTTTTTCAATCCAAACGTCATGACAGCGGCCGACTGGTTGGCTAAAATGCTTTGCCATCAGTCGTGCCAACAATGACAAGGGGGGAGCATGAACGCGCTGACCGCAACGCATTACGACATTCTCGGCGTCGCGCCGGGGGCCACGCTGGCCGAAATCAAGGCGGCCTACCGGGCGCGCATCGAATATTTCCGCCATCGCCTGCACACGCCGGAGCAGCCGAATCCGGCGGAACTCGACGCGCTGCGCTGGGCGATCGCCACACTCGGCGACCCGGAAAACCGCGCCGCCTACGATGCGCAGCTGAAACCGCGGGCTATCGCGCTGCCGGCTGCCGGCCATGTGCCGCCGGCACCGCCAGCCGGACCGCTGGCGCCCGCCGCTCCAGCCGCCGATGCCGGGCAGGGGCGGGAGGAGAATTTCAGCTTTGCCGGCGACGGCGGCGAATATTTCCGCATCTGGATCGTCAACCTGCTGCTGAGCATCGTCACGCTCGGCATCTATTCGGCCTGGGCCAAGGTGCGGCGCGAGCAGTACTTCCACCGCAATCTGTTGCTCGACGGCTCCGGCTTCGACTACCACGGCCAGCCGATTCCCATCCTCAAGGGGCGGATCGTCGCCGTGCTGCTGCTGTTCGGACTGTCCGCCGCGCAGAACATCAGCCCGCTGGCCTACGGCATCGCCCTGCTGGCCCTGGTGCCGGTCGTGCCCTGGCTGGCCGTCAAGGCTTTCCGCTTCCGCGCCCACAACACCAGCTACCGCGGCCTGCGCTTTTCCTTCCACGGCACCTACGGCCAGGCGGCCAAGGTCTTCATCGGCTACGGGCTGCTGACCCTGATCACGCTGTGGCTGGCCTTCCCGCTGTTCTACCGGCAACTGCGCAAGTTCGTGCTCGACAATACCCGCTTCGGCAATACGCCGCTGGTTTGCGCCGTCGGCATCGGCCAGATCTATCGCATCTTCCTGTTGCCGGCGCTGCTGATGGTCTTGCTGGTCGTCGGCCTGATCGGGATCGTCGTCTCGGCGGCTGGAAGCGGCGCCTTCCTGGCCATTCCCGTCCTGATGATCCTGATCCAGGCCCTGGTCGTCCCCTATGTCCAGGCGCGTACCGCCAATGCCATCTGGGGGAGTAGCCGCCTGGGGCCGCACGCTTTCGTCAGCCGCCTGCCGGTCGGCGGTTACATCGGCCTGACGCTGGCGAACTGGCTGGCCATCATCGTCACTGTCGGTCTGTTCATTCCCTGGGCGCGCGTCCGCGTCGCCCGCTACCGCGCCGAGCACCTGGCCCTGGCGGTCGGCGGCAGCCTCGACGATTTCGTGGCCGCCGAAGCCACGGCCGCCTCGGCGGTCGGCGACGAGGCGGCGGAGATGTTCGACCTGGATATCGGCCTGTGAGCGGTATCGCCGCCAGCTTCTTCGACGGCCGCACGCCGCAGCGGCAGGCGGCTGAACTGCTGGTCGAGGGCGAGGAGATCGTGGTGCGCGGCGCTTTCGGCGAGCGGCGGGCGCCGCGGGCGCAAGTCGAGATTTCCGAGCCGCTGGGCCGGGCGCCGCGCCTGTTGCGCTTGCCCGACGGCGCCGTGTGCGAAGTCGCCGACCATGCGGCGTTCGGCGCCTGGCTGGCCGGGGCGGGCATGGCCGAGTCGCCGGTGGTCCGCCTGCAGCGGCGCTGGTCGTGGGCCGTGGCGGCGCTGGTGGCGGCCGTGCTGGTGCTGTTGGCCGCCTATTTCTGGGGGCTGCCGGCGCTCAGCGGCGTGCTGGCGCCGCGGGTGCCCGAGCGGGCGGTGCAATCGTTATCGGCCTACACCCTGGACTTCCTCGACCAGCGCATGCTGCGCCCGTCGCGCCTGCCGCAGGCGCGCCAGGACGAACTGCGGACGCATGTCGCCGCCGTGCTGCAGGCCCGGCCGGGGCGGCCGGCCTACCGGCTGGTTTTCCGCTCGGCGCCGATGGGGCCGAATGCCTTCGCGCTGCCCAATGGCGATCTGGTGGTGTTCGACGAACTGGTGGCCCTGGCCGGGAACGACGACGAGGTGACCGGCGTGGTCGCCCACGAACTGGGGCACGTCGCCCATCACCACGGGCTGCGTCAGTTGATCCAGTCCTCGGTCGTCTCCTTCGTCGCCGGCCTCTATCTCGGCGACCTGTCCTCGGTGGCCAGCGGCCTGGCCGTGTTGGCGCTGGAGTCGCGCTATTCGCGCGGCTTCGAACTGGAAGCCGATGCCTACGCGGTGGAGGTGATGACGGCGGCAGGGCGGGGTACCGAACCGCTGGCGGCGATGCTCGAACGCTTGGAAGCCAGCGTCGGGCGCCAAGGCGGGCCGGCCTGGGACGGCTTGTCGAGCCACCCCGACACGGCCGAACGCATCCGCCGCCTGCGCGCCGTCCGCGCTGGCGGCTGAGCACCGGCGGCCGGCGATTGACGCGGCCGGAGCGGGCGGACGATACTGCCGCCTCGCCCGTTTCCCGCCGCCTCCATGCCCGTCTTTTCCCGGCTCGTCCCGCACTGGCTCAAGCCTTATCCGCGCCAACATCTTGGCGCCGACCTGGCGGCCGGCCTGATCGTCGCCATCCTGGTCATTCCGCAGAGCATGGCCTACGCGCTGCTGGCCGGCCTGCCGCCGCAGTTCGGGCTGTACGTCAGCATCCTGCCGGCGATCGCCTATGCGCTGCTGGGCAGCAGCATGGTGCAGGCGGTCGGGCCGGTGGCGGTGACGGCGATCATGACCTATGCCGTGCTCAGTCCGCTGGCCATTCCCGGCTCGGACCGCTACATCGAGCTGGCCGCCGCGCTGGCGCTGCTGTCGGGCCTGATGCTGCTGGCCTGCGGCCTGCTGCGTCTGGGCTTCCTGTCGCAATTGCTCAGCCGGCCGGTGGTCAGCGGTTTCGTTTCCGGCTCGGCGGTGCTGATCGTCGTCAGCCAGCTGAAATACCTGTTCGGCCTGGCCCTGTCCGGCGACAACAGCGGCGCCGTCGTCCTCGACTTGCTGACCCACCTCGAACGGGTGCATCGGCCGACGCTGGCGGTCAGCCTGGTCGCGCTGGCCCTGCTGATCGTCGTCCGCCGCTGGCTGGCCGGCTGGCTGCGCCGGGCCGGCCTCGGCACGAGCGTGGCGGCCTTCGTGGTCCGCCTGATGCCGTTGCTGATCGTGCTGCTGGCAACGCTGCTGAGCGCCTGGTTCGAACTCGACAGCCGGCACGGCGTGGCCGTGGTCGGCGCGGTGGCGGTCGGCCTGCCGCCGCCGAACTTCTTCCTGCCCGGCGGCGAAACGCTGCGCACGCTGTTCGTGCCGGCCTTCCTGATGGCGCTGATCGGCATGGTCCAGGGCATTACCATGGCCCAAGCATTGGCCATCCGCCGGCGCGAACGTATTAACCCCAATGCCGAGCTGGTCGGCCTCGGCGCCGCCAACGTCGTCGCCGCCTTTTCCGGCGGCATGCCGGTCGGCGGCGGCCTGTCGCGCTCGGCCATCAACGTCGCGGCCGGCGCCCGCACGCCGCTGGCGACCGTCGTCGCGGCCCTGGTCATGATCGGCGTGGTGGCCGGCGCCGCCGGTTGGTTCGCCCGCCTGCCGCTGGCGGTGCTGGCGGCGACCATCATCATGGCGGCGATCTCGATGATCGACTGGCGCGCCTTGCGCCAGGCCTGGGCCTACGACCGGGCCGACGCCCTGGCGCTGCTCGGCACGGCTGGCGGGGTGTTGGTGTTCGGATTGGAAATCGGTATCGGTGCCGGCGTCATGCTGTCGCTGGCGGCCTTGCTCTATCGTTTCAGCCAGCCGCACATGGCGGTTCTCGGGCGCATTGCCGGCAGCGAGCATTTCCGCAACGTCGAGCGCCATGCCGTCGAAACCTTGCCCGGGGTACTGTTCCTGCGTATCGACGAAGGCCTGTTCTTCGGCAATCTCGGCGCCGTCGAGCAGCGTCTGAAACAGGAGCTGGAGCGCTCGCCCGGCGTCCGCGACCTGGTGCTGGTGATGAGCGCGGTCAACCTGATGGATGCCACCGCCGTCGAGGTCTTCGCCGAACTCAACCAGGAACTGGCCGCGCGCGGCGTCCGCCTGCATCTGGCGGAGGTCAAGGGGCCGGTGCAGGACCGCTTGCAGCGCTCGCCGCTATGGTCCGGGCTGAGCGGCGAGGTTTTCCTGTCGGCCAACGCCGCTTTCGAGGCGCTGGGCGGCGCGGCGCTCAGGCGAACAGATTGAGCAGGCTGTCGAGGCCGCCGAAGCTGATCGCCACGTCGGCCTTGGCGCGCGTTGCCGGCTTGGCCCGGTAAGCCACCGAGAGGCCGGCCTCGGCCATCATCTGCAGGTCGTTGGCCCCGTCGCCGACGGCGATCACCTGTTCCTTGCGCAAGCCCAGCTCGTCGCGCAGGCGGCACAGGTGGCGGGCCTTGGCGGCGGCATCGACGATGTCGCCGACGACCTTGCCGGTCAGTTTGCCGCCGGCGATTTCCAGCTCGTTGGAGGTGGCGAAGTCGAAGCCCAGCTCGATGCGCAGGCGCTCGGTGAAATAGGTGAAGCCGCCGGACAGGATGGCCGTGCGCAGGCCGGCCGCCTGGGCCGCGGCGAGCAGTTCGCGGGCGCCGTCGGAGAGCAGCAGGCGCTCGCCGAAGACGCGGGCCAATACCCGGGCGTCGAGGCCGGCCAGCAAGGCCAGGCGGCGGCGCAGGCTTTCGCGGTAGTCGATTTCGCCGCGCATCGCGGCTTCGGTGACCTCCGAGACTTCGCGCTTCTTGCCGGCGAAGTCGGCCAACTCGTCGATGCACTCGATGGTGATCAGCGTCGAATCCATGTCGAAGCAGATCAGGCCGTAGTCGCTCAGCTGCTTACCGGCTTCGACGAAAGCCCAGTCGAGCTTTTCGGCTTCGATCAGCGCTGTCAGCGCGGCGAATTCCGGCGTCCGGCGGGCACCGCGCAGGCGGACGACCTGCGGCGGGCAGGGTTCGACGGCGGTGGCGCCGGTGGCGGCGACGATGCGTTCGAGCAGGAAGGTGGGCAGGGCGCCACCCTGGATGATCAGATTCATGGCGATGGGTCAGGCAGGAGGTGCGGAAGGCGCGAGCTCAGGCGCCGCGGGCCCGGCGGACGGTGATCGTTTCGCCGCCGACGCCCCAGTTGTCGGTATCGACCTCGTCGATGACGACGACCGTGGTGTTCGGGTTCTTGCCCAGCACGTCGACCAGCAACTGGGTCGCGCCCTGGATCAGGCGCGCCTTCTGTTCCGGGGTCGCCCCTTCCTTGGTGATCTTGATATTGACGTAGGGCATGTGTTCTCCGGTGGTGGAATGGCGATGCCGGCGGCCGGCATCGCCCGGGGGTCAGGCCAGCCGTTCCGGCAGCACGTCGCGCAGCAGCACGGCAGCGTCGCGGATCATCTTCTCGGTGGTATCCCAGGCGACGCAGCCGTCGGTGACCGAGCAGCCGTACTTGAGCTGCGACAGGTCGGCCGGGATCGGCTGGTTGCCGGCCTCGATGTTCGATTCGATCATCAGGCCGAGCAGCGACTTGTTGCCGTTGCGGATCTGGTTGACCACGTCGGCCATGACCAGCGGCTGCAGTTCCGGCTTCTTCGAGCTGTTGGCGTGCGAGCAGTCGACGACCAGGTTGGCCGGCAGCTTGGCCTTGGCCATGGCCTGTTCGGCGATGGCGACCGAGACGGCGTCGTAGTTGGGCTTGCCGTCGCCGCCGCGTAGCACGACATGGCCGTAGGCGTTGCCGGTGGTGCGGACGATGGTGACGCGGCCGTCGTTGTTCAGGCCGAGGAAGGAGTGCGGGTTGGAGGCCGAGAGGATGGCGTTGGTGGCCACCGCCAGGTCGCCGCTGGTGGCGTTCTTGAAGCCGACCGGCGTGGACAGGCCGGAGGACATCTCGCGGTGGGTCTGCGATTCGGTGGTGCGGGCGCCGATGGCCGTCCAGGTGATCAGGTCGCCGTAGTACTGCGGGCCGTAGGGGTCGAGCGCCTCGGTGCCGGCGGGCAGGCCGAGTTCGTTGACCTGGAGCAGGAACTGGCGGGCCCGCTCCATGCCGACGTTGACCTGGAAGGAGTCGTCCATGAACGGATCGTTGATGTAACCCTTCCAGCCGACGGTGGTGCGCGGCTTTTCGAAATAGACGCGCATGATGATCTGCAGCGTGTCGCCAACTTCATCGGCCAGCCCCTTCAGGCGGCGGGCGTAGTCGAGGCCGGCGACCGGGTCGTGGATGGAGCAGGGGCCGACGACGATGAACAGCCGGTGATCCTTGCGGTCGAGGATGTTGCACAGCAGCTCGCGGCCGCGGCTGACGGTGGCTTCGGCCTTGGCGGTCAGCGGCAGGCGGGCGTGGATCTCGGCCGGGGTCGGCATGGAGTCGAAGGCCGATACGTTTACGTTTTCGATCTTGGTCATTGGGTCAGCTCGCGAATCATGTCCTTGACTGCCGCGACCTTGTCGCTGAGGCCCGGGCAGTGGCGCAAAAGAGAGATTTTATCCTGTCCGCTCAGCTTATAGCCGCGGTTCTTCTGGATCAAATTGATGATCCTGATCGGCTCGATAGGCGGATTCCTGGTGAATTCCGGGCTGAACTGGATCGTCACCTGGTCGTTGGTGGCGTCGAGCTTGGCGACCAGCAAGGGTTTGACCAGCAGGCGCAGGCGATGCGTGGCCAGCAGCGACTGGGCCTGCAGCGGCAGTTCGCCGAAGCGGTCGATCAATTCTTCCTGCAGGGCGTCGATATCCTCGGCCGTGTCGCAGTTGGCCAGGCGCTTGTACAGCGTCAGGCGCTCGTGCACATCGGGGCAGTAGGCGTCGGGCAGCAGGGCCGGTGTGCGCAGGTTGATCTCGCCGCTGACGCCGATCGGCTGGGTCAGGTCGGCGGTTTCCAGCACCTTGCCCTGTTTCAGGTGGGCGACGGCGCGGTTGAGCATCTCGGCATACATGTTGAAGCCGACTTCCTGCATTTCGCCCGACTGGTTGTCGCCGAGCACTTCGCCGGCGCCGCGGATTTCCAGGTCGTGCATGGCGAGGAAGAAGCCGGAGCCGAGCTCCTCCATGGCCTGGATGGCCTCCAGGCGCATCCTGGCCTGCTTGGTCAGCGCCTTGTCGTCCTGCACCAGCAGGTAGGCGTAGGCCTGGTGGTGCGAGCGGCCGACGCGGCCGCGCAGCTGGTGCAGCTGGGCGAGGCCGAACTTCTCGGCGCGGTTGATCAGGATGGTGTTGGCGTGCGGATTGTCGATGCCGGTTTCGATGATGGTCGTGCACAGCAGCACGTTGGCGCGCTGGCCGGTGAAGTCGCGCATCACCTTTTCCAGTTCGCGTTCGTTCATCTGGCCGTGGCCGACGACGATGCGCGCCTCGGGCACCAGCTTTTCCAGCTTCTCGCGCATGTTGGCGATGGTGTCGACCTCGTTGTGCAGGAAGTACACCTGGCCGCCGCGCTTCAATTCGCGCAGCACCGCCTCGCGGATGATGCCGTCGGAAAAATTGCTGACGAAGGTCTTGATCGCCAGCCGCTTCTGCGGCGCCGTGGCGATCACCGAGAAGTCGCGCAGGCCTTCCATGCTCATCGCCAGCGTGCGCGGAATCGGCGTCGCCGTCAGCGTCAACACGTCGACCTCGGCGCGCATGGCCTTCAGCGTTTCCTTCTGGCGCACGCCGAAACGGTGCTCCTCGTCGATGACGACCAGGCCCAGGCGGCTGAACTTGACTTCCTTGCCGATCAGCTTGTGCGTGCCGATGATGATGTCGATCTTACCGTCGGCCAGTTCCTTCAAGGCTTGCGCCGATTCCTTGGCGGTCTTGAAGCGGGAGATTTCGGCGATGCGCACCGGCCAGTCGGCGAAGCGGTCGACGAAGGTCTGGTAATGCTGTTCGCAGAGCAGCGTCGTCGGGCACAGCACCGCCACCTGCTTGCCGCCGGCCACGGCGCAGAAGGCGGCGCGCAGCGCCACCTCGGTTTTGCCGAAGCCGACGTCGCCGCAGACCAGGCGATCCATCGGCTTGCCCGACTTCATGTCCTCGATCACCGCGGTGATGGCCTGCGCCTGATCGTTGGTTTCCTCGAAGCCGAAGCCGTCGGCGAAAGCCTCGTAGTCGCTGTCCTTGAAGGCGAAGGCATGGCCTTGGCGGGCGGCGCGGGCGGCGTACAGCGCCAGCAGTTCGGCGGCGGTGTCGCGCGCCTGCTCGGCGGCCTTGCGCTTGGCCTTCTCCCACTGTCCGGAACCGAGCGTATGCAGTGGCGCGGCCTCGGGGTCGGCCCCGGAATAGCGCGAGATCACGTGCAGCTGGGCCACCGGCACGAACAGCTTGGCGTCGTTGGCGTAATGCAATTCGAGGAATTCCTGTTCGCCTAGGCCGAGGTCCATGCGCACCAGACCCTGGTAGCGGCCGATGCCGTGGCTTTCATGCACCACCGGGTCGCCGACCTTGAGTTCGGTCAGATCCTTCAGCCAGTTGTCGAAACTGGCCTTCTTCGCCGCTTCGCGCCGGGTCCGCCGGGGGCTGCCGGCGAACAGCTCGGTTTCGCTGACGAAGGCGATTTTCCGGTCGCCGGCGTCGAGCACGAAACCGGCCTGCAGCGGCGCCACGGCGAGGGCCAGCGGCGCGTCGCCGGCGACGAAGGCGGCCAGGTCGGCGGTCGCCGCCGGCTTGAGGCCGTGCTCGGCGAACATCGCCGCCAGCGTTTCGCGCCGGCCGGCGGTTTCGGCCAGAAGCAGCACGCGGCCGGGATGCTCGGCGAGATAGCGTTTGAGGGCGCCGAGCGGATCGTCGGCGCGGCGGTCGATGGCGACGTTGGGCAGTTGCCCGGTGGCGGCCTCGCGGCCGGCCAGGGCCAGGCGGGGATAGCTTTTGGCGGCGCCGAAGAAGGCTTCGTCGGTCAGGAACAGTTCTTCCGGCGCCAGCAGCGGCCGCGCCTTGTCGCCCTGCAGCAGCGTGTAGCGCGAGCGGGTGTCGCTCCAGAAGGCGGCGATGGCGGCCGGCGCGTCGCCGTGGGTGACGAACACGGCGTCCGGCGGCAGGTAGTCGAACAACGTCGCCGTCGTCGCGAAGAACAACGGCAGGTAGTACTCGATGCCGGCGCTGGCGATGCCGGTGGAAATGTCCTTGTAGATGCCGGACTTGGCCGGGTCGCCCTCGAAACGCTCGCGGAAGGCCTGGCGGAAATGGGTGCGGCCGCTGTCGTCCAAGGGAAATTCGCGGGCCGGCAGCAGGCGCACTTCCGGCACCGGGTAGACGGTGCGCTGGGTATCGACGTCGAAGGTCTTGATGCTCTCGATCTCGTCGTCGAACAGATCGAGCCGGTAGGGCAGTTGCGAGCCCATCGGGAACAGGTCGATCAGGCCGCCGCGAATGGAATATTCGCCGGGCGACACCACCTGCGTGACGTGGGCATAGCCGGCCAGCGTCACCTGGGCGCGGAATTTCTCGGCGTCGAGCTTCTGCCCCTTCTTGAACGCGAAGGTGTAGGCGGCCATGAATTCCGGCGGCGCCAGGCGGTTGACGGCGGTCGCCGCCGGCACCAGCAGGATGTCCAGTTCGCCTTGCAGGGTCGCCCACAGCGTCGCCAGGCGCTCGGAGACGAGGTCCTGGTGCGGCGAGAAATGGTCGTAGGGCAGGGTTTCCCAGTCGGGCAGCAGGCGCACGCGCAACTGCGGCGCGAACCAGGGAATTTCCTCGAGCAGGCGCTGGGCGTCGGCGGCGCTGGCGGTGACGACGGTCAGCAGGCGGCCGGTGTTGGCGGCGGCCGTGGCCAGGGTCAGGGCGTCGCCGGAGCCGGCCAGCGGCGGCAGGTCGAGGCGCTGGCCGGGTTTCGGCAGGGCCGGCAGGAAGGTGGCGGGAAGCAGGGGAGAAGCGGACACGGCGGAGTGGGGAAAATTATTCTGAAAGTGGTTGAAAAATCGATGCCGACTCTTGAAGGTTGGTAGTTGAGGACCGGCAATAGTCCATTTCTACACCTAACCCCCCATTTCCAGCTGTGTTTCCGGCTTGTTGTGACGGTGCAGGCCACCGAAAATCATCGATACGACATGACAAAGGAGATGGTGATGGAATGGCAAACACAACATGTGGTGATTCTTTTCTTGGCTGTCTTGATCGCGTGGCTACTTGGATCTTGTGGTAGTTGAGCCGGCAGCTAAATAGTCCAAATCAGATCTTGAGCCGCTCCATCAATTCCGTCTCCAGCCGGATGCGGCTGGCGCTCTCGTGCAGGTCGCCGCCACCGAGCAGGAAGATGTCCTCGGCCCGCTCGCCGAGCGTGGCGATTTTGGCGGTCTGCAGGTTGGCGCCGTGCTGGGCGAGAATCTCGGCCACCGTGTACAGCAGGCCGGGGCGGTCGGCGGCGATCAGCGAGAGGACGAAATTGCCGCCGCGTTCGTCCTCGACGATGCGGGCCTCCGGTTTGATCGGGAAGTGCTTGACCTGGCGCGACAGCCGCCCGGCCGACGGTACTTCCGGCGGCGCCTGCCGGACCAGGCGCTGCTCCAGTTCGTGCTCGATGTAGGCGACCATTTCGCGGTTGATGTCGCGTTCGAGCACGTCGAGCACGACGAAGCTGTCGAGGGCGTAGCCGTGCGCGGTGGTGTGGATCTTGGCGTCGACGATGCTGAAGCCGGCGCGGGCGAAGAAGCCGACGATGCGGGCGAACAGGTCGGGCTGATCCCGGGTGTAGACCATCACCTGCAGGCTGTCGCCATCCTGGTGCAGGCGGGCGCGGACGACCGGCTGGTTGTTGTGGATGCGGTAGTGCAGCGCGCGCGTGTGCCAGGCGATTTCCTCGGCCGAGTGGCGCAGGAAATAGACGGTGTCGAGCTGCTTCCACAGGCGCTCGTGCACGGTGTCGGACAGGGCGAAGTAACGCAGCAGGCGCATCGCTTCGGCCTGGCGTTCGGCGATCACGCCGTGGGCCGGCGGTACCTCGCCCTGATTCAGGGTATGCAGCGTCTGGAAGTAGAGGTCGGCCAGCAGCTTGCCTTTCCACTGGTTCCAGACTTTCGGGCTGGTGCCGCGAATGTCGGCATGGCTGAGCAGATAGAGCGCCGTCAGGTGGCGGACGTCGCCGACCCGGCCGGCGAAGCCGGCGATCACCAGGGGATCGCTCAAATCTTCCTTCTGCGCGACTTGCGACATGACCAGGTGGTTCCTGACCAGCCACACCACCAGCTCCGTGTCTTCGGCGGCGAGGTCGTGCTGCTCGCAGAATTCCTGGGCGTCGACGGTGCCCAGTTCGGAATGGTCGCCGCCGCGGCCCTTGGCGATGTCATGGAAGAGGGCGGCGATGTAGAGCAGCCAGTGGCGGTCGAGTTCGTTGATCAGGCGCGAGCAGAGCGGGTACTCGTGGGCGAACTCGCTCATCGTGAACCGGCGCAGATTGCGCATGACCTGCAGGATGTGCTGGTCGACGGTGTAGACGTGGAACAGGTCGTGCTGCATCTGGCCGACGATGCGCCCGAAATTGGGCAGGTAGGCGCCGAGGATGTCGAGCTGGTTCATCCGGCGGAACACCTGGATGATGCCGCGTGGGTTCTGGAATAGCTTGAGGAAGGCGGCGCGCTGGGCCGGGTCGCCCTGGAATTCCGGCGTGATCCGTTCGCGCGCCCGCCACAGCGCGCGCAGCGTGCGTGCCGTCATGCCCTGCAGCTCGTGGTGTTCCTGCAAGGCCAGAAAGGTATCGAGGATGGCCGCCGGCCGGCTCTCGTACAAGGCTTCGTCGCGGACATCGAGCAGGTTGCCGACGGTCTGGAAATGGTCGTCGAGGATTTGCGGCACCTGCTGGCTTTCCGGCGCCAGCGCCGCCTCCATGTTCTGCAGCAGGATGGTGTTGAGCAGCATGACCGCCTTGGCGTTGCGGTAATACTCCTGCATCAGCTGTTCCGAGGCCCGCCGCGCCGGCGTCGAGGTGAAGCCGAATTCGAGGGCGAGCAGGGTCTGGTAGTCGAACAGCAGCCGGTCCTCGCGCCGGCCGACGACGAAATGCAGGCGGATGCGCAGATGGCGAAGGTATTCCTCGCACTGCACGGCATGTTCCAGCTCCTCGCGGGTCAGGAAATCGTGGCGTTCGAGATCGGGCCAGGCGGTGCCGTAGCCGGCGGCCTGGGCAATCCAGAAAATGACCTGGAGGTCGCGCAACCCCCCCGGTGAATCCTTGCAGTTCGGCTCCAGGCTGTAGGGCGTTTCGTTGAAGCGCAGGTAGCGCTCCTGCTGCTCCAGGCGCTTGGCCTCGAGAAAATCGAGCGGATCGAGATGGCGGCGCAGGCGCCGCTCGAAGGTGGCGAACAGCTTGTCGTTGCCGGTCAGCAGCCGGGCTTCGAGCAGGGCCGTCTGGACGGTGATGTCGCGCCCGGCCTGTTCCAGGCATTCCGGGATGGTGCGAACGCTGTGGCCGATTTCCAGGCCGATGTCCCAGAAATGCCCGATCAGGGTTTCGAGCTTCTCTTGCAGTGCCCGGCTGGCCGGCCGCGGCAGCAGGATCAACAGATCGATGTCGGAAGCCGGGTACAACTCGCCGCGGCCATAGCCGCCGACGGCCGCCAGAGCCACCGTCCCGGGCATCTCCAGGTCGGCCCACAGGCGGCGGAGAACGGCATCGACGCGGGCGCAGCGCCCGCGCAGCAGATCGCCGGCGTCGCGGGTCTGCTCGTAGCGCTGGCGCAGCGCGACCTGGTCAGTCTTGACCTCGGCGCGCAGCGCCGCGACATCGACGGGCATGTCCGGTTACTGGATCCAGTCGGGCTTGGGGCGGCAACCGGCCGACTGGGTCATGATCTCGTAACCGGTTTCAGTGACCAGGATGGTGTGCTCCCATTGCGCCGACAGGCTGCGGTCCTTGGTGACGATGGTCCAGCCGTCGGCCAGCTCGCGGATGGCGGCCTTGCCGGCGTTGATCATCGGCTCGATGGTGAACATCATGCCCGGCTCCAGGCGCGGGCCGGTGCCGGCCCTGCCGTAATGCAGCACCTGCGGGTCCTCGTGGAATTTCTTGCCGATGCCGTGGCCGCAGAATTCGCGGACCACCGAGTAGCCGTTCTTCTCGGCATGCTTCTGGATGATGGCGCCAATGTCGCCGAGATGGGCGCCGGGACGCACCACCGAGATGCCCAGCCACATGCACTCGAAAGTGATCTCGCACAGGCGCCTGGCCTGGATCGAACCTTCGCCGACGATGAACATGCGGCTGGTGTCGCCGTGGTAGCCGTCCTTGATCGTCGTGATGTCGAGATTGACGATGTCGCCGTTCTTGAGCACGCGGTCGCCCGGCACGCCGTGGCAGACCTGCTGGTTGACCGAGGTGCAGATCGACTTCGGATAGGGGTTGTAGCCCGAAGGGGCGTAATTCAGCGGCGCGGGAACGCAGCCCTGGACATTGACCATGAGGTCGTGGCAGAGGCGGTCCAGTTCCTCGGTGGTGACGCCGGGTTTGACGAAGGGTTCGACGTAGTCGAGCACCTCGGCGGCGAGGCGGCCGGCGACGCGCATTTTTTCAATATCTTCAGGCGTCTTGATGGTGATGCTCATGATGGTCCGGTGGAGCGTTGGGGGGTAGCCAAGGATAAAGGATGGGTATCGTTTCGCAAAGCGAGGGCCGGGAAATGGCATACTGCGCGCCTTTTCCAGGCAACGGGTGGCGGACATGACGATTCTACTTCTCGGCAAGGATGGCCAGGTCGGTTGGCAACTGCAGCGCTCGCTGGCGCCGCACGGAACGGTCGTGGCCTGCGGCCGGGGCGAGTGCGACCTGGCCGATCTCGGCCGGCTCCGCCGCGTGCTGCGCGACCTGCGGCCGATGGTGATCGTCAATGCGGCCGCCTACACGGCGGTCGACAAGGCCGAGTCCGAACCCGAGCTGGCGCAGCGCATCAACGCCGAGGCGCCGGCCTTGCTGGCGGCCGAGGCGGCGGCCAGCGGCGCGCTGCTGGTGCATTATTCGACCGACTATGTCTACGGCGGCGACAAGCCGGAACCCTGGACCGAAAGCGATCCGACCGGCCCGCTCGGCGTCTACGGCCGCAGCAAGCTGGCCGGCGAGGAGGCGATCCGCGCCGCTGCCTGCCGCTCGCTGATCTTCCGCACCAGCTGGGTGTTCGGCGCGCGCGGCGGCAATTTCGTCAAGACCATCCTGCGCCTGGCGCGCGACAAGGACAGCCTGAACGTGGTGGACGACCAGGTCGGCTCACCGACGCCGGCCGCCCTGATCGCCACCGTGACCGGCGTGGTGCTGGCGATGCTGCGCCGCGGCGAATCGCTGGCGGCGAATGAAAGCCGCCTCTATCACCTGGCGGCGGCGCGCCCGGTCAGCTGGTGCGCTTTCGCCCGGACCATCGTCGAGCTGGCCGGCGCCATGCCCGGCTTCGCGCTGCGCCTGAAGCCGGAAGCGATTCGCGCCATCGCCACCGCCGACTACCCGACCCCGGCCCGGCGGCCGGCCAATTCCCGCCTCGATTGCCGCCGTCTGGAGAACGACTTCGGCCTGCACATGCCCGACTGGCAGCCCTATCTCGAGCGCATGCTGCAATTGTTGGCGCTCAAGCAGAATGGTTATTGACCTTCCGCAAAAAACGGGCCCCTGCTATAATTGAACGGTTTTTTCCGGCCCTCGTGACCGGAGGGAATGGTTGCCGGCGCGGTGCCGGCGGCGAAATCCACACATCCGCCGATTAAGGGTGCGGGCCAGAGCAGAAGAATGGCGCGCGTTTCCGGCGGGTGGCGGTTCAACCCTTAAGGAGTTTCAAATGTCCGTTACCATGCGTGAAATGCTGGAGGCCGGTGTCCATTTCGGTCACCAGACCCGTTTCTGGTCCCCCAAGATGGCCCCGTACATCTTCGGCGCCCGCAACAAGATTCACATCGTCAATCTCGAAAAGACCCTGGTTAAGTACAACGAAGCCATGGCTTTCGTGAAGAAGCTGGCCAGCAACCGCGGCAACATCCTGTTCGTCGGCACCAAGCGCCAGGCCCGTGAAATCATCGCCGAGGAAGCGCGCCGCGCCGGCGCCCCGTACGTCGACCAGCGCTGGCTGGGCGGCATGCTGACCAACTTCAAGACGGTCAAGACCTCGATCAAGCGCCTGAAGGAAATGGAACTGGCCGTCGAGGCCGGCGAGCTGGAAAAGATGCCGAAGAAGGAAGCGCTGACCTTCCGTCGCGAGCTGGAGAAGCTGCAGAAGTCCATCGGCGGCATCAAGGACATGGCCGGCCTGCCGGACGCCATCTTCGTCATCGACGTCGGCTACCACAAGATTTCCATCACCGAAGCCGAGAAGCTCGGCATCCCGGTCATCGGCGTCGTCGATACCAATCACACCCCGGACGGCGTGTCCTACGTCATCCCGGGTAACGACGACTCTTCCCGCGCCATCCAGTTGTACGCCCGCGGCGTCGCCGACGCCATCCTCGAAGGCCGCAGCCAGGTCGTCCAGGAAATCGTCGCGGCCGGCGACGACGAGTTCGTCGAAGTCCAGGAAGAATCCGCACAGTAAGGTCATGGCGGCGGAGCCTGCGGGCTCCGCCGGTTATACAAGCTCAGGAGAATAAGTATGGCGGCAATTACCGCAGGCATGGTGGCAGAACTGCGCGGCAAGACCGACGCGCCCATGATGGAATGCAAGAAGGCGCTGACCGAGGCCGATGGCGACATGGCCAAGGCCGAGGAAATCCTCCGCGTCAAGCTCGGCAACAAGGCTTCCAAGGCAGCCTCCCGCATTGCGGCCGAAGGCATCGTCGCGGTCAGCATCGCGGCCGACGGCAAGAGCGGCGCGATCATCGAAGTCAACTCGGAAACCGATTTCGTCGCCAAGAACGACGATTTCATCGCGCTGGCCAACGGCTGCGCCAAGCTGGTCGCGGAAAAGAACCCGGCCGACGTCGCCGCCCTGTCGGCGCTGCCGATGGGCGAGGGCACCGTCGAATCGACTCGCACCGCGCTGGTCGGCAAGATCGGCGAAAACATGTCGATCCGCCGCTTCGTCCGCTTCGAAGCCAAAGGTAGGCTGGTTTCCTACATCCACGGCGGCGCCAAGGTTGGCGTCGTGGTCGATCTGGTCGGCGGCGACGAGCAGTTGGGCAAGGATCTGGCGATGCACATCGCCGCTTCCAAGCCGAAGTCGCTCGACGCTTCCGGCGTCTCGGCCGAGCTGCTCGACACCGAGCGCCGCGTCGCCATCGAGAAGGCGCGCGAATCCGGCAAGCCGGAAGCGATGCTGGAAAAGATCGCGGAAGGCACCGTGCAGAAGTTCCTCAAGGAAGTGACGCTGCTCGGCCAGATCTTCGTCAAGGCCGCCGATGGCAAGCAGACCATCGAACAGTTGCTGAAGGAAAAGGGCGCTTCCGTCGCCGGCTTCACGCTGTTCGTCGTCGGCGAAGGCATCGAGAAGAAGGTCGACGACTTCGCCGCCGAGGTGGCCGCCCAGGCTGCCGCCGCCGCTGCCAAGAAGTAATCTGAAGGAAACGCCGATGACCGCACCCCAGTACAAGCGCATTCTCCTGAAACTTTCCGGCGAGGCCCTGATGGGCAGCGATGCCTACGGCATCAATCCGCAGACCATCGCGGCGATTTGCGGGGAGATCAAGGCGGTTGCCGATCTGGGTGTGGAAATCGGCGTCGTGATTGGCGGTGGCAACATCTTCCGCGGCATGGCCGGCACGGCCACCGGAATGGATCGCGCCACCGCCGACTACATGGGCATGCTGGCCACGGTGATGAATGCCATGGCGCTGTCCGACGCGATGCGTCAATGCGGCCTGAATGCCCGCGTGCAATCGGCCCTGAATATCGAGCAGGTGGTCGAGCCGTATATCCGCGGCAAGGCCATCCGTTATCTCGAAGAAGGCAAGATCGTGATCTTCGGTGCCGGCACCGGCAACCCCTTCTTCACCACCGACACCGCCGCGGCCCTGCGCGGTTCGGAAATCGGCGCGGAAATCGTGCTCAAGGCGACCAAGGTCGACGGCATCTACACCGCCGATCCGAAAAAGGATTCCGCCGCGACCCGCTTCGACAAGATCAGCTTCAACGAAGCGATCGCAAAAAACCTGGCGGTCATGGATGCGACCGCCTTCGCGCTGTGCCGCGACCAGAAACTGCCGATCAACGTGTTCTCCATCTTCAAGGCCGGCGCGCTCAAGCGCGTGGTCTGCGGCGAGAACGA
>JAVBRT010000044.1:0-10192 GCA_031547725.1 Azonexus sp. | reverse complement strand
GTTGACGATCAATCGGTTAGGCGGGGGCTGTTCACAGCGCCTTGAAGTGTGTAGTTTTCTGTCTTTTTGGTGATGCCATGAAGACAGCAAGCGCCCTGCGTCTGGCCGATGTATTTGTCTCGATCACGGACCCGCGCCAACCGGGCATGCCCTGTAAGCGGGTATAGCTCTTTCAGGATAGCCACAGCCTGCGCCGCCAAGGGAACAAGATGCTCAGTCTTGGTTTTGGTGACGAGATAGCGCCACTCGGCCTTTTCCAGATTGAGGCCAGACCATTCCGCCTTTCGTAACTCGCCAGGGCGGGCAAAAAGCATGGGGGCCAGCAGCAGGGCGCACTTGACCACGAATGTTCCCCGGAAGGCGTCAATGGCCCGTAGTAACTCGGCTGCTTTCTGCGGATCGGTGATCGCCGGCATGTTCTCTGCCTTCGGGGCCGGGATGGCTCCTTTCAAATCCGGGCAGGGGTCGCGTTCGGCGCGGCCGGTGGCGATGGCATAACGAAATGCCCGGATGATTTCACTCCGTACCCGATGGGCTGAATACCGCGCCCCCCGGTCATCCAGTCTGCGCAGAACGGCAAGTACCTCGGGGGCGGTGATTTCGGTTATTGCCCTGCCCCCAAGCCATGGGAACACGTCGTTCTCCATCCTGTCCAGTGTTTTCTTGTGCTGATCAGGTGCCACGGCATCACGCCGCTTTTCCATCGACTCCCGAGCAACCACCTCGAAACTATTGGCCGCACGTTCCACCTTCGCGGCCTTCTGGGCTTTCCTTTGTTCGCCGGGGTCAATGTCATTGGCCAAGAGCTTTCGGGCATCGTTCCGGCGCTCGCGGGCCTCCTTCAAGCCAACATCGGGATAGACGCCCAAGCTGATGCGCTTTTCCTTGCCCCCAAATCGGTACTTGAGGCGCCACCATCTGCCCCCACTGGGGGCAACTTCCAGGTAAAGCCCGCCACCATCAAAGAGCTTCTGTGTCTTCTCGGCAGGCTTTATCACGCGGATTGCAGTGTCAGTCAGGGGCATTTGGGGGCAACCTCCATGCAGGCTTGGCTTGTTGCCCCCAGTTGCCCCCGGATTGCAATGGCCTTGATTGGCCCTTATTGGACAACAAAAAAGCCAGAAACCTTGTTTTACCCTGGTTTTCTGGCCTTGTTTGAACTGTACTGAACTGCTTTATGGTGCCGGGAAAGGGACTCGAACCCTTACACCTTGCGGCGGCGGATTTTGAATCCGCTGCGTCTACCGATTCCGCCACCCCGGCACGGGAACCGCCGATTATCCCCGAATCACTTACGCGGTTCAAGCGCGTCGGCGCAGGGAAAGCTGCGCGCCAGCGCGGCGGCGACGATGCTCGCGGTGCCGCCGTCGCTTTTCGCCGGCACCCGATCGAACTGGCCCAGCACGGCGCGGACCAGGCGCTGCGGCAGGTTGTCGTCCGGCGGTAGGCAGAAGGCGTTGAGCCGGATGCCGACCTTGTCGGCCAGATAGTCGCTGACGGCGTAGCCGTCGGCGAAGCCAGCGACATAGCCGAGGCAGCGGGCGCCGCGAGCGGCCGTGGCCGGATCGCCGGCATTCGGATCGTGGTACAGCGCGTCGGCGGCCTGGCAGTCGTCGCGCAATTCAGTGCCGCTGTAGGCGGCGGCGGGGCCGGCGATGAGCGCGACCAGCAGGCACAGGGCGTATTTCATTTCCGCTCGAACCAACTGAGCTTTTCATGCAGTTGGACGACGGTGCCGACGACGATCAGCGCCGGCGGCTTGATGCCCGAATCCGCGATGCGTTGCGGCAGGGTTCCCAGCGTGGCCAGCAGCGTCTGCTGGTCGGCCAGGGTGCCGTTGCGCACCACTGCCGCCGGCGTCTGCGCCGGCAGGCCGTGGGCGATCATCTGGCGACAGATGTCGGTGGCGGCGCCGATGCCCATGTAGAAGACGACGGTGTGACAGGGGCGGGCCAAGGCCGGCCAGTCGAGATTGACGCTGCCGTCCTTGAGGTGGCCGGTGACGAAGGTGACGGCCTGGGCGTGTTCGCGGTGGGTCAGCGGGAAGCCGGAATAGGCGCCGCAGCCGGCGGCGGCGGTGACGCCGGGGACGACTTCGAAGGGAATGCCGGAAGCGGCCAGGGTTTCCAGTTCTTCCCCGCCACGGCCGAAAATGAAGGGGTCGCCGCCCTTGAGGCGGACCACGGAGAGGCCTTCGCGGGCCAGGTCGACGAGCAACTGGTTGATCGACTCCTGCGGCAGGGTGTGGCGTGAAGCTTCCTTGCCGGCATAGATGCGGCGGGCCCCGGGGGGCGCCAGGTCGACGATGCCGTCGCCGACCAGATGATCATAGACCAGCGCATCGGCGCTGGCGATCAGGCGGGCGGCCTTGACCGTCAGCAGTTCGGGGTCGCCGGGACCGGCGCCGACCAGCCAGACCTTGCCTTTTTCCAGTGTGTTCGCGACTTGCATGTTTTCTCCCTGAAACTCGCCGGTCATCCTAATGCCCTCCCCGGAGCCTGCCAATAGCGGCAGATCACAGATTGCACGGAACTAGTCATAAAGAACTAATCACATAGTCAATATGGACTACAAGTTGTTGAATATGAATGATTTTCAATCGGTAAAAAGCTTGATGGGGATCAAGGATCAATGGTTGCGGCAAGTTCAACCTTGCGGTCATCGCGTTTGGGGGTTGAACGCATTTTTGTTTGTTCTAGGAGAGGAAAGATGAAAAGAAGCGTAGTGGGGATGCTGGCTTTGTCGGCCATGACCGTGGCCATGGGTTCCGCCTTTGCTCAGGCAGCGGCTGGACCGGCGATGACCGCGGCCGAGAAGGAACAGGCCAAGAAGATTTACTTCGAGCGTTGCGCCGGCTGTCACGGTGTGTTGCGCAAGGGCGCTACCGGCAAGAATCTCGAGCCGCACTGGTCGAAGAAGGACAAGGATGGCAACGTCTCCGAGGGCGGCACGCTCAAGCTCGGCCAGAATCGTCTGGAAAAGATCATCGGCTACGGCACCGACGGCGGCATGGTCAATTTCGACGACATCCTGAGCAAGAACGAAATCTCGCTGATGGCCAAGTACATCCAGAACACCCCGGATGTGCCGCCGGAATACAGCTTCAAGGAAACGATGGATTCCTGGAAGGTCATCGTGCCGGTCGACAAGCGTCCGACCAAGCAGATGAATAAGATCAACCTGAAGAACGTCTTCTCGGTCACCCTGCGCGATACCGGTGAGGTTGCCCTGATCGACGGCGACACCAAGGAAATCCGCAGCATCGTCAAGACCGGCTATGCCGTTCATATCTCGCGCCTCTCGAAGTCCGGCCGCTATGTGTACGTGATCGGCCGCGACGGCCGCCTGTCGCTGATCGACCTGTGGATGGAAAAACCGGCCGTGGTCGCCGAACTGAAGATCGGCTTCGATGCCCGCTCGGTCGATACCTCCAAGTTCAAGGGCTACGACGACAAGTACGCCATCGCCGGCTCCTACTGGCCGCCCCAGTTCGTGATCATGGAAGGCGAAACGCTCAAGCCGCTGAAGGTCGTCTCGACCCGCGGCATGACCGTCGATGGCGAATATCATCCGGAACCGCGCGTGGCCTCGATCGTTTCCTCCGAGATCAAGCCGGAGTGGGTGGTCAACGTCAAGGAAACCGGCCAGATCCTGCTGGTCGATTACTCCGACATCGAAAACCTGAAGACGACCACCATCGCCTCCGCCAAGTTCCTGCATGACGGCGGCTGGGATGCCACCAAGCGCTACTTCCTGGTCGCGGCCAACGCCTCGAACAAGATCGCCGCGGTCGATACCAAGGAAGGCAAGCTGGCCGCCCTGATCGACGTTGCCAAGATCCCGCACCCGGGTCGCGGCGCCAACTTCGTTCATCCGAAGTTCGGTCCCGTCTGGGCCACCGGCCACCTCGGCGCCGACGTCGTGACCCTGATCTCGACGCCGTCCGACGATCCGAAGTTCGCCCAGTACAAGCAGTACAACTGGAAGGTCGTGCAGGAAATCAAGCACGTGCCGGGCAACCTGTTCGTCAAGACCCACCCGGCATCCAAGCACTTCTGGGCCGACGCGCCGCAGAACCCGGACAAGGATCTGGCGGAATCGGTCGCCGTCTGGGACATGGCCGACCTGTCGAAGCCGAAGGCGATCCTGAATGTGGCCAAGGATTCCGGCATGCCGCCGACCAAGGCCGTCAAGCGCGCCGTGCATCCGGAGTACTCGGCCGATGGCAAGGAAGTGTGGATCTCGCTGTGGGGCGGCAAGACCGACCAGTCGGCCATCGTTGTCTATGACGATGCGACGCTGAAGGTCAAGAAGGTGATCACCGATCCGAAGATGATCACCCCGACCGGCAAGTTCAACGTCTACAATACGCAGCACGACATCTATTGATCGGCCTGCACATTTCTTGATCTGACGTAAAGCTACGGGGGCGCAAGCCCCCGTAGCATATGCGGCGTCAGTACCGTATTCGCCGGCGCTGCCTGTCGCCGGAACCGACAACTCCTGTGGAGATTGACCACAATGAAAAGAAACCTCGTATCCCTGGCCGTGTTCGGCGCCCTGCTGGCGGCCGGTGCTTCCTCCGCCCTGGCGGCGCCGGACTGGAGCAAGGTGCCGAAGACCGACGTCCATGTCTTCCACCCCGGCGTCGCCCCGCTTGAATGGGTCCAGGGCAAAGGCGAGCACAGCGGCGCCAGCGGCCTGAAGAAGGGCGAAACCTGCGCCGGTTGCCACGTCGAGGACGGCAAGCTGAGCCTCGACGTCAAGCGCCTGCTGAGCAAGGAAATGGAGCCCAAGAGCGCGCCCAAGGTTGGTACCTATCCGGTCAGCGTCCAGGCCGCCTATGACGCCACCAACCTGTACGTTCGCCTGACGTTCAAGGCTCCGGCCGGCGGCGGTGACAAGTCGGACAAGGAAAACGACGTCAAGGCCAGCATCATGTTCCCCAACGACAAGGTGCCGATGGGCGAGCAGATCGGTTGCTGGGCCACTTGCCATCAGGATGCCCGCACCATGCCCGGCGCCGATGACAAGAAGACCAAGTACGTCAAGGCCGGCGCTTTCGACCTGATGCAATGGCGCAGCAGCGGCAAGTCCTTCGACGGCAGCGTCACCGACAAGCGCAACATGGAAGGCGGCAAAGCCGGAGCCACGGCCGAGGGCAGCAAGGCCGGCGACACCTACACCGTCACCTTTACCCGCAAGCTGGCCGGCAACGCCGTGCTTGCCGCCGGCAAGGCCGTCACCTTCGGCATTGCCATCCACGCCGATCATGCCGGTGGCCGTTTCCACCATGTCTCGTTCAACCAGACCATCGGCCTGGGAACGGACGGCACCGTCAAGGCCGTGAAGCAGTAAGCATCGCCATGTCGTCCGCTGTCATCGCGCTTCGCCGATGGCGGCTCTCAAGGGGAGCGCCGGTTTTGCTGGCGCTCTTTTCGCTGGTGGCGACGGCGCAGACCCATGTCGATGTGCATATCGTTGACTACCGCTTCGAGCCCCCGACGGTTAGCATCAAGGCCGGCGACAGCGTGCGCTGGATCAACGGCGAGAAGCGGACCAGCCATTCGGTGCTGTTTCCTGCCGAGAACGGTCTCGAATCCGAGCGCCTGTTTCCCGGCGAAGAGTACGTGCGGCGCTTCGAGCGGCCCGGCCGCTATCCGTACCACTGCGGGCCGCACCCGGAAATGGAAGGAGAAGTCGTTGTTGGTGAATAGATTGCTGCCGTTGCTGTTGCTGGCGACGGCCCTGCCGGTCCAGGCCGGCGAGGCAGCGCCGAGTCCGGCACGGCAGAAGGAACTGGTGCACCTGGTGCGCCAGGATTGCGGCTCCTGCCACGGCATGACGCTGCAGGGCGGCCTCGGGCCGCCGCTGCTGCCGGCTGACCTGCGCGACAAACCGGCCGAGGGCCTGGCCGCGACCATCTACTACGGCCGGCCGGGTACGCCGATGCCGCCGTGGAAGCAGTTCCTGTCCGAAGCCGAGGCGATGTGGATCGTCGAAAAACTGATGAGTGAGTTCCCCCAATGAAGCTGATCCTGCGCCGGATTTTTTCCGTTCTCCTCGCCGCCCTGCTGGGTGCCTGCGCCAGTCCGCAACTGCGCGGCACCGGCGATCTCGGCCTCGTCATCGAGCGCGCCAGCGGCCACGTGACCCTGGTCAACACCAGTACGCGCCAGCCCTATGCCCGCATCGCCGGCCTCGGCGATCTCTCGCACGCCTCCGCCATCTACAGCCGCGATGCGCGCTATGCCTACATCTTCGGCCGCGACGGCGGGCTGACCAAGATCGACCTGCTCGAAGCGCGCATTGTCAAGCGCGTGATCCAGGCCGGCAACGCCATCGGCGGCTCGATCTCGCAGGATGGCCGCATCGTCGTCGCACAGAATTACACGCCGGGCGGCATCAAGGCCTTCGACGCCGAGACGCTCGAACTGCTCTCCGAAGTGCCCGCCGAATATGCTCCGGGGCAGTTCGCCAAGGTCGTCGGCCTGGCCGACTCGGCCGGCAACAAGTTCGTCTATGCCCTGTTCGAGGCGGGCGAGATCTGGGTCAGCGATTTTTCCGACCCGCGCAAGCCGGTCACGCAACGCTATCCGGCCGGCAAGCAGCCTTACGACGGTCTGGTGACGCCGGACGGCCGCTACTTCCTGGCCGGCCTGTTCGGCGAGGACGGCATCGCCATGCTCGACCTGTGGCGACCGGAGCAGGGGGCGCGCAAGATTCTCGAAAACTACGGTCGCGGCGAGGAGAAGCTGCCGGTGTTCAAGATGCCGCACCTGCGCGGCTGGTCGGTGGCGCAGGGCAAGGCCTACCTGCCGGCGATCGGCCGCCACGAGGTGCTGGTGGTCGACGTCGGCACCTGGAAGGAAGTCGGGCGCATTCCGGTGCGCGGCCAGCCGGTGTTCGTCATGGCCCGGCCGGACGGCCGCCAGGTGTGGGTCAATTTCGCCTTCCCCGACAACGCCAAGATGGACGTCATCGACACGCTGGCCGGCAAGGTGGTGCATGCCTTCGAGCCGGGCAAGGGCATCCTACACATGGAATTCACGCCGCGCGGCGAGAATATCTGGCTGTCGGCCCGCGACGACAACAAGGTGTTGATTTACGAAACGGCCACGTTCGCCAAAGTGGGCGAGATCGCCGCCGACAATCCGTCCGGCATTTTCTTCACGACGCGCGCCGCCCGGATCGGGTTCTGATGACCGACAGTTTCGAATTCCGCCTGCTCAACGAATTCCAGCGCGATTTCCCGCTCTGTCCGGCACCTTTCGCCGAACTGGCGGCTCGCCTCGGTGTGGCCGAAAAAGCGGTGCTCGGGGCGCTGGAGAAATTGCGCCGGGAGGGCAAGATTTCCCGCGTCGGCGCCGTCTTCGCCCCGAAGCGCATCGGCGCCTCGACGCTGGCCGCCATGGCGGTGCCGCCGGAGCGCCTGGAAGCGGTGGCGGCGGCGGTCAACCGTTTCCCCGAGGTCAACCACAATTACGAACGCGAACATCGCTACAACCTGTGGTTCGTCGTCACCGCCGGCAGCGAGGGGCGCCTGCAGGCCTCGCTCGGCGCCATCGTCCAGGCCGCCGGTTATCCGCTGCTGGCCTTGCCGCTGCTCGAGGAATACCACATCGATCTCGGCTTCAGCCTCGATGGCCAGGCCGGCAAGCAGGTCGCCGCCGTCCGGCCGGTGGCGCCGACGGCGCCGATCGACGAGGCCGAGCGCCGCCTGGTCTCGGTGCTGCAGGAAGGCCTGCCGCTGTTCATCCGGCCCTTCGCGCTGATCGCCGAGCGCATCGGCGCTTCCGAATCGGAGGTCCTGGCGCGCATCGGCCGCTGGCTGGAGGATGGCGTGATCAAGCGCTTCGGCGTGGTCGTCCGCCATCACGAGTTGGGCTACCGGGCCAATGCCATGGTGGTGCACGACATTCCCGACGAACGGGTCGGCGAGATCGGCCGGGCGCTCGCCGAGGAGCCGGCGGTGACGCTATGCTACCGCCGGCCGCGGGTGCTGCCGGAGTGGCCGTACAACCTGTTCTGCATGATCCACGGCCGCGAGCGCAGCGACGTCGAGGCGACCATCGCCGAGCTGCGCCGCCGCCACGGCCTGGAGGATCGCCCACACGACGTGCTTTTTTCGCTGACCCGCTACAAGCAGCAGGGCGCCTGTTATGCCTGAATTGGATGCCGTCGACCGCCGGCTGATCGACGAACTGCAGGGTGGTTTCCCGCTTTGCGCCGAGCCCTACGCCGAAGTCGCCGGCCGCCTCGGTCTCGGCGAGGAGGAACTGCTGCAACGCCTGGGCAACCTGTTGAGCCGGCGCGTGCTGACTCGTTTCGGGCCGATGTACCAGATCGAGCGCATCGGCGGCGCTTTCACGCTGGCCGCGCTGGCGGTGCCGGAAGGGCGCTACGAGGAAGTGGCGGCGCAGGTCAACGCGCTGCCGCAGGTGGCCCACAACTATCGCCGCGAGCATGCGCTGAACATGTGGTTCGTGCTGGCCACCGAGACGCCGGCCGGCATCGGCGAGGCGATCCAGCGCATCGAGCGGACGACCGGCCTGGCGGTGCGCAATTTCCCCAAGGAGCGCGAGTATTTCGTGGAAATGAAACTGGCGGTGCGGACATGATCGACGACATCGACCGCGCCCTGATCGTCGCCACCCAGGATGGCCTGCCGCTGGTGTCGCGGCCCTACCATGCCATTGCCGGCCGCCTCGGCATCGCACCCGAGGAAGCCATGCGCCGCCTGGGGGCGATGGTCGACAGCGGCATCATTCGCCGCATCGGCGCCGTCCCGAACCACTACGCCATCGGCTGGACGGCCAACGGCATGACGGTGTGGGACGTGCCCGACGAGGTCGTCGACGAAACCGGCGCCGCCGTCGGCGCCCTCGATTTCGTCACCCACTGCTACCGGCGGCCGCGCGCTTTGCCGGAATGGCCCTACAACCTGTTCGCCATGGTCCATGGCAGCACGCGGGACGAAGTGCGCGACAAGGCCCTGGTCATAGCCGACCTGCTCGGCGCGCGTTGCCGCGGCCGCGACATCCTGTTCTCGTCGCGCATCCTGAAGAAAAGCGGCTTGCGCATCTGACTGGCGCTGCCGCCCGTCGGCGGCGGCGCTTGCTGCGATGGGCGCTACGCCCGGCGGGCAGGCGTTCGCGGCGCCGTCGCCTGGTGTTGCTCCGCCCTAGAGAATGTTCTGAACGATGCCATAGACGTAATATTTGGCGACTATGGCAGAACGCAAACCCTATCCGACGGATGTCAGCGACGAAGAATGGGCCTTCGTAGCCCCCTATCCAATCCTTTTACCACTTGATGCGGGTCAGTGCCGTTACGATTTCCGTGAAGTGTTCAATGCACTGCGCTATGTCGTGCGCACAGGCTGCCCATGGCGAATGCTGCCCAACGATCTGCCGCCGTGGTCGCGGGCACATCAACAGATGCAACACTGGCTCAAGGCGGGCTGCTTCGAGGCCATTGTGCGCGACTTGCGCATGCTGCTGCGTCTGGCCGATGGGCGCACGCCCCATCCCTCAGCCACGGTCATTGACAACCGCATCGTGCAATCGACGCCGACCAGTGGCCGTCGTGCCGGCTACGATGGTGCCAAGCGAAAGAAAGGTTCGAAAGTCCATATGGCGGTCGATACCCTGGGCCATCTGCTGGCGCTGCACGTGACCCCGGCCAATGAACAGGATCGGGGTCAAGTCGGCCAATTGGTCCAGGCCGTGCAGGAGGTCAGCAATCAGGAAGCGTCATTGGCTTACGTTGATCAGGGCTACACTGGACAAAAACCTGCCCAGACGGCCCAAGAGCGGGAGATTGCACGCGAAGTGGTCAAACTTTCCGCAGCCAAACGGGGTTTCGTCCTCCTGCCACGTCGTTGGGTAGTCGAACGCAGTTTCGGCTGGGCCGCCCGCTTTCGCTGTCTGGCCTGTAATTATGAACGTCTGCCAGAAACCTTGGCCGGATATGCACTATCCGGCCTTCGTCTGTCTCATGCTGCAACAGTCGAATAATGCCAATAGCATCGTTCAGAACATGCTCTAGTTGTGTAAACCCACTAGGTTGTTCAGTGCGGTGATTCGGGAGATTGGCGGCTGATATTGAAGGCTGGCATGAGGTCTGTGCCAGTTGTAGTGATGCAGCCAGAGTGGCAGATGCTGAGCACGCTGGGTGGAGGAGTCATAGG
>JAVBRT010000046.1:0-12263 GCA_031547725.1 Azonexus sp. | reverse complement strand
TCAGCAGGCGGTCGAGGTCGCTCAGCAGCGCGCCGCCGCCGGTCAGCACCATGCCCTTGTCGGCGATGTCCGCGCCCAGTTCGGGCGGCGTTTTCTCAAGCGCCGACTTGACTGCCGAAACGATGCTGTTGAGCGGCTCGGTCAGCGCCTCGAGAATTTCGTTCGAGGAGATGGTGAACTTGCGCGGAATGCCTTCGGCCTAGTTGATGCCAGAAACTTCCATTTCGCGTACCTCGGTGCCCGGAAAGGCGGAACCGATGTTTTTCTTGATGCCCTCGGCGGTATTTTCGCCGATGAGCATGCCGTAGTTGCGACTGATATAGCTGATGATTGCCTCGTCCAGCTTGTCGCCGCCGACCCGAACGGAACCGGAGTACACCATGCCGCCCAGAGAAATCACCCCAACCTCGGTGGTGCCGCCGCCGATGTCGACGACCATCGAGCCGGTCGGCTCGGAAACCGGCAGTCCGGCGCCGATGGCGGCAGCCATGGGTTCATCGATCAGGTAAACCTTGCTAGCGCCGGCGCCGATGGCCGATTCGCGGATGGCGCGGCGCTCGACCTGGGTCGAGCCGGACGGCACGCAGATGATGATGCGCGGACTCGGCGAGAACAGCTTGGAGTCGTGCACCTTCTTGATGAACTGCTTGAGCATCTGCTCGGTGACGGTGAAATCGGCGATCACGCCATCCTTCATCGGACGGATGACGGTGATGCTGCCCGGCGCCTTGCCGAGCATTTCCTTGGCTTCCTTGCCGACGGCCTGGATGGTCTTCTTGGCGTTGGGGCCGCCTTCGAGGCGGATGGCGACCACCGACGGCTCGTCGAGCACGATCGAGCGGCCGCGCACGTAGATCAGCGTGTTGGCGGTACCGAGATCGATGGCGAGGTCGTTGGAAAAATACTTGGAGAGAAATCCGAACATCTGTTGTGCTCCGCGTTGGGGGGTGCGGTAGATAAAGCTTTCATGATACCTTACAACGCTTTCGTTTTTCAGACTTTGTGCGCCGCAATAGTCTATCCAAGCCCATGTTGCTCACGCCAGAACAGGTCCAGCGGATCGCCCTCCTTGCCCGCATCGAGCTCAGCGAAGCCGAGGCCCAGACCACCCGGGGTCACCTCAACGGGATTTTCGAACTGATCGAGCAGATGCAGGCGGTCGATACCCGCGGCGTCGAGCCGATGGCCCATGCCCAGGACCTCAGCCAGCGCCTGCGCGGCGACGCCGTCAGCGAGCCCGACCGCCGCGCCGCCTACCAGGCCGTGGCGCCGGAAACCGAGGCCGGCCTTTATTTGGTGCCGAAGGTGATCGAATGATCGAGAAAAGCCTCAAGCAACTCGGCCAGGCGCTGGCCGCCAGGGAAATCTCCAGCGTCGAACTGACGGCGCTGTACCTCGACCGCATCGCCCGTCTCAATCCCGACATCAACGCCTTCGTCACGGTCGACCGCGACAGGTCGCTGGCCATGGCGCGCGCCGCCGATGCCCGCCTCGCCGCCGCGAATGGCACCAGACCCGCCGGCCCGCTGACCGGCATCCCGATCGCCCAGAAGGACATCTTCTGTGCCGAAGGCTGGACCACCACCTGCGGCTCGAAGATGCTGGCCAATTTCGTCTCGCCCTACGACGCGACGGTGATCGCCAGGATGCACGGCGAGGCCGGCATGGTCTCGCTGGGCAAGACCAACATGGACGAGTTCGCGATGGGCTCGTCGAACGAAACCTCGTATTTCGGCCCGGTGAAGAATCCCTGGGACCGCACCCGCGTGCCCGGCGGCTCGTCCGGCGGCTCGGCCGCCGCCGTGGCCGCCCGCCTGGCGCCGGTGGCGACCGGCACCGACACCGGCGGCTCGATCCGCCAGCCGGCGGCGCTGTGCAACCTCACCGGCCTCAAGCCGACCTACGGCGTCGTCTCGCGCTACGGCATGATCGCCTTCGCCTCCTCGCTTGACCAGGGCGGGCCGATGGCCACCTCGGCCGAGGATTGCGCGCTCCTGCTCAACGCCATGGCCGGTTTCGACGAACGCGACTCGACCTCGCTCGACCGCCCGACCGAAGACTACGCCCGCGACCTCGAACAGCCGTTGGCCGGCCTGCGCATCGGCTTGCCCAAGGAGTTTTTCGGCGACGGTTGCGACCCGGCGGTGATGGCCGCGGTCCAGGCGGCGCTCACCGAGTACCGCAAGCTCGGCGCCACCACCGTCGACATCTCGCTGCCCAACTCGCACCTGTCGGTGCCGGCCTATTACGTGATCGCCCCGGCCGAGGCCAGCTCCAACCTGTCGCGCTTCGACGGCGTGCGCTACGGCTATCGCGCCCCGGACTACGACAGCCTCGACGACATGTACATGAAGACGCGGGCGCAGGGCTTCGGCGAAGAGGTCAAGCGGCGCATCCTGATCGGCACCTACGTGCTGTCGCACGGCTACTACGACGCCTACTACCTGCAGGCGCAGCGTATCCGCCGGCTGATCGCCGACGATTTCGTCGCGGCTTTCAAGTCCTGCGACGTGATCATGGGCCCGACCTCGCCGTCGACCGCCTTCAAGCTCGGCGAGCGGGCGGCCGACCCGGTGCAGATGTACCTGTCCGACATCTACACCATCGCCGTCAACCTCGCCGGCCTGCCCGGCATGTCGATTCCCTGCGGCTTCGCCGGCGGCCTGCCGGTCGGCCTGCAACTGATCGGCGACTACTTCGCCGAGGCCCGGCTGCTCAACGTCGCGCACCGCTACCAGCAGGCGACCGACTGGCACCGGCGGCGGCCGGCGGACATCGGCTGACATGCGCAGGCTCGCGGCGCTGCTGGCGGCCTTGATGCTGGCCGCTTGCGGCACGCAACCGCCGGCGCCGGAACCGGTTGCCGAGGTGCTGCCGGAGGCCGTGCCGGCCAAGGAGGAAAAGCCGGCGCTGACCAGCTCGACGCTGAAATACCTGGCCAAGCGCAAGCTGCAGCCGCAGCCGACGCGCCCGCTCAACGTCAGGTCGCGCTGCTCGAACAAGGACGAGGTCGGTACCCAGACGCGTCTCGACCTGCTGGTCAGGAATGCCGAGGTCAAGACCTTCGCCGCCCAGGTGACGATGAAGGAACACGGTAGTTGCCGCTTCGACCTGAAGGATTTCGAGCAGGTCGAGAAACTGCCGCAGCCCTTGTTGCGCCACAAGCTGGCCGGCGACTGCACGGTGCGCATGTGGGAACAGGGACGCAACGTCACCATCGCCTTCAACAGCTGCCCGAGCGCCTGCGAGGGCAAGGCTTTTGATTATCTGTGGCCCGTCGTCGTCGACGCACGCAACGGGCGCTGTCATTGAACGGATGAAATCATGACTCAGTGGGAAGTAGTGATCGGCATCGAGACGCACGCGCAACTGGCGACCGTCTCGAAAATCTTTTCCGGCGCGCCGACGGCATTCGGCGCCGAACCGAACACCCAGGCCTGCGCCGTCGACCTGGCCCTGCCCGGCGTGTTGCCGGTGCTCAACCGCCAGGCGGTCGAGTGCGCGATCCGCTTCGGCCTGGCCATCGGCGCCCGGGTCGCGGAAAAGTCGGTGTTCGCGCGCAAGAACTACTTCTACCCGGACCTGCCCAAGGGCTACCAGATCAGCCAGTTCGAGCTGCCGGTGGTGCAGGGCGGCAGCCTCACCGTCCAGGTCGGCAGCGGCCAAAATGGAAAGGACGGGGCCTACGAGAAGACCATCAACCTGACCCGCGCCCATCTCGAGGAAGACGCCGGCAAGTCGTTGCACGAGGATTTCCACGGCAAGTCGGGCATCGACCTCAACCGCGCCGGCACGCCCCTGCTCGAAATCGTCACCGAGCCGGACATGCGTTCCTCGGACGAGGCCGTCGCCTACGCCCGCGCGCTGCATGCGCTGGTGCGCTGGATCGGCATCTGCGACGGCAACATGCAGGAAGGCTCGTTCCGCTGCGACGCCAACGTCTCGGTGCGGCCCAAGGGCCAGGCCGAGTTCGGCACCCGGCGCGAGATCAAGAACCTCAACTCCTTCCGCTTCCTCAAGGAGGCCATCGATTTCGAAGTCCAGTGGCAGATCAACGAGATCGAGGAAGGGCGCAAGATCCAGCAGGCCACCGTGCTGTTCGACCCGGACAGCGGCGAGACGCGGATGATGCGCAGCAAGGAGGACGCCCACGATTACCGCTACTTCCCCGATCCCGATCTGTTGCCGCTGGTCATCGGCAGCGACTGGCTGGAGCGGGTCCGCGGTGAGTTGCCGGAATTGCCGCAGCAGAAGCGGGCGCGTTTCATCGGCGAGCTCGGTTTGTCGTCCTACGACGCGGCGATGCTGACCGCCAGCCAGGAAATGGCCGATTACTTCGAGGCCACCGTCGCCGCGGCCGGCGCCGCCCAGGCCAAGCCCTGCGCCAACTGGGTCATGGTCGACCTGGCCGCCCGCCTCAACAAGGACGGTCTCGACTTGGCCGCCGCGCCGGTGACGCCGGCGCAACTGGGCGGCCTGGTCCGGCGCATCGCCGACAACACCATTTCCAACAACATCGCCAAGAAAGTGTTCGAGGCGCTGTGGAACGGCGAAGGCGCAACGGCCGACGAGATCATCGACAAGCAGGGCCTGAGGCAGATCACCGACAGCGGCGCCATCGCGGCGCTGGTGGACGAGGTGCTGGCGGCCAACCCGGGCAATGTCGCCGAATTCAAGGCCGGCAAGGAAAAGGCCTTCAACGCCCTGGTCGGTCAGGTGATGAAGGCGGCCAAGGGCAAGGCCAACCCGCAACAGGTCAACGAGCTGTTGAAGGCGAAGCTGGCCGGTTAGCGGCGGGGTCGGCCGAACTGCGGCCGGTCAGTTCGAGATAGCGTTTGCGGTCGGCCTCGTATTTGTTGCGGATGGCCGTCAGCTCGCGTTGCTTGACGTCGATCAGTTCCTGCTGCACCTTGATCTCGTGCTCGACGGCCCGCAATTCCTTCTGCAAGGGCGCCGGCATGGTTTTCTTGCGATAGAACTCGGCTTCGGCCGCCAGCTTCTGGTGCTTGGCCTCGGATACCTCGATGCTCGCCCGGGCATTGCGGATGGCCAGATTGACGTCGTTCTCCGCCTTGCGCTGGGCCGTGTCGATGTCCTGCGCGACGGCGTAGGTATCAAGCAGGGCCTGGTCCATGCGTCGCTGTTCGCGGGCGACTTCCTCCTGTTCCTTGCGCCGGCGGCTTTCCGCGGCCTGTTCGGCCTTCTGCTCCGCAGTCAGCGGCGGGCCGACTTCCTTGATCACGTTGCCGGCCCGGTCGAGTATCCGGTAGGCGCGGCCGCGGCATTGTTCGGGCAGGGTGTCGCCGCAGACGCGGCGGCCGCTGGTCGCGTCCTGGCAGCAATAAAACTCCCCGGCCGCCCAGGCGGCCGGCAGCGACAGCAGCAGCGCGAGGGGAAGCAGCAGTCGCCTAGGCATCGACCCCGTACTGCTCCCGGTAGCGCGCGACGCTGGCGCGGTGGGCGGCGAATTCCGGATGGTGTTCGAGGTAGGCCATCAAGTCGCCGAGTCCGGCGACGGCGATGACCGGAATGCCGTAGTCGCGCGTCACTTCCTGCACCGCCGACAGTTCGCCCTGGCCGCGCTCCTGGCGGTCGAGAGCGATCAGCACGCCGGCCGGCGTGGCACCGGCCTGGCGGATCAATTCGACCGACTCGCGGACCGATGTGCCGGCGGAAATCACGTCGTCGACGATCAGCACGCGCCCGGTCAGCGGCGCGCCGACGATGCTGCCGCCTTCGCCGTGGTCCTTGGCTTCCTTCCGGTTGTAGGCGAAGGGGAAATTGCTGCCGCGCTGGGCCAGTGCCATGGCGATCGTGGCGACCAGCGGAATGCCCTTGTAGGCCGGGCCGAACAGCATGTCGAAGCGGATGCCGCCGGCTTCGGCGGCTTTGGCGTAAAATTCGGCGAGGCGGGCGATGGCCTTGCCGTCATTGAACAGACCGGCGTTGAAGAAGTAGGGCGACAGCCGGCCGGCCTTGGTCTTGAATTCGCCGAAGCGCAGCACTTGGCTGGCGAGCGCGAATTCGATGAAATCCTGACGAAAATCCATATTTCCCTGCATGCTGATGTGCTGCGGAAAGCAGCGGAATAGCGAACAATGTTACGCATCATCTCCTTGAACCTCAATGGCATCCGTTCCGCCTGGAGCAAAAATGTCCTGCCCTGGTTGGCGGCGCAGCGGGCCGACGTCGTCTGCCTGCAGGAACTGAAGGCGCAGGTTGCCGACCTGACGCCGGAAATGCGCGCGCCGGACGGCATGCAGGCGTTCTATCACTGCGCCGAGAAAAAGGGCTACAGCGGCGTCGGCATTTGGAGCCGACGGCGGCCCGAGCGGGTCGTCGAAGGTTTCGACGGCGGCGAGTTTGATGCCGAGGGGCGTTATCTGCGCGCCGATTTCGGCAATCTGTCGGTCATTTCCCTGTATTTGCCGTCGGGTTCCTCGTCGCCGGAGCGGCAGGAAGCGAAATTCCGTTTTCTCGCCGCCTTCTTTCCTCAGATGCAGGCATTGCGTGCCGAGGGGCGGGAAATCGTGCTGTGCGGCGACTGGAACATCGCCCACCGGGAAATCGACCTGAAGAACTGGAAATCCAATCAGAAGAACTCCGGCTTCCTGCCCGAGGAGCGGGCCTGGCTGAGCCGCGTCTTCGACGAACTGGGCTGGGTCGACGTCTATCGCCGCCTGTATCCGGAAGCGACCGGCGAGGCCTACACCTGGTGGAGTAACCGCGGCCAGGCCTGGGCCAAGAACGTCGGCTGGCGGATCGACTACCAGATCGCCACCCCCGGCCTGGCGGCAACGGCCATGGCGGCGAGCGTGTACAAGGCGCAGCGATTCTCCGACCATGCCCCGCTGAGCGTCGATTACGGCTTTCCGGTTGATCCAAAGTGAATTGATTTCACTGCCCGGACGGGCTACCCTGTACTCTCTGCTCAACCGTTATAAAAGAGGTCGAAAATGTCCGAACAAATGACTGCCGCCAACAAAGACAAACTGGTTTCCGACCTGAAGGTCGTCATTGCCGATACCGAGGAGTTGCTGCGGGCGACGACCGGCGTGGCCGGCGAGAAAGTCGGCGAACTGCGCGAGCGCCTGGTCGTTCGCCTGCGCGACGCCAAGGAGCGCCTGATCGACCTCGAGCATGCCTTGATCGACAAGACCAAGGCCGCCGCCCGCGCCACCGACGATTTCGTCCATGACGAGCCGTGGAAAGCGGTCGGTGTCGCCGCCGCCCTCGGCCTGGCGCTCGGCGTGCTGATCGGCCGTCGCTAAGCGCATGACGCAGCAGGCAGGCGGCGAAGGGGGCCGCCCAGGCCTCTTCGCCTCCGTCAAGAACACCCTGGCGACGCTGCTGACGATCGGCCGGACCCGGCTCGAACTGCTGGTCGTCGAGCTGGAGGAAGAAAAACTCCGCCTGATGTCGTTGTGGTCGAAAGCCATCGCGGCGGCCTTTCTTCTCGCGGTCGGCGTGATCATGGCCGTCTTCTGTCTGGCGGTCGTTTTCTGGGAGCACCGGGTGGTCGTCTTCGGCGCCTTCGCCGTCCTCTTCATCGGTGGCGCCTTGCTTCTGATCGGTTCGTTGCGGCGCCAGGCGGCCGTGCCGAGCAAGTTGTTCCGCAACAGCCTGAACGAGCTGGAAACCGATGTCGCACTGCTGCGGCGAGGCAGCGGGCAGGACGGGGAATGAGCGCCAAGGCGCTGGAACTGGCTGCCCGCCGGGGCGCGCTGAGCGAGCGCATCGCCGCCCAGCGGGCGCTGCTGGCGCAGCATGCGCTCGGCGTCGAGAGGCTCTGTGCCGGTGGCGACACGCTACGGCAGGGCGTCGACTGGCTCAAGCAGCATCCGGCCGCGGCCGGCGCCGCCACCTTTGCTTTCGTCCTGTTCCGGCCGCGCCGGGCCTGGCGCTGGGCCAAGCGTAGTTTCTTCCTGTGGCGCGGCTGGCGTTCGGCACGCCAGTGGCTGTCGGTCGGTCGCTGATTCATGGGTTTGCTCGATGCGACCGGCGCCCTGCCGGTCTGGTGGCGGCAGGTATTGTCTTCGCAACGGCGCGAGGTGCGGCGGGTACTGGCTGAACTGATGGCGGCGCGCGGCGTCATGCCGCTGCTGATGAAGGTGCGCAACGGCGAGCAATGGACGCCGACCGAACGGGTCGAGCTGCTCGCTCACCTGCGGCGCATGGCGCATCTGTCGCCGTATCTGATCGTATTGTTGCTGCCGGGCTCGGTGATTCTGCTGCCGGCCTACGCCTGGTGGCTGGACCGCCGCCGGATCAGGCGGCGGGACTAGGCCGCGGCATTTCGTTGCCGGCGTTCCAGGGCGCCACTTTCAACAGCAGCAGCATGCCGGGGAAAGCCAGGGCGAAGCACAGCCAGAAGAAATGGGTCCACCCCAGGGCCTCGATCAGCCAGCCGGCGGTGGCGTTGATGAAAGTGCGCGGGATCGCCATCAGGCTGGTGAACAGCGCCAGTTGGGTCGCCGTGTAGGCCGGGTGCGTGGTCCGCGCCATGAAGGCGACGAAGGCGGTGGTGCCGAGACCGACGCCGAGCGCTTCGCCGGCGATCACGATGGCTAGCGCCGCCAAGCGCCAGGTGTTCGACTCGGCCGGGCCGAGCCAGGCCATCCAGACGAAGCCGAGGATGCTGACGACCTGGACCACGCCGAACAGCCACAGCGCCCGGTTGATGCCGAGCTTGAGCATCCAGACGCCGCCGAGAATGCCGCCGATCACCGCCGGCCATAGACCGGCATTCTTGGCGATGACGCCGATCTCGGTCTTGCTGTAGCCCATGTCGAGGTAGAAGGGCGTGGCCAGCGCGGTGCACAGCGAGTCGCCGAGCTTGTAGAAGAACAGGAAGGCCAGCACCAGCAGCGCCGAGCGCAGGCCGTGGCGACTGAAGAATTCGCGGAAGGGTTCGACCACGGCGTCGCGCAGGGTGCGCGGGCTGCCGCGGGCGGCCTGCGGTTCGGCGACGCTAAGCGTCATCAGCAGGCCGGGCAGCATGAAGGCGGCGGTGATCAGGAAAACCTGGCTCCACGGCAGGTGGTCGGCCAGGATCAGCGAGAGCGAGCCGGGCACCAGGCCGGCGACGCGATAGGCATTGACGTGGATGGCGTTGCCCAGGCCGAGTTCCTCGTCGGGCAGGATTTCGCGGCGGAAGGCGTCGAGGGCGATGTCCTGGGTGGCCGAGAGGAAGGCCAGCAGGGCGGTCAGGCCGACCACCAGCGATAGGTGCTCGGCCGGCCTCAGCTGGCCGAGCCAGGCGATGGCACCGATCAGGCCGACTTGGGCGACGAACATCCAGCTGCGCCGGCGGCCGAGCCAGGGCAGGATGCCGTAGCGGTCGAGCAGCGGCGCCCAGAGGAATTTCCAAGTGTAGGGAAACTGGATCAGGGCGAAGGCGCCGATGGTGCGCAGCGACAGACCCTCGGTCTTGAGCCAGGCCGGCACCAGGTTGAGCAGCAGGTACAGCGGCAGGCCCGAGGCGAAACCGGTGAAGATGCAGATCAGCATCCGCCGATTGAGCAGGGCGGCGAGCCAGGCCGGCATCAGCGCTGCTGCGTCAGGCGATAGACCGCCAGGCTGCCGAGAAAGTTGAGTTCGCGTTCGTCGTCGTTGTCCACTGGTTGGCCGTGCTCGTCGAGCACGCTGCGCTCGCGGATCAGCAAGCCCATTTGCCGGCACAGCGCCTCGAAGTCGAGCAACGTGAAGAAGCGCACGTTGGGCGAGTCGTACCACTGGTAGGGCAGGTCTTCCGAGACCGGCATGCGGCCGTCGAGCACCGAGCGCAGGTTTTTCCAGTAAGCGAAATTGGGGAAGGAAACGACCGCCTCGCGGCCGACGCGCAGCATTTCGCGCAGGATGCCCTCGGTGTGGCGCACCGTTTGCAGCGTGCGCGACAGCACGACGTGGTCGAAGGCCTGGTCGGCGAACTCGTCGAGGCCCCTTTCCAGGTTGCCCTGGATGACGTTGATGCCGTTCCTGATCGCCGCCAGGATGTTGGCGTCCTCGATCTCGACGCCCCAGCCGCGCACGCCGCGGCTGTCGATCAGGTGCTTGAGCAGGCTGCCGTCGCCGCAGCCGAGGTCGAGCACCTTGTGTCCCGGCTCGATCCAGCCGGCGATGACGTCGAAATCCGGGCGCTTCTGGATGTGCGTCATAGCTTGATGTTCCGCAGGTAGGCGTCGACGACGCCGTGATAGTGGGCATCATCCATCAGGAAGGAGTCGTGGCCGAAATTGAGGTCGATCTCGGCGTAGGAGACGTTGCGGCCGTTGGCTAGCAGCGCCGCGACGATTTCCTTGGAACGAGCCGGCGTGAAGCGCCAGTCGGTGGTGAACGAGGCGATCAGGAAATCGGCCCGGCTGCGCGCCATGGTCGCCTTCAGGTCGCCGTCGTCCTCGCGCGACGGGTCGAAGTAGTCGAGCGCCTTGGTCATCAGCAGGTAGGTGTTGGCGTCGAAATAGCCGGCGAACTTGTCGCCCTGGTAGCGCAGGTAGGACTCGACTTCGAACTCGACGTCGAAATCGAAGGCGAAGGAACCGTTGCGCAGCTCGCGCCCGAATTTCTCGCCCATCTGGTCGTCGGACAGGTAGGTGATGTGGCCGAGCATGCGCGCCAGGCGCAGGCCGCGCGTCGGCCGCGCGTTGTGCTCGTAGTAGTGGCCGCCGTGGAAATCCGGGTCGGTCAGGATGGCTTGGCGGGCGACATCGTTGAAGGCGATGTTCTGGGCCGACAGCTTCGGCGCGGCGGCGATGACGATGGCGTTGCGGATGCGTTCCGGGTAGGTGATGCTCCAGCGCAGGGCCTGCATGCCGCCCAGGCTGCCGCCGATGACGGCGGCCCAGCTGTCGATGCCGAGCAGGTCGGCCAGCCGCGCCTGGGCATGGACCCAGTCGATGACGGCGACGATCGGGAAGTCGGCGCCCCACGGCTTGCCGGTGGCCGGATTGAGGGTCGACGGCCCGGTCGAGCCGTGGCAGCCGCCGAGGTTGTTGACGCCGACGATGAAGTAGCGGTCGGTGTCGAGCGGCCGCCCGGGGCCGACGATGTTGTCCCACCAGCCGATGTTGTCCGGCGCGTCGGCATAGTGGCCGGCGACGTGGTGATGGCCGGACAGGGCGTGGCAGACGAGGATGGCGTTCGACTTGGCGGCGTTCAGCGTGCCGTAGGTCTCGTAGACCAGGTCGTAGGCCGGGAGAACGCCGCCGCTGCGCAGGGTCAGCGGTTGATCGAAATGGGCGCGCTGTGAATGGACGGCGCCGACGGATTGTCCTGGCATGCGATTTCCGAAAACAAAAAACCCAGTTGGCCGAAAACGCGAACTGGGCGGTTCCCGTTTTAGCGGCATTTGTCGCGCGCCCGCAATCAGAGCTCAAATCGGCGCGGCCGGCGAGGCGCCAGCGTCCGCCGACGATACCGGCGGGGGCGGCAAAAGTCAATGAAGTCGCGCCAGGGCGGGGGTTGTCGTTTTGTCCGCTGAATTTGGCTACACTGCCCGTCTGTTCTTACTTTTGGCTAGTACCGTCGCACTATGCTGGAACAACGTAGGCATCAGCGTATCCGTTTCTCGTCGCCGCCCCGGGTGTGCATCGGCTACGGCGGTTCGGTCGATGTCGGCGGCATCGAGAACCTGTCGCTTTCGGGCCTGATGGTCCGTACCTCGCTGGGGCTGGAAATCGGCCACACCGCCGGCTGTGAGTTCTCGCTGTTCGGCTCGCCGCTGATCGACGTGCCGCTGACCATCGTCAGCCGCATCGGCGACGTCTTCGGCGGCCGCTTCCAGACGGGGCCGATCAATCAGATCGTCATCGAGGATGCCATCGAGGCGGCGCTGGCCTCCGGGCACGCCTCGATCCTGACCGTGCACGAAGTCGGCGGCCGCAAGCTCATGCGCATCACCGGCGGCCTCAACGGCTCGCTGCGCAACGACCTGATGCATGCGCTGACCCGCGTAGGCGTCGACGAAATGGATCTCGGCGCCGTTACCGCCGTCGACCGGAACGGTCTGGCCCTGTGCCAGGTCGCCACCGATCGCCACGATGTGACCATCGGCGCCCAGTCGCGATGCTTCGCCGACGCCTGGCAGCTGGCCCAGGCGCTGCCCGGCGGCTTGTCCGGCTAGTTGTGTAAACCCACCAGGTTGTTCAGTGCGGTGATTCGGGAGATTGGCGGCTGATATTGAAGGCTGGCATGAGGTCTGTGCCAGTTGTAGTGATGCAGCCAGAGTGGCAGATGCTGAGCACGCTGGGTGGAGGAGTCATAGG
>JAVBRT010000049.1:0-12628 GCA_031547725.1 Azonexus sp. | reverse complement strand
CTGGCGGAGAGGGCGGGATTCGAACCCGCGGTGGGCTATTAACCCACACACGCTTTCCAGGCGTGCGACTTAAACCGCTCATCCACCTCTCCGCGGAAGCCGCGCATTGTAGCAGCTTGGCGGGATTGTTCAAACAGACTTTCGCAGCCAGGCGAGGCCGATCCAGGCGGTGAACAGCAGGATGAAACAGAGTCCACCGACCAACGCCGATGCGGTACCGGCGGGCAGCAGGCGGGCGACGAGGCGGCGCGGGCCGGCGGTGATCAGGGCGAACAGGCGGTAGATCGGGTTGTCCGCCCGCTGCCGGCCGCACAGCGGGTACAAGACGGCCTGCGCGAGCAGGCACAGGCCAAGCATTTCGACGATGGCGCGCAGCGCGCCGATGGCGAACAGCATGGGCGGCGCTCAGTCATCGATGCCGAATTCGGCATCGAGGGCGCGCATGCGCCGGTTGTACAGCCAGATGATCAGCAGATAGATGACCAGGATGCCCTGGGCGCCCATGTAGAAGCCGAGCGGGAAACCGAGGACGACGACGTCGTTGAGTTCGCGGGCGAACCAGCTGAGGCCGAAGGTGGCCGCCAGCCAGAGCAGGAACAGCATGGCGGTCAGGCGCCGGGTCCGCCGCCAGTAGGTATCGGACCGCGGCCGGCTCATGGCGGCGCCTCCTCTTCGCTGCGGCGAATGCTCGTCAGGAATGCCTCGGCGCCGGTATAGGGTCTGGTGACCAGGCTGACGGCAACGGTCGTCAGCAGGCCGGCGAAGATGCCGAACACGCCGGCCGCGGTGGATTGCACCTGCAGCCACGGCTCCATCTTCAAGCCGTGGATGGCCAGCCAGGGAATGCCGTCGAATTCGAGGCGGAAGATGTAGTAGATCGTCAGCAGCATGCCGACCAGCATGCCGGCGAGCGCGCCGGCACGGGTGGTGCGGCGCCAGAAGATGCCGAGGACCAGGGCCGGGAACAGCGCCGAGCCGGCGATGGAGAAGGCCCAGGCGACCATCGACAGGATGGTGCCGGGTTTCTCGGCCGCAACCATGGCGGCCAGCACGGCGACCAGCAGCAGCATCGATTTGGAGATGACCAGGCGCAACTGGGTCGAGGCGCCCGGGCGCAGGATGCGGTAGTAGACGTCGTGCGACAGCGAACTGGTGATGGTCAGCAGCAGGCCGTCGGCGGTCGACAAGGCGGCGGCCAGGGCGCCGGCGGCGACGAGGCCGGAGACGACGTAGGGCATGCCGGCGATTTCCGGCGTCGCCAGCACGATCACGTCCGGATTCAGCGACAGTTCGGCCAGTTGCAGGATGCCGTCGCGGTTGATGTCCTCGATGCTGACCAGCCCGACCTTGGTCCACGCCGCGACCCAGCCGGGCAGCTTGGCGATGGGAATTTCGGCCAGGTGGCTGAGCACCTCGAACTTGGCGAAGACCGCGTAAGCCGGTGCCGTCATGTACAGGATCAGGATGAAGAGCAGCGACCAGAACACCGATTCGCGCGCCTGGCGCACCGACGGCGTGGTGTAGAAGCGGATCAGCACGTGCGGCAGGGCGGCCGTGCCGATGGTCAGGCAGAAGATCAGGGCGACGAAGTTGATGCGCTGCGGCAATTGCTGCTCCGCCGTATCGCCGGGGAAGGCCTCGGCATGGCGCAGCGGCGGCTTGCTGCGCTCGATGGCGGCGAACATCTCCTTTTCCCAGATCGCCCGCGCCTGCTCCGGATCCTGCGGCAGCTCGCGGCGCTGCCGTTCCAGGGCGACGATGTCGCGCATCTGCGCGTCGGTGGCCTTGAGCCGGTTGATCTCGTGCGCCAGGGCGTCGCGCTCGTGTGTCAGAGAGTGCGGCAACTGCATGATCTTCCGCGCATAGAGGTCGGCCCGCTCGCGGTAAAGCGCGCGGGCCTGCCGCTCGGCGTCGGTGTCGAACAGGCGCGCCTCCAGTTGCGTCACCTCCTTCAACACCTGGCCGTAGACCAGCTGCGGCACGGCGACGCCGGTGACGTTGTAGGACAGGATGGCGACCGGCACGAGGTAGGCGACGATCAGGATCACGTACTGCGCCACCTGCGTCCAGGTCACCGCCCGCATGCCGCCGAGGAAGGAGCAGACGAGGATGCCGGCGAGGCCGACGAAAACGCCGATCTCGAACTGCAGGCTGACGAAGCGGCTGGTGATGACGCCGACGCCGTAGATCTGCGCCACGACGTAGACGAAGGAAGCGAGGATGGCGGCGGCGGCGGCGACCAGCCGCACCGCGCTGCCGCCGTAGCGGGCGCCGAGGAAATCGGGAATGGTGTACTGGCCGAAGCGGCGCAGGTAGGGCGCCAGCAGCAGGGCGACCAGCACGAAGCCGCCGGTCCAGCCGATGATGTAGGCCAGCCCCTGGAAACCCGAGAGGTACAGGGTGCCGGCCAGGCCCATGAAGGAAGCGGCGCTCATCCAGTCGGCGCCGGTGGCCATGCCGTTGAAGAAGGCCGGAATGCGGCGGCCGGCGACGTAGTACTCGGTGACGTCGGAGGTCCGGCTGGCGATGCCGATGGCGGCGTAGGTCGAGAGGGTGAAAAACAGGAAGGCGTAGCCGACCCAGCGCGGCGGCATGCCCTGATGTTCGAGGACGGCGAGCAGCAGCACGAACAGCAGGAAGCACCCGGTATACCCCAGGTAGTAGCGCTGCAGCCGGGACAAGGAAGCGAGCATCCGTCCCGCTTCAGCTGATCCGGCGCAGGAAGCTGCTGGCGCGCGATTCCGCTATCAGGCGGGCTGCCGAGTCGATATCCTTGCTGCCCGCCCGGGTCAGCAGCATCTGCAACAGCCGAGCGAGCAGCAGCGCGTTCTCCATGGCATCGCGCCGGCCGCTGCCGGCATCGAGCCCGAACGTCTCCAGCCAGTGGTCGAGCGGCAGCACGGTGCTGCCCTTGTCACCGAACATCGCCGGCAACAGCCAGGCAAGATCGATCCACTGCGGTTGAAAATCGACGCCCAGGCGCTCCTTGCAAGCACGCAGCAGAAAACCGCCGACATAGGGAACATGGTAGGTAACCAGCGGCGCCTTGGCGGCATACTGCAGAAAAGCCAGCAGCCTGCGCTCGACCGCCCCGCTCTCTGCCGCCGGGCCATCGAGATCGACGTACAGCGTGTCATCCGGCGCGATGGCCGAACGGCGCACGGCGCTCGCGGCAATGCCGAGCAGGCTGCCGTTTTCCGGCTCCGCACCGCTGGTCGCGATATCGACGACGAGGTAGCGGGTGTGGAAATGCACCTCATCCAGCGACGGCGGCGCGCTCTCGCGCCAGGCGGCGAGGCCAGCCTGCACGTCTTCCGGCAGGTGTCCGGACACCGCGTCGCGGAACAGGAATTTTTTGATCCCGAACATGATCACTGCACCTGGTAATCGAGCTTCAGGCGCGACTGGATCTTGCGCGCCTGGCGGAAGGATTCCTTGAGAATGCGGCGGTCCAGCTCGTTGAGCTTGTCCGGATCGATCAGGTTGTCGCCCTGGCGCCCCGGCTCGCCTTCCAGATATTGATGTTGCAGGCGCAGCAACTGGATGAAGTTGAGGCCGTCGAGCACGGCATTGACTTCCTCGGCCTTGGTCGACAGGCGTTGCGAAGCCAGGCGCAGACGTTGCAGGGTATTGGTGTTGTGCACGCCGGTGGCCAGCGCGTAGATGCGGGCGACGTCGACAAAGATACGCGAGCCGTATTTCTTCAGGTCGATCTTGCCGGGATGGTCGGGTTCGAGATCGGTGACGAAATCGCGGATCTTGCCCAGCGGCGGGCCGACGTCGAGTGCGTTGCGCGCCATCGCCTGCAGGAAGATCGGCGAAGCCGCCGCCTGCGCCAGCAGATGGCGGCGCATGCTGTCGGCCAGCTCGCTCTTGCCGAACAGCGGGCGGAAGTCGAAGAAGATCGTGGCGTTGAGCAGCGCGGTCGGCTCCGGCTTGCGGATCCAGTCGCTGAACTGGTCCTTCCATTCGTCGAGCGTCATGCACCACTGCGGGTTGCTGGCCATGATATTGCCCTTGCACAGCGGAAAGCCGACGGCGTCGAGCGCTTGGTTGGTATCCAGCGCGAAGGCCAGGAAGCGTTCCTTGAGCGCCGCCTTGTCCTCGCCGGCTGGCACCGCGAACACGATGCCGTTGTCCTGGTCGGTGCTGAAGGTCTGCTCGTCGCGCCCTTCCGAGCCGAAGGCCAGCCAGGCCCAGTCGATGCCGGCGAAACTGTGGCGGTCGAGATTGAGCTGGATGACGCGCCGCGTCAGCGCATCGTTCAAGGCCGAGATGAACTGCGTCAGCTGCTCGGCCCCGATGCCCTGGGCCAGCATGTTGAACGCCAACTGGCGGACGTCGGCCGCCGAGCGCTTGAGCGCCTCGACATCGGGCGCCGACTCGATGGCCTGACGAATCTGGCGCAGGCCGACGCGCTGCAAGGCGAACAGGTCGCGCTCGGAAACAATGCCTGAAAGGCGCCCGACATGGTCGGTGACCAGCACGTGGCGGATGCCGTGGGTGGCCATGCCGAGCATGGCATCGTAAGCGGTGGCGTGCTCGCCGAGCGTGAACGGCTCGGCCGACATGGCCTGGCTGATCGGCGCGTCGAGTGGCAGGTCGGCGAGCACGACACGGTCGAGCACGTCGCTACGGGTGAAGATGCCGAGCGGCTTGCGTTCGGCATCGGTGATGATGATCGAGCCGACGCCGGCCCGCGACATGGTTTCCAGCGCCTCGCGCAGCGGCGTCTCGGGGCGGACCGCCAAAGGGTCGCGGGCGCCGATCCCTTCGAGCGGCGAATTGAGCGTCTGCTGCTCGCTGGCCTTCTGCGCGAACTGCTGCTGCAACTGGCGCCGCGACTGGTCGAGCAGGCTGGCGATGTACTGCGTGCAGAACAGGTTGAATTCCGGGCTGCTGGCCATCAGCCCGAGGTAATCCTCGGCCGGCAGCTGGTAGCAGAAGGTGTCCTCGAGCGCCGTGTAGATGTTGGTCGACGGCCGGCCGGCGGTAACGGCGCCGATCGGGAAGCTCTCGCCGGCGCCCAGGGTGAGGATGGAATATTCGGTCACCGCCACCTCGCCGGCCTGGCGCGCCTGCACCTTGCCGGATTCGACCAGGTAGAAGTAGCGGACGTTGCCGGCGGCCGGCCCGACGATTTCGCTGCCGGCCGGATAGAAGGCGATCTGCGCCTTGTCGGCGAAGGTCTGCAGCGCCACCGCCGACATCTTGTCGAACGGCGCATGCTTGCGCAGGAAAGCCTGGGTGTTGCCGGCCATCCGCCGCCGCCCCTCGTCGCGCAACTGGTCGCCAAGCTGGGCGACAGTCGGTTCTTCCCGTTTGTCAGTCATGCTCTCGGACATGTTTGTGCCATCCCCTCTTATTTACAGTGCGTAGTTTAGCTTGAGACGTTGCTGCAGACGCCGTGCCTGGTGCAGCGCCTCGCGCAGGATAACGGCATCGACCGCATGCAGGCTGGCCGGGTCGAGCCCGGCCGGCGGACCATCGCCGGCCGCCGCCTGCTGCGCCAGACGCAGGCGCAGCAGATGGGCGAAGGCTGCTTCGATGCCGGCCACCTCACGCGGCGCCAGACCGACCTTGGCGGCCGTGGCGCGCAGCCGGTCGCCGGTGTTGACCGCGCGCGACCCGGCCGCCAGCGCGAAGATGCGCGCCGCATCGACGAACAGGCGGGTGCCGGCTTTCTTCAGGTCGAGCCTGCCGCCCTCGCCGTTCGCCACCTCGCCGCGGAAATTGAGCGGCACGTGAACCTGCAGGGCGTTGGCCGCCATCAGATGCTGGAAGGCCGGCGTGTCGGCGGTCAGGTCGAGGATCAGCGAACGCAGACGCTCGCCGAACTCGCACGCCCCGAACAACGGGCGCAGGTCGAAGAAGATGGTGGCGTTGAGCAGGGCCAGCGGGTCCGGCCGCCGCACCCATTCGATGAAGCGTTCCCGCCACTCGTCGAAGGACAGGCAGCAGTCCGGATTGCCGGCCATGATCTGGCCGCTGCACAGGGTAAAGCCGCAATCGGCGAGGCGCTGGTTGACCTCGACGGCGAAGGGCAGGAACAACGCCCGCAGCGCTTCGGCCTCGCGGTCGTCGCTGGCGTTGAAGACCAGGCCGTTGTCCTGGTCGGTGACGAAGGTCTGCTCGAAGCGACCTTCCGAGCCAAGCGCCAGCCAGCACCACTCGACCGGCGGCAGGCGATGACGCCGTGCCGTCAGCGCGATCAGCCGCTGGCTGAGCCGGTCGTTGCATTGCGACACCAACCGCGACAACGCCAAGCCGTCCAGCCCCTGCCCGGCCAGGGTCAGCAGGAAGCGGCGCAGGCGGGCGGCCAGGGCCGGCGCCGCATCGAGCGCATCGAGCGCATCGAGCGCTCCCAGGTCGTGCCATAGCCGTTGCTGTTCAGCGCACGGCAACATGACCCCGGCGGCGTCCATGGGCTAGTACTTAATACGAGCGAAGTAGGTCTTCTCGGAGGCTTCGAGCGCCTGGCGGACGGTGACGATGCCCTGCTCTTCCAGCAACGGCAACAGCTTGAGGAAGACCTCGCCGGTCGCCAGGGCATCTTCCAGCGCGTTGTGGCGGGTGTCGATGTGCACGCCCAGGCGTTCGAGAATGGCGTCGAGCTTGTGCGACTCCTGGTTGGGATGCACCACCGCCGACAGCAGCAGGGTGTCGAGCACCGGCTGGGCGAAACGCAGACCGGTGCGCTCCTCCTTCAATTGCAGAAAACGCATGTCGAAGGCGGCGTTGTGAGCGATCAGCACGGTGTCTTCGCAGAACTCGTGGAAGGCCGGCAGGACGATGTCGATGTTCGGCTTGCCGCGCACCATGTCCTCGGTGATGCCGTGGATCGGGATCGATTCCGGCTTGAGCGGCATTTCCGGATCGACGATCTGGTCGAACACTTCCTGGCGCAGCAGGCGGTTGTTGACGATGCGGGCGGCGCCGACCTGGATGATTTCGTCGCCGTTCGACGGATCGAGGCCGGTGGTCTCGGTATCGAACACCGTGTAGGTCAGCTCGGACAGCTTGCGGTCGAGGTCGACCGACTTGTCGGCGAAGTTGAACAGGTCGAAATCGTAGTATTCCGGCCGTCCGGTGCCGCGCTTGCGGTCTTCCGCCTCGGCCTCGACCTCGGGCGTCGCCACCGGCAGCACGAAGCGGAAGAAGGCGCGGTGCGCCGCCTTCTCGCGCTGATACCAGATTTCGCCGCCGTGCCGGTCGACGACCTCGCGCAGCGACAGCGGCGAGCTCTCGCCGCCGACGTGCATGTTGTCCATTTCCCAGGTGTAGAAGGTCTCGGACGACATCGCCGGACCGGCCCAGATCAGGTCGAGGTAAGCGAGCTTGCCTTCCGAACTCAGGCGGAAGCGCAGTTCGCGCGGCGCGTAGTGGTCCTGCAGCTTGCCGGCCAGGAAGGCCACGGCGAACACCAGCGAGAAGCTGTCGGCCTTGATCCACAAGGCGTCGTCGAGTTCCTCGGTCTTCGTCGGCAGGCCCAGCTTGTCGCCGATGCGCCGCTGGGCGGCGGCGATCAGGTCGATGCCGAGCACGTCCTCAAGCGGCCAGCGCGTCTTCATCGAGTCGGAGAAATCGGCCATCGTCCGGTCGAGGCTTTGGCACATCCTGGCGGCTTCGTCGGCGACGACGGTGACGAAGCGCTCGCGCAGTTCCGCCTCCATGTCCGGGTAGTCGATCAGGTTGCCGACCGCCGCGCGGATGCTGCCCAGCGCCGCCCGGCTGCCCTCGGTCAGCGCATGCAGCGCCTGGTCGCGGCGGGCTTCCTGCTCGATGTTGCGGGTGATGTTCTCGACCGTCAGCACGTAGCCCGACAGGCTGGCCTCGCCCTCGCCGCCGGAAGCCGGCACCGGCACCATCTGCACGCGCAGCAGCTGGCCGCCGCGCGTGGTGGTGACGAAGTTGGCCAGCGCCGTCTTGCCGGCCGCCAGGCGCTGGCGGATGACTTCGAGCGCGTGCTCGACCTGGCTCTTTTCGAGAATCGAATGGATCGAGCGGCCGAGCCCGATCAACGCTCCCCCCGAGACCGAGGTCGGCCCCTGGGCCAGGGCCTTGAACTGCAGGCGGGCGCGGTTGTTGTAGAGCAGGATGCGGCCGTCGAGATTGCACACCACCACGGCCTGGGCCAGTTCCGACATCAGCGCGGCGAGGCGGTTCTTCTCCTCCTCGACCGAGGCCTTGGCCCGGGCGACCTGGGCATCGACGTCGTCCATCAGCGCGTCGCGCTGCGCCGCCAGGTCGTTGGCGGCGCAGGCCAGTTGCTGGACTTCCGGCGGCCCTTCGAGGCCGACGCGGAAATTGCGGTTGGCGCTCAACATCAGGCGCAGCGTCTCGGCCATGCGCAGCAGCCCCTCGACGTAATGCTTGAACAGCTTGTGCAGCACGCCGACGCCGATGGCGAAGCCGAACAGGGTCATCAACGTGCCCACCGGCAGGCGGGACAGCAGCAGCTGGGTCAACAGGTCGCGCTCGGCATCCTTCATGTCCAGCCAGACGAGGAAGGAGGTGACGACGAACGGCCCGGTCATCAGCAGGCCGAGAACGACGACGGCGAGCAGGAAACGGTACTTGGCCTTCATGGCATTCATCCCAGATCGGAAAGGCGCGCGCCGCCCGGCGGGCGGGCGGCGCGCCGGCGTCAGGCGACGCCGAGCAGGTCCTTGACCTTGGCGATCAGTTCCTTGGTCGAGAACGGCTTGGTCATGTAGGCGTCGGCGCCGATGGCCAGGCCCTTGGCGACCTCGGTGTCGCGCCCCTTGGCGGTCAGCATCAGGATCAGCAGGCCGGCGTGCCGCGGGTCGGCGCGCAGCGCCTCGCAGACCTCGAAGCCGGATTTCTTCGGCATCATCACGTCGAGCAGCAGCAGATCGGGATCGAAGGCGGCGACCTGGGCCAGCGCCTCCTCGCCGTCGCCGGCGACGGCGACCGCGAAACCTTCCTTTTTCAGCAGGAATTCCAGCGAGATGACGATGTTGGGTTCATCGTCGACGATCAGAATTTTGCGCGCCATCAGTTAAGTCTCCCTTGTTATTGTTCCGGTACCGGCAAGGGCACCGTGAAGATGAAACAGGCTCCCTCGCCGGGCCGGCTTTCCGCCCAGAGGTTACCACCAAAATACTCGACGATCTGCCGGCTGATGGGCAGGCCGAGGCCCGTCCCCTGCGGCTTTCCGGTCAGCGTGTTGCCGCCCTGGCGGAATTTTTCGAAGACGACGGCGCACTCCTCGGACGTCAGGCCGGGGCCGTTGTCGGCCACCGCCACCCGCGCCTGCCCGCCGTCGATGCCGACCGTGACGCGGACCCGGCCGCCGCGGTCGGGGGCGAATTTCACCGCGTTCGACAACAGGTTGATCATCACCTGCATCAGCCGGTCGCGGTCGGCGAGCACCACCGGACCCCGCGCCGGCAGCTCGTAATCGAGCGCCACGCCCTTGTCGCGGAACAGCTGGCCGAGCGAATCCATCGCCTCGCGCGCCACCTCGCCGATGTCGACGTCGCCGGTGGTCCATTCGGCGCGGCCGGATTCGAGCTTGGCCATGTCGAGTACCTGGTTGATCAGGCGGGTCAGGCGCTCGGCCTCGTTGACGATGATGCCGAGGAAGCGCTTGCGGTCGCTCAGTTCGATGCGCGGGTCTTCGTGCAGCATCTCCGACAGCGCCCGGATCGAGGTCAGCGGCGTGCGCAGTTCGTGGGTCACGGTCGAGATGAAATCGTCCTTGAGCAGATCGAGTTCGCGCAGGCGGTCGTTGGCCGCCCGCAGTTCTGCCGTCGCCGCCTCCAGCTGCCGCTGCTTGGCTTCCAGTTCGCGGCTGTGGGCGCGCACCTGGGTCGCCTCGTCGAGGATGTCGAGCACCTCCTCCAGCCCGAGATCCTCCTCCTGCACCACCGAGGCGACCATGACCCGGGCGCTGGCCGAACCGATGGCGCCGGCCAGTTCGGCCTCGGCGAAATGGACGAAGGCGGCGTCGGCCGGCAGTTCCCGCCAGTCGCCCAGGCCGCGCGCCTGGGCGTGGGCGGCCAGTTGCTGGCCGGCGCGGGCGGTGCCGAGGAAACGTTCGAGCAGTTCGACCACCGCCCCGAGCGAGGTCTTGCCGCGCCACAGCCGGGCATCGGCATCGCGCCGGCCGTGGTGGAAGATATCGACGAAGCGCTCGGCCTGGCTGGCGGCCACGGCATCGGGCGTGGTGCCGAGCGATACCGCGACGTAGCAGGCGACGTTGGCAAGCAGGCTCCACCACAGGCAGTGCGAGATTTCGTCCAATCCATGCAGGCCGAACAGGGCCTGGGCCTTGAGCCACGCCAAGCCGAACAGACCCTGCTCGACGAAGCCCGGGTCGATCCAGCCGGACTTGGCGAAGGACGGCAGCAGCAGCGTGTACAACCAGACGGCGAAGCCGGCCGTCAGCCCGGCCACCGCCCCGCTCCGCGTGCCCTGCTTCCAGTACAGGCCGCCGAACAGCGCCGGCGCGAACTGGGCGACGGCGGAGAAGGAGATCAGCCCGATGCCGACCAGGGCATAGGCCTCGCCGGCGGCGCGGAAGTAGATGTAGCCGAGCAGCAGGATCAGCGCGATGGCCGCCCGCCGGATGCCGATCAACAGGCCCGACAGATCCTGGCGGCGGGCCGCCCGCAGCCACGGCGAGCGCAGCAGCAGCGGCATCGCCAGGTCGTTGCAGACCATCGTCGACAGGGCGATGGTCTCGACGATGACCATCCCGGTCGCCGCCGACAGGCCGCCGATGAAGGCCAGCAGGGCCAGCGCCTCGGCGCCGTGGGCGAGCGGCAGGGTCAGCACGAAGGTGTCGGGATTGACGCCCTGGCCGCCGTCGTGCAGCAAGCCGCCGATGGCCAGGGGCAGCACGAAGATGTTGATTAGCAGCAGGTAGAGCGGAAACAGCCAGACGGCGCGCTTGAGATGCGATTCGTCGACGTTCTCGACGACGATGATCTGGAACTGGCGCGGCAGCAGGATGATGGACAGCCCCGACACCAGGACCAGCGCCGCCCAGGTGCCGGCGCGGGCCGGATCGTGGCGCAGCAGGCGTCCCAGTTCGGGGCTGGCCGCCGCTCGCGCGAACAGGTCGGAAAGACCGCCGAACAGGCCGTAGGTGACGAACAGGCCGACGGCGATGAAGGCCACCAGCTTGACCACCGACTCGAAGGCGATGGCGGCGACCAGGCCTTCGTGGCGCTCGGTGGCATCGAGATGGCGGGTGCCGAAAAGGATGGTGAACAAGGCCAGCACGACGGCGATCAGGAAGGTCGAGTCGAGTCCCCAGAAGAATTCGGCATGCCCCGACTCGGCGAACAGCACGTCGAGGCTGGCGGCGACCGCCTTCAGTTGCAGCGCGATGTAGGGCACGACGCCGATCACCGCGATGACGGTGACGAGGCCGGCCAGCAACTGGCTCTTGCCGTAGCGCGAGGCGATGAAGTCGGCGATCGAGGTGATGCGATAGGCCTTGCTGATGCGGATCATCTTGACGATGACCCCGACGCACAGGAGCATCAGCGTCGGCCCGAGGTAGATGGTGAGGAAGGAGAGGCCGCCGGACGTCGCCCGGCCGACGCTGCCGAAGAAGGTCCACGAAGTGCAGTACACCGCCAGCGACAAGGCATAGACGTTGGCGCTGATGATCGAGCGGCCGCTGTCCGCCCGGGCGTCGCCGAAGCGGGCGACAGCGAAGAGCAGTGCGAGATAGGCGGCCGACAGCAGCGCGACGAACCAGCCGGACAGCAATTACTTCTTCCCCTGCCGCTCGGCGACCAGCGCCGCCATGACGATCAGCCCGGCCCAGACACCGAACAGGTAGAGATAGCCGGCCGGGATGTCGGCCAGGCCGCCCTCCGGCAAGGCCACCAGCGGATAGGTCAGCAACGGGATACCGAGCAGCCCGAGCGCCGCGAGCCGCTGCCGGGTCGGACTAGCGCGTTTCATCGATCCCTCCGTGAAATGACAACGGCTGACACGCAAGCGTGCCAGCCGTTGTTGGCATGCAGTCTGATGCGACCACACGGGAGGCCGCCTTGTGGACGGCCATCGTCTCCTCCTTGCCCTTTTGTATTTGCAGAGGCGGCGTGGCAAGCCACCGCTTCCTGATCGGTGGCGGGAACGTCGTTCCCGCCGTAATTCGTTGCCCCGGACACTGGCTGGGCCGGAGCCGGGTTCCAGCATGTTCGGCGGTACCGGGTCCGGCCTGGCGGCCAAACCCGGCAAACCGCCTTAGCCCTTCAACTGCTCCAGGATCGCCGGGTTTTCCAGCGTCGAGGTGTCCTGCGTCAGCTCCTCGCCCTTGGCCAGGCCGCGCAGCAGGCGGCGCATGATCTTGCCGGAGCGGGTCTTGGGCAGATCGTCGGCCCAGACGATGCGCTTCGGGCGCGCGAGCTTGCCAATCCGCTGGGCGACGTGCTCGCGCAGCTCAGCCACCAGCTCGTCGTCGCCGTCCTGGTCGCCCTCGAGCGTGACGAAGGCGCAAATCGACTGGCCGGTGTCGTCGTCGGCCTGGCCGATCCCCGCCGACTCGGCAACGCGCGGGTGCGAAACCAGCGCCGACTCGACCTCGGCGGTCGAGAGGCGGTGGCCGGAGACGTTGATCACGTCGTCGACGCGTCCGATCACC
>JAVBRT010000006.1:0-98147 GCA_031547725.1 Azonexus sp. | reverse complement strand
ATGATGCAGCCAGTGCCGCAGCAGCCGCGAACCCATTGCGGTGCAGCAGTGATCCAGTTCGGAAAAGAGCGTTGGGGAAGCCGCGCCGTTTTCGCCTGACCGGATGGGTTCCGTCAGTTCCAGATTGCGCCGGGTCGCCGCATCCATGCCGATGAAATCCCCTTCAGCCTCGACAATGATCTGCCGGACATGCTGGAGTCCCTGCGACTGGGTGGAAGCAGCATAACGAAGAAGCGCGCCTGCCGCGCCGGTAGCGGCTGTCAGTCCCTGTGCGCCAAAGCCATCCAGTGTGGTGGTGCCCATTTGCACCAGAAGCGATTTTTTTCCGCTGTCCGCATCAAAATGCCAGTCAGGCACGGTGACAACGCGGCCCGGGATGGTATCAGGAAAGAGGGCGGCGGTATCTTCCGGCAGGAGGATTTCAGCAGGGCCGATCCGTTCGGTTTCCTGCAGGATACGGGCGGGCAGGTTTTTTTCATCCGGGCGGATTTCCAGGAGGCGGATGATGCCGCCGGAAAGGGAAAGCCAGGCCAGGGACAAAGTGGGATTTTTCCGTTCCCGCGTGACAGACAGGGCCAGCAGCGGCCGGTCGGCTTTTTCCGGGAGGAGTCCGGCGTCCGTCAGTGTTCCGGGAGTGACAATGCGAACGACCTTGCGCTCAACCGGCCCCTTGCTGGTGGCGGGGTCGCCAATCTGTTCGCAGATGGCAACGGATTCACCTGCGGCAACCAGCCGTGCCAGGTACTGCTCAATGGAGTGGAAGGGCACCCCGGCCATGCTGATGGGTTGGCCGCCGGAAGTGCCGCGCTGGGTCAGCGTAATGCCGAGAAGGCGGGCCGCGTGGACGGCATCATCATAAAAAAGCTCGTAAAAGTCGCCCATGCGGTAAAGCAGCAGCTTGTCCGCATGTTCGGATTTGATGCGCAGGTACTGCTGCATCATGGGCGTATGTTTTGTCGGCTCGGATGAGAGGGACGCCATAAGTTCCTGATGGTTGAATATAAGGGCAGCCTACATTGTAATGCGGGTGGCGACAAAAAAGCCCGGCTTTTAAATAGCCGGGCTTTCTGGTGAGACATAAAGATCAGTTCTTGCTCTGGTCTACCAGCCTGTTCTGGGTGATCCAGGGCATCATGCCGCGCAGTCTGGCGCCGACGACTTCGATCTGGTGCTCGGCGTTCAGACGGCGGCGGGAGATGAGGGTCGGTGCGCCAGCTTTGCTTTCCAGGATAAAGCTCTTGGCGTATTCGCCGGTCTGGATGTCTTTCAGGCATGCGCGCATGGCTTTTTTGGTCTCGTCGGTGACGACTCTCGGGCCGGTGACATATTCGCCGTATTCCGCGTTGTTGGAGACGGAATAGTTCATGTTGGCGATGCCGCCTTCGTACATCAGGTCGACGATCAGCTTCAGTTCGTGCAGGCACTCGAAATAGGCCATTTCCGGCGCGTAGCCGGCTTCGACCAGGGTCTCGAAGCCCATCTTGACCAGCTCGACGGCGCCGCCGCAGAGCACGGCCTGCTCGCCGAAGAGGTCGGTTTCGGTTTCTTCGCGGAAGTTGGTCTCGATGACGCCACCCTTGGTGCCGCCGTTGGCCGCGGCGTAGGACAGGGCGATGTCCTTGGCCTTGCCGGTCTTGTCCTGGTACACGGCGATCAGCGACGGCACGCCGCCGCCCTTCAGGTACTCGGAACGCACGGTGTGACCGGGACCCTTCGGGGCGACCATGATCACATCCACGTCGGCGCGCGGCACGACCTGGTTGTAATGCACGTTGAAGCCGTGGGCGAAAGCCAGGGCGGCGCCCTTCTTCAGGTTCGGCGCGACTTCCTCGTTGTACACCTGCGGAATGTTCTCGTCCGGCAGCAGGATCATGACGACGTCGGCGCCCTTGACCGCCTTGGCGATCTCCTCGACCTTCAGGCCGGCGGCTTCGGCCTTCTTCCAGGAAGCGCCGTCCTTGCGCAGGCCGACCGTGACCTTGACGCCGGAGTCCTTGAGGTTCTGGGCATGGGCATGGCCCTGCGAACCGTAACCCACGATGGTGACCTTCTTGCCCTTGATCAGGGAGAGGTCGGCGTCCTTGTCGTAATAAACTTTCATGAAATCCTCTTTATGTACAGATAGTTAGACTTTAAGAATGCGGTCGCCGCGGCCCACGCCGCAAACGCCGGTACGCACCGTTTCGAGAATCAGGCCGCCATCCAGGGCGGCGATGAAGGAATCGAGCTTGGAGCTGGCACCGGTCAACTCGATGACATAAGTCGTCTCGGTGACGTCGATGATGCGGCCGCGGAAAATGTCGGCCATCCGCTTCATCTCTTCGCGGTCCTTGCCGGTGGCGCGAACCTTGATCAGCATCAGTTCGCGTTCGACGTGAGGGGCCTCGGAGAGATCGACCACCTTGACGACATCAACCAGCTTGTTGAGCTGCTTGGTGATCTGTTCGAGCACGTCGTCCGAGCCCCAGGTCAGGATGGTCATCCGCGACAGCGAGGGATCTTCCGTCGGTGCCACGGTCAGCGATTCGATGTTGTAGCCGCGGGCGGAGAACAGCCCGGCGACGCGGGACAGCGCGCCCGATTCGTTTTCGATCAGGATGGAAATGATGTGTCGCATTTTTCTTTTTCCTTCCCCGCTTACAGTTCTTCGGCGAGGATCATTTCGGTCAGGCCCTTGCCGGCGGCGACCATCGGGAAGACGTTGGCCGCCGGGTCGATGATGAAATCCATGAACACCAAGTCGTCCTTGTGCTCGGTGAAGGCCTTCTTCAGCGCCGGCTCGACGTCTTCCGGCTTCTCGATGCGCATGCCGACATGGCCGTAGGATTCGGCCAGCTTGACGAAATCGGGCAGCGAGGTGACGTAGGACTGGGAATAGCGCTTGGAATAGAACATCTCCTGCCACTGGCGGACCATGCCGAGCATGCCGTTGTTCAGGTTGATGATCTTGATCGGGAAGCCGTACTGCTTGCAGGTCGACATTTCCTGGATGCACATCTGGATCGAGCCTTCGCCGGTGATGCAGGCGACCTGCGCATCCGGGTTGGCCATCAGCACGCCCATGCCGTACGGCAGGCCGACGCCCATGGTGCCGAGGCCGCCGGAATTGATCCAGCGGCGCGGCTTGTCGAACTTGTAGTACTGCGCGGCGAACATCTGGTGCTGGCCGACGTCGGAGGTGACGAAGGCGTCGCCGCCGGTCACTTCGTACAATTTCTCGACGACGAACTGCGGCATGATGTGCTCGCTCTGGCGGTAGGCCAGCGACTTGCGGCCGCGCCACGCGTCGATCTGCTTCCACCAGTCGGCCACTTCCGGATCGGTCTTGATGCCGCCGTCCATCAGCTTGAGCATTTCGTCGAGCACGTCGGCGACGTTGCCGACGATCGGCACGTCGACCTTGACGCGCTTGGAGATCGACGACGGGTCGATGTCGATGTGGATGATGCGCCGCTTCTCTTCGCCGAAATGCTCGGGGTTGCCGATCACGCGGTCGTCGAAGCGGGCGCCGACGGCGAGGATCACGTCGGCGTAATGCATCGCATTGTTGGCTTCGAAGGTGCCGTGCATGCCGAGCATGCCGACGAACTGGCGGTCGGTCGCCGGATAACCGCCGAGGCCCATCAGGGTGTTGGTGACCGGGAAATCGAGCTTGCGGGCCAGCTGCGTCAGCTTCTCGGACGCTTCCGACAGGATCAGGCCGCCGCCGGTGTAGATGATCGGCCGCTTGGCTTCCTGCAGCATCTGCACGGCCTTCTTGATCTGGCCGAGATGACCCTTGACCACCGGATTGTAGGAACGCATCTGGATCGACTTCGGATAGTCGAACTCGGCCATCTGGGCGGTGACGTCCTTGGGAATGTCGACCACGACCGGACCGGGACGGCCGGTGGCGGCGATGTGAAAAGCCTTCTTGATGGTGACGGCCAGGTCCTTGACATCCTTGACCAGGAAATTGTGCTTGACGCAGGGCCGGGTGATGCCGACGGTGTCGCATTCCTGGAAGGCATCCTGACCGATGTATTGGGTCGGCACCTGGCCGCACAGCACGACCATCGGGATGGAGTCCATGTAGGCGGTGGCGATGCCGGTCACCGTGTTGGTCACGCCGGGGCCGGACGTCACCAGCGCCACGCCGACCTTCTGCGACGAACGCGAATAGGCGTCGGCGGCGTGGACCGCGGCCTGCTCGTGACGGACCAGAATGTGCTTGACCTCGTCCTGCTTGAACAGCGCGTCGTAAATGTGCAGAACGGACCCGCCGGGGTAACCGAAAACACAATCGACCTTTTCTTCCTGCAGGCACCTGATTACAATTTCCGCACCGCTGATCATCATTCTTGAGCCCAAAAAAGCTGTTGCTTAAAGGGCGTAACCTTAATCGAGCGCCCATTCCCGGTCAAGGTTTGCCGGCGCAACCCCCAGCCTACCCGGCTTTCACTGGACGAGACGTTTCTGGCCTCACCCCGACAACTTTCCAGCTTCCTCGAGTCGGTCGAAAGGCGCGCCTTCAAACAGGCCATGTTCGCCGTCCATGAGGAGGAAACCGCCCTCGACATCGTCCAGGATTCGATGTTGAAGCTGGCCGAGAAATACGGCGACCGACCGGAGGAAGAGTTTCCCATGCTCTTCCAGCGCATCCTGCAGAACACCATCCGCGACTTCTATCGGCGCAGCAAGGTGCGCTCGATGTGGACCACCCTGCTCTCGGCCTTCTCCTCGGACGACGATGAAGACCACGACCCGCTCGAAACGCTGACCGTGGACGTCGACGATGGCGGCCCCAAGACCCCGGAAAGCAAGCTGCTGCAAGCGCAAACCCTGAACGTCATCGACGAGGAAATAAAAAAACTGCCGACGCGTCAACGCGAAGCCTTCATCATGCGTTACTGGGAGGACATGGACGTTGCCGAAACCGCAGCCGCGATGGGCTGCTCGGAAGGCAGCGTCAAGACCCATTGTTCCCGCGCCACGCACACGCTGGCTGCCGCGCTATCGGCCAAAGGTATCAAGCTATGAACGAACAACGCTACGCCTCCCGCATTCGGCAAGTGCTGAACCATGGACTGAACGACATGCCGCCGGCGGCCACCCGCCGCCTCGAGGCGGCGCGCCACCTCGCGCTGTCGCGGCAGAAACAGGAAGCGCCGCAGCTGATGCTCGCCGGCACCGGCGAGCGCCTGCACTGGCCGGTCCTCTTGCGCTCCGGCGTCGATTTCGCCCGGGTCAAGCCCTTCCTCGCCGCCATCGCCCTCATCACCGGCATGTGGCTGTCCTTCTACTGGCACAGCGTCGAGTACGTCAATGAAATCGAGGCAGTCGACACCGCCTTGCTGTCCGACGACCTGCCGCCCGAAGCCTTCCTCGACCGCGAATTCCTCGAATGGCTCAAAGACGACTCATCGGCCCATTGATTGTCGGGCTGCTGCTGAGCGGCAGCGTCCTGGCCGAAGCACCGACGACCGTCCTGATCGGCACCCCGCCGCAGCCCGATTGGGCACAACTGAGCCGGCCCCAGAAAAATATCCTGGCGCCGCTGGCCAAGGACTGGAATGCCATGGACAGCCTGCGCAAGAAGCAGTGGCTGGGCATCGCCGAGCGCTATCCAAGCATGCAGCCGGCGGAACAGAAACGCATGCAGGCGCGGATGCAGGAATGGGGGCGCATGACGCCGGCCCAGCGCGCCCAGGTCCGTGACACTTACAAGGATTTCAACCAGTTGCCGGCCGAACAGAAACAGACCGTCAAGGAAAAATGGAAGGCCTATCTCAGCCTGCCGGCCGCCGAGCGGCAGCGGCTGCGCGAAGAAGGCAAATCGGCGCAACTGCTGATGCCGCCGACCGAACCGGCCATCGCTGAAGAAGCCGCCACGACGACGCCGACGGCGGAAACGCCGGCCGCCGAAACACCAGGCTCGCCACGATGAGTGCGTTGCCGCTCGCCGGCATCGGCCGGCGCCTGGCCAGCATGCTCTATGAAGGCCTGGTCGTCTTCGCCGTACTGCTGATCGGCTTCTGGCTGCCGCAAGCCTTGCTCGCTGGCGCCGGCCTCGGCTTCAGTCCGCGCCTGTTGTGGCTGCACGTCCTGCTGTTGCTGATGGCCTACTTCGTCTGGTTCTGGCTGCATGGCGGCCAGACCCTGCCGATGAAGACCTGGAAATTGCGCCTGATCAATGCCGACGGCGCACCGCTACGGCCGCTGCAGGCCGTGTTGCGCTATCTCGCCGCGTGGCCGAGCATCCTGCTGTTCGGCATCGGCATCCTGTGGGCGCTGGTCGACCGCGACCGCCAGTTCCTGCACGACCGCCTCGCCGGCAGCCGCATCGTCAGCCGGCCACCAGCCTGATCAGCGCCGCTCGACCCACCACAGCATGCCGGCCGCGGCCAGCATGAACAGCGCCGACGGCGCCGTGGCGCTGGCGAACGGCGGCCAGGAATTGATGATGCCGAGATTGGAAAAGAGACCGTTCAGGGCATAAAACAGGATGCCAAGCATGACGCCGGCGAAGATTTTCAGGCTGACGCCGCCGACCCGGTTGTGCGAGTAGCCGAAAGGCAGGGCCAGCGCCACCATGACCAGCGCCGCCAGCGGATAGACCAGTTTTTTCCAGATGGCGATCTCATAGCGCTCGGTTTGCTGCCGGTTATCGCTCAGATGCCGGGTGAAGTTCACCAGTCCGAACAGGGTCATCCGCTCCGGCGCCACCATCAGCACCGACAACAGGTCGGGCGTCACCGCCGAAGTCCAGCTCAGGCTCGGCAGGCGTTCGACACGGGCGACGTCGCCGACCAGCGTCGTGCGCGAAACATTGCTCAGCGACCAGGTGCCCGAGGCATCGAAGCGCCCTTCCTCGGCATCGGTCACCGACTCAAGGACATTGCTCTGGTCGAACTTGTAGATGCGCAGCTGATGCAGTACCGAATCCGGAGTCACTACGCGGATATTGATAAAACTGCGGCCGTCCTTGACCCACAGGCCGGAAGTGAACCCCTGCTGGGCGATGGCCTTGCTGACTGCCTTGGCCCGGATTTCGTTGCCGACGCGTTCGGAAAACGGCACCAGCGCCTCGCCGACGGCGAAGGTCAACAGGGCCAGCAAGCCGGCGACGCGGAACAGGGTCAGCAGCAGGTCGCGGGTGGCCAGGCCGGAAGCGCGCAGCACGGTGATTTCCGAATGCCGCGCCAGGGTCGACAAGGCGTACAGCGTACCGATCAGCGCCGCGATCGGAATCAACTCGTAAATCAGACCGGGCAGATTGAGCACGACGGTCAGGATGGCCTGCCCAAGCTCGTAATTCCTGCCGACGTTGCGCAGCTCGTTGATCAGGTCGAAAAAGCTGAACAACACCAGGAAAGCCAGCAGGACGAGAAAAACGGCCGCCAGGACCTCGCGCATCATGTAGCGCTGATAGAGGCTGAGTCGAAACATCAGCGCCGCCTCCGGGCGAAAGGATTGCCGACGCTCATGCGCTGGAAGAACAGCACCAGCAGCGGCAGCAGCATCAGCGCATGGACCGCCCACAGGCCGATCCAGAACGACAGGCGGCCCTGCGCCACCCAGGCCTGGCTGACCGACAGCAGATTGCTGTAGATGGCATAGATCGGAATGGCGATCAGCAGATTGGCCGAACGCCCCGCCCGCGGATTGACGAAACCGAGCGGGATCGCCAACAGCGCCAGGACCAGCGCCGACACCGGCACGCCGATGCGCCACACCAGTTCGCCGCGCGCCCGCTCGCTGCGGTCGAACAGCAGATCGGTGATCGGCATCGTCTTCGGCGAACGCTCGACCGGCTTGGCCTCGCCGTCCTCGATGCGCACCTGGTAGCGCTGAAACTCCATGACCTTGAATTCCGGCGTACCCGGCTCGACCTCGTAGCGGCGACCGCTTTCCAGCACGACGAAACGGTCGCCGTTCTCGGCGATGCGCTGGTGGCCGGTGTCGGACATCACCACGCCGAGCTTGCCGTCCTGCACCGAGGCGACGAAAACGTTGCCGACCGTGCTGGCGTCATCGGCCAGGGCCTCGACGAACAGGATGCGCCGGCCGCCGCTGGTTTCCTGGAAGGCGCCGGGCGAAACCTGGGACAGTTCGCTGCGCGCCGACAGCTTCTGCTTGTACTCGTCGCGGCTGTAATAGGCCCAGGGCGACAGGAACCATGACAGCAGGGCAATCGCCCCGACGATCGGCAGCGCGAAGCGCAAGACCGGGCGCATCCAGGCCGTCAGCGGCTGGCCGCTGGTAAACCAGATGACCATTTCCGAATCGCGGTAGGCGCGCGACAAACTGAGCAGAATCGCGACGAAAAGCGTCAGCGACAGCAAAACCGGCATGAAATTCAAGGCGGCGAAGCCGAGCAGCGAGGCCACCGCTTCCGGCACAATGCGTCCGCCGGCCGCGTCCTTGAGCAGACGGATCAACTGCGTGGAAGTCAGGATGGCCAGCAGCGCAACGCTGATGCCGGCGGCTGCCTGGGCAAATTCGCGCCGGGCGGCGCGCTCGAATATCATGCTTTGACGAAACCAAAAAAATGCGGGGATAATCCTGCGGATACCGACATTTCCCCGAACAGGAGCAGCCTGTGGAATTTAGCATAAAAAGCGGTAGCCCGGAGAAGCAGCGCAGTGCCTGTGTCGTGGTCGGCGTCTTCGAAGCGCGCAAACTGACCCTGCCGGCCGAACTGCTCGACAAGGCCGCCGGCGGCTATATCGGCGACATCGTCCGGCGCGGCGACATGGACGGCAAGAGCGGCACCACCCTGCTGCTGCACAACGTCCCCGGCACCCTGTGTGACCGCGTGCTGCTGGTCGGCCTGGGCAAGGAAAAGGATTTCCGCGAAAAGGAATTCGGCCAGGCCATCCGTGCCGCGGTCAAGACGCTGAACGAGACCGGCGCCTTCGAAGCTTCGATCTTCCTCACCGAACTGGCCGTCAAGAAGCGCGACATCGCCTGGCGCATCCGTCAGAGCGCCATCGTCGCCCTCGACGCAACCTACCGCTTCGAGGAATTCAAGAGCAAGAAGAACGAAGTCCGCCGCCCGCTGCGCAAGCTGACGCTCGGCGTCGAGCGCCGCAACGAGCTGGCCCAGGCCGAGGAAGCCTTGACCCAGGGCCTGGCCATCGCCGAAGGCATGGCGCTGGCCAAGGATCTCGGCAACCTGCCGCCGAACGTCTGCAACCCGGCCTATCTCGCCAGCCGAGCACAGTCCCTGGCTGGCGACCTGGGCCTCACCTGCGAGATTCTCGAGCGTGCCGACATGGAAAAGCTCGGCATGCACTCGCTGCTGTCGGTCGCCAACGGCGCCCACCAGCCGCCGAAGCTGATCGTGCTCGGTTACCAGGGCGCCCGCCTCAACGACAAGCCGCTGGTGCTGGTCGGCAAGGGCGTCACTTTCGACACCGGCGGCATTTCGCTGAAGCCGGCCGCCGAGATGGACGAAATGAAGTACGACATGTGCGGCGCCGCCAGCGTGCTCGGCACCATCGTCGCGGCGGCCCGGATGAAGCTGCCGCTCAACCTGAAGGTGCTCATCCCGGCCACCGAGAACATGCCCGGCGGCAACGCCACCCGCCCCGGCGACATCGTCACCTCGCTGTCCGGCCAGACCATCGAGATTCTCAATACCGACGCCGAAGGCCGGCTGATCCTGTGCGACGCCCTCAGCTACGCCGAGCGCTTCGAGCCCGACACCGTGATCGATGTCGCCACCCTGACCGGCGCCTGCGTCGTCGCCCTGGGCGGCGTCGCCAGCGGCCTGTTCGCCAACAAGGACGGTCTTGCCCGCGACCTGCTCGAGGCCGGCGACGAAGCACACGATCGCGCCTGGCACATGCCGCTGTGGGACGACTACCAGGAATTGCTGAAGAGCCCGTTCGCCGACATGGCCAACATCGGCGGCCGCTGGGCCGGTGCCGTGACGGCCGCCTGCTTCCTGTCGCGCTTCGCCAAGAAATTCGACTGGGCCCACCTCGACATCGCCGGCACGGCCTGGAAATCCGGTGCCGACAAGGGCGCCACCGGCCGGCCGGTGCCCTTGCTGACCCACTACCTCCTGCAGCGCGCAGGCAAACTCAATTGACCCAGGTCTTCTTCTATCATGGCGCCTCCGACCGCTTGGCCGCCGCCTGCGCCCTGATCGGCGGCGCCTGGGCCAAGCGCAAGCCGTTGCTGGTTTACGCGCCCGACGCGCCGGTCGCCGACGGCCTTGACCGCCTGCTGTGGACGCAGGCACAACTGAGCTTCATCCCGCACTGCCGCGCCGGCTCGCCGCTGGCCGAGGAAACGCCGATCCTGATCGCCGACCGCGTAGACGGTGCGCCGCAGCGGGAGCGGCTGATGAACTTGGCACGCGCCATCCCGCCCGGCTACGACCGCTTCCAGAGCTTGATCGAAGTTGTCGGCCGCGACGAGGACGACCGCCTGGCGGCGCGCGAGCGCGTCCGCCAGTACAAGGAGGCCGGCTGCGACGTGCAGTATTTCGACCTCTCCGCGCGCGACTGACCAGGCGGCCCGCCATGCCCAGCCCCATCCTCGCCCGCGCCGACGCCCTGATGCAGCGCCGGCGGCCGAACGCCGACAGCGACGACGTGCCGGTACTGACCGACGCCGTCGATCCGAACACGCCGGAGGCCGACGACATCCCGGTGCTATTCGATGTCGAAGCCACCGCATCGCGACCGCCGGCGACCGCGCCCCTGCCGCCGGACCTGCCGCCGGACCTGCCGCGCGTCGCCATCCCGGAAGACGTTCCGTTCCCGACGCTGAACAGCGAAGCCTTCGTCGGCCGGACCCCGGCCGCCACCTTTGCCGCCAAGGCCACCCCGCCAGCCGCCAGCCGCGAGGACATCGCCCGCGCCGTCGCCCGCCGCGTCGAACAGCGCCTGGCCGCCGAGCTGCCGCGGCTGATCGCCGCCGCCGTCGCCGACTACCTCGCCGAGCAGGACAACGCCCGCTGACACGGCTGCCTATGGCCGGCGGGGCTCCAGTATAATTACCGGTTTTCCCCATTCCGCCACGCCCATGGAACTCGCCAAAGCCTTTGAACCGGCCGATATCGAACGCCGCTGGTACCCCGAGTGGGAAGCCAGGAATTATTTCGCCGCCGGCGTCGATCGCGACAAGACCGACAATTTCTGCATCCTGCTGCCGCCGCCGAATGTCACCGGCACGCTGCACATGGGCCACGGCTTCAACCAGACGATCATGGACGCCCTGACCCGCCACTACCGGATGAAGGGCCACAACACGCTGTGGCAGCCGGGCACCGACCATGCCGGCATCGCCACGCAGATCGTCGTCGAGCGCCAGTTGGACGCCCAGGGCATTTCGCGCCACGACCTCGGCCGCGAGAAATTCCTGGAAAAGGTCTGGGAATGGAAGGAATACTCCGGCGGCACCATCACCCGCCAGATGCGCCGCATGGGCACCAGCCCGGACTGGACGCGCGAGCGCTTCACGATGGACGCCGGCTTGAACCAGGTTGTCACCGAAACCTTCGTCCGCCTCTACAACGAAGGCCTGATCTACCGCGGCAAGCGCCTGGTCAACTGGGATCCGAAACTGCACACCGCCGTCTCCGACCTCGAAGTCGTGCAGGAAGAGGAAGACGGCTTCATGTGGCACATCCGCTACCCGCTGGCCGATGGCTCGGGCAGCCTGACCGTGGCCACGACGCGGCCGGAAACCATGCTCGGCGACACGGCCGTGATGGTGCACCCGGAAGACGAGCGCTACAAGCACATGATCGGCAAGACTGTGAAGCTGCCGCTGACCGACCGCGAAATCCCGATCATCGCCGACAGCTACGTCGATCTCGAATTCGGCACCGGCTGCGTCAAGGTCACGCCGGCGCACGACTTCAACGACTACGCCGTCGGCCAGCGCCACAACCTGCCGCTGATCTCGATCCTGACGCTGGACGCCAAGGTCAACGAGCAGGCGCCGGGGAAATACCGCGGCCTCGACCGCTTCGACGCCCGCAAGGCGGTGGTCGCCGACCTCGAAGCCCTCGGCCTGCTGGAAAAGACTGACAAGCACAAGCTCAAGGTGCCGCGCGGCGACCGCACCGGCGTCGTCATCGAGCCGATGCTGACCGACCAGTGGTTCGTCGCCATGTCCAAACCGGAGGCCGACGGCAAGTCGATCACCGAAAAGGCGCTCGACGTCGTGCATTCCGGCGAGATCAAGTTCTACCCGGAAAACTGGGTCAATACCTACAACCAGTGGCTGAACAACATCCAGGACTGGTGCATCTCGCGCCAGCTGTGGTGGGGCCACCAGATTCCCGCGTGGTACGGCGACAACGGCGAGACCTTCGTCGCCCACAGCGAGGAGGAAGCCAAGGCCGCTGCCGCCAGACAAGGCTATGCCGGCGCCCTGAAGCGCGACGAGGATGTCCTCGACACCTGGTTCTCCTCCGCCCTGTGGCCGTTCTCGACGCTCGACTGGAGCGGCGACGCAGCCATCGACGCGGCCAACCCGCTGCTCCAGCAGTACCTGCCCTCCTCGGTGCTGGTCACCGGCTTCGACATCATCTTCTTCTGGGTCGCCCGCATGGTCATGATGACCAAGCAGATCACCGGCCGGATCCCGTTCAAGCACGTCTATGTGCACGGCCTGATCCGCGACGGCGAAGGCCAGAAGATGTCGAAATCGAAGGGCAACGTGCTCGACCCGATCGACCTGATCGACGGCATCGGCGTCGACGCCCTGGTCGAGAAACGCACTTTCGGCCTGATGAACCCCAAGCAGGCCGAAAGCATCGCCAAGAAAACGAAAAAGGAATTCCCCGAGGGCATTCCGGCCTTCGGCACCGATGCGCTGCGCTTCACCTTCGCTTCGCTCGCCTCGCCCGGCCGCGACATCAAGTTCGACCTCGGCCGCTGCGACGGCTACCGCAATTTCTGCAACAAGCTGTGGAACGCCACCCGCTTCGTGCTGATGAACGTCGAAGGCCAGGACCTGGCGCTCGACCACCAGCAGGAGCCGGCCACCGGCGCCTGCGCCGTGCCGGCCGGCGGCGAGGCCCGCCTCGACTTCAGCTTCGCCGACCGCTGGATCGTCAGCCAGTTGCAGCGCCTCGAAGCCGACGTCGAGCAGCATTTCGTCGACTACCGCTTCGACCTGCTGGCGCAAGCCATCTACAAGTTCGTCTGGGACGAGTTCTGCGACTGGTACCTGGAAATCGCCAAGGTTCAGATCCAGACCGGCAGCGCCGCCCGGCAGCGCGCCGCCCGGCGGACCCTGGTGCGCGTGCTGGAAACCGTGCTGCGCCTGGCGCACCCGCTGATCCCCTTCATCACCGAGGAACTGTGGCAGGTCGTCGCCCCCATCGCCGGGCGCAAGACGCACGACTCGATCATGCTCGCCGCCTATCCGCGGGCCGACCTGTCGCGCCTCGATACGGCCAGCGAAGCCAAGATCGAGCGCCTCAAGGCCCTGACCCACGCCTGCCGCAACCTGCGCGGCGAAATGGGCCTGTCGCCGGCCCAGCGCATGCCGCTGCTGGTTGCCGGCGGCGGCGCCGAGATGGCCGATTTCGCGCCGATCCTGGCCGCCCTGGGCAAACTGTCGGAAGTGCAGATCGTCGCCGAGATGCCGGAAGATGCCATGGCCCCGGTCGCCGTGGTCGGCGAGACGCGCCTGATGCTCAAGGTCGAAATCGACGTCGCCGCCGAACGCGAACGCCTGAGCAAGGAAATCGAGAAGCTGGAAAAGCAGATCGCCATCGCCCAGGGCAAGCTCGCCAACGCAGGCTTCGTCGCCCGCGCCCCGGCCGCCGTGGTCGCGCAAGAAAAGCAGCGGGTCGCCGATTTCTCCGCGACGTTGGAAAAGCTCAAGCCGCAACTGGCCAAGCTGGGCTGACCGGCTCCTTCCCGGCGGCCCGGATTCAGGCCGCCGGCCGCAGACTGACGCGGATCAGGCCGCGCAGCGCATTGCCGAGCCAGAAGCCGCCGGCCAGGTCGGCCGGCCACAGCACCGCCTCCCGCGCCCGGCCAGCGGCCAGCAGTTCGGCGCGCAGCACGCCGGGCAAGGCGCCGCTGGCCAGCGGCGGCGTCAGCAGCAGGCCGTCGCGCTCGACGAAGATGTTGCTGCGCGCCCCCTCGGCAACTTCGCCGCGCTCGTTGAGAAAGACCGCGTCAAATACTTCCAGATCGCCGGCCAGCGCCTGCAACGCCGCTTCGTAGACGGTTCGCGCGGTGGTCTTGTGCCGCCGCAGCGGGTCGGACGAATCAATACGCTCGGCGGCCAGCGCGGCCACCCGCGCCGCCGACGTATCTTCGAGCGGAAAAGCCTCCACCGCCGCAATGCCGTCGCGGCCGAGCGTCACCCGTACCCGCCAGCGGCCACCGGCCGGCTGAGCGTCAAGTTGCCGGCGCAGCGCCGCCTCGTCAAAGGGAAAACCGAACCATCCGGCCGAGCCGCGCAGGCGGGCCAGATGCCCGTCCAGCCGCGGGTAGCGGCCATCCTCGCGGCGCAGCGTCTCGATCAGGCGCAGGCCGGGATCGCATTGGCGCAGGAACTGCGCCTTCAGCAGGCATTCGCGCCACTCGGCCGGCCCTTGCGAGTCGGCGACGATGCCGCTGCCGACGCCGAGCCGGGCCCGGCCATCGGCCGCCAGTTCCAGCGTGCGGATGGCGACGTTGAGCCGGCAATCGCCGTCCGGGGCCAGCCAGCCGAGGGCGCCGGTGTATGGCCCGCGCGGCGCCATTTCGAGTTCGCCGGCGACCTGCATGGCACGGATTTTCGGCGCCCCGGTGATCGAGCCGCAGGGAAACAGCGCCTGCAGCAAGTCGCCGAAAGAGACCTCGCCGACCTCGGCGGAAATTTCCGACACCATCTGCCACAGCGTCGGATAGGCCTCGATCTCGAACAGGCGGTCGACGCTAACGCTGCCGGGCCGCGCCACGCGCCCCAGGTCGTTGCGCAGCAGATCGACGATCATCAGGTTCTCGGCGCGATCCTTGGCTGATTGCAGCAGTTGTTCGGGCGGTTCGCTGCGCGGCGCGGTGCCCTTCATCGGCCGGGTGCGCAGGCGTGGCCCGTTCTTCTCGAAAAACAACTCGGGCGACAGCGACACCAGCCCCTGCCGCGCATCGCCGACGAAGCCGCCGTAGCGCACCGGCTGGCAGCGGCGCAGGCGGGCATAGAGAGCGAGCGGCGGGCCGAACCAGGTGCCGCGCAGCGGCAGGGTCAGGTTGACCTGGTAGCAGTCGCCGGCAAAGATCAGCTGGCGGATGCGCTCGACCGCCCGCAGGTAGTCGGCTTCGGCCATCTCCGGCGCCAGGCCGCCGACGCCGGCGGCCGCGTCGCCGGCCTCCCGCTGCAGCCAGGCCTCGGCCTCGGCGGCGTCCAGCGTGCGGCAGCGGGCGAAGCGCCAGAAGCGCGCCAGCGGCACGCCGCACGTTGGCGACCAGTCGGCCGGCGCGCTGTGCGCTTCGAGCAGATAACCGAGTTCGTAGGCAAGGCTGGCGACCGTCCACCGGGGTTCGGCCGACAGGCGTGTCAGCGTGCGCTGGAGTTCTGCGCGGTCATGAACTTCGAGGCAATCGACCGGCGCCTCGAACAGCCAGGCCGCCGGCGCGCCGGCACCGGCCTGCCGATCCTCGAAGAAGGCGTACAACGCTGAGGTGGAATTACTTGCGCTTGAGGAAGAAGGCGAAAACCCGGTTTTCTTCCTGCTGGCCGATCAGCTCGTTGCCGGTCTGCTTGGCGAAGGCCGGAAAGTCCTTCAGCGCCCCCGGGTCGGTCGCCTGCACGCGCAGCACCTGACCGGAGTCCATCTCGGCCAGCGCCTTCTTGGTGCGCAGGATGGGCAGCGGGCAGTTGAGGCCCTTGACGTCGAGATCGCGGTCGAATTCCATGGTGTCGGGGTTCCGGGTCAGAGGCGCGATTCTAACCTCAATTGCGCCGCTCCTTCAGTTCCTCCAGGCGCAGGCGCTTGAGTTCGCGCAGCCGGGCGTCGATCGCCGACATCACGTAGAAGTTGGCGTCGCCGGCCTTCTGCGCCAGCTCCAGTTGCTCGATGGCCGCCGCCGTCTGCCCCTGCAGGACGAAGACGTCGGCCAGCGCCTGGTGCTGCTGCGCCTCGTGGCCGAGGCCGGCATGGCTGGCGGCGAGCACCCGGTGGTAGCGGATCGAATCCGGCTGCCACTGCAATTGCGCCTCGGCAAAGCGCAGCGCCTCGTCGAAACGGCGCGTCGCCAGCAGGGCCTGGGCATAGCCGTCGAGCAGCCCCTGCTGCCGCGGCGAACGCTGGATCGCCTGGCGGAAGACGGCCAGGCCACCGTCGGCATCGCCCCGGGCGAGGCGGATTTCGCCGTAGAGCCGCTCGACCATCGGCGCCCCGGCCTTGCCGCCGCGCGCCTTCTGCACCTGCTGCTCGGCCGCCGCCCAGTCGCGGGCACGGAACAGCGCATAGGCCAGGCCGTAGCGCATGGCCTCCTCGGAAGCGAACTTGCGCTCGTCGAGCAGGCGCTCGAAATCCTTGGCCGCTTCCGCCGGCGTGCCCTGCATCGCCCGCAGCTTGGCCCGCACCAGCTGGAAGTCAGCGCTGTCCGGCACCTGCCGGTAATGCACGCCGCTTTCGCGGTTCTGCATGTCGGTCAAGCGCTCGCCGGTCAGCGGGTGGGTGCGCAGATAGGCCGTGGCGTTGTTTTCGTAGAGCCGCGTCGCCCGCTGCAGGCTGCCGAAAAAGGCGCCCATGCCGCGCACGTCGAAACCGGCCTTGCGCAGGATGTCGAAGCCGAGACGGTCGGCCTCGCGTTCGAAATCGCGCGAGAAGGCCAGTTGCGCCGAAATCGCCCCGGCCTGCGTGGCGGCGATGGCCCCCCCGGCGGCCTGCGAACTGGAACGGGCGGCCAGCAGCGCCAAACCCATGGCCAGCATCGAAGCCATGCTGACCTGCTTCGACTGGAACACCTGGCGGGCGATGTGGTGCTGGGTGACGTGGGCGATTTCGTGGGCCATCACGCCGGCCAGCTCCGATTCGGTCTGGGCCGCCAGGATCAGGCCGCTATGCACGCCGATGTAGCCGCCGGGCAAGGCGAAAGCGTTGATGCTCGGATCGGCGATGGCGAAGAAGACGAAGCCCAGGCCGGGATCGTCGCTGGCGGCGACCAGCTTGCCGCCGAGCACATTGAGATAGTTCTCGACGTCGGAATCGTCGAGATAAGCCGGCTCGCGCAGGCGGATCTCGTTCATGATCTGCCGCCCGATCTTTTTTTCCATCATCGGCGACAACTCGTTGCTGGCGACATCGCCGAGCTCCGGCAAATCGTCGGCGCGCAACGGCTGCAGCGCGAGGGCGCAGGCGAGTATCCCGGCAGTCAGGCGGCGGCTCAGAGTCATGGGTGCTATGATAGCCCACCCCGCGCCGCTCCCGGCGGCCAACGCGATATCACACCAACGCCCGTGACACAAGCAAATCTGACCCATTTCGACAGCAGCGGCCAGGCCCACATGGTCGACGTCGGCGGCAAGAACGAGACCGCTCGCAGCGCCCGCGCCGCCGGCAGCATCTTCATGAAACCGGAAACCCTGGCGCTGATCCGCGACGGCTCGGCGAAGAAGGGCGACGTGCTGGGCATCGCCCGCATCGCCGCGATCCAGGCATCGAAACGTACCGGCGACCTGATCCCGCTCTGCCACCCGATCGCCCTGACCCGCGTCGCCGCCGAATTCACCATCGACGAGGCCAAGCACGCGGTGCATTGCCAAGTCACCGCCGAATGCTTCGGCCGCACCGGCGTCGAGATAGAAGCACTGACCGCCGTCTCCGTCGGCCTGCTGACCATCTACGACATGTGCAAGGCGGTGGACCGCGGCATGCGCATCGACAATGTCCGCCTCGTCGAAAAACAGGGCGGCAAATCGGGACACTGGACCGCCCCATGACACAACTCACGCCAACTGACGCATTGCGCCGGCGCCTGCTCAAGGGCGGCATCTCGGCCGGCCTGCTCGGACCGCTGCTCGGCAGCGGCCTGCTCATGCCGCAACGCGCGCTCGCCGCCGAATGGCTGCGCCCGGCCTTCACCGCCAAGACCATCGGCGAGGCGCTCAAGGCCTACGGCGCCGGCAGCCCGGCGGAAACCCGTGACATCGTCATCAATGCGCCGGAAATCGCCGAGAACGGCGCCAAGGTGGAAATCGAAATCAGCAGCAACCTGGCCGGCACCCGCAGCCTGGCCATTTTTGCCGACCGCAATCCGATGCCGCTGTGCGCCGCGCTTGAATTCGCCCCGGCCGTCCTGCCCTATGCCCGGATCCAGCTCAAACTGGCGGAAACCACCCGCCTCCGGGTTCTGGCCAGGACCGGCGACGGCAAGACGCACGTCGCTTTCCGCGAAATCAAGATCACCCTCGGCGGGTGTGGAGGCTGAGCATGGCGGACCCGATCAAACTGCGCGCCCAGATCCAGGGCGACATCACCGAGTTGCGCATCCTGCTGCAGCATCCGATGGAAACCGGCCAGCGCCGGGACGAACGCGGCGGCATCGTGCCCGCCCATTTCATCCAGACCTTCGCCGTCAGCCACAACGGCAAGCCGCTGATCGAGGGGCAGCTCAACACCTCGGTCTCGCGCAACCCGCTGTTCGGCTTCCGCGCCCGCGGCCTGAAGGCCGGCGACAAGCTGCTCGTCAACTGGCTCGACAATCTCGGCGAGCGCCGCCAGGACGAATTCACGATCGGCTGATTTTCGCCGGCCGGCAACGAAAAAGCCCGTCCGAATGGACGGGCTTTCGTTTGGCGACAGCCGGCGCTCAGGCGCGCTGGATGTTGGAAGCCTGCTTACCCTTGGGGCCTTGCACGACTTCGAAGGAAACCTTTTCGCCTTCCTTCAGGGTCTTGAAGCCATTCATGTTGATCGCGGAAAAATGGGCGAACAAATCCTCGCTGCCATCATCCGGAGTAATGAAGCCAAAGCCCTTGGAATCATTGAACCACTTCACAGTACCGATTGCCATGTTTGGAAAACTTTCATACAAAAAACGAACAAATTTCCGGGTCTCCCCGACTCCCTGTTTGCGCTCAGTGACCCGGTTCATGCAGCAACCTTGATGCAGCCAGAAGCCAAACACGGTAGCTTTCTACGCCAGTTGAATTATGTCGTCAACAAGTATCGCGGCGGCCGCCGAAAAAGTGGCAGGCATCGTAATTGCTAGCAATGATCGGGAACGACGCGGTTTGCCTCCGATCTTTACGGTTGCCAATTGGACCTGACTGTATAGAATCGGACGCATGGCTACGAAGTTTCAGGACGGCGGACAACTGCAGGCTCAACGCACGAAGTTGGAGCCGCCGAAGATGTACAAGGTGGTGTTGCTGAACGACGACTACACGCCGATGGATTTTGTCATCACCGTTCTCCAGCGCTTTTTTTCTCTGGATACTGAACAAGCGACGCGAATCATGCTCAAAGTTCATAACGAAGGCCGGGGCGTCTGCGGGGTTTTCCCGCGCGACATCGCCGCCACCAAGGTGGAACAGGTGAGCGCCTTTGCCCGCCAGCATCAACACCCGCTCGCTTGCGTCATGGAGGAAAACTGATGATTGCCCAGGAACTCGAAGTCAGCCTGCACATGGCTTTTGTCGAGGCGCGCCAGAAACGCCACGAGTTCATTACCGTCGAACACCTCCTGCTCGCGCTGATCGACAATCCTTCGGCCGCCGATGCATTGCGCGCCTGCGGCGCCAAGCCGGAGGCGCTGCGCAAGGATTTGACCAATTTCATCAACGAGCACACGCCGACCGTTTCCGGCGAGGACGACATCGACACCCAGCCGACGCTCGGTTTCCAGCGCGTCATCCAGCGCGCCATCCTGCACGTCCAGTCGTCCGGCAAGAAGGAAGTCAACGGTGCCAACGTCTTGGTCGCCATCTACGGCGAGAAGGATTCGCATGCCGTCTACTTCCTGCAGAAGCAGGCGGTGACGCGCCTCGACGTGGTCAACTACATCTCGCACGGCATCAGCAAGGTGCCGCAGCAGAAGGCGGCCGCCGAAGGCAGCGAGGCCGGCGAGGGCGAAAGCGACAAGGAAGCCGGGCCGCTGGAGCAGTACACGATCAACCTCAACGCCCTGGCGCTGCAGGGCAAGATCGACCCCTTGATCGGCCGCGACAAGGAACTGGAGCGCGTCGTCCAGACCCTGTGCCGGCGGCGCAAGAACAACCCGCTGCTGGTCGGCGAGGCCGGCGTTGGCAAGACGGCGATCGCCGAGGGCCTGGCCCGCTGCATCGTCGAGAACGACGTGCCGGAAATCCTGGCCAAGGCCAACGTCTATTCGCTGGACATGGGCGCCCTGCTGGCTGGCACCAAGTACCGCGGCGACTTCGAGCAGCGCCTGAAGGGCGTGCTCAAGCAGTTGGGCGACAACCCGAACGCCATCCTGTTCATCGACGAGATCCACACCCTGATCGGCGCCGGCTCCGCTTCCGGCGGTACGCTCGACGCTTCCAACCTGCTCAAGCCGGCGCTGTCCTCCGGCCAGCTGAAGTGCATCGGGGCGACGACCTATACCGAATTCCGCGGCATTTTCGAGAAGGACAGCGCGCTGTCGCGGCGCTTCCAGAAAATCGACGTCAACGAGCCGTCGGTGGCCGAGACGGTCGAGATTCTCAAGGGCCTGAAGGCGCGCTTCGAAGCGCACCACGGCATCAAGTACTCGGCGACGGCGATTTCGTCGGCGGCCGAACTGTCGGCCCGCTACATCACCGACCGCCACCTGCCCGACAAGGCCATCGACGTCATCGACGAGGCCGGGGCCGCCCAGCGCATCCTGCCCAAGTCGAAGCAAAAGAAGCTGATCAACAAGACCGACATCGAGGAAATCGTCGCCAAGATCGCCCGTATTCCGTCGCAGCACGTGACGCTGGACGACCGCGGCGCCCTGAAGAACCTCGACCGCGATCTCAAGGCGGTGGTTTTCGGCCAGGACAAGGCCATCGACGCCCTGACCCAGGCCATCAAGATGGCCCGTTCGGGCCTCGGCCATCCGGGCAAGCCGATCGGTTCCTTCCTGTTCAGCGGCCCGACCGGCGTCGGCAAGACCGAGGTGGCCAAGCAACTGGCCTATTGCCTCGGCGTCGAACTGTTGCGCTTCGACATGAGCGAGTACATGGAACGCCACGCCGTCTCGCGGCTGATCGGCGCACCGCCGGGCTACGTCGGCTTCGAGCAGGGCGGCCTGCTGACCGAGGCGGTGACCAAGAAACCGTACTGCGTGCTGCTGCTCGACGAGATTGAGAAGGCCCACCCGGACATCTTCAACATTCTGCTGCAGGTCATGGACCACGGCGCGCTGACCGACAACAACGGGCGCAAGGCCGATTTCCGCAACGTGGTCATCATCATGACCACCAATGCCGGCGCCGCCGACCTGCAGAAGTCGAGCATGGGTTTCACCAGCAGCAAGCAAACTGGCGACGAGATGGCCGAGATCAAGCGCCTGTTCACGCCGGAATTCCGCAACCGTCTGGATGCCACCATTTCCTTCGCGCCGCTCGATCACGAGATCATCCTGCGCGTCGTTGACAAGTTCCTGATGCAGCTCGAGGAACAGTTGCACGAGAAGAAGGTGGAAGCCCACTTCACCGAGGCGGTCAAGGAACTGCTGGCCAAGAAGGGCTTCGATCCGCTGATGGGCGCCCGACCGATGGCCCGCCTGATCCAGGACACCATCCGCTCGGCGCTGGCCGACGAACTGCTGTTCGGCCGGCTGGCCAGCGGCGGCCGGGTGACCGTCGATCTCGACGCGGACGGCAAGATTTGCCTCAATTTCGAGGAAGAAAAGAGCGAAGCCGTCGTTTGATCCGCCCGCCCCCATTCCAACAAGCCATGCACCGCATGGCTTTTTTTCTGCCAGGGAGACCACCATGACCTTCAAGACCCCCGACCTCTGCGATGCCTTCGAAGCCGAACTCGGCCAGAGCCTGCGCGTCGTCGCCCCGATGTTCCAGCGCTACGGCGGCAAGACGAGCTTCAGCGGCCAGATCGTGACGCTCAAGCTGTTCGAGGACAATTCGCTGGTTCGCGAAGCTTTCGCCGAAAACGGCCAGGGCAAGGTGCTGGTCATCGACGGCGGCGGCTCACTGCGCTGCGCGCTGGTCGGCGACCAACTGGCCATCCTGGCGGCCAAGAACGGCTGGGCCGGCGTGGTGGTCTATGGCTGTATCCGCGACTCGGGCGACATCGCCGGCATCGACCTTGGCGTACGCGCCCTCGCCACCCATCCGCAGAAGAGCATCAAGAAGGGCGTCGGCGAGCGCGACATCACCGTGACCTTCGGCGGCGTCAGCTTCGTGCCCGGCGAATGGCTGTACGCCGACGAGGACGGCGTGCTGGTTTCCCGCCGCCCCCTGCTGTAAGCGATCCGGCCGGCGGAAAAACCCGCCGCCCCTTGTCCAGCCTGCCGCTCGGCAGGCGGACCCGGCATCGCCCCGAGACAATGCCATAAGAATACAAAAAACAGCCGCCGCCGTTTCACGGACGCGAACATCGTTTCACATCGCAAAACAAGACAAATAACACACTGAATAAAAATAGAAAAATTTTGTCTTATGTCTTATATAAGACTATTGTTGCAGCGCAAAATTGCTTCTATACTTTGCTCATCGCCCGGCCACTCAGCCCGGCGCCATCAAGACGACATCCCAACCTGAACCTTGAGGAACGACAAATGAGCACTCGCGAACAGCAAATCGCCGAACTGGAAAAAGACTGGGCCACCAATCCCCGCTGGAAGGGCATCAAGCGCGGTTATTCCGCCGCCGACGTGGTGCGCCTGCGCGGTTCCTTCCAGGTCGAGCACACCCTCGCCCGCCGCGGCGCCGAGAAGCTGTGGGATCTGGTCAACAACACCCCCTACGTCAACTGCCTCGGCGCCCTGACCGGCGGCCAGGCCGTGCAGCAGGCCAAGGCCGGCATCAAGGCCATCTACCTGTCCGGCTGGCAAGTCGCCGCCGACAACAACGAATACGCCGCGATGTACCCGGACCAGTCGCTGTACCCGGTCGACTCCGTGCCGAAGGTCGTCGAGCGCATCAACAACGCCTTCAACCGCGCCGATGAGATCCAGTGGTCGAAGAACATCAACCCGGGCGATGCCGGCCACGTCGAATACCACCTGCCGATCGTCGCCGACGCCGAAGCCGGTTTCGGCGGCGTGCTCAACGCCTACGAGCTGATGAAGGCGATGATCCGCGCCGGCGCCGCCGGCGTGCATTGGGAAGACCAGCTGGCCTCGGTCAAGAAGTGCGGCCACATGGGCGGCAAGGTCCTGGTGCCGACCACCGAGGCCGTGCAGAAGCTGATCGCCGCCCGCATGGCGGCCGACGTCTACGGCGTGCCGACCCTGGTCATCGCCCGTACCGATGCCGAAGCCGCCGACCTGCTGACCTCCGACTACGACGAGAACGACAAGCCCTTCCTGACCGGCGAGCGCACCGCCGAAGGCTTCTACAAGACCAAGAAGGGTCTGGAACAGGCCATCTCCCGCGCCATCGCCTACGCCGACTACGCCGACCTGGTGTGGTGCGAAACCGGCACGCCGGATCTGGAATTCGCCCGCAAGTTCGCCGAAGCCGTGCATGCCAAGCACCCGGGCAAGCTGCTGGCCTACAACTGCTCGCCGTCCTTCAACTGGAAGAAGAACCTGGACGACGCCACCATCGCCAAGTTCCAGCGCGAACTCGGCGCCATGGGCTACAAGTACCAGTTCATCACCCTCGCCGGCATCCACTCCATGTGGTACAACATGTTCGATCTGGCCCAGGACTACGCCAAGCGCGGCATGTCGGCCTACGTCGAGAAGGTCCAGGAGCCGGAATTCGCCGCTCGCGACCGTGGCTACACCTTCGTCTCGCACCAGCAGGAAGTCGGTACCGGCTACTTCGACGATGTCACCACCGTGATTCAGGGCGGCAAGTCCAGCGTCACCGCGCTGACCGGCTCGACCGAAGAAGAACAGTTCCACTAAGCGAACGACGACTGCGGATCGCCGCCAGACCCGGCGGCATCGGGCCGGCACTCACAAGGTGCCGGCCTTTTCATTGGGGCGGCGCGGCCGATGCCGGGCCGCCCGATGCCTTCGCCGGCCGCTCAATAAGCGCTTGCGCCAGCCGCCGAGGGCGTCAGCTGACCACGGATTTCACCGGGCGGAAAAGCTTCGCTATGCACGTTGACGTAGGTGTTTCCCGCCTTGAAGCGGGCCATCTGCTCGCCCGTGAGGCGGGCGCCGGCCGGTACCGCGAAGCCGTTGGCGGTCCGCTCCAGCTTGATCAGCACCGGGCCGTTCTGACCCCTGGCGCCATCGTGGATGTGGGCGACGGTGGGATTCATGCCGCTGACCGTGACGGCGCCGCTGACCGCGCCATCGGCGCCGACGCTGATTTCCCCGGAACCGCGGCCCTGGGTGGTCACCGGCGGCACCTCCTCGGCGCCCGACAGCATGACCGCCACGCCGGCCGCCGCGGCGGGCAGGGCGAAGGCCAGCAGCGTGGCCGCCGCCAGCGGCCGCCAAAGGGGCAAAAACCCGGTCGAATGGTGTGCTTGGTTCATGATTGCCTCCTGCGTTCGCTGCGGACTATCGATCACGAAATGCTGCCATCCCGCCGGCCGCGCTTGCCATTGCGGCACAGCGACCAAAGGACGCTGCCGCCGTGTGACTGCCGCCGCCGTGGCGAGTTCCGCCCGGCCATCGGCCGCCGCGAAGGCGCAGCCCCGGGCGCCAACGCCACGCTTCGGCGCCTATCCGCGCCGCCGTCCCCCGGCGCCGGGAACGGCCATGCGCCCGACGTTCAACGCGACGGCCGCGACCACATCCACGGCAGCACGACGACCGCCGCCGCCAGCGGCAGGTAGCGCCACGGCTCGGCCAGCAACAGCAACCCGCCGACGGCGCTGATGCCCATCAGCACCGTCGCCAGGCGCTTGGCGAGCAGCGGAATGGCACCGTGGTCGCGCCAGGCGCGGATCGCCGGCCCGGCCTGCGGATGGGCCAGCAGCCGCGCTTCCCATTCCGGATGCGAACGGGCGAAGAAGTAGGCGGCGAGAATCAGGAAAGGCGTCGTCGGCAGCAGCGGCAGCAGGGCCCCGGCCACGCCCAGCAGCAGCGCCAGAACGCCGAAAAGGCGGTACAGCGGCTGCTTCACGGCAACTCCCAGTAACTGGCCCGGCCGTAGGTCTCCTTGAGCAGGTCGATGAACAGCCGGACCCGCAGCGGCAGGTGGCGGCGCTGCGGGAACACCGCATAGATGCCCATCGGCGGCGCCTGCCAGGCATCGAGCACCGAGGTCAGGCGGCCTTCCTTCAAATCCTGCCCGACCTCCCACAGCGAGCGCCAGGCCAGCCCGCGCCCGGCCAGCGCCCATTCGTGCAGCACCGCCCCGTCGTTGCATTCGAAGCGGCCGCCGACCTTGTGCGTATCGACCCTGCCGCTGTCCGGGTCGCGCAGCACCCAGCCGCGCTGCTGGCCGAGCGACAGGCAGTTGTGCCCGGCCAGGTCGGCCGGCGTGCGCGGCACGCCGTGGGCGACCAGGTAGGCCGGACTGGCCACGACCATGCGCCGCATCTCGCCCAGGCGCACGCTGACCAGGCTGGAATCGGTCAATTCGCCGATGCGGATGGCGCAGTCGATGTTCTCGTTCAACAGATCGACCAGGCGGTCCGACAGGTCGAGGTGCACCGTCACCTCCGGGTTGGCTTGCATGAAATCGCCGACCAGGGGCGCCACGTGGCGGCGGCCGAAGCCGGAGGGCGCCGACAGCCGCAACTGGCCGCTCGCCCGCACGCCGCCGAGCGAAACGGCGGCCTCGGCATTGGCCAGGTCGTTGATGATCTTCTGGCAATCCTCGAAGAAGGCCTGGCCCTCGAAGGTCAGCGTCAGCCGGCGCGTCGTGCGCAGCATCAACTTGACGCCGAGCCGGGCTTCCAGGGCGTCGAGACGACGGCCGATGATGGCCGGCGTGACGCCTTCGTTGCGCGCCGCGGCGGACAGGCTGCCGCGCGTGGCGACGTTGACGAAGGCGGAAATCTGCTTGAAGGTATCCACTGCGATTACATACTTTTAGTAAAAGAATTTACGCCGATTTCGGCACTTATCTTATCCACCCGGTAACAATAAACTCCGGAGTCATCATGACGCAAGCGCCTGCTCCCGCCATCAAAGCCATCGCCCTCGACGCCTACGCGACGCTGTTCGACGTCTATTGCATGGAAGCGCTGGCCGAGGAATATTTCCCCGACCAGGGCAAGGCCCTGATCGTCCTGTGGCGGCAGAAGCAGATCGACTACACGCGCATCCGCAGCATGAGCGGGCAGTTCCGCACCTTCTGGGAGATCACCCGCGACGCCCTGGTCTTCGCCGCCCGCAGCCTCGGCCTGAGCATGAGCGACACGCAGCGCCAGCACCTGATGAACCAGTACGCCTGTCTGCGCCCCTTCCCGGAAAACATGGCGACGCTGCAGGCGCTCAAGGCCATGGGCCTGCCGCTGGCGATCCTCTCCAACGGCACGCACGCGATGCTCGACATCGCCGTCAAGTACAACGACATGAACCGGCTGTTCGATCACATCCTGTCGGCCGACCGCGTTCAGAAATTCAAGACTTCGCCCGAGGTTTACCAACTGGCGCTCGACGCCTTCGGACTGCCGGCGCGCGACATCCTGTTCGTCTCGGCCAACGCCTGGGATGCCTGCGCGGCGACCTGGTTCGGCTTCACCACCTTCTGGGTCAACCGCAACCGGCAGCCGGAGGAAGTGCTCGACATTTCGCCCTGCGCCAGCGGCGCCCTGCTTTCCGACGTCCTGCCCTACCTGCGCGGCGAGACGCCCTGACACCCCGCCTTCCTCAACCTTAACGACAAGGAGACTTCATGAGCCTCAACCTGCCGCAAGGCGTGCAAATCAACGCCCCGATCAAGCCCGAATGGGAAGCCATCCTCAGCACCGAGGCCCTCGCCTTCGTCGCCAAGCTGCACCGCGCCTTCGAGGCCCGCCGCCAGGAACTGCTCAAGGCCCGCGTCGCCCGCCAGGCGCGCATCGACGCCGGCGAAATGCCGGACTTCCTGCCGGAAACCGCGCACATCCGCAACGGCGACTGGCGGGTCGCCCCGGTGCCGGCCGCCCTGCACTGCCGTCGCGTCGAAATCACCGGCCCGGTCGAGGCCAAGATGATCATCAACGCCTTCAACTCGGGCGCCGATTCCTACATGACCGACTTCGAGGATTCCAACAGCCCGAACTGGGAAAACCAGATCCAGGGCCAGGTGAATCTGTACAAGGCCATCCGCCGCCAGCTGTCGTTCAGGAACGAGGCCGGCAAGGAATACAAGCTCAACGACAAGATCGCGACGCTACAGATCCGGCCGCGCGGCTGGCATCTCGACGAGAAGCACGTGCTGGTCGACGGCCAACGCGTCTCCGGCGGCATCTTCGACTTCGGTCTGGTCTTCTTCCACAACGCCAAGGAGCAGATCGCCCGCGGCGCCGGCCCGTTCTACTACCTGCCGAAGATGGAAAGCCACCTGGAAGCCCGGCTGTGGAACGACATCTTCGTCATGGCCCAGGACCACGTCGGCCTGCCGCAAGGCACGATCAAGGCCACGGTGCTGGTCGAAACCATCCTCGCCACCTTCGAGATGGAAGAAATCCTCTACGAACTGCGCGAGCACTCCGCCGGCCTCAACGCCGGGCGCTGGGACTACATCTTCTCCTGCATCAAGAAATTCAAGAAGAACAAGGATTTCTGCCTCGCCCAACGCGGCGCCATCACCATGGAAGTGCCCTTCATGCGTTCCTACGCCCTGGCCCTGGTGCAGGCCTGCCACAAGCGCGGCGCCCCGGCGATGGGCGGCATGTCGGCGCTGATCCCGATCAAGAACGATCCGGTGGCCAACGAAAAGGCCCTGGCCGGCATCCGCCACGACAAGACCCGCGACGCCAACGACGGCTTCGACGGCGGCTGGGTCGCCCACCCGGGCCTGGTGCCGATCGCCATGGAAGAGTTCGTCAAGGTGCTCGGCGACAAGCCGAACCAGTTCGAGAAGCAGGTCGAAGGCCAGTTCGGCCCCGAGCAGTGGCTGGACTTCCGCCCGACCACGCCGATCACCGAAGCCGGCCTGCGCAACAACATCAACGTCGGCATCCACTACCTCGGCTCCTGGCTGGCCGGCAACGGCTGCGTGCCCATCCACAACCTGATGGAAGACGCCGCCACCGCCGAAATCAGCCGCTCGCAAGTGTGGCAGTGGGTGGTTTCGCCGAAGGGCATCCTCGACGACGGCCGCAAGGTCACCGTCGACATGGTCCGCCCGATGATCGCCGAGGAACTGGCCAAGGTGAAAGCCACCGTCACGGCCCAGGGCGAAGCCACCGCGACCTACGACCAGGCCGCTGAAATCTTCGACCGCATGAGCCTGACCCCGGACTACCCGGAGTTCCTGACCCTGCCGCTGTACGAGGCGATGGCCTGAGACAAGGAAAAAAAATGGAGAGAGACGAACGCCGGGGCAACCCGGCGTTTTTTGTTGGGTGGCAATCCCCCAGGGCTTCCAAACTCTGACGGCATATTGCCGAATGACATATCCGACGACAGATAGTCGTTAACCTTCACACCTTATGCAAGCATCTTGTGAAGCGTTCGCTTCGAGTCGACGTGAAGTGCTCAGTCGGATACGGCTCGGTTATCGGCAGAACGCGATTCCGCCCTCGGTGCATCGCCCCCCTTCCCGGCCAGCGCCGCCGTGATCAGCCGGCTGGCGATGCTGACCGGGTCGGGCAGCAGCGGCAGCGCTTCGGGCGGGAACCAGTCGGCGGCCTCGATCTCTTCCGGCTGCGGAACGATGGCGCCGCCGGCGTAGTCGGCGAAATAGGCGACCATCAGCGAATGGGGAAAAGGCCACGGCTGGCTGGCGAAATAGCGCAGGTTGGCGATCTCGATGCCGACCTCCTCGCGCACTTCGCGCACGGCGCATTGCTCCAGCGTCTCGCCCGGCTCGACGAAGCCGGCCAGGGCGCTGAAAACCCCCGGTTTGAAATGCGGGCCGCGGGCCAGCAGCAGGCGCCGGCCATCGCGCACCAGCACCATCACCGCCGGCGAAATGCGCGGATAGGCGAGCAGGCCGCAGCGGGGGCAATGCATCGCCAGTTCGCCGGACTGGCGCCGCGTCGGCGTGCCGCAACGGCCGCAGAAACGGTGGTTGGCCTGCCAGTCGAGCAGTTGCGTGGCCCGTCCGGCGACGGCGAAGGCTTCGCCGCCGGCCAGGCCGAACACGGCGCGCAGCGGCATCGCCTCGCCGCCCGGCAGATCGGGGAAACACTTGACGTCGGCCGCCAGGCAGGGCTGCCCGCGCCAGTCGCCGACTGCCACCACCGCAGCCGGATCGGCGAAGGCGGCGCTCGGCGCGGCAGGAAAGAAGGTCTCGGCGTCGCGCCCGGGAAACACCAGCAGGCGCTGCTCGCAGCGCAGGATCCAGTAAACCGCTTGTTCCATGACGCCTCCGGGAAACGAATGCCTCAGGCCGGCCGGCCGTGCATGTGGATGCGGCCGGCCAGCCACACCGCCAGCAGATTGGCCGCCACCGCCACGTAGCCGACCAGCGGGTAGCCGACCAGCCGGCCGTCGTCGCCAAGCGCGATGAGAAAACCGGCCAGGGTGCTGGCCAGGCCCATGGCCAGCGACTGCACGGTGCCGAGCAGGGACATGAAGGTGCCGCGCAGCTTCGGCTGGGCCGCCGAGGCGATGATGGCCATGGCCGGAATCATCCGCCCCGAGATTAGCACGAAAAAGCCGGCCGAACAGACGACCCAGGCCCACAGCGGCATCGGCATGGCATGCGTGGTCACCAGCAGCGGCGCCACGGCCAGCAGCGCCAGGCGGCGGTAGACCTCGACCTTGCCGCGGCGGTCGGCCCAGCGGCCGATCAGGCGGGCGCTGACGAAGGTGGCGCAGCCGCCGACCAGGTAGACGAAGGGAATGTCGTGCTGGGCGATGCCGACGTTGCTGACGGCGTAGAGCGTGATGTAGGGAATCACGGTGAAGCCGCTGAAAATGATCAGCGCCGAGAACAGCAGCGCCCGCAGGTGGTTGCCTTCGCCGAGCACGCTGAAGGCTGCCGCCAGCGGGTGGGCGTGCCTGTCGCCGGCGAGGTGGTGGCGCAGTTCCGGCAGGAAGCGCCAGCCGACGGCGATGAAGGCGACGCTCAAGGCGGCGATCAGCACGAAGGGCGCGCGCCAGCCGAAATGGTTGGCCAGCCACAGCGACAGCGGCACGCCGGCGATGGTCGACAGCGAGAAGGCGCTGGCGACCACGCCGCTGGCCCGGCCGCGTCGGGCGAAGGGAATCACGTCGCCGATCATGGTCTGGATCAGCGCCCCCATCAGGCCGCCGAAGACGCCGGCCAGGCCGCGCGCCAGCAGCAGCGTGGCGTAGCCCGGCGCAAGGCCGCAGGCCAGCGTGGCCAGCGCGAACAGGACGAAGCTGACGAGCAGCAGCCGCTTGCGCTCGAAGCGGTCGACGAAGGTCGCCGCCAGCACGCCGGCCGCCGCCGCGCTGAAACTGTAGGAGGCCACCAGCAGGCCGAACTCGTGGGTATCGATGGCGAAGGCCGCCATCAGGATCGGCCCGAGCGGCATCATAATCATGAAATCGAGGACGTGGCTGAACTGGATGCCGGCCAGGGTCAGCAGGAAAAAACGTTCGGTGCGGGGATCGAGCTCGGCGGTCATCGGTACGGCGGAAAGCAGTGCGGCGGCCGACAAGGATACGCGGCTGCGGCGCCGGCCGGTACACTGGCCGGCCACATTCGGGAGAAGCCCCCATGCAAGACCTCGTCGACCGCGTCGCCGCCCGCATCCAGGCCCGTTTCGCCGGCGAAAGCTCGGGCCACGACTGGCACCACATCGACCGCGTGCGCCGCCTGGCCCGCCGCATCGCCGCCGCCGAAGGCGCCGACACCGGCATTGCCGAACTCGCCGCCCTGGTGCACGACATCGCCGACTGGAAATTCCACGGCGGCGACGACAGCGCCGGCCCGCGCGCCGCCGCCGCGCTGCTTGCCGAGGAAGGCGCGCCGGCGGCGGCGGCCGAGGAAGTCGTCGACATCGTCGCCACCGTCTCCTACAAGGGCGCCGGCGTCGCCACCCCGATGCGCACCCTGGCCGGCCGCTGCGTCCAGGATGCCGACCGCCTCGACGCCATCGGCGCCATCGGCATCGCCCGCTGCTTCGCTTACGGCGGCCACGCCGGACGCCCGATCCACGACCCCGACGAAGCCCCTGTGCTGCACCGGAGCGCGGCCGCCTACAAGGCCGCGCAAGGCGCCAGCCTCAACCACTTCCACGAGAAACTGTTCCTCCTCAAGGACCGCATGAACACCGCCACCGGCCGGATCATCGCCGAAGAACGGCACCGCTTCATGGAAGCCTACGTCAGCCGCTTTCTCGCCGAGTGGGACGGCAGCGACTGAAGGATCGCGCTCAGCGGCCGGCCCGCCGCTCGAACAGCAGCGGCATGATGTTGTTGGCCAGCAGCAGGCCGACCGCCAGCACGGCGCCGGTCAGCAGCATGTCGGTGATCAGGCCGACGCCGGCGCCGCTGTCCTGGCGGATCAGCGCATGCACGCCGCGAAAGCCCATGCTGCCCGGCACCAGCGTGATGAGGCCGGGAATCTGCACCAGCGCCGCCGGGCGGCCGGCCAGGAACTGGTACAGGTGGCCGGCGCAGGCCACCGCCAGGGCGGCGGCGAAGGCGGCGACGACGCCGCCCAGCGGCGCCTCGACCAGGGAATAGACGGCCCAGGCCAGCAGGCAGGCGCCGACCGAGACGTTGACCGAAGTCCACGGCGCCTGCAGCACGGCGATCAGCGACACGCCGAGGCCGGCGATGGCCAGCCAGATTGCCCAGGCCGGCAGCGCGGCTGCGGCCGGCACCGGCGGCGCCGGCCACCAGGCGAGGCCGAGCTGGCTGCCGATGGCCAGCCCGGCGCCCATCAGGAACAGCAGCACGAAGGCGCCGACCAGCCGGCCGGTGCCGGCCAGGTAGTTCTGCGTGGCGATTTCCGACATCGCCACGGTCAGCATGAAGCCCGGCAGCAGCAGGACGATGCCGGCCACCGCCGAGATGAACGGCAGTTGCTGCGGCCACAGCTGGGCCAGCCCCTGCGCGGCGAGCGCCGCCAGGGCGCAGAGGATCACCGGCGCCGCCGGGCCGAGCCGGGGCAGGCGGGCGAACAGCAGGTAGCCGGCGACGAAGGCCATGCCGATCAAGCCACCGCACAGCGCCTCGATCCAGCCGCCGCGCAGCAGCAGGGCGACGGCGGCCGACAGCGGAAAGCCCATCAGCACGAAGCGCCAGCCCGACCATGGCGGCGGCTGGCGCATGATCGCCGCCAGCCGCTCGGCGTAGGCTTCCAGCGCCGCGACCGAGTCGATCTCGCGGCACAGCGCGTCGAGGGCGATCAGCCGCGCCATGTTGTAGTCGTAGGGCGGCAGGCGCAGCAGCTCGACGCGCCGCTCCTGCTCGCCGGCGACCACCGTCAGCGCCAGGAAGGTGAGCACGGCGAAACCTTCGACGCGCACGCCGAGACGCCGCCCGACCGCCTGCAGCGCCGCTTCCAGGTCGTGCGCCGGAGCGCCGCTGACATGCAGCGCCCGGCCGAGGTCGCGCAGGAACCGCGCCAGCCGGGCCAGGGTCCGCTCATCCACCGGAGCGCCCTCCGCCTTCCCGATGCCCGGCATCAGTCCCAGCGCTGCTGGTAGGAGAAGGTCGGCAGTTTCCAGCCGAAACGCAGCGCCAGCATGCGGAAGGCGAAACCGACGACGAAGCACAGCAAGGTATTGAGCGCCGCCGCGACGCCGGCGGCGCGCAGGGCGAGAAAGAGGGCGCAGACGAAAAGCGAGACGCTGGCATAAAGCTCCCGACGAAAAACCACAGGCACCTGGTTGCACAGGATATCGCGCAATATCCCGCCGGAGATGCCGGTCAGCATGCCGGCCATGATCACCACCACCGCCGGGTAGTCGAGGCGCAGGGCGACGTCGCAGCCGATCAGCGAAAAGGCGATCAGCCCGAGCGCGTCGAGCATCAGGAAGATGCCCTTGATGTGGTGCAGGAAGCGGGCCAGCAGGGTCGTCGCCAGGCCGGCGAGGATGACCAGGTAGACGTAGCCGGGATGCTGCGTCCAGCCGATCGGATAATTGCCGAGCACGACGTCGCGGATCGTCCCGCCGCCCAGGGCGGTGACGAAGGCGATCACGGCGACGCCGAAAATGTCCATGTTGCGCCGCCCCGCCGCCAGCGCGCCGGACATCGCCTCGGCGGTGATGGCGATGAGGTAGACGACGAGCAGCAGGTCGAAACGCTCGCTGGAGAAAAAATCGAGAACGGGGGCAAGACTGGCGGGCATGCGGCGGGATTCCGGAAAAAACGGCAGCGCCAACCCGCGCTGCCGCGACGCCTCTCCCCCTGTCCTTGTACCTGAGAGTTTCGGCCCGTTGCGGGCCTGCCCCTTCGGTGAGTTGCCGGGCATCCGCGACACCCGCAACTGCTCTCCAGCCGGCGAAAAATCCCTGCGGTTCGTGGTGCCTGAGCGATTATGGGAGTTTGCGCCTTCGGCGGAATGCGCCGTGGCGCACCCTCTCTCCCGCAGAGGGGCGGGATTATCTTGGCTGCCCCCCGCCTTTGTCAAAGCGGCCTGGAAGCGGCATCCCTCGGTCGGCGCCCGGCCGGCCGCTGGTCGGCGGCGGTCAGCGAAAACTGGCGCATGGCCTTCACGTTCGAGGACGAGGACGAGGACGAGGACGAGGACGCCATTCTGGCCGATGGCCGGGAAAAAGGCCCGGGACGCATGCCCCTCGCCGGAACAGGACGCCAAGCGGATCGGCGTTCAACACGGCGTCCCGCTGGAAGCGATACCGGCACGGCCAGCGCCCCAGCACCCACGGCATCTTCCACGGATGCCGCACCCGCTGCGCGGCATTCTCGACCGCGCGGGAGGCCGCCGCCCGAGGCGCCGGCCCGCCTTGTCCGGCATTTCGCCGCCTGAACGCCGCCGGCCTACAATCGGGTTCTCGCCACCCGCCGCTCCGGTCATGCCCGCCGCTTCCCCCGCCACCATCGCCGCCCTCGTCGCTCCCGCCGACAGCGCCGCCGACTACCTGCTGCCCGCCTTCATCGCCGCCCTGCAACGGGCCGGCCGGCGCGTGCGCGGCCTGCTGCAGGAATACGGCGCCGCCGGCCTGGCCCTGGTCGACCTCGAAACCGGCCGCCGCTACGGTATCGCGCAGGATCTCGGCCCCTTGTCGGCGGCCTGCGCGCTCGATCAGCAGGCGCTCGCCGAAGCCGGCCAGGTGCTGCGCCGGATCGTCGAGCACGGCGCCGACCTCGCCGTGTTCAACCGCTTCGCCGGCCTCGAAGCCAGCGGCCGCGGCTTCGCCGACGAAATGCTGACGATCATGAGCAGCGGCATTCCGACCCTGGTCGTCGTCCGTCCGCAATGGCTCCCGGCCTGGCGGCAATTCACCGGCGGCCTGGCCGCCGAGTTGCCAGCCGAAACAGCGGCGCTGGCCGCCTGGTTCGCCGCCGCCGACCGGCGCGGCTGAGCCGCCCGCAGGGCGTCGCGAGCGGCCAGCGGCAAGACGCGGGGCCGGCCCTGCCGCCACCCGCCAAGCCGCGGCCGGCGCCCATGCCCGGGGCCGACCGTCAGGCGCCGGTGTCGGGCGGCCTCAGCGCGCGGGCAGGATGCGGAGCGAGTCGACTTCGATCTCGGGCGACGTGACGAAATCCTTTTCGACTTCGCCATGCAGCTCGACGAGCGTCTTGTCGTTGATGGGCTGGGCCGGCAACAACTGATCCTTGATCTCGACGCGGATGCTGCCAGTGCCATCCGAGAACTCGTAATGCTTGCGCCCCACTTTCCTGAGCAGGTAGCCCTGCACGATCACCGCCTGGTCATCGACCGGGCGCTTGAGAATCTCGGCGACGGTCGGCTTGCGGATGGTCGACGGCCCGACGTACTGGGCGGCGGCGCCGAGCGCGCACAGGGCGAGCGCCGGGACGAGGGCGAGGCGGACGAGGCGGCGTGCGGATTTCATATGGTCTGCTCCCTGCGAAGTGTCAGAAGCGAATCGCCCCGCGCCGAAAGCGCGCGGGACGACTCACCTTGTAGCATAGGCCGTGAACCCGCCGCCCGTCTCGACAACGGGCCGCGCCGAGCGGCCCGCCGCCTGCCGGCGCGAGGCCGGACGCCCTGCGGCCACCGGCATTGCGCCCGGCGCCGGCGGCCGCAAACGAAGCGGCGACTGCCGCCCGCTGCGCCGTCCTTGCCGCCGGCGCCGACGCAACGGAAACCCCGGCCCGTCAACGGCCAGGGCGGCCCGCGGGCCGCCCTGGCATCGCCGCCGGTCGGGACTCAGGCCGGCACGCCGAGGACCACGTGGCTGGCCTTGATCAGCGCCGTCGCCGGCGTGCCTTCCTTGAGGCCCAGTTCGAGGACCGCCTCGTTGGTGACCACGGCATGGACGGTGGCGCCGCCGGGCAGGCGCAGGCCGACTTCGGTATTGACCGCGCCCTTGTGCAGTTCGGCGACCGTGCCGGCCAGCTGGTTGCGCGCCGAGAAACGCACCGCCTGCGGCCCGCTCAGCAGCATCACCCAGGGCGCCTTGACGTAGGCGACGGCGTCCCTGCCGACGGCCAGGCCGAGCGACTGGACGCTGCCCTCGGTCACGATGGCGACGATCCTGTCGCCGCCCGACAGCGTCAACTCGACTTCGGCATTGACCGGGCCATCGACGACGGCGCTGATTTTTCCGGGAAAAGCATTGCGTGCGCTGACTTTCATGTTCGATCTCCTTGTTCGGCAAACGGACCGGCCCGGTTTTTTCGCTATATACAAAGATATATCGACGACTTCCCGGCGATGTCGGCAATGTAGCGACTACTGTTATTCACAAGCAACCATAGCGACGTAACGGATTCCGGGTAAAATCGCCTTCGCTATATAAATACATTAATTACGGACTCCCATGGATCATCTGGTTCCCCGCCTGCGCGGCAAGCTCGAAGTCGACGGCCAGTTCGGTACCTTTCTCGGCGATACCCGCATCCGCCTGCTCGAAGCCATCGACCGGCACGGCTCCATCTCCCAGGCCGCCAAGGCCGTGCCACTGTCCTACAAGGCCGCCTGGGATGCGGTGGACGCCATGAACAACCTGGCCGAACAGCCGCTGGTGCTGCGCCTGACCGGCGGCAAACACGGCGGCGGCACCAACCTGACCGAGTACGGGCGCAAGGTGATCGCTCTCTACCGGGCGCTCGAAGCCGAATACCAGGCCGCCCTCGACCGCCTGACGGCGAGCATGAACGACGGCCAGGCCGGCGATTTCCAGCAGTTCAGCCGGCTGTTGAAGCGGATGTCGATGAAGACCAGCGCCCGCAACCAGTTCGCCGGCCAGATCGTCGGCCTGCGCGAGGGCCACGTCGATTTCGAGGTGCGCATCAGGCTCGACGACGACAACGAAATCGTCGCCGTGATCACCGGCGATTCGGCCGAAAGCCTCGGTCTGGTCATCGGCATGGAAATCAACGCCCTGGTCAAGTCGTCGTCGGTGCTGCTGCTCAACGACCCGGCGGTCAGGACCAGCGCCCGCAACCAGTTGTGGGGCGAGATCACGCGCATCCATGACGGCCCGGTCAATTCCGAAATCACGCTGGCCATGAAGAACGGCAAGAGCGTCTGCGCCGTCGTCACCCACGACAGCGTCGCGCGCCTCGGGCTGGCCGTCGGCGGCCAGGCCTGCGCCGTGTTCAAGGCTTCCGCCGTGATCCTCTGCAAGTACGCCTGAATATCCACCACGCCGGGAGAAAGCCCATGAAGCGCCTGTCCGCCCTGTCCGTTTCCCTGCTCGCCGCCACCGCAGTCCATGCCGGCGAAGTGCAGGTCGCCGTCGCCGCCAATTTCACCGCGCCGGCGCAGCAGATCGCCGCCGAGTTCGCGCGCCAGACCGGCCACCAGGCCGTGCTCTCCTTCGGCGCCACCGGCAAGTTCTACGCCCAGATCGTCAACGGCGCCCCGTTCGAGGTCTTCCTGTCGGCCGACGACACGACCCCGGCCAAGCTGGAGATGGAAGGCCGGGCCGTGGCCGGCAGCCGCTTCACCTACGCCGTCGGCACGCTGGTGCTGTGGTCGGCCAAGGCCGACGGCGTCGATGCCAAGGGCGAGGTTCTGAAAGGCGGCAGCTTCAAGCACCTGGCCATCGCCAACCCGAAGACCGCCCCCTACGGCGCCGCCGCCATCGAGACGCTGACCCGGCTCAAGCTGCTCGACGCCGTGCAGCCGAAATTCGTCCAGGGCGAGAACATTGCGCAGACCTTCCAGTTCGTCAGCACCGGCAATGCCGAACTCGGCTTCGTCGCCCTGTCGCAGGTGTTCAAGGACGGCAAGCTGACCGGCGGCTCGGCCTGGATCGTGCCCGCCAACCTGCACGAGCCGATCCGGCAGGATGCCGCGATCCTGGCCAGGGGCAAGGACAATCCGGCCGCCGCCGCCTTCATCGACTACCTGAAGACGCCGCGCGCCCACGCCATCATCGCCTCCTTCGGCTACGCTTTACACTGATTCCCACCGAATGCTGAGCGACACCGACCTGCAGGCCCTGTGGCTGACCGTCCGCCTGGCGGCGACGACCACGCTAATCCTGTTCCTCCTCGGCACGCCGCTGGCCTGGTGGCTGGCGCGCAGCCGCGCCTGGTGGAAACGGCCGATCGGCGCCGTCGTCGCGCTGCCGCTGGTGCTGCCGCCGTCGGTGATCGGTTTCTACCTGCTGGTCGCCCTCGGTCCGCACGGGCCGGGCGGCCAGCTGACCCAGGCGCTGGGCCTGGGCACCCTGCCCTTCACCTTCTGGGGCCTGGTCGTCGCCTCGGTGATCTACTCGCTGCCCTTCATGGTCCAGCCGCTGCAAGGCGCCTTCGAGGCCATCGGCGAGCGGCCGCTGGAAGTCGCCGCGACATTGCGCGCCTCGCCGCTCGACACTTTCTTCTCGGTCGCCGTGCCGCTGGCCCTGCCCGGCTTCGTCACCGCCGGCATCCTGACCTTCGCCCACACCGTCGGCGAATTCGGCGTGGTGCTGATGATCGGCGGCAACATTCCCGGCGTCAGCCGGGTCGCCTCGGTGCAGATCTACGACTACGTCGAGGCCATGGAATACGCCAACGCCCACCGCCTGGCGGCCGTCATGCTGATCTTTTCCTTCCTGGTCCTGCTGGCCATGTACGTCTGGCGCCCGGGCGCCCGCAAGGGAGTCTGAGATGCGGGACATCGCCGCCGCCTTCAAGATCGACTGGCCCGGTTTCGCCCTCGACGTCGACCTGACCCTGCCCGGCCGCGGCGTCACAGCCCTGTTCGGCCCCTCCGGCTCGGGCAAGACGACGCTGCTGCGCTGCATCGCCGGACTGGAGCGGCCGCCGCGCGGCCGCCTGCTGTTCAAGGGCCAGGTCTGGCAGGACGAGCGGACCTGGCTGCCGCCGCACCGCCGGCCGCTCGGCTACGTCTTCCAGGAAGCCAGCCTGTTCCCCCACCTGTCGGTGCTCGGCAACCTGCGCTACGGCTTGAAGCGCAGCCCCGACGCCCGGCCGCGGGGGCTGGAGCAGGCCATCGAACTGCTCGGCATCAACCACCTGCTGACGCGCCAGCCGGATACGCTATCGGGCGGCGAGCGCCAGCGCGTCGGCATCGCCCGCGCCCTGGCCGTCGGCCCGCAGGTGCTGCTGATGGACGAGCCGCTGGCGGCGCTCGACCTCCGGCGCAAGCGGGAAATCCTGCCCTATCTCGAACGCCTGCACGACGAGCTCGACATCCCGCTGCTCTACGTCAGCCACGCGCCCGACGAGGTGGCCCGCCTGGCCGACCACATCGTCGCCCTCGACGCCGGCCGCGCCGTCGCCTGCGGTCCGCTGGCCGAGACCCTGGCCCGCCTCGACCTGCCGATCCGCCTCGGCGAGGATGTCGGCGTCGTGCTCGAAGCCACGGTCGGCGCCATCGACGCGCCATGGCACCTGGCGCGCGTCGATTTCGCCGGCGGCAGCCTGTGGACCCGCGACCGCGGCCTGCCGGCCGGGCGCCGCGTGCGCGTCCGCGTGCTCGCCCGCGACGTCAGCCTGGCCGTCGCCGAACCCGGCCCGAGCAGCATCCAGAATTGCCTCGACGGCGTCGTCGACAGTCTCGGCGACGACGAGCATCCAGGCCTGCTGCTGGTCCGCGTCCAGGTCGGCGCCGGCCGGCTGATCGCCCGCCTGACCCGGCGCTCGGCGGCCCAGCTCGGCATCGCCGCCGGCCGCCCGGTGCGGGTCCAGGTCAAATCCGTGGCGCTGATGGAATAAGCCGGCGGACGCCGCCGCGCCGCTCGGCCCGGACCGCCGCGCAGGCCGCGCGCCCCGTTTTTGTACCGCCGCAGCCGTTTCGTCGAAAACGGAACGAGCATCGAACCAATCCATTGTTTTCAATTGATATTTTTTATTGAAATAACCAGAACACCGGCCACTCCATGCCCATGGCATCAGCGTAAACCGTGACATAACGCATCGGATTGCCCCGTTTCTTCGAAACACCCGCAAAAACCCAAGTTTCGGCTTTGACCGCCATACCGGGCCGGTGTTATCTTGCACAGGCTGCAAGGCTCGCTCCACCGGGCTTTGGCGACACTCACCGGAGACACGGCGCGATGAGGAGCGTGCTTCTTGCCCTAGCCTGGATGACCTTGGCGACACTGCCCGTCCACGCCCAGGGGGACCGCCTGGAGCGTGTCCGGAGCGCCGGTGAAATCCGCGTTTGCATCTGGCCCGACTATTACGGCATTTCCTACCGCAATCCCAAGACCCAGCAGCTGAGCGGCATCGACATCGACATGGCGCAAGCCCTGGCGCGCGAACTCGGCGTCCGCCTGCGCTTTGTCGACAGCTCCTTCGCCCGCCTGATCGACGACATCGGCGAGGATCGCTGCGACATCGCCATGTTCGCCATCGGCATCACCGCGGCGCGGGCGGAAAAGCTGCGTTTTACCAAGCCGCACCTGATCAGCGACATCTATGCCATCACATCGAAAGGCAATCGCCGCATCAAGAACTGGGACGACATCGACCGCCGCGGCATCGTCGTCGCCGTCGCCAAGGGCACCCTGCACGAGACGGTGATGCGCGACAGGCTCAAGCAGGCGACGCTGCTGCTCACCGCCACCACGCAGGGCCGCGAGCAGGAGGTCGAGGCCGGCCGCGCCGACGTCTTCATGACCGACTTCCCGTTCAGCCGGCGCATGCTGGAGACCACCGACTGGGCGCGCCTGGTGATGCCGAGCAGCACCTATCACCTGACGCCCTACGCCTACGCCATGCAGCCCGGCGACGACCGCTGGCATGCCCGCATCGAACGCTTCGTCGCCGACGCCAAGCGCAGCGGTCTTCTGCAAGCCGCCACCCGGCGCCACAAACTCGACCCCATCGCCGTCCCTGATTGAAGCCGAACCCCGCCGCCGTCCCGCCGCCCCCGGTCACTTTCGGCCGGCGCACGGTCTTCGTCATGGTCGTCGCCTTGTTCGCCTTCGGCGCCCTGGCCACCACCGCCTATATCCTGCTGCGACTGCGTGCCGAAGCCATCGACCGGCAACTCGACACCGCGGCGATGACGGCCCGCGCCTTCGAGGATCACCTGACGCAGAGCTTCAACATCATCGTCAGCACCCTGGTCAACGCCACCGCCGGCCAGGGCGACGGCCAGGACCTGCGGCAGGCGCTGCGCAACGCCCCTTACCTGCGCTCGATCGCCGTCCTCGACGCCGGAGACAACATCGTCGCCAGCTCCGAACCGCGCAATCTCGGTCTGCGCCTGGCGCGCCGCGACTACCTGCCGCAGGTCGACGGTCCGACCGAGAGCCTGCGTGCCGGCGCCCTGCGCAACGGCCGCGATTTCTACGAAATGCACGCCCCGGTCGAGGCGACGGCGCCGCCGGCGACCAGTTTCATCCCGGTCGCCCTCGACGTCGGCCATGACGACGGCCGCTGGGTTGCCGCCGCGGCGGCGGTCAATGCCGACTACTTCCTCGCTTTCTACAGCAACCGGATCGGCCCCGAGCAGGGCGTCGTGCAATTGCTGCGCTACGACGGCAGCCTGCTGCTGAGCAGCGACGATCAGGGCGCGCCGCTCGGCCAATACCGCAGCCACGGCATTCCCGACCGGGTTGCGACCAGCGAGGCCGGCTATTTCACCGAGTCGCTGGCCGACGGGCGCATCATGCTCACCGCCTACCGCGCCTCGCGCGCCTACCCCTTCATCCTCGTCGTCCGCCTCGACAAGGACTACGCCCTGGCCGGCTGGCGCCAGGAGGCGCTGCGCAGCCTGGGCTTCGTCGCCACCGCGCTGCTCGCGGCGCTGGCCTTGGCCACGCTGTACTTCATCCGCTTCGAACGGGTCGCCGGCGAGCGCGAACGCGACCAGGAAAGGCTGCTCACCCTGTCGCGCGCGGTGAGCCAGAGCCCGGTGTCGATCCTCATCACCGACCCGCAGGGCAACATCCAGTACGTCAACCCGAAATTCGAGCAGGTTTCCGGCTACGGTTCGGCCGAAGTACTCGGCTGCAATCCCCGCATCTTCAGCTCGGGGGAAAAATCGCACGACGAATACGCGGGTCTGTGGCGGACGATCACCGCCGGCCAGACCTGGCGGGGCGAATTCCACAACAGGCGCAAGGACGGCAGCCTGTTCTGGGAACTGGCTTCGATTTCGCCGGTATTCAACGACAGGGGCAACCTGCTGCACTTCGTCGCCATCAAGGAAGACATCACCGCCCGGAAGGCGGCCGAGGAAAAGCTGCACCTGCTGGCCAGCGTCTTCACCCATGCCCGCGAAGGCATCCTGATCACTTCCGCCGACGGCTGCATCATCGACGCCAACGAGGCCTTCACGCGGATCACCGGCTACCGCCGCGACGAGGTGCTCGGCCGCAATCCGCGCCTTCTCAACTCCGGCCGCCAGGAAAGAGCCTATTACGCCCGGATGTGGGAGGCTCTGGCCGAAAACGGCCACTGGTACGGCGAGGTCTGGAATCGCCACAAGAACGGCGAGCTGTACGCCGTGATGCAGACCATCAGCACGGTATACGACCCCCAGGGCAAGCCCCGCCAGTACGTCGCGCTGTTCTCCGACATCACGCCGATCAAGGAACACGAGCGCCAGCTCGAACGCATCGCCCATTACGATGCCCTGACCACCCTGCCCAACCGCGTGCTGCTCGCCGACCGCCTGCATCAGGCCATGGCGCAGGCCCAGCGGCACGGCAAGATGCTCGCCGTCGCCTACCTCGACCTCGACGGCTTCAAGCGCGTCAACGACGAACACGGCCACAAGGCCGGCGACCAGTTGCTGGTCGCCCTCGCCACCCGCATGCGGCACGCCCTGCGCGAGGGCGATACCCTGGCCCGCCTCGGCGGCGACGAGTTCGTCGCCGTGCTGCTCGACCTCGGCGACGTTTCGGCCAGCATCCCCATGCTCAGCCGCCTGCTCGCCGCCGCCGCCCAGCCGGTAGTGGCCGGCGGCCTGGCGCTGCAAGTCTCGGCCAGCATCGGCGTCACCTACTATCCGCAGGTCGAGGAGGTCGACGCCGACCAGTTGCTGCGCCAGGCCGACCAGTCGATGTACCAGGCCAAGGTGGCGGGCAAGAACCGCTACCACATTTTCGACGCCGAGCTCGACCGCAACGTCCGCGGCCACCACGAAAGCCAGCAGCGCATCCGGCGCGCCCTCGGCGACGGCGAGTTCGAACTGCACTACCAGCCCAAGGTGAACATGCGCAGCGGCGCCGTGATCGGCGCCGAGGCGCTGATCCGCTGGCGCCACCCGGAGCGCGGGCAGCTGCCGCCGGGCGCCTTTCTGCCCTATATCGAGGATCACCCGCTGGCCGTCGAGCTCGGCGAATGGGTGATCGACAGGGCGCTTGGCCAGATCGGCGCCTGGCGCTCGCTCGGGCTCGATCTCCCGGTCAGCGTCAACGTCGGGGCCCGGCAGCTGCAGCAGCCTGATTTCGGCGCCCGCCTCGGCAACATCCTCGCCGCCCACTCCGACATCGCCCCCGACATGCTGCAGCTCGAAGTCCTCGAAACCAGCGCCCTGGAAGATCTGGCGCGGATTTCCCAGGTCATCGAGGAATGCCGCGAGATCGGGGTCAAATTCGCCCTCGACGATTTCGGTACCGGCTACTCGTCGCTGACCTACCTCAAGCGCCTGCCCGTCACCCAGCTCAAGATCGACCAGAGCTTCGTCCGCGGCATGCTCGACGACCCCGACGACCTCGCCATCCTCGACGGCGTCATCGGCCTCGCCGCCGCCTTCCGCCGCGAAGTGGTGGCCGAAGGCGTCGAGGCCGTCGAGCACGGCGCCATGCTGCTGCGCCTGGGCTGCGAATGCGCCCAGGGCTACGCCATCGCCCGCCCCATGCCGGCGGCTGAATTCCCGGCCTGGGCGGCGACCTGGCAACCCGCCCCGGCCTGGCGCGACTGCCCGGCGGTCGGCCGCGACGCGCTGCAGGTACTGTTCGCCAGCGTCGAGCACCGCGCCTGGATTCGCGCCATGGGCGCCTTCCTGCGCGGCGAGCGGCGCGACCCGCCGCCGCAGGATCATCATGAATGCCGCTTCGGCCAGTGGCTGTACGGCGAAGGTCAGGCCCGGCACGGCGGCCATCCCGCCTTTCCGGTCGCCGCGGCACGGCATCGCCGGGTCCATGAAATGGGCCGTGAACTGCTGCGGCTGCACCGGCGCGGCGAGAATCCGCAGGCCCGCCAGCGACTGGAACAGCTTGAGGGCCTGCAGGCCCTGCTGCTCGACGCCCTCGAGCTATTGATCGAAAAGGACGTCGCGGCTTAGCCGAGCAGCTTGAGGATGAATTCCTCGACGTAGGCCGGGCGCAAGGGCTTGATGATGTAGCCGACGGCGCCGAGGCCGGCCGACTGGGCGACCCGCTTCTTGTCGGCGCAGCCGGTGATCATGATCACCTTGGTATCGGGCGAGACTTCGACGATTTTCGACAGGGATTCGATGCCGTCCATGACCGGCATGTTGATGTCCAGGCACAGCACCCGTGGCTGATGCAGGCTGGCGGCTTCGACCGCCTCGGCGCCGTTGGCCACCGACTGCACCACCTGCAGTCCGCATTCTTCGAGCAGGCCCCTGAGCACCAGGCGCACCGAACCGTTGTCGTCGGCCACCACCGCCGTGCCGCGCCGGCCACGCGGCCGCTCGACCGCAGCGCCGCCGGCGGCGAAGGGAAAGGCCGCCGCGGCGCTTCCCTGGCGGGCCTTGCGCCGCGTTTCCCCGACGGCGCGCAGTTCATCGATGATCTGGCGCTGGCCGAAAGGCTTGCGGATGAAGCCGGAAGCGCCGGCATCGGCGGCGGCGGCCTCGATGCCGGCGTCGCTGGAGGCGGTCATGAAGATGACGTCGATTTCCGGCGCCTCGGCATGGATGGCGCGCAACACCGTCAGTCCATCGCGGCCGGGCATGTGGTAATCGAGGCAAACCAGGTCGGGCGGCGTCTGGCGGATCCGGTCCTCGATGCCGTCGCCGTCGGTGAAGACGCCGACGACCTCATGGCCGGCATTGACGAACAGCGCCACCAGTACTTTGCGCATCGCCGCGTTGTCGTCGACGATCATGATCCGCATGCTGCCTCATCTCCCTGACATCGGCTTTTGCCGCGGGATTCTAACAGAACGCCGGCCGCCGCCGGGGTTTCGGGCGGCGGCCGGCGGACCGGGCGGGGAAGGCGCCAGCGGGGCAATCCCGCGCGCTGGATCGGGGGCGCGCCGGGCCGGGCGGCGGCCGTCAGCGAATGCCCCCTGGCGCGGCGATTGTTCGCCGCCGCTTCACGCCAACCCGGCCGCCAGGAAATCCATCAGTACCCGGACCCGGTGCGGGACATGGCGGTTGCTCGGCAACAGCGCGTAGATGCCCAGTTCCGGCACCGGAAAATCGGCCAGGACGATTTCCAGACGGCCGGCGGCCAGCGGCTCGGCGACCAGGAAATCCGGCTGCAGCGCGATGCCCAGCCCCTGTTCGGCGGCGGCGCAAAGCAGATCGCCGTTGTTGGCCAGCACGCGGCTGCGCACGGTGAAAACCCGCAACTGGCCGGCGACGCTGAACTGCCACTGCTGGGCCGCGCCGCCGGCCGTGTAGCCGAGGCATTCGTGATCGGTCAGTTCGGCCGGCTGCAGCGGCCGCCCGTGGCGGGCCAGATAGGCCGGCGCCGCCACGGCGTGAACCCGGCTGGAGCCGATGCGGCGGGCGACGTCGGTGCCGTCCAGGCGACGGGTGATGCGGATCGACAGATCGATGCCCTCCTCGATCAGCTTCGCCCGGCGGTCGCTGAAATCCATGTCCAGCCCGACCTCCGGGTAGCGCCGGGAAAAATTGAGCAGGAGAGGCGCCAGGCGCTTGAGGCCGAAACTCAGCGGCAGGCTGAGGCGGATATTGCCGCGCGGCGCCAGGCGCTCCTCGGCGACGCCGGTCTCGGCCGCCTCGACCAGATTGAGGATGACCCGGCATTTTTCGAGATAGGCGGTGCCGGCCGAGGTCAGCGCCAGGCGGCGGGTGCTGCGCGCCATCAGCTTGACGCCGAGATGGGCTTCGAGCGCCGCGACCTGGCGCGTCACCGCCGAACGGGCCAGGCCGGCCTGCTGGGCGGCGGCGGCAAAACTGCCGAGCTCGGCGACGCGGACGAACAACTGCATGGCGGCCAGGCGATCCACTGTTGCTCCAATAGCAATAATGATTTGCCGATTGTCGTCTATTTCGCCGCAAAAAAGCCGACTACAGTGCGTCCATGCCCAACGGAATGACCGCCATGACTTTCGCCCCGCTCTTCGTCCCGCACGGCGCGCCGACCTTCGCGCTGCGCCCCGGCGCCGCCGGCGCCGCGCTGGCCGAGGTGGCGTCAGCCCTGCCGACGCCGCGCGCCATCGTCATCGTCAGCCCGCACTGGGATACCGCCGTCGCCACCGTCGGCACCGCCGAGCGGCTGGAGACCATCCACGACTTCCACGGCTTTCCCGAGGCGCTGTATCGCCTGCGCTACCCGGCCAGCGGCTGCCCCGAGGCGGCGGCCGAAGTCGCCGCCGCCCTTGCCGCCGCCGGCCTGCCGGCCGCTGTCGACGCCCGGCGCGGTCTCGACCACGGTGCCTGGGTGCCGCTACGTCTGATGTTCCCCGATGCCGAGGTGCCAGTCGTGCCGCTGTCGCTGCCAAGCCACGGCGGGCCGCGACAGGCCTGGCAGCTCGGCCGGGCGCTGGCGCCGCTGGCCGGGCGCGGCTTCCTGATCGTCGGTTCGGGCAACGTCACGCACAACCTGCGCGATTACCAGAGCGCCAGCCGGACCGGCGACATCCCCGCCTACGTCCGCGCCTTCCCGGACTGGCTGGCCGGACGCCTGGCCGCCGCCGACCTGCCGGCCCTGCTCGACTACCGCCGCCAGGCGCCCGATGCGATCCGGGCGCAGCCAAGCGATGAACATTTGCTGCCCTTGTTTGTCGCACTCGGTGCCGCCGGCGAGCGGGCCAGCGCCCACCGTTTCCATGCCGGCATCGACGATTACGTGCTCGCCATGGATGCCTACTCCTTCACCCCATCGACCGGAGGCCGCGCATGAACGCCCGCTACACCTCGACCGCCATCGCCCTGCACTGGCTGATGACCTTGCTGATCTTCGGCCTGCTGGCGCTCGGCTTCTACATGCAGGGCCTGCCGCTGTCGCCGGAGAAACTCAAGCTCTATTCCTGGCACAAGTGGGCCGGCGTCAGCGCCTTCCTGCTGGTCCTCGCCCGCCTCGCCTGGCGCCTGACGCACCGGCCGCCGGCGCTGCCGGCGAGCATGCCGCAAGTCATGCAGGCGGCGGCCCATGCCGGCCACCTGGCGCTGTACCTGCTGATGCTGGCGATCCCGCTGTCCGGCTGGCTGATGAGCTCGGCCAAGGGTTTCCAGACCGTGTGGTTCGGCGTCCTGCCGCTGCCCGACCTGCTCGCCAAGAACAAGGAAGTGGGCGACCTGCTGCAGACCGCGCACATGAGCCTCAACCTGCTGTTCGCCGCCGTCATCGCCGGCCATGTCGGCGCCGCCCTGAAACACCATTTGATCGACCGGGATGACGTCCTGACCCGCATGCTGCCCGCCCACGCCAAGGAGAATTGACATGAAGCGCCCCGCCCTGATCCTCGCCCTCGCTCTGGGCGCCGCCCTCGGCACCACGACGGCCGCCCGGGCCGTCGAATACGGCCAGGTCCAGCCCGAGAAAAGCAATGTCGGTTTTGTTTACAAGCAGATGGGCGTCGCCGTCGACGGCCATTTCAAGAAGTTTTCCGGCCAGTTGAGTTTCGACCCGGCCAAGCCGGCCGCCGCCAGGGCCAGCTTCGAGGTCGACCTGGCCAGCGTCGATACCGGCGCCGCCGAGGGCGACCAGGAAGTCGCCGGCAAGCCGTGGTTCAACACCAAGGCCTTCCCCACCGCCCGCTTCGTCTCCGGCGCCGTCAAGCCGCTCGGCGGCAACCGCTACGAAGTGGCCGGCCAGCTCAGCATCAAGGGCAAGACCCAGGAGGTCGTGGTACCCGCCACCTTCACCGCCCAGGGCAACAGCGGCGTCTTCGAAGGCACCTTCGCCATCCGTCGCGCCGACTTCGCCGTCGGCGAAGGCAGCTGGGCCAAGTTCGACATCGTCGCCAACGAAGTCCAGATCAAGTTCCGCATCACCGCGACCAGCAAGTAAACCCAACCCCACAGGAGAAATCGTTATGCGCCGACTCGCCGCCCTTCCCGCCATCCTCGCGCTCGCCGCCGGCACCGCCGTGGCCGCGCCGGAAACCTACAACATCGACAGTTCCCACACCTTCCCGCGCTTTTCCTACAGCCATTTCGGCTACTCGCTCCAGTTGAGCCGCTTCGACAAGACCAGCGGCAAGGTCGTCCTCGACAAGGCCGCCAAGACCGGCTCGGTCGACGTCGAGATCGACACCCTGTCGGTCAGCACCGGCAACGCCACCTTCAACGAGCACATCCAGGGCGAGGACTTTCTCGCTACCGGCCGCTACCCGGTCGCCACCTTCAAATCGACCAAGGTCGTCTTCGACGGCGACAAGCCGGTGTCGATCGACGGCAACCTGACGCTGAAGGGCGTGACCCGGCCGGTGACGCTGACCGTCACCTCGTTCAAGGCGGCACCGCACCCGATGCTGAAGAAGGACGCCATCGGCGCCAATGCCTGGACCGTCGTCAAGCGCTCCGATTTCAACGCCGGCAAGTACGCCCCCAACGTCGGCGACGAGGTGCGCATCGACATCGCCATCGAAGCGATCAAGGAATAAGCGGAACCGGCGGCCCCAAACCCGGGGCTGCCATTCGGAATACTGTCGGAAGCCTTTACACCCCTTATCACCAAATAACAAAAATAAACATGTAATCAATTACATAAAAAACTGGCACCGAACGTGCATAAGAGTCCCCGTCACGCAGAATTAACGGAGATAAAAATGCGCAAATCACTCATTACCGCTTCGCTGCTCATGGGTTTCCTGGCTCCCGCCGCCCAGGCCGATTTCGTCAATGTCTGGTCGTATGAGGTTGCCTCCTCATGGGATACGGCCGAGACCGTTTTTTCCTCCGGTACCGGGTCGCAAGTCAACACCGCCACCGAACTTAGCTGGGGCGGTAGCGGCTCTGAGCGTAGCAGCCTGAAGATCACCAACACGCCGCAAAGCGGTTTCATCACCACCGGCGTTTTGATCCCGCAGCCGACCAATCATTTCATTCACAGCAACAACCCGATCGGCGGCGCCTATGCAACCCTGCTTCAGGCCGTATTGACGACATCCCTGACGTTGACCCCCTTTGATCCCATTGGTGGCCAATTGCCCGCCAAGATCATCGACTTTACGGTCAACTTCTCCGAAACCCCGAATACCGCCGGTACCTGCGTGGCGGGCGCCGCTTCGGTATGCGACGACATCTTCGTGATCAGCAATGGGGCGGTGAACAACGAATTCGACTACGACGGCTACCACTATTACGCCAGCATCGTCCAGATTATCGAGGGCGCGCTCAAGCCGCTCATCCCGCTGGGCAATGATGCTTGCCAAGAAGCGGGCGCCCAGATCGGTTGCCTCGGCTTCATCACGCCGGAAAATCAAAGCACCGAAATCGCCTTCGGCATCCTCATCACCGCCGAAAGACTGCAGATCGAGCTTCCGGAACCCGGCATCCTCGGCCTGATGGGACTCGGACTGCTTGGGTTGCTGGCAAGCCGCCGCCGCAAGACGGCCTGATCGTCAAACGCAGCAGGAGCGCACCCCTCATCAAACCGTAGGGGCAGCGGCCCAGGAAATGGCGAACGAAAACAATGCCTGTCATCGGAAGATGACAGGCATTGTTGCTTCCGGCGTTGCCCAACAGCAACCGTCCGAAGCGGTGGCGACAAATCTCTGTCGGACCCCTTGCCTTTCCTTCGAGCGAGACAAGCCGGAAAATCACTCCGGCCCGGAAAGAAAGCCGCCGCTCGAATTTTTGTTGCAACGCACAAAATTTCCTGCAAACTAGCCCATCCTCTTTCCCTGCGCAGGTCTTGGTATGCCGCATCCCCATCGCCCGACTCTGGTTGTCGGCACTGAGAGCAAGCCGGCCGAAGGCAGTCGCCGCGTCATCGCCGGTGTCGAGCGGGTGTTCTACGACGGCTACTGGATCAAGACCTACCCGGTTCGCGGCGACTCGCTCGAGGCCAAGAAACGCCTGATCGAGGCGCTGACCCGGCGGCTGTTCAACCACACCGAGTACGGCCTCAACATTCCCGGCACCCGCCTCGACGAAGCCCGCGCCGCCTACGAGGCCGAGCGCGATCCCGGGCACCGCCGGGTCAAGGCGGCGATGCTGGCCGGCGCGCTGTTCAACCGGGCCACCGACATTTTCCGCCGGCTGGTCGAATTGCAGGGCGAAGGCATCGAAATCCGCAGCGACGACGCGCTGATGCGCGAATGCGGCCAACGCCTGCTGGAAGCCATGGAGCTCGGCCGCTTCGTGCGGCACCGCAGCGGCGAGGAAGGCATCGACGAACTGTGGGGCGAACCCTTCCGCGCCTTCTCGATCCCGGTCGAGGATTTCTACGAAAGCCGCTACATCAAGATCGGCCAGACCATGCGCGACATCGACCGCATCGCCGCGGCGATGAGCGCCTGTTTCAGCCGCATTCCGCCATTCGCCGACATCGCCCCGGCCATTGCCGAGTTTGCCGCCGCCGCCCGGGTCAAGAGCGAAACGCTGCGCACCGACCCGGACATCTTCGACGTCTGGGCCGGGCTGGTCACCGCCGGCGAGCGCCTGGCCAACCATCCGCCGCGGCCGGCGGTCCATGACGGCTGCCGGCCCGACTACAACATCGCCGACGGTTTGCGCCTGATCCGCAACGGCCGCGACCTGGTGTTCTACATCACCCGCGCCCGCACGCCGATGCCGAAAAGCACCCGCGAGTACATCGCCCACTGCGAAATCTACCTGCAAAGCGGCAAGCTACCGCTGCTGCCGCCGCCGCTGCCGGCCTGAACCGGCCTACTTCTTGCGCTGCTGCAGCGCCGCGCGCAGCACGTCCGATTCGAGCACCTGGGTGTCGGTGCCGATGCAGCCGACCATGTCGATTTCCTCGACCGCCTGCAGCACCTCGCTGTTCGCCTCCGGCACGCCCTCGCGCCGGGCCGCCTGCCATTCGGCAACCAACAGTTCCTGCGGGCTCAAGCCGGTCACCATCCCCGGCGGCACCTTGGCCCCGAGTTCGATCAATGTCCGCACCACCTCGGTCCGCTGGCCGCGCACGGCCATGCTCAGCGGCGAAGTGGACAGGCTGTTGTCGGGCAGATCGACCTTGGCGCCGTGCGCCGCCAGTTCGCGCACGATATCGGCGAAACCCATGAAACAGGCGATGCCCATCGGCAGGCCGGGATCGCCCTGGCCGTCGGCCAGTTCGACCGGAGCGCCGGCGTCGAGAGCGGCGCGCACGGCGGTCAGGCGGCCACTGCGGATGGCCTTGATCAGTTCGAGTGGGGTAGTCACGGAAAAGTACTCCGTCAGATTATTTGTCGTAACCAGCTGCGCCCCATGTTACTCGCGGTCGCCGCTCCTGTCTTGCTTGATAAGGATTTCTTGATTTGTTTCGACCCACCTCCGGGCACCGCCTCCGTATAATTGGCGGCTAGGCCCTGCAACGGCCTTCCGGCGGCGACCTTGCCGTCGTCCGGCAGACCCGCGACCGCGCCTTGTTCCCTGACGCTAGACTCCACCGAGGCAACCACCGCCCCATGGCCGATCATCGTTCGCTCGCCCACCATCTGCAACAGGCCGCCGACCGCCTGCCGGCGGCGCTGGCCGTGCAAACCGCCGACCGCCGCTGGACCCATGCCGAATGGCTGGGCGACTGCCGCCAGCAGGCCAGTCGCCTCGAAAACAACTGGCAGCCGCTGGCGCGCACCGGCGACAGCCTGACCCTGGCCCGCCTGACCTGGGCCTGCAGCCTGGTCGGCCGCCCGTTCTGGCCCTTGGCGCCGGAACGCCAGGCGGCGCCAGATCTCCCCGAATTGCCCGGCATCGCGCTGATCGTCTCGACCAGCGGCAGCGCAGGACAGCCGCGCGCCGTGCCGCTCGGCACCGCCCAGCTCAATGCCGCCGCCGCCGCCGCGAACGCCCGTCTCGGCCTGACCACGGGTAACCTGTGGCTGAACTGCCTGCCGCTCTTCCACATCGGCGGCCAGTCCATCCTCTGGCGCTGCGCCCGTGCCGACGCGGCCATGCTGCTGCACGACGGCTTCGATGCCGCGGCCGTCGGCGCCGACCTGCAACGGCATCCTGTGACGCACATCTCGCTGGTGCCGGCGATGCTCGCCGCCCTGCTCGATCGCGGCATTGCCCCGCCGGCCAGCCTGCGCGTCGCGCTGATCGGCGGCGCCGCCCTGTCGCGCCCGCTGTACGAGCGGGCGACCGCAGCCGGCTGGCCGCTGCGGCCGAGCTACGGCATGAGCGAAAGCGCCGCCCTGGTCGCCGTGCACGATCCGGCCGACGGCCCCTGGCACGAGGGCCTGGTCGGCCGGCCGCTGCCGGGCGTCGGCGTGGCGATCGGCGACGACGGCCGCATCCGCCTGCGCGGCCAGCAAGTGATGGCCGGCTACCTCGGTGGCGGCGGCCTCGACCCCGACGGCTGGCTGCCCAGCGGCGACCTCGGCCGCTTCGACGAGGCCGGGCGGCTGACCGTGCTCGGCCGCGCCGACGACATGCTGATCAGCGGCGGGTGCAACGTCCATCCGCAGGAAATCGAATCCTGTCTCGCCGCCTGCCCCGGCGTCCGCGACATCGCCGTCAGCGGCCGCGCCGATCCGGTGTGGGGCGACCTGATCGTCGCCCTGGTCGTCGGCCCGGCCGATCTCGCGGCGCTCCAGACTCATGCCCGCCGGCAACTGCCAAGCGCCGCCGTGCCGCGGCACTTGATTCATGTCGACCGCCTGCCGCGTAACGCCACCGGCAAGCTCGACCGCCAGACCCTGCGCCGGCTGGCCGCCGGCATCGAGGCATGATCGCCAGGCTGCGCCGGTACCTGGCGGCCTCCGATCTGACGGCACGACTGCAAAGCCTGGCGGCCGGCGCCCCGGCCGCCGCTCCGGTCAGCCTGCGCCTGCCGCTCGGCTGCGGCAAGCGCGACTGGCTGGAACTGGTCGCGGCCGAGCTGCCGTTCCATTACCGGGCGCAAGCGGCGCACGGCGAATTCCGCCTCGGCATCGGCCAGGCGCTGCAACTCGCCAGCGCCGGTGAACACCGCTTCGCCGCCCTCGACAATGCCTTTGCCGGCCTTCGCCGCGCCTGGTGCCATGACGGCCAAGCCCTGGCCTTCGCCGGCTTCGCTTTCGCGCCGGACAACGAGACGCCGCTGGCCAACGCCCAGTTGAGCATTCCGGCCATCGTGCTGGAGAGCCGCGCCGGCGAGTGCGCGGCGATCCTGAGCATTCCGGCCGGGCGCATCGACGCGGCCGTCGACGAATGGCGGCACTGGCTTGACCGCCTGCCGCGCCGCCCGGACTTCGCCCTGCCGACGCTGCTGCCGCCGGCCCTGGACAAGCTCGCCGCCCGCGCCTGGATCGCCCGCTGCCACTTGGCCCTACGGGCCATCGCCGAGGGGCGCGTGGACAAGCTGGTACTCGGCCGCGAACGCCGCCTTGCTGCCGCCGCCGACATTCCGCCGGCGGCGGTTCTCGCCCAGTTGCTGGCGCAGCAGCCGGACAGCCTGGTCTTCGCCTGCGGCAACGGCCGCCAGACTTTCCTCGGCGCCACGCCGGAACGCCTGGTCCGCCTCGCTGCCGGACGAATCGACGCCGACGCGCTGGCCGGCACGGCTTGGCCGGCCTCGCCGGAACTGGCCGGCGACAAGAACCGTCGTGAGCAGTCGCTGGTCGTCCGCGCCGTCTGCGCGGCACTGGCGCCGCTGTGTGCCGGGGCGCCGCTGGCGGCGGCGGCGCGGAGTCACGCCGCCGGGCAGCTGACCCACCTGCGCAGCCCGATTTCGGCCCGGGCCCTGCCGACAACCAGCCTGTTCGACTTGGTCCGCGCCCTGCATCCGACGCCTGCGGTCGGCGGTTATCCCGGCCCGGCAGCCCTGGCATGGCTGGCCGCCCACGGCGAACGGCGCGGCGCTTGGTATAGCGGCGGCATCGGCTGCCTCGACCAAGACGGCGACGGGGAATTCTCGGTGGCCTTGCGCTCGGCCCTGCTCGACGGCCATACGGCCACCTTGCAGGCCGGCGCCGGCATCGTCGCCGGCTCCAACGCCGACAACGAACTGGCCGAGACGGAGGCCAAGTTCGGCACCATGCTCGCCGCCCTGAGCGCTGCCGACCGCGCGCTCCCGGCCTGCGGAGCGCGCTGAGAGGGGCGGCTACTCGCCGACGACGTCGGCGCCGGCCGGCGGCACGAAGCGGAAGGTGGCCGGCGGCAGCGCCGGGTTGCGTTCCAGGGCCGAGAAGCGGATCAGCGTCGTCTGCCCGAAGCTGTCGCGCAGTTCCATGGCCTTCAGGTCGTCGCCGGCAAAGCCGAGGCGCACGTGCTCGAAGCCGCTGTCGCCGGCTTTCGGCACGGCGTCGACCCAGAGCAGCCCGTCGCTCTCGCCGGCCTCGCTGAGCGTGAAGTTGCGCTCCAGGTCGTTGCTGCCGGCAAGCAGTGCCGCCGGCGAGCCGCCGATGGCCTGGCCGACCTTGCGCACCGTGACCTGCTGCAGTTCGCTGTCGTAGATCCAGACCTTCTCGCCGTCGCCGACCACCAACTGCGGGTAGGGCTTGACGATTTCCCAGCGCAGCTTGCCCGGCCGGGCGATGCTGACGAAGCCGGACGACTGCTGCGGCTTGCGCCCGCCCTTGGCGACCACCACCTGCGCGAACTCGGCCTTCAGCGTCCTGGTGCCGGCCAGGAACCTGTGCAGGCGGTCGATCGCGCCGGCCTCGGCGAACAGCGGCAGAGCGGCCAGCAGCGCGGCCGCCCCGTACGTCAACAGTGATTTCATTCAGCTTCCTTGCGCGCCAGCACTTCGCGGCCGCCGCGGCCATCCATGGCCGACACCAGCCCGGCCTTCTCCATCGCCTCGATCAGCCGCGCCGAGCGGTTGTAACCGATGCGCAGGTGGCGCTGGACCAGCGAGATCGAGGCCCGGCGGTTCTTCAACACGATATCGACGGCCTGGTCGTAGAGCGGATCGCTCTCGGCATCGCCGCCGCCCTCGCCGTCGCCGCCGCTTTCCTCATCGTCGCCGCCGGCGCCGGTCAGGATGTCCTCGACGTATTCCGGGGCGCCGGTCGTCTTCAGGTGCTCGACCACGCGATGCACCTCGTCGTCGCTGACGAAGGCGCCATGCACCCGCGTCGGATAGCCGGTGCCGGGCGCCAGGTAGAGCATGTCGCCCATGCCGAGCAGCGCCTCGGCGCCCATCTGGTCGAGGATGGTGCGCGAGTCGATCTTGGAGGATACCTGGAAGGACAGGCGGGTCGGGATGTTGGCCTTGATCAGGCCGGTGATCACGTCCACGCTCGGGCGCTGCGTCGCCAGCACCAGGTGGATGCCGGCGGCGCGGGCCTTCTGCGCCAGGCGGGCGATCTGTTCCTCGACCTTCTTGCCGACCACCATCATCAGGTCGGCCAGTTCGTCGATGATGACGACGATGTACGGCATCGCCTTCAACGGCTCGGGCGCTTCCGGCGTCAGCGACAGCGGGTTCGGGATGTGCTCGCCCTTCTTCTCGGCGTCCTTGATCTTGCCGTTGAGGCCGGCGATGTTGCGCACGCCCATCGCCGACATCAGCTTGTAGCGCTTCTCCATCTCGGTCACGCACCAGTGCAGCGCGTTGGCCGCCTGCTTCATGTCGGTGACGACCGGCGCCAGCAGGTGCGGAATGCCCTCGTAGATCGACAGTTCGAGCATCTTCGGGTCGACCATAATCAGACGGACGTGCTCCGGCTCCGACTTGTAGAGCATCGACAGGATCATCGCGTTGACGCCGACCGACTTGCCCGAGCCGGTGGTGCCGGCGACCAGCAGGTGCGGCGTCTTGGCCAGGTCGGCGACCACCGGCAGGCCGCCGATGTCCTTGCCCAGGCACACCGTCAGCGGGCTGGCCATGTCGTTGTACGGCTTGCTGGCGATGATTTCCGACAGCTTCACCGTCTGCCGCTTGGCATTCGGCAATTCCAGCGCCATGCACGACTTGCCGGGCACCGTCTCGACGACGCGGATCGACACCAGGGCCAGGGCGCGCGCCAGATCGCGGGCGAGATTGACGATCTGCGCCCCCTTGACGCCGACCGCCGGCTCGATTTCGTAGCGGGTGACGACCGGGCCGGGCAGCGCCGCCAGGACCTTGACCTGCACGCCGAAGTCGGCCAGCTTGCGCTCGATCAGGCGCGACGTGTATTCCAGCGTCTCGGCGGCGACCGACTCGGTCGCCGGCGGCGCCGGGTCGAGCAGGTGCAGCGGCGGCAGGGTGCCGCCGACCACCGCCTCGGGGAACAGCAGCGCCTGCTTCTCGCGCTCGACGCGTTTCTCGGCCTTTTTCGACACCGGCACTTCGACCGGCGCCGGCGTTTCGATGATGATCGGCTCGTGCAGCTCGACGCGGCGCTTTTCCTCCTCGACCACGACCTCGCGCTGCTGCGCCACCTCGCGCCCGATGCGCCGGTCGCGCCAGGCCTCGACGCGGCCGACCGCCAGCCCGGCCAGGGCTTCGAGGAAGTGGCCGAGACGCTCGAAGGCCCACAGCCACGACATGCCGGAAAAAATGCTCCAGCCGGCGGCCATGGCCATCAGCAGGAACAGCGTCGCGCCGGTATAACCGACCGTCCGCCCCAGCCAACGACTGACCTCAATGCCGAGCATGCCGCCCGGACTGAGCGGCAACTCCGCCTGCAGCGAGTGGAAACGCAGGGCTTCCAGCGCCGAGCTGGCAAGCAGCAGGAAAACGAAACCGACCAGGGCGATGACCAGCGGCCGGCGATCGCCGCCCCCACCATGCTTGAGCCGATACACGCCCCACCACACCGACATCCCGAGCAGCACCACCCACCACCAGGCGGAAAGGCCGAAGACATAGAGCATCAGGTCGGCCACCCAGGCGCCGGCGCGGCCGGCCGGGTTGTGCAGATTTTGCGTCACCACCGCATGCGACCAGCCCGGATCGTCGCGGTGAAAGCCCCACAGGGCCATGATCAGGAACAGCATGACGGCGCCAACGCCGAGCCAGCGCGACTCCTGCAGCAAAGTACCGATCTTGTCCGGCAGGGGACTCGTCCCCCGCTCCAACGTTCTTGCAGCCGCTTTCTTCATGAACCCAGAATCACCACCAAATCGCCTTCGGTGGCGATGTAACCGCTCAATTCAAGGTCGCGCATGACCTTACTGACCATTTCGCGCGAGGCGCCGATCATGCGCGCCATGTCCTGTTTCGAAATCTTCTTCTTGACGATGCGCCGGCCCTCCTCCTCGACCGACATGTCGAGCAGCAGGCGGGCGACCCGGCCATAGACGTCGAGCAGAGCCAGACTCTCGATCTTGCGATCGGCCTCGCGCAGGCGGCGGACGAGAATCTGCATCAGTTTCTGGGCGACCAGGAAATTATCCTGCAGGCAGCGCTGGAAAGCCTCCTTGCCCAGCACCAGCAGTTCGCAGGGCTCGCTGGCGACAACGCTGGCCGAGCGCGGACTGCCGTCGATCATGCCCATCTCGCCGAAGGACTCGCCGGGGCCGAGCCAGGCGAGAATGATCTCGCGCCCTTCCTCGTCGGTATTGGTCACCTTGGCGCGGCCGGTGAGCAGGATGTAGAGGGCATCGGTGGCTTCCGCCGCACGCACCACGAAAGCGCCGCGTTCGACGCGGCGGCGGCCGCACACCTTCGACAGTTTTTCCAACTCGGATTCGCTCAGCCCGGAAAACAGCGGCACATTGCGCAGCACGACCAAGCTCAGGCCATATTGATTAGTCGCCATAATTCTTTTCCGCTCATGGAGTTAGGATTCAATTATAAACCGCTTTCGCATACCGGGCGGCAAGCGGGAAAAACCGCGTCACGGGACAAGGCTATAATTTTTCCCTCGACCAACCAAGAGGAACGCCATGTCCGCATCGCCCCGCCACAGCCCCCTCATCATCCTCGGTTCCGGCCCGGCCGGCTACACCGCCGCCGTCTATGCCGCCCGCGCCAATCTGAAACCGCTGCTGATCACCGGGCTGGCCCAGGGCGGCCAACTGATGACGACGACCGATGTCGACAACTGGCCGGCCGACGCCGACGGCGTCCAGGGCCCCGAACTGATGGCGCGCTTCGAAGCCCATGCCCGGCGCTTCGAGACCGAGATCCTCTTCGACCAGATCCACACCGCCAAGCTGACCGAAAAGCCCTTCACCCTGATCGGCGATGCCGGCACCTACACCTGCGATGCGCTGATCATCGCCACCGGCGCCTCGGCCCAGTACCTCGGCCTGCCCTCGGAAGAAAAATTCGCCGGCAAGGGCGTCTCCGCCTGCGCCACCTGCGACGGCTTCTTCTACCGCAACAAGCCGGTCGCCGTCGTCGGCGGCGGCAATACCGCTGTCGAGGAAGCGCTGTACCTGGCCAACATCGCCAGCCACGTGACGCTGATCCACCGCCGGGACAAGTTCCGGGCCGAGAAGATCATGCAGGACAAGCTGTTCGAGAAGGAAAAGGCCGGCAAGATCACGATCCGCTACAACCACGCGCTCGACGAGATTCTCGGCGACGATTCCGGCGTCACCGGCCTGCGCCTCAAGAGCACGCAGGACGGCGGCACGCAGCAGGTCGACGTGCACGGCGTCTTCATCGCCATCGGCCACAAGCCGAACACCGACATCTTCGCCGGCCAGCTGGAGATGGAGAACGGCTACCTGGTGACTCAGGGCGGCCGCCACGGCAACGCCACGCAGACCAGCATCCCCGGCGTCTTCGCCGCCGGCGACGTGCAGGACCACATCTACCGCCAGGCCTGCACCTCGGCCGGTACCGGCTGCATGGCGGCGCTCGACGCCGAGCGCTACCTCGACCAGGCGGGCTGACACCCCGGCGCGGCATGATCGACCCGGACGACCTCGCCGCCTTCCACGCGGCGGTGGCCGGCAGCCGGCCGCTGCCCGATTCCGGCCGCATCCACCGCCAGCTGCAGCGGCCACCGCCGCGGCCGCTGCAGCACCTGGCCGACGAGCGGGCGGCCCTGCATGAAAGCCTGCACGGGACGATCGGCCTGCAGGACCGGCTCGAAGGCGGCGACGAAGCGCACTATCTGCGCGCCGGCCTGGCCGCCAGCGTGCTGCGCGACCTGCGCCGCAGCCGCTGGGTGGTCCAGGACGAGATCGATCTGCACGGCCTCAACCGCGACGGCGCCCGCCAGCTGCTCGCCGCTTTCCTGGCCGAGGCCCTGCAACACGGCTTGCGCTGCGTGCGCGTGGTGCATGGCAAGGGGCTGCGCTCGCCGCAAAAGACTTCGATTTTGCGCCAACTGGTGCGCGGCTGGCTGGCCCAGCGCGACGAAGTGCTCGCTTACTGCCAGGCCCGCCCGCAGGACGGCGGCGAAGGGGCATTGATCGTGCTGTTGCGCGCCGCGAAAAAAAAACGGGCGGCCTGAGCCACCCACCCTGTTGCCGCAGCCGGGGCAATCCCTCCGGCTACTCCCCGCCCTTCTGCAAGGCCTTGCGAAAGACCTCGGCATCGTCGATGCCGGTCCAGCCGGTGCCGCTGCCGCCTTCGGACAAATGCAGGTCGGCATGGATATTGGAAAGATGGAAGATTTCCATCGCCACGTCGCCGGGAAAACCCTGGCGATCGGAGCGCTCGGTGACCATCAGCTCGTTGAAGTAGGCATCCAGTTCCGGCTTGCCCCAGAGACCGACGATCTTGCCGAGAATGCGCGGGAAGGCGGCCTCGAGCCGGCCCGGGTAGTGCCGCTCATCCTTGCCGAGCAGCGCTTTCAGCTGGTCGCGCCAGGCGGCGACATCAGCAGAACCCGGTTGCTCCATGGCCCGCTCCTTCAGCCGTCAGATGGCCGCTTCGTTGGTTTCACCGGTACGGATGCGAACAACCTGCTCGACCGGCATGACGAAAATCTTGCCGTCGCCGATCTTGCCGGTACGGGCGGCCTTGACGATGGCTTCGATGGCGGCGTCGACATGGTCGTCGTTGACCACGATCTCGATCTTGATCTTGGGCAGGAAATCGACGACGTACTCGGCGCCGCGATACAGCTCGGTATGCCCCTTCTGCCGCCCGAAACCCTTGACCTCGGTGACCGTCAGGCCGGTAATCCCGACTTCCGACAGCGCTTCGCGGACTTCGTCGAGCTTGAAGGGCTTGATGATGGCTTCGATCTTTTTCATTGTCAGCTTCCTTGAATGGCTTCTTAAAATTCGTCGCGATAGCGGTTGGTAATAGGATAACGCCAATCCTTGCCGAAACCGCGCGGCGTGATACGGATGCCGACCGGCGCCTGGCGCCGCTTGTACTCGGCGATGCGCAGCAGGCGCACGACGCGGCGCACCGCTTCTTCCGGCAGGCCGGCGGCGATGATCTCGCGCGGGCTGCGGTCCTCTTCCATGTAGGCGCGGACGATGGCGTCGAGCACCTCGTACGGCGGCAGCGAATCCTGGTCGACCTGGCCCGGCTTCAGCTCGGCCGAGGGCGGACGGGCGATGATGTTGTCCGGAATCAGCGGCGAGATGCCGTTGCGGTATTGCGCCAAGCGGTATACCAAGGTCTTGTAGACGTCCTTGATCACCGCGAAGCCGCCGGCCATGTCGCCGTACAGCGTGCAGTAGCCGACCGCCATCTCCGACTTGTTGCCGGTGGTCAGGACCAGCGCCCCGGTCTTGTTGGACAGCGCCATCAGCAGGTTGCCGCGGATGCGTGCCTGGATGTTCTCCTCGGTGGTGTCGGCCGGCAGGTCGGCGAATAGCGGCTCGAGCAGCGCCGCGTAGGTCCGCATGGCCGGCGCGATGGCGATCTCGTCGTAGCGCACGCCGAGGCGGCGCACCATCTCGCGCGAGTCGTCGAGGCTCATCTGCGCCGTGTAGGGCGACGGCATCATCACCGCCCGCACCTTGTCGGTACCCAGCGCATCGACGGCGACGCATAGCGTCAGCGCCGAATCGATACCGCCGGAAAAACCGACGATGACGCCAGGAAAACCGCTCTTGCCGATGTAGTCGCGCACGCCGAGGACCAATGCCTGATAGGCCTCGGCCTCGAGCGGCAGTTCCGCCGCCAGATCGGCGGAATGTAGTTCGCCGGCGCGAAAATCGACGATGCCCAGCGCCTCTTCGAATTGTGGCAGGCGCATGCGCACAGCCTGCCGGGCGTCGAGGGCGAAGGAGGCGCCATCGAACACCAGTTCGTCCTGGCCGCCGACCAGGTTGCAGTAGATGGCGGGAATGGCGCAGGCGGCGACCCGCTCGCCGAGCACCAGGCGGCGATCACTCTGCTTCTCGAGATGGCAGGGCGAGGCATTGAGCACCAGCATCAGCTCGGCGCCGGCGCCGGCGGCGGCCTCGAAGGCACCTTCTTCCCAGACATCGGCGCAGATATTGATGCCGCAGCGCACACCACCCAGGGTGACAACGCAAGGCGCATCGCCAGCCTCGAAATAGCGACGCTCGTCGAAGACTTCGTAGTTCGGCAGGCGATTCTTGCGATAGACCGCCGTGCAACGGCCGTTCTCGATGACGCTGGCGGCGTTGTAGCAGAGTCCATCGGCTTCCAGCGGGTGGCCGACGACCACGGCGATATCGCCGATGCGCCCAGCCAGATCGTCGAGCGCCTTGGCGCAGGCGCGGTAGAAATCCGGACGCAGCAGCAGGTCTTCCGGCGGATAGCCGCACAACGCCAACTCCGGCGTCAGCAGCACCCGGGCGCCGCGGGCTCTAGCCTCGGCGGCACACTGGACGATGCGTTCGACGTTGCCCGTCAGGTCACCGACGGTGGCGTTGAACTGGGCAACGGCGAGTCGCAGCATGGATCAGTAGTTCGGCTTGTCCTTGGCGTCCTTGAAACGCTGAATGCCATCCATGATTTCCTTGCGGGCGGCGTCGATGCCTTGCCAGCCGTTGATTTTGACCCACTTGCCCGGCTCCAGGTCCTTGTAGCGCTCGAAAAAGTGGGCGATCTGCTTGCGCAGCAGTTCCGGCATGTCCTCGATGTTCTTGACGTCCTTGTACAGCGGGGTCAGCTTGTCCACCGGCACGGCCAGCAGCTTGGCATCGTCGCCGCCCTCATCGGTCATCGACAGCTGGCCGAGCGGCCGGCAGCGGACGACGACGCCCGGCGGCAGCGAGAACGGCGCGACCACCAGCACGTCGACCGGGTCGCCGTCGCCGGCGATGGTGTGCGGGATGTAGCCGTAGTTGCACGGATAATGCATGGAGGTGGACATGAAGCGATCGACGAAGATCGCGCCGCTTTCCTTGTCGACTTCGTATTTGACCGGCTCCGAGTGGGCGGAAATCTCGATGACCACATTGAAATCATCGGGAAGGGACTTGCCGGAAGGAACGTTGTTAAGCGCCATTTGGTGTCTTTGCGGTTGGGTTTGAGAACTTATGATTATACCGCCGCGCGTAAGGGTCATCGCCAGGCGGCGAGAAACTCCTGCCAATGCGGGGCGCCGATCTTGGCCAGCTGGGCCTTGACGAAATCGATCTCGGCCGCTTCCTCGGCCGCCGTCAGTTCGCCGCGCAGGCGGCGGAAGCGGTTATAGACCAGATAGGTATTGACCACGTCGGTCTCGCAGTAATCGCGGATGTCGACCGCCTGCCCCGCCTGCCAGGCTTCCCAGACCTTGCCGCCGTCCATGCCGAGCTTGCCGGGAAAGCCGAACAGCTTGGCCAGGTCGTCGAGCGGCGCGTTGGCACGGCCGTTGTACAGCGCCAGCAGGTCCATCAGGTCGAGGTGGCGGGTGTGGTAGCGGCTGATGTAGTTGTTCCACTTGAAATCGCGCGAATCGGCGTAGTCGCCGTCACCGAGATCCCAGTAGCGCGGCGCCGAGACGCCGTGCAGCATGCCGCGGTAGTGCAGCACCGGCAGGTCGAAGCCGCCACCGTTCCAGGAGACGATCTGCGGCGTGAATTTCTCGATGCCGTCGAAAAAGCGCTGGATGATGGCGCCTTCGTCGAGTTCCGGCTCGGCCAGCGACCACACCTTGAAGCCCTCGCCGGTGCGCAGGGCGCAGGAAATGCTGACCACCCGCTGCAGGTGCAATTGCAGGAAATCGCTGCCGGTCTTGGCCCGGCGCTGCTGGAAGGCCAGTTCGGCAACCTCGGCATCGGACAGTTCAGCCGGCAGGTCGTTGAGCCGGCGCAGGCCGGCGACGTCGGGAACGGTTTCGATATCGAAGACGAGCACCGGCTTCATGCCGCGCCTCTCACGCCGGGAAGACGCCGGTCGACAGGTAGCGGTCGCCGCGGTCGCAGATGATGCTGACGATGACCGCGCTCTCCAGCGTCTGCGCCAGACGTAACGCGACGGTAACGCCGCCGCCGGAAGAGATGCCGGCGAAGATGCCTTCCTCGACGGCCAGCCGGCGGGTCATCGCCTCGGCCTCGGCCTGGCCGACGTATTCGATGGCATCGACGTTGTCCGGAGCATAGATTTTCGGCAGATAAGCCTCCGGCCACTTGCGGATGCCGGGAATCTGGCTGCCCTCTTCCGGCTGGCAGCCGACGATGCGGATGGCCGGATTCCGTTCCTTCAGGAAGCGGCCGGTGCCCATGATGGTGCCGGTAGTGCCCATGCTGGAAACGAAATGGGTGATGCGGCCGCCGGTGTCGCGCCAGATTTCCGGGCCGGTGCCTTCGTAATGCGCCAGCGGGTTGTCCGGGTTGGCGAATTGGTCGAGGATGATGCCCTGCCCTTCGTCGCGCATTTTCTCGGCGACGTCGCGGGCCAGTTCCATGCCGCCCTCCCTGGGCGTCAACACCAACTCGGCGCCGTAGGCGCGCATGCTCTGACGGCGTTCAACGCTCTGGTTCTCGGGCATTACCAGGATCATCCGGTAGCCCTTGATGGCCGCGGCCATGGCCAGGGCGATGCCGGTGTTGCCGGAGGTCGCCTCGATCAGCGTATCGCCTGGCTTGATGTCGCCACGCGCCTCGGCGCAGACGATCATCGACAACGCCGGGCGGTCCTTGACCGAGCCGGCCGGGTTATTGCCTTCCAGCTTGGCCAGGACGACGTTGCCGCGCCGCTCGTTGTCGGCGCCGGGCAAGCGCACCAAGCGCACCAGCGGCGTATTGCCAACAAAATCCTGCAAGGTTTTATACATGCCGGTGCAGCCACTCGATGTATTGGGAAACGCCCTCTTCGACCGTCGCCATCGGCGCTTCGTAGCCGGCCTCGCGCAGGCAGCCGAGATCGGCCTGCGTGAACGCCTGGTACTTACCCTTCAACGCCTCGGGGAAGGTAATGTATTCGAGCAAGCCTTGCGCCCGTAGCTCAACCAATGTCAAAGCCGATTCGCCGCGTGCCCGGCGGCAACCGTTCACGACAGCGACGGCAACGTCGTTGAAGCTCTGCGCCCGGCCAGAGCCGAGATTGAAGATGCCGGACTTTTCCGGATGGTCGAGGAAGAACAGATTGACCTTGGCGACGTCGCCGACGAAGACGAAGTCGCGCATCTGGCCGCCGTTCTCATAGCCGTGCGAGCCTTCGAACAGCTTGACCCTGCCCTCGGCCTGGAACTGGTTGTAGTTGTGAAAGGCGACCGAGGCCATGCGCCCCTTGTGCGTCTCGCGCGGGCCGTAGACGTTGAAGTAGCGGAAGCCGACGATCTGCGACGACGGCGCCTTGGCCAACCGCTGGCGGACGATTTGGTCGAACAGGAACTTGGAGTAGCCATAGACGTTGAGCGGCCCCTCGTACTGGCGCTCTTCCTTGAACACGCTGGAGGCGCCGTAGGTGGCCGCCGACGAGGCGTAGAGGAACTGCACGTCCTGATCCAGGCACCAGTCGAGCAGAATGCTCGAATAGCGGAAATTGTTCTCCATCATGTAGCGGCCGTCGGTCTCCATGGTGTCGGAGCAGGCGCCTTCATGGAAGATAGCCTCGACCTCGCCGTCGAAATGCCCGGCCTGGATGCGCTCGATGAAATCGTGCTTGTCGAGGTAGTCGGCGATCTCGCAGTCGATCAAATTCCTGAACTTGTCGGCCTTGGTCAGGTTGTCGACAGCGATGATGCTGCGCACGCCGCGCTCGTTGAGCGCCTTGACGATATTGGCCCCGATAAACCCGGCGGCACCTGTAACAATGGTATACATGCGGCTTCCTTAAATGGCGTGGGCGATTTCTTCGCGGGTGACGACGGCCGTCCCCAACTTGCCGACGACGATGCCGGCGGCGATGTTGGCGACGCGGATGGCCTCGGCCCAGTCGGCCCCGGCGGCAACCATGACGGCCAGCGTGGCGATCACGGTATCACCGGCGCCGGAAACGTCGAACACTTCCCGCGCCTGCGCCGCCTGATGGTGCGTCTCGCCGTCGGCGAACAGGGTCATGCCCTCTTCGCTGCGCGTCACCAGCAAGGCCTCGACACTGAGTTCGCCGCGCAGCCGGCGGGCTTTCTCGGCCAGTTCCTCTTCGCTGCGCCAGCTCCCGATGACCTGCTTCAACTCGGCGCGGTTGGGCGTGATCACCGTCGCCCCGGCGTAGCGCGACCAGTCGTCGCCCTTCGGGTCGACCAGCACCGGCTTGTCGGCGGCACGGGCGATGCGGATCATCTCGGCGATATGGGTCAGGCCGCCCTTGCCGTAGTCGGACAGCACGACCACGTCGGCATCGGCGACCCGGCGCTCGAAATCGGCCAGCTTGGCGAGCAGGATTTCGTGCGATGGCGGCGTTTCGAAATCGATGCGCAGCAACTGCTGCTGGCGGCCGATCACGCGCAGCTTGACGATGGTCGCCAGGTCGTCGTCGACATGCAGGCCGGCGTCGATCATGCCTTCCTCGAGCAGGCGCGCCAGGCTGCGCCCGGCGTCGTCGTCGCCGACCACCGACAGCAGCGCCGCCACGGCGCCGAGCGAGACGGCGTTGCGCGCCACGTTGGCGGCACCGCCGAGGCGCTCCTCCTGGCGCTCGACCTTGACCACCGGCACCGGCGCTTCCGGCGAAATGCGGTTGACCTCGCCGAACCAGTAGCGGTCCAGCATCACGTCGCCGACGACCAGCAGACGCACCCGGGCAATCTTCTCCAGCATGCGTTCAGCGTCCGATGGCGAAATACTCGATGCCCATGCCGCGCACGAACTTCGGATCGTAGAGGTTGCGGCCGTCGAAAATGACCGGATGGTTCAGCGCCTGCTTGATGCTCGGGAAATCCGGACTGCGGAACTCCTTCCATTCGGTGACGATGATCAGCGCATCGGCACCGGCCAGCGCCGCCATCGGCTGCTCGGCATAGCGTAGACGCGGCTCGTCGCCGTAGATGCGCCGTGTTTCGTCCATCGCCACCGGATCGTAGGCGGTGACCGTGGCGCCGGCGGCGAACAGATCGGCGATCAGTTCGCGGCTGGGCGCCTCGCGCATATCGTCGGTGTTGGGTTTGAAGGACAGGCCCCACAGCGCGAAATGCCTACCCGTCAGATTGCCGAAACGTTTCTGGATTTTCTGCGTCAGCACATGCTTCTGGGCGTCGTTGGCTTCCTCGACGGCAGTCAGCACTTTCAGGCCGATGCCGGCGTCGTCCAGGGCGGTCTTGATCAACGCCTTGACGTCCTTGGGGAAGCAGGAACCGCCGTAGCCGCAGCCCGGATACAGGAAATGGTAGCCGATGCGCGGATCGGCGCCGATGCCCTGGCGTACCATCTCGATGTCGGCACCGAGCACTTCGGCCAGATTGGCCAGTTCGTTCATGAAGCTGATGCGTGTCGCCAACATGGCGTTGGCGGCGTACTTGATCAGTTCGGCGCTCTTCACGTCGGTGACGATCAGGCGCTCGTGATTGCGCTGGAAAGGCGCATACAGCGCCCGCATCAGGTAGATCGCCTGCTCGTCCTCGGCGCCAATCACAACGCGATCGGGCCGCATGAAATCCTCGACGGCCGCCCCTTCCTTGAGGAATTCCGGATTGGAGACAACGCTGAAGGGAATATCGACGCCGCGTTTCTGCAGTTCGTCCTGCAGCGCCGCCTTGACCTTGGCCCCGGTGCCGACCGGCACCGTACTTTTGTCGACGACCACCTTGTAATCGGTCATCAACCGGCCGATGTTGCGTGCCGCCGCCAACACGTATTGCAAGTCGGCCGAACCGTCCTCGTCCGGCGGCGTGCCGACGGCGATGAACTGGATGGTGCCGTGGTGCACCGCCCGCTCGACGTCGGTGGTGAAATGCAGGCGGCCGGCGGCGACGTTGCGCCGCACCATGTCCTGCAGACCGGGTTCGTAGATGGGAATGCCGCCCTCTTCGAGAATGCGGATCTTCTCCGGATCGACGTCCAGACACAGGACGTCGTTGCCCACTTCGGCCAGGCAGGTACCGCTGACCAGTCCGACGTAGCCGCTGCCAACAACGGTAATTTTCATGGGGAATTCCTACAGGGTTTGATCGAACTCTTCGCCGCGCCGCGGCGGATACGTTTCCCAACCGCCGCAGGCCGGGCAACGCCAGTAGAACTGGCGCGCCTTGAAGCCGCAATTATCGCACCGATAACGCGACAGCCGCTTGGTATACCCCTGGACGATGGTCTTGGCCAATTCGACGTCCGGACGAAGCTCGGGCGCAGCCAACGGCAGGCGCGCACTCATCAGTTTCTCCAGCCCGAGCAGGGTCGGATTGCGCTGCAGTTCGGCGCGTACCAGGCGGTAGGCGGCCTCGCTGCCCTCATCCTCGAGCACCAGTTGATAGACGACATCGAGCAGGTCGAGCGAGGGATAACGTTCGAGATAGCCGCTGAGCAGCGCGATGCCTTCCTCGCGGCGGGCCAGCTTGCGGTAGGTATCGAGCAGGCGCTGGGCAACCAGCGCCAGATAGGCCGGATCCTGCTGCTCGATCCGCTGCCAGGCCTCGATAGCCACCTGCGGCTTGCCTTCCTGCAACAGCAGATCGCCCTGTAGCAGACTGGCGCGCACGCATTTGCGATTCTGCTGCATCGCCGATTCGAGATAGGCCCTTGCCGAGTCGGGCTTCGAACGCATGATCTCGCTGGCCGCCAGTTCGCAGTAGAACTCGGCCACCTCCTGCTGCGAGGCAACGTCCGGCAATTCGCGCGCCAGATCGACCGCTTTCAACCATTCCTTCTCGACCTGATAGATTTCCAGCAGATTGCGCTTGGCGTCTTCCTCGAAGGCCGTGCCGATCAACTTGTTGAGAATTTCCTCGGCACGGTCGAGCAGGCCGGCCTTGAGGAAATCCTGGCCGAGCTCGGCCAACGCATGCAGGCGCACACCTTCATCGAGGTCGGGCCGGTCGATCAGGTTCTGGTGCATGCGGATCGCCCGCTCCGTCTCGCCGCGGCGGCGGAACAGATTGCCGAGGGCGAAGTGCAACTCGACGGTCTGCGAATCGACCTTGGCGACTTCGAGGAAGGAATCGATGGCCTTGTCCGGCTGCTCGTTGAGCAGGAAATTCAGGCCCTGAAAATAGGAACGCGGCAGCGCCCGCGACTCGTGCACCACCTGCCGGATGTCGACCCGCGCCGCAGCCCAGCCGAGGGCGAAGAAGACGGGAATCAGCAGCAGTTGCCAGTATTCGAATAAATCGCTCATAAAACCGGCGGCAACTCCGGTGCGGATTCGGTCGGCACTTTACCCGCCACTTGCTGGCGCAGGCGTGAAATCTCGCGCCGCTGGCGGTACAGCACACCAAGCAACGACAACGCACCGAGCACGGCACCGGCGCTGAAGAAGGCCAGCAGCACGATGACCAGCGGCGCCTGCCAGACGTGGTCGAGCAGCAGATTGAGCGTTACCGGAGCGGTGTTCTGGACGGCGAAGACGACCAGAAAAAAGAAAATAACGAGCCTAATGACCCAGGTCAGTACTGTCATGGCATTAAAAAATGAAAAAGGGCAGTGAAATGACTCACTGCCCTGAATCTACCACAATGCGCCGGTACGACGTCAGCCCGGCTGATCAACCCGTTCGCGCAACTCCTTGCCCGCCTTGAAGTGGGGAACCCACTTCGCCGGCACACTGACCTTCTCCCCCGACTTGGGGTTGCGGCCGGTGCGCGGCGGCCGGTAGTTGAGCGCAAAGCTGCCGAATCCGCGGATCTCGATGCGATCCCCGCGCACCAGCGCCTCGGACATCGCATCGAGAATCATCTTGACCGCGAAATCAGCATCCTTCGCCACCAACTGCGGAAACCTCTCCGCCAGCCGGGCGATGAGCTCGGATTTGGTCATGCTTGTGCCTTGTCAGCCTTGCTGGTTGAGTTTGGCCTTGAGCAGGGCACCCAGGTTGGTCGTGCCGGACGCGGCGGCGGAAGACTCGGCCGACAGCTTCTGCATGGCCTCGTGCTGCTCGGCGTTGTCCTTGGCCTTGATCGACAGGTTGATGCCGCGGGTTTTGCGATCCACGTTGATGATCATGGCCTCGACTTCGTCGCCCACCTTGAGATGCTGCGACAGGTCGTCGATGCGGTCGCGGGAGAACTCGGAAGCACGCAGGTAGCCTTCGTTCTCGCCGTCCAGCGTAAGCACGGCGCCGCGGGCGTCGACCGACTTGACGGTGGCGCGCACGATACTGTTCTTCTCGTGGGTGGCGATGAAGTTGGTGTACGGGTCGCCTTCCATCTGCTTGATGCCCAGCGAGATACGCTCCTTCTCGACGTCGATGCCGAGCACGACGGCCTCGACCTCGTCGCCCTTCTTGAAGTTGCGGATGGCTTCCTCGCCGGAGGCGCTCCACGACAGGTCGGACAGGTGCACCAGACCGTCGATGCCGCCGGGCAGGCCGATGAAGATGCCGAAGTCGGTAATCGACTTGATGGCGCCCTTCACCTTGTCGCCCTTCTTGTGGTTCATCGCGAAATCGTCCCACGGGTTCGGCAGGCACTGCTTCATGCCCAGGGAGATGCGGCGGCGCTCCTCGTCGATCTCGAGGATCATGACTTCGACTTCGTCGCCCAGGGAAACGACCTTGGACGGATGGACGTTCTTGTTGGTCCAGTCCATTTCGGAGACGTGCACCAAGCCTTCGATGCCCTGCTCGATCTCGACGAAGGAACCGTAGTCGGTCAGGTTGGTAACCTTGCCAAACAGGCGGGTGCCGGCCGGGTAACGGCGGGCGATGCCGACCCACGGATCGTCGCCGAGCTGCTTCATGCCCAGCGAGACGCGGTTCTTCTCGGCGTCGAACTTGAGAATCTTGGCGGTCACTTCGTCGCCGACGCTGAGCACTTCGCTCGGGTGGCGGACGCGGCGCCAGGCCAGGTCGGTGATGTGCAGCAGGCCATCAATGCCGCCCAGGTCCACGAAAGCGCCGTAGTCGGTGATGTTCTTGACGATGCCCTTGACGACGGTGCCTTCCTTGAGATTCTCGAGCAGCTTTTCGCGATCCTTGTCAGCTGTGGCTTCGAGCACGGCGCGGCGGGACATGACGACGTTGTTGCGCTTGCGGTCGAGCTTGATGACCTTGAACTCCATGGTCTTGCCTTCGTACGGCGTGGTGTCCTTGACCGGACGCATGTCGACCAGGGAGCCCGGCAGGAAGGCGCGGACGCCGTTGGACATGACGGTCAGACCACCCTTGACCTTGCCGGTGATGGTGCCGGTGACCAGGGAGTTGTTGTTCAGGGCTTCTTCCAGGAAGTTCCAGGCGGCGATGCGCTTGGCACGGTCGCGCGACAGGCGCGTGGCACCGTAGCCGTCTTCCAGCATCTCGATCGCGACTTGCACGAAATCGCCGACCTTGACTTCGACTTCACCCTGATCATTCAGGAATTCTTCGAGCGGAACATAGGATTCCGATTTCAGGCCGGCATTGACCACGACGAAATTGTGATCGATGGCCACCACCTCGGCGGTGATGACTTCGCCTTGACGCATTTCCTGGCGAGCCAGGGATTCTTCAAAAAGTTGAGCAAAAGATTCCATTGACGGAGAGAACTTTCATGCCGCGAATCGTGAAACCCGCAGCGGGTTGAGGTTGAACATACTGCCGTCCGAACGGACGGCAGGGACTTACAGCGCGGCTTCCCGGCTCCACCGCAACACTTGGTCGACCGCCTCTTCGATGGTCAACGACGTGGTGTCGAGCAGCCGGGCATCCGCCTCCTGCCTGAGCGGCGCCACGCTGCGCCCGGAATCGCGGGCATCGCGTTGCTGCAGATCGAGCAGAAGGCTGGGGAGGTTAGCAGAGAAACCTTTTTCGATCAACTGCTTATACCGGCGCTCAGCCCGCGCTTCGGCCGTCGCGGTGAGGAACACTTTCAGCGGCGCCCGGGGGAAGATCACCGACCCCATGTCGCGCCCATCACCGACCAGGCCGGGCGCCGTGTTGAAGGCCCGCTGGCGGAACAGCAGGGCGGCGCGAACGGCCGGCAGCGCCGCGACCTGCGAGGCGCCGGCGGAGATTTCCTCGGTCCGGATGGCGTCGCCGACCGGCACCCCTTGCAGGCAGATGTCGTTCTCGGAAAAGCTGACGTCCAGCCCGGCGGCAATCGCCGCCACCGCCGGTTCGTCGGCCCAATCGACGCCGGCGCGGCGGGCCGCCAGCGCGGTCAGGCGATACAGGGCGCCGGAATCGAGATAGGCATAGCCCAGCGCCGCCGCCACGCGGGCGGCGACCGTTCCCTTGCCGGAAGCCGACGGGCCGTCGATGGCGATCACCGGCGCCGCCCGGGTGACCGCGGCGAAACGGTCGAAATAATCGGGGAAGGTCTTGGCCACGCACTTCGGGTCATTGATACGCAGCGGCGTGCCAAAGGCGGCCAGCGAGAAGCACATCGCCATCCGGTGGTCGTCGTAGGTATCGATGGCCGCCGGCCGCAGGGCCGCCGGCGTCACGCGAATAGTGTCGGCCCCCTCCTCGACCACCGCCCCCAGCTTGCGCAATTCGGTCGCCATCGCCGCGATACGGTCGGTTTCCTTGACCCGCCAGCTGGCGATGTTGCGCAACGTGGTCGTGCCCCTGGCGAACAAAGCCGCGGTCGCCAGCGTCATCGCCGCATCGGGAATGTGGTTGCAGTCGAGATCGACGGCCACCAGACCGCCGGCTGGCGCACGCGCCGTCATCCAGTTTGGCCCTGTCTCGATCTGCGCCCCCATTTGCGCCAGTGCCTCGGCAAACTTCACGTCGCCCTGGATCGAATCGCGGCCAACCCCCTCGACCCGCACCGGCCCGCCGCCGATGGCGCCTAGTGCCAGGAAATACGAAGCGGACGAGGCGTCACCCTCGACATAAATGGTGCCCGGCGAACGATAACGGCTGCCGGCCGGCACCGTGAACCGCTGCCAGCCCTCGCGCTGCACGACGACGCCGAAACGAGCCATGGTCGCCAGCGTGATCTCGATATAGGGCTTGGAAATCAGCTCGCCGATGACTTCGACGGTAGCCGCCTCACCAGTCAGCGGCAAGGCCATCAGCAGACCGGTCAGGAACTGGCTGGAAACATCGCCACGCACCCGCAGTACGCCCCCCGGGCGAATACTGCCCGGTTTCAGATGCAGCGGCGGGTAACCCTCGTTGCCGAGGTAGGTAATGTCGGCACCGAGCTGGCGCAGCCCATCGACCAGATCGCCGATCGGCCGCTCATGCATGCGCGCCACGCCCTTCAGTACGTAATCGCCGCCAGCCAGCGCCAGCGCCGCGGTCAGCGGGCGGAAGGCGGTGCCGGCATTGCCGAGGAACAGTTCTGCCTGGCGCACCGGAATACGGCCGGCACAGCCGCTGATCCGCCACCGTTCTCCGCCCAGATGGGTGACACCGATACCCAGCGTCTTGAGCGCCTCCAGCATCCGCTCGGTGTCATCGGAGGCGAGCAGGTCACATACCTCCGTTTCGCCCTCGGCCAAAACAGCCAGCAACAGGACACGATTGGAAATACTTTTCGAGCCCGGCAGACGGACGGTGCCGGCGGCGGACAGCAGTTGGGGGAGGTCGAGGAATTCCATGATCGGCAGGGTGCGGAGAAAACCGGCAGTGTACCCGCGCAGGCACCAAGACCGAAGCGCTCCGACCGAACTCAGGCAGTCGGGCCGTTGACGTACTCTGGCACGAAACGGCGCAATCCCTGCTTGACCTCGGTGCAAGGCCGCACGCCAGCGTGCAGCCAGGCGACCAGTTCAGCATACTCGTCGGCCGCCAGCGCATCGGACAGGCGCGCGATGCGCAGCTTGGGATGCGGCGTCGGCAAGGTCGCTTCATCATCCGCCAGCAGCTCTTCGTAGAGCTTCTCGCCCGGTCGCAGCCCAGTGAACTCAATGCGGATCTCGTCATCCGAGAATCCGGACAAGCGAATCATGTCACGCGCCAGATCGACAATCTTTACCGGCTCGCCCATATCAAGCACGAAGATTTCGCCGCCCTGCCCCATGCAACCGGCCTGCAACACGAGTTGAGTGGCCTCCGGGATGGTCATGAAGTAACGCACGATTTCCGGGTGGGTGACGGTCACCGGCCCCCCACGGGCGATCTGTTCACGGAACTTCGGTATCACACTACCGTTGCTGCCGAGCACATTGCCGAAACGGACGGTGATGAACCTTGTTCCGCCGTCGGCATGGACGGCACGGCAGAGACGCTCGGCCAGGCGCTTGGTTGCCCCCATCACATTGGTTGGATTGACTGCCTTGTCCGTGGAAATCAGGACGAACTTCTCGACACCTGCCTGCTGCGCGGCCCGGGCCATGGTCAGGGTGCCCAGGGCGTTGGTCCGCACCGCCTGCCAGGCGTTAATGTCCTCCATCAGCGGCACGTGCTTGTAGGCTGCAGCGTGGAATACCACCGCCGGCTGTTCGGCCGCAAGAATTTCGGCCACCCGCTCGCCATCGCGGACATCGGCCGCCCAGCACTGGCGGGCCAGTCCCGGATACTTGCCGCGCAGTTCCTCGTCTATGGTGTACAACGCGAATTCCGAGGAGTCGAGCAACACGAGACGCGCCGGTTCGAAGCGGGCGATCTGCCGGCACAATTCCGAGCCAATCGAGCCGCCTGCCCCGCTGACCAGCACGACACGGCCACGCAATAGTCCGTGCAAACCCTCGTCATCAAGCTTGACGGCCTCGCGGCCGAGCAAATCCTCAAGCTCGACCTTGCGGATATTGGAAACTGCCAGCCGTCCGGAGAGCAGATCGTCGTAGGAGGGCACGGTCATCACCGTCAGGCCGGCGGCAGCCGCAAGTTCGGCAGCCCGCCGGCGTTCGCCGGGGCGAGCGGAAGGCATGGCGATGATGGCGTGCTGGGCCCCCAGGCTCTCCGCCACCAGCGCGATTGAATCGATTGGTTGAACGATCGGCAGGCCACGCAAACGACGCCCCTTCTTGTCCGGGCTGTCATCCATGATGGCCACGGGATACCACTGACCACTGCGATGTATTTCCCGCAGCAAGGAATCGGCAGCTTCCCCAGCTCCCAGGATGATTACCGGACTGCCGCGCAGTTTGGTCGGCCCGTAGAGGCGATGCTCTTTCCAGCTGCGGTAGGCAAAACGGCTGCCCCCCATGATAAAGGCGAGCAACAGGGGATGCAGCAACAGCACGGAACGGGGAACCAGCGCTACGCCGAACAACACGACAACCGTTGCCATCAACAAGCCACCAAGGGTCACCGCAGCGGCCAGGTGCTGCAGGTCCGAAAGACTCGCGAAGCGCCAGATACCTCGATAGAGGCCAAAAACGAAGAAAAGGGCGCCAAACAACGGCATCACCCAGATGAGCGACGACAAAGCTGCTTGGGAATAATTCGTGGGCAACTCGAAATTGAATCGCAGCAGAAAGGCCAGCCACCAGGCGGCAGCGATGGCGCACAGATCATGCAGAAAAGCGGCAACAGTTCGGTAATTGAGGACTGATTTCATCTCTATTGTTTGTTTCGGCCTGCGGTGCGGGCAGGCTACTAGTGTACAGCGCGAGCCATTACAGCCCGCAGTACGGAGCAGGTCTTGTCGATTTCTTGTGCCGCCAGGGTTGGATGGACAAGGAACATCAGACTGGTTTCGCCCAACTCCCTGGCCACCGCTAGGCGCTCACGCGGTTGCCAGCCGGTTCCTTCGAAGGCATTTTCAAGATAAATCTCCGAACACGACCCTGCATAACAGGGCACCCCGCTCGCCATGATTTCTTGAATGATCCGGTCACGGCTCCAATCGCCCGCCAACCGCTGCGGCTCGACAAAAACGTAGCATTTGTAGGCAGCATGGACGACATCATTGGCGGGCTGAGGCACGCGCAAGCCGGCTATCTGTTCGGCCGCCTCCCAGATCTTGTGCGCATTCCCAAGGCGCGCCGTATGCCACTCGGCCATCCGGCGCAATTGAATACGGCCAATTGCTGCCTGGACCTCGATCATGCGCCAGTTGGTGCCGAAGCTCTCGTGCAACCAACGAAAGCCAGGCGGATGATCACGTTGGTAGACGGCTTCCCAACTCTTGCCATGATCCTTGAACGACCACATCGCCGACCAGAGTTCCCGGTCATTGGTCGTCACCATGCCCCCTTCGCCACCCGTCGTTATGATCTTGTCCTGGCAAAACGACCAAGCACCGACGTGTCCGATACTACCGATCGGACGGCCCTTGTACGATGCGCCATGGGCCTGCGCACAATCTTCGATCACCTTGAGGCCGAACTCGTCGGCGAGAGCCATGATGGAATCCATATCGCAGGGCCAACCGGCCAGATGCACGCAAATGATGGCACGTGTGCGAGGCGTTATGACCTGTCGTATCGTTTCCGCCGTAATGTTCTGCGAATCACGATCGATATCGGCAAATACCGGAACAGCCCCCGCATTGACGATGCAGGAGGCTGAGGCAAGAAATGTTCTCGGCGTCACTACTACCTCATCGCCGGCACCGACTCCGAGTGCTCTGAGTGCCACGTCGAGGGCCACGGTCCCGTTGGCCACGGCAACCGCATGCCGGCAACCGGACCATGCTGCAAACTCGTCCTCAAACAATCGGCATTGGTCGCCGGTCCAGTAATTGACCCGATTCGACAAAATCACGCCACGGACCGCTTCGGCCTCCTCCTCGGTGTAGGAAGGCCATGGAGAAAAGGGGGTGTTCAGCATCTATAGTCTCTTTACGTCTTGATTGGCCGGGCAGGATTGCCAACAACAACAGCCCCCGGTGGCACATCACGGGTAACTACAGCCCCCATTCCAACCACCGCGCCCGCCCCTATCCTCAGCGGACGACTAGATTGCCCCTGGCGAATCACGGCTCCGGCGCCGATGTAGGCGTGATTGTCGATCCAGACATTGCCGTTGCATTTGACGGAAGGGGCAAAGGTTACGTAATCGCCAATCACGCAATCATGCTCGACATAACTGTAAAGATTGGCATGAAAATACCGGCCAATTCGGATATTGGACGTTAGCGTCACGAACGGGCAGAGAATGGCGCCATCGCCGATGACGACATCGTCCATCACGATGGCATTGGTGGCAGTTACGGACCACGACAGCACGCCATCGGCTTCGCAACGCTCAACGACTCTTTGCCGGATCTGGCTTCCGGCTATCGCTACGCAGATGAACCGCTCGCTTGCCGGCAGGGCAAGAAAAGCTGCATAACTCAGCAGGCGATGACCATTCACCCGATCCGGACCGGGGGCGTCATCGATGAACACGAGACGGTCTGCCGCAACAAGGGCGCTACCCAGTTGGGTTCGCGCCAAAGGCATCACACCACGACCGCAGCCGCTGGCACCGAAGATGCCAAACAACGGCTGATTCATTGCCCCTTGCTCCCGGTGAATTTGGTCATCGTCGCCTCCCCCGCCGCACTGATCCCCTCGCGAACCAATACCTTCTTAACCGTCAGCAACAGAATTTTCATATCAAGCCAGAAGGAGCAATGATCCACATACCATACGTCCAACCGGAAACGCTCTTCCCAACTCAAGGCATTACGCCCGTTGACCTGCGCCCAGCCGGTGATACCGGGCCGAACCTCATGGCGGCGCATCTGTTCGGCGGTATACAGCGGCAGATACTCCATCAATAGTGGCCGCGGGCCGACGATACTCATGTCCCCCTTCAGGACGTTGATCAGTTGCGGCAACTCATCGATGCTGGTGCGCCGCAACAGAGTTCCCCAACGGGTCAGGCGGTTGGCATCCGGCAACACACGCCCGGCGGCATCATGCGCTTCGCGCATGGTACGAAGCTTGTAGAGCATGAAAGGTCTGCCACGATAGCCGGGGCGCTGTTGCCTGAAGAATATCGGACGCCCGATGTCAAACCAGACCAGCAGCACACCAAGGAGGAAGAACGGCGAAGCCAGAACCAGCACGAGCAGCGTGATAAAGACATCAAACAGCCGCTTCATACCGCCTCCCCAGCTTGGTTATGTTGGTACGTCTGAAGCAATCCGGCAATGAATGCGACCTGCGCTGCAACCACCGTAGCTGATGCGAAATCGGTCGTCGCCCGCTGCTGCGCATAAGCTCCCATAGACGAACGCAGTACCGGTTCTCGGGTAAACTGCTTCAGTAGCTGCGCCATCCCCTTGACATCGCCGACCGGGTGCAAGTACCCGCTCTTGCCATCCTCTACGGCGTCCGTAAGCCCGTAGATATCCGATGCCATGGCAGGAACCCCACAGGCCGCCGCCTCAATGATCACCGAACCAAACCCCTCACGGTAGCTGGGCAGACAAAACACATCCGCAGCTGCCATATACTCCTCGGGAGTCGAGGTTCCCCCAAGCAGATGAAGGCGGGGATGCCCGTTTGCCATTGCCTCAATCTCCGGCCCCAAACCCTCCTCATCCGGACCGACTATCACCAGCACCAGATTGCCTTGTTCAACCGATGCCAGCAAGAAGGCCTGCACCAAGTCAAGAATCCCCTTCTCCCGATTCAAACGACCGACAAACAAGGCCAGCACATCATCATCCGCACAACCCAGTCGCGAACGCACCCTTTGGCGTACATTCGGGTCTGGGCAAAATCTCTGCACATCGACACCGGAAATCGAGCCGTTACCTAAAACAGCAATCTTTTCGCCGCGAACAACCTTCTCGGTCACAAGAAAATCCATTTGCGAACGACTATCGGCCAGCACATGGGTCGCACAAAGGGCGATCAATGCGTCCAGTTTCTTCAGAATCCAGCGGGAAATTCCGTGCTTCGTCGCCCACACCTGCCCTGTAAACATATGGATGCGCACGGGAATCGCGGCAGCAAACGCAGCCAGCATCGATAACAGCCCGGCTTTCGGCGTCACCGAATGAACGAGCGAGTATTTCTGGTCTCGCATTAAAACGATCAGCTCCAACAGTGCCCTGGCGTCAGCCAGCGGACTGATGGCACGCCGGATGTCCACCGGCTTGAAGTTGATCCCGACCGGCAACAACGCCCTTAAGGCGCCATTCTCCCCGGCACAAGCTACGGTGACATCGCACACCCTCGCCAACTCCTGCAGATAGGGCAAAAGGAAGGCCTTGACCGTCATGGGTACGGCGACAACGACCATGACTTTCGGTCGCCGGTTCGGCAGTGGTGGATTATTGGCAATCGACATCAATGCATACTCAACGCACAGTCTCAAACCCCCAAGCGGGGCGACGTACGTCGATCATCCCACAAGGAGCGAAGGTATCCGGCAACCAGAACCGCATAAGTCGTCAGCGTTACTCCAATGCTCGGAAAACTCTGGAAGTGGACCGAAATTAAGAGCGTCAAAAAAAGAAGCCAACTCAGTGCCATGATCACTGCATCCGTCCAGATAATGTGACCATGCCTTAATAGCACCATGATCAACAGCATTGTCGATACCACGATGGCAAATGATGAGCCAAGGGCGATCCCTGCCACCCCCATATGTTTCATCAGCAACAAACTGAGCAGCACATTGACGAATAATCCAATAACTGCTGTCGCACAGATAGCCAGCACATGCCGGGTCGCAGTAGCGAACTTCAACAGTAGAGAATTGCATACAAAAAATGGCAGTTGCACGACCGAGTACTGCATCACCCGCGTTACTAACAGCGTGGCATCCGAGTTGAATCCACCTCTCTCGAACATCAGACGAATAATCGGCTCGGCCCACACGAACAAGCCAGTGCTGATCGGCACCGAGATAAAAGTGGATGCCAGCATGAAGAACGAAAGCTCCCTACGCGCCGAAACGAGTTGACTCTTCGCCATCAGCGCAGAAAAGTACGGAAGCATAACGGAAGTAATGGCGGCACCAACCAAGCCCGTCATGAACAAAACGACCTTGCTTCCAAGATTAAATGCTGATACCCCCCCCTCGGGAAGAGACATCGACAATAACGTCGCGACGGGAGCAGCAAGACTCACAAACAGGGCTGAGACAGCAAGCGGCAGGTACTGCATCCAGAGGGACACAAAGGTCTCGCGGTTAATCGCATCGCTCCTGTTGAACAACGACACATCGATGCCCTTCAAGGACACGTGGATGATGAACAGATTAACCAATTGGCCGACCACCATCCCGACCATCACAGCCAGAGGACCATACTCTGCGCCGCCGACAAGCAATGCAAGAACGGCGACTAGAGGAACAACCAACTGTGCCGAGCTTGTCAATACAACACGCCCGTGGGCATTTAGGATCGCATTGCCCAAGACGACCAGTCCGCTAAAGAACAAGATAGGCAAAGAAAAATACAAGAGCAGCCGGAAATGCTGAGAATCAGAGACCGCAGACTGCAATCCCAGATTCGGCAACAGGCCCGGCACCGCGACGGCGAGGAAAATACAGATTACGAGCAGCCCCAGCGAAACGCGCCAAGATACTTTGAAGACTATGGCAGTCACCATCTGCGGCAAACCGCGCTCCTTGATCTCCAGATAAACGGGAGTAAAGGCCGTCCCCAAAGGAATCGAAATAACGGCCACTAAGAACATTGGCAACATCAGTGCCACGAAGAAGTCGTCTAGCTGCCCTCCAATACCAAAAGTATTGGCCATCAATACATCTCGCACAAAAAAACCCAGAAATGCAAGAAACGTCAGCACCATCACCATCATGCTACTGCCAATCGCTCCCCTTCGGCTTTGCTGCTTACCTGAGGCAACAGCCTCATTCGGCACAGACTCATTTACAGAACCTGGCTGCAACCAGAGCATTGCGCGATGCAACAGGCCATGCCGTTGCAACCACAAAAACCACCCAAGAACCCCCATCGCCAAAATAACAAATAGGTAAGCATAGCGAATTCTGTACAACGTGCCCAGATTGGCAGTAGTAAATCCATTAATTAGCAGAAAAACGAAGGCAAAATAGAAGAGCACTAGAACGGCTGGCCCCCGGTTGTAACGCAACAAGAAAAACACCCCTGCAAAGCAAAAATAGAAGATCAGCATTTCCCCAACCGAAACCAATCGCGTTACGCTCAATTCGGCAAACCACATATCCGGAAAGGGGGCAAAGAGTCCAATCTGTAGCGCCCTCGGGAGATAGGCCAAGACCTCTTCTACACTTTTAGGCTGTACCTCTCCATCGATTATGGATTTGGCCTTTTCCTTCAAACCGTTCTCAATCAATCCAGCCCGCGTTTTTGCGACGATTTCGAAGTAGCGGTCCACTCTTTCCGGCAGCCAATGACTACGTTGCCAGCGCCAGTCCTGCTCATGCCCCCAATTCTCATACAACTCTCCCGACAGAGAGTGCGCCGCCTCGCTACCCCCAGTTAGCGTAGGCGACAGAGAGTGCGCCGCCTCGCTACCCCCAGTTAGCGTAGGCAACAGCGCAACAACGACCATTAGCAATCCCGAAGAAGCTATCAGTCCGATCATGCGGATTCGCTGCATTAACTGGCGCCTAAACAGAATGATGGTAAAAGCAATCACCCCCAGACCTAGGTGCGCCATCAGCATTAGTTTGACACTGTATGGGCGTACGGCAACCATCAGGATCAATCCGATTAGCTGCAGCAGCAGTAATCTCACCCACTCTGACAATACCAACGGCCGAGAAACGCTTCTCAGCCACGCAAGCAAAACCAGTAAAAACCCAGCGATCGCGTAACCGTCTTTGTGTAACTGACCATACCAGTTCAAGGCAGAAGGAAAGACCACAAACAATATTGCAGCACAAGCTCCCGCCAAGACGCCAATTCTAGACTCCGGAGAAATCTCCCGTGTTACCAGGTAGACCAAGACTCCGCCCGTGGCATGAATAGCTGCGTTGACTGGAATAATTAGTGCCGGATCTGGTCCAAAGATGGCATACAGCGCCCCCAGTATCGCCACATTGCCCGTAGCACCATGAGCAGGATAAAGCGACCATGCCCCCCAACCACTTAGGTTGATCTGCTCAGCTAATTGCTGAGCCACTGAATGGAAATATACCGCGTCGCTAGTCAACAAACCGCCACCGGCGTGCATTGAGGGAAACAGTGGAAGCAACACTTTCTGAAACAGAAGCGCCACACATACTGCATAGCAATAAAAACCAACCCACAGCACAACCGTGGCATGTCTTTCGTTGGCCTTGCCCAATTTTGACGAAAATATGTATGAAAACAATTATCAGCAGTCGAAAGTTATGTTAAAAAGCCATATCACAAATCGTTTACACTTGAATCATCAAGCATCACGAATTCAGGAATTGACGAATCACTCACAGCTACGTTGTTTAGCCGATCCAAAACCAGTCTCCAACGCGCAGCAATCGTCGGATACTCATCAAAATGTTTTACATTTCTTTTATTTGCCAAAATTAGCATACCATCCATTAGCAAACGGCCAACGAACACACTTAAAGCCAACACCAAGAATCCAAACTGCCCCTTCGCCACGAAATGCTGAAACTGTACCTGAAAAACAGAGCATCGAGTTTTTATAAGTTTTTTCCAGGCCACGTCATCCCTTAAGCGGTAGGCAAACAACTCCATTGGAATAATATCAAACTTGCTTGACTCATAGGTTCTAAGCAAAAACTCCTGATCTTCACATAAATAGGGTGACGGAGTCGCATATCGGCACTTTCTAAACCAGTCGGTCCTCCCCATCCATGTGGGATGCACCAAATAAAACCCGCGCCACGGCTTTGCGCAGATATCTGCTGTGGAACTGTCATATGGCAATAGTCCCAACAGTTCGTTTTTCCCGGAGATAGCAACTGAACGAACTGCAACCAAATCCAGACCTGGCTCCGATTCAAGTCTTTTTACTTGATACTCGAAACGCTCCGGGAACGAAACATCATCCTGATCCATCCGTGCAAAATATTTACCTTGCGCAAGATCAATTGCCTCATTTAGTCTGGCGCCCAATCCGCGGTTTTCTCCGTCATGAATGATGCGTATCCGCTGATCGTCAATATCGGATATGCCAACAAGCGCATCATCAGTAGATCCATCGTCAATTATCAGCAACTCCCAGTCGGAAAAAGTTTGTGCGACAACAGAAAGCACCGCCAGGCGCAAGAATTCGCCAGCGTTATAGATTGGCATTGCTACCGTTATCAATGGATTTCGCCCATCGAGACCAATTCCCTGAGCCGACTCAATCGCCACCATGCAACTCTCTCAACCATTCGACCATCTCTTCCAACCCATCCTGATAACCAATCACCGGCAACCATCCTGTATCTCTAGATAATTTTGACGAATCCAGAATATTCGAATGAACATCAAACGGCCGCTCCGGTAGATGCTCAACAAGCAATTTACAACCTAACCGCCCCAACATCGGTTCAAGCAATTCAAGAACCTGAAGATTCGAATAACCGACACCCGACCCAAGGTTATAGGTTTCCGACAAGCGCCCATGCTCAAGTGCCGCGAGGATTCCAGTCGCCAAATCGCGAACATGCAGATAATCCCGAACAGTACCGTTTGTACCAAATATACGGACTGCCTCCCCCTTTAGTGCCGAGGCAATCGCAGTCGCAATAAAACCCTGTCCCATGAACGGGCGCTGTCCGGCGCCATAAGCATTTGACGGCCTGACGCAGACATACTGCAACCCATGAGTGACCCCATACAGGCGGGCATAATTTTCAAGCGTCAGCTTGGTGACGCCATATGGAGAAATGGGATAAGTGGAATGCTCCTCGCTGATCGGCAACTTTCGGGCTTCGCCATAAACCGTACCGCCCGACGAAACCAGCACCAACCTCCCACCGCGCCCGGCAATCTCGGCAAACAAGCGGACGCTTGGTGGCAAATTTTCCTGCAGATCAGCCAGCGGATTTTCGAACGAGGTATTCGGAACCGTGGCATAGGCAAGATGAACGATTTCTTGGTGCGAATCAAGTAGTGAGCGAATGGCGTCCGTAACGCCAAAATCCATGGCCAAATAGGCGGTACCAGCCGGCAAATCATGAACGGGGCGAGAATGGCGGCCAAGCACCGTAACCTGTCGACCACTATCGATTAATAATGGGAGAAGAGACGTACCGATAAACCCTCCTCCACCAATCACCAGTGTTGCCAACGAATTGCCTCTCTCGTTCGCATGATCACTCATAGCAAGACCCATCCCTCTGGAAAAATGTCAGACGAGTCCCTGTCAACGGCAAACCATTTCTTGGGTGCCACGACAATTTTTCCCGGATTTTCGTTCAACCAAGCCCCCCACCAACTGAATGAACTGTTGGCGATTACATTGTGCTGACAGAGGCTCATCAAGCGCATATCGTTATAGTTATCTGTACCGGAGTTGTGGTCGATATACACCACGGGGAACTGGATATCAAGATTGTTTCTGACCCATGAAATATCATCAGAAAAAATAAAAAATACTGGCGTGGAAAGAAAACCAGCCAAATATTTCACTGCACATTTGTAGTAATCTAGGGAACAAAGTCCATGCGTAACGAGATTTTTTGGGTTGCTGGCATAATCGCCCCGCCTGACGTGCAAGCTCACAGACTCGACCTTTGCCATTTCCGTCGCGATCGAAGCGTTGGCCGCATTGAATTGCGGCAGGAAGCGGAAATCCTCCCGTATCACAGCCCCATACTTTCTAAAATATTTATCCGACTGCCAATATCCAGTCAGGTAGCAGGTATCGCCAAGCTGTTCGAAGCCCGGCCAAAAATGAAAATGCGGTTCGACGATAAATCGCTTCGGACGTAACGCGGAGAACCCTGGGCGGAGCAGGATACGCCGGACCAGCCTGTTTCCCCGCCAGCCAAGCAGATGGTCGACTTCCGATCCAGAATCGATGGCTGCGGGACAGTGGAACAGACGCTTCAACTCGAATCCCTGGTGAAGGTTGTAACCAGCGAAGTCGGAAATATCCAGAACCAGCTGCGCACCTTTTTCAAGAGCAAGTGCTCGCCCGGCAGCGTACTGAAACATCTGGTTGCCAAGACCACCGATGATGTTGCTGACAATCACGAATTGCTCCCGCGTAGATCAACGACAAGGAATCGTCTCAACGCCGGTTCATTCCTGCTCATGAAATAAACCGCCAACACGCTCACCAGAGCGGTCAACAGTACGACGATTAAAGCTGACAGCATGTCGTACGGCTTGCCGAGCCAGACGACCTGCATGGCCAGCAACAGCATTACCATGCTTCCCTGTAGCCAGCGCCGCCCGTTCAAGGAAAAGGCAACCTGCCGATACATCGCTCGGGCCATAGCGAGCAAGGTCATCAACGCAGCGGCGGAGAGGACATATCCCACCCAGACGATTTCGTTGTCCAGGAAGCCTGCGCCCCCGATCCCCGCAACGACAACGAGAGCACCGAGAAAATAAGGGAACCACAGAGAACGAGTGTTTTTTGTTATCTGTGCGGCCTGCCCGGCCAGGTTGCCGAGAACCCTGCAGAGTTCGATGCAGATACCGAAGCACAGAAACAATGTCGCATCAGCGAACTGTGATGTCGTCAGCAAGGCCACGATGCTGGAAGCGCCGACGAACATAGCCCCTGCCAAAACGAGATAGATTGGCCCGACAAGGTTAAGCAGATCGGACATCGCAACGATATGGGAGGATTCGTCTGTTCCGGTGATCCTACGAAAAAATAACGGTAGCAGGAATTGCTGAACGAGCGTTTCTACCAAGGCCCAAATCTGGCTCGCAAGCAGCAAACCGACGGCAAGAAAACCCAGCGCATCCAATCCCCAATGATGTCCCACCATGAACCTATAGCCACTCGTCTGCACCCACATGAAGCCCGTGGAAATTGCCAAGGGAAGACAGTAGGCCAGCACGACATTACGATCTAGCAGAGTGGCCATTGAGGAAGTCCCCTCCACCTTCCGGACTCTGGAGTACAGGACATGGCGCGCCCAGAGCGCACCCACCAATGCACCAAGCATCTGACCCAACAACCAGGATGCGGCTCCATGAAACCACTGAACAAGGATGATCGACGCGAGCAGGCCGAGCAAGATCGCGATGATCGCGAGGAACACCGCCCACGTCCTGAAACCAAGCATGTTGAGCATGAAAATAAAGGTCGCGCTCCATGTCCCTGCGTTGACTGCGAGCAGAATGGTAGCAAGCGCAAGCAGCATCTCGAAGCGCGACGAATGCTCCAGAAGGAATATTATCGCCAGCCCACCGAGCAACGATACGAAAAACACGTAGACTCCAAAATGGCGCATTCTGGAAAGCAGTGTGCCGTTGTCCCACCATTCGTGCGTATGCCGGTTGATATGCTGACCAACGGGATTGATCAAGAATAAACCGCAGAAAGCCTGTACGGCCAGAAGTATGGCCAACTCGCCATATTCCTCAGGCGAAAGGAATGTCGTCACCGCCCGGATTACTGCGATACCAAGAAGCCCCGTCAAGAGACGGCCGCCGCTCACCCAAATAAAATCAGTTCGTGCTGCCAAGGCGTCTCAAATACCCGGCGCGTTGCCAACATTCCCAACCCTTGGCTTCAAAGACCAAGACTCCCAAACGAACGGGTAATTCCACATCTCGACATGCGTCCTACCCAATGCCGCACGAATGGCATCGCGCTTTTCTCGCGCCCCCGGAATAAATTCATGAAACTGAATCTGGATAAAACGTACCCGGTTGATAAGACTGGTTTCGATCAAAGCAGGTAACACCTCATACTCGCCGCCTTCTATGTTGATCTTCAAGAGGTCCACGCGACTCACCCCTAGTTCCTCAAACATCTCTGCAACAGGACGCAACTCCGCTAGCTCGCTGCCATCGTTCGCATTACCACGAACGAAGCTCGAAGCGTCCCCACTGTCACTGATCTCGAACCAGCCAGCCTTGTCGGACAAACCGAATTTCAGGCAGTGGATTTTGTCGTCCCCCGAGAACCGGGAAGCACATTTGGCATAAAAAGCGGAAACCGGCTCAAAAACAAAGACGTCACATTTGTAGCGTTGGTGAATCTGCGCCGCAAAATCACCCTGGTACCCACCCAAATCCCATACCACGCTGTTCTCGTCTAACGCATAGTCCAGGCGCAAAGTGTTATCGCCATCGTCGCGAAACCAATGCTTGACCTCCAGCAGGAACGGATCACGCAAAACTTCGCGCCGAAACAGTGTCAATGCCTTTCTGATAATTCTAGACATAAGGCAGTCCTCAGATCTTGCTCAGTACCGCGATCGCTTCGCCGATCGGATAATGATGATTGCCGACGAACAGCCCATTGCTGTCGATATAGTCGGCGTTGGTAAGTTGCCCGAAAATCTCGGAATCGAAATACCTGACGACTTCGTTCTTGGAAAAATTACCGGCAACGATCGGACGACACTCGAATCCCAATTCGTTCAGTTTTTCGACCAGACATTTCCGCGTCATGTCGCTGCCGGGTCGAATCACCAAACTGAAACCAAACCAGCTGCTCTCTCCGATTTCCTTCTGAATCATGAGCAGCGGGTGATTCGCCAATACGTCCTGAAGCAGCCTGCCGTTGTTGCGACGCCCCTCGACCATGCCCGGCAGGCGCTTGACCTGCTCGACGCCCAGCGCGCCTTCCAGTTCCAACGGCCGTACGTTGTATCCGGGCAGCACGAAACGGAAAGACTCCTCGAAAGGATCGTCACTCTTCTCGCCACAGACAAGGTTGTGCTTGGGCAGGTTGCGGGTCCAGCCATGTGCCCGTAGCGACAGCAGTATCTGGTACAGCTCCTCGTCGTCGGTGGCGATCAGTCCGCCTTCCATGGTTGAGATATGGTGACTGAAAAAGGAGCTGAAACTACCCATTACTCCAAACGTTCCCGCCATCTTCCCGGCGAATCTCGCCCCCGTCGATTCGCAGTTGTCTTCCAGCAGAACAAGATTCCGGTCGCCGATGATTGCGGCGATACGATCGAAGTCATTGGGGTTGCCCAGCAGATTCACCGCCATGATCGCGCGGGTCCTGTCGGTCACCGCGGATTGCAGTTGGTCCAGATCGTAATTGAGCGTCTGCAGGTCGATATCGACGAACTTGATCTTCAGTCCGTACTGATAAAGCGGGTAATACGTCGTGCTCCAGGAAACGGCCGGCACGATCACTTCATCGCCACGCTGAAGTTTCAATTCCGGATTACTGGTGTAGAACAAGGCGGCGACCATCAACAGATTGGCTGACGAGCCCGAGTTAACCATCACGCAATGCTGGCTACCGATATAGCTTGCGAAATCAACCTCGAAACGCCGAACGTTTTCCCCCATCGAGAACATGCCGGAGGCGATGACCCGTTGCATCGCCGCGATTTCCTCGTCCCCCCAAGACGTGGTGGCCAATGGAAACTTGTAACTCATTGCTGGGACTCCAGATAGTATTTGCAGGTGGCCTCGATGCCCTCGCGCAAGGAATGGCGAGCACGCCAGCCCCAGACCTGCTGACATTCGACATTCACCAGCTTACGCGCCATACCGACCGGTTTGGCGAGATCGTGCACGATCCCACCCTGGTACCCCATGACCTCAGCGACAACCTGATAGTACTCGTTGATGGAATGGTCGTAGCCGAGTCCGACGTTCATCAGGGAAGGCAAGCTATCGAATTCGCGGACGGCGCGCACCAGCGCCTCAGCGAGGTCTCCGGCGAACATGAATTCGCGGCGTGCCTGGCCGTCGCCCCAGATTTCGACTGTTTTGCTTCCATCCCGTATGGCCTGATGAATCTTGTAAATGATCGCAGGAATCAGGTGAGAACTCACCGGATCGAACTTGTCATAGCGGCCATAGAGATTGCAGGGAATGAGCGTCTTGTACGAGAAGTCGGGGTTTTCCCGGGAAATGTATTCGCACAGCCTGGCGGTCACCACCTTGGCCAGCGCATAACCTTCGTTGGTAGGCTCAAGCTCCCCCTTGAGCACCATGTCTTCGCGCAGCGAATCGGAGACGTTGCGCGGATACATGCAGGAACTGCCAAGATTGATCAATTGCCGGACGCCAGCCTGGCGCGCCGCCCAGACGACATTGCGCCCCATATCGAGATTTTCCATCAGGAAGGCGACCGGCTCGCGCATATTCGCCTGGATACCGCCAACCCTGCCAGCCGCATGGATGATCAGGTCCGGCCGATGCCGCTGAAGATAGGCCCGAACGGCCTGAAAATCCCGGAGATCAAGCTCCCGGCTACTCGGCGAGAGAACGGTGAATTCCTCGGTCGAGGCACATTCAAGAAAATTGCGCCCGACCATGCCACGGCCCCCCGTAAGCAGTACTGTGGCTTTACCCATGGCGGCCGGAATCACTCGTTGAAGTTGAAAGTACTGAACCCGTGATTCCGGACCAGTTCGTCACGCTCCGCGGTTTTCAGGTCTTCACGGACCATCTCCCGCACCAGTTCCTCGAAGGTGATCTTCGGCGACCAGCCCAGCATTTCCCTTGCCTTGCTCGCATCGCCAAGCAAGGTTTCCACCTCGGCCGGCCGGAAATAGCGAGGATCAACTGCGACGATGCATTTCCCGGATGCGTCATAGCCTTTCTCGTCGACACCTTCCCCTCCCCAGGTGATTGCAATTCCCAGTTCGGCAGCCGCCGCATTGACGAAGTCGCGGACGCTGTATTGAACGCCCGTTGCGATGACAAAGTCTTCCGGCCTCTCCTGTTGCAGCATCAGCCATTGCATTTCGACGTAATCCTTGGCGTGTCCCCAGTCACGCAATGAATTCAGATTCCCGAGATAAAGGCACTCCTGTAAGCCTAACTTGATACGCGAGAGAGCCCGCGTGATCTTCCGGGTCACGAAGGTTTCGCCGCGGATAGGCGATTCGTGGTTGAAGAGAATCCCGTTGCAGGCGAACATGCCATAGGCTTCCCGGTAGTTCACCGTGATCCAGTAGGCGTAGAGCTTAGCCACCGCATAAGGCGAGCGGGGATAAAAGGGGGTCGTCTCCTTCTGGGGGGTTTCCCTCACTAGTCCATACAGTTCGGAAGTCGACGCTTGGTAGAATCGGGTCTTCTGTTCCAGCCCGAGAATACGGATCGCCTCGAGCACCCGCAACGCTCCCAATGCGTCGGAATTGGCGGTGTATTCGGGTTCTTCGAAGGAAACCGCTACATGGCTCTGGGCGGCCAGATTATAGATTTCGTCCGGTTGCACGCTCTGAATGATACGGATCAGGCTGGACGAATCTGTCATGTCCCCGTGATGCAAATGGAAAGGCAGACCCTTTTCGTGCGGATCGTGAAAGAGGTGATCGATACGCGCCGTATTGAATAGCGAACTGCGCCGTTTTATTCCGTGGACCTCGTATCCCTTGGCAAGCAGCAACTCGGCCAGGTAAGCACCATCCTGCCCGGTAACACCGGTAATTAATGCCACTTTTTTCATCTTTTCATTTCCCATGCTTTTAGCCATTAATTCCACCTTATCCAACGGGAAATATTCCCAAACGCCAACGCAACATTCACGACCCGGTGAAGGCAACGCTCGCCGAAAACGAATAATCGAAATGCGGGTCTGGGAAGTCGAAAGTGCCGAAACTGGCCAAGAACTCAGAATCCCGTAGCCGTTTCAGCAAAACGCGGTGCCACCGCATCCCGCGTGGAAAGCAGCTCGCTTCCCGACAACGGCCACGCGATCGAGAGTTGCGGATCGTTCCAGAAAATACAGCGCTCATGCTCCGGCGAGTAATAATCCGTCGTCTTGTACAAAAACTCCGCCGTCTCGCTCAACGTCAAAAATCCGTGTGCGAAGCCCGGTGGAATCCACATCTGCTTCTTATTCTCGGCAGAAAGAATTTCGCCGACCCACTTCCCGAATGTCGCTGATTCTTTACGGATATCGACGGCCACATCGAAAACCTCGCCTTGCACGACACGCACCAATTTTCCTTGTGCTTTGGGGGGAAGCTGATAGTGCAAACCGCGCAGGACATTTTTCATGCTCTTGGAGTGGTTGTCCTGGACGAAGATGACCTCATGACCGATGGCTTCGTTGAATGCCTTCTGATTGAAGCTCTCGAAAAAGAACCCACGCTCGTCGCCAAAAACCCGCGGCTCGATGACCAGCACGTCGGGAATCGCAGTCGGTGTCACTCGCATCAAAATACCCTTTCCCTGAGCACGCTGGCCAGATACTGACCATACGGATTCTTCAGCATTGGCTGTGCAAGACGCTCAAGTTGCGCCGCATCGACCCAGCCCTTTCGGTAGGCGATTTCCTCCGGACAGGCGATTTTCAAACCCTGACGCTTTTCGATGGTGGCGATGAACTGGCTGGCCTCAAGCAGGCTTTCGTGGGTACCGGTATCGAGCCAAGCATGGCCGCGGCCCATCACCTGGACATTCAATTGCCGGCGCTCGAGATAGATGCGATTGACGTCGGTGATCTCCAGTTCGCCGCGCGCCGAGGGCTTCAGGTTGCGGGCGATGTCGACGACCTGGTTGTCGTAGAAGTAGAGACCGGTGACGGCGTAGCTGGATTTCGGCTGAGCCGGCTTTTCCTCCAGGCTCACGGCCTGGCCGGCCGCATCGAATTCAACCACGCCGTAGCGTTCGGGATCGTACACGTGGTAGGCGAAGACGGTGGCGCCTTCCTTCTGCCGTCCGGCAATCGCCAGATCGTGCGCGAACTCGTGGCCGTAGAAGATGTTGTCGCCGAGCACCAGGGCGCTGTCGCCGTTGCCGACGAAATCGGCGCCGATGATGAAGGCCTGGGCCAGACCGTCCGGGCTGGGCTGCACCGCGTAATGCAAATTGATGCCCCACTGGCTGCCATCGCCGAGCAATTGCTCGAAGCGCGGCGTGTCCTGCGGCGTCGAGATAATCAGGATGTCGCGAATACCGGCCAGCATCAGCGTGCTCAGCGGGTAGTAGATCATCGGCTTGTCGTGGATCGGCAGCAGTTGCTTGGAGACGGCCAGCGTCACCGGGTAGAGCCGGGTGCCTGAACCGCCGGCGAGGATGATGCCCTTGCGCTGCGTCATGACTGCGCTCCGTAGTGTTTGCCGACCCACTCGCGGTAGGCGCCGCTGGTCACGTTGCCGACCCAGTCCTGATGCTCGAGGTACCAGCGCACCGTCTTGCGGATGCCGCTCGCGAAGGTTTCGGCCGGTTTCCAGCCGAGCTCGCGCTCGATCTTGCCGGCGTCGATGGCATAGCGTCGGTCGTGGCCGGGGCGGTCGGCGACGAAGGCGATCTGCTCGCGGTACGGGCGGCCGTCGGCGCGCGGGCTGAGTTCGTCGAGCATGGCGCACAGCGTATGCACCACGTCGAGGTTCGCTTTCTCGTTCCAGCCGCCGATGTTGTAGGTCTCGCCCGGACGGCCGGCGGCCAGCACCCGGCGGATGGCGCTGCAGTGGTCGGAAACGTACAGCCAGTCGCGGATCTGCTGGCCGTCGCCGTAGATCGGCAGCGGCTTGCCGGCCAGTGCGTTGTGGATGATCAGCGGGATCAACTTTTCCGGGAAATGGTAGGGGCCGTAGTTGTTCGAGCAATTGGTGGTCAGCACCGGTAGGCCGTAGGTGTGGTGGTAGGCGCGCACCAGGTGGTCGCTCGCCGCCTTGCTCGCCGAGTACGGACTGTTCGGCTCGTAGCGGTTGGTTTCGGCGAATGCCGGATCGTCCTTGCCGAGCGAGCCATACACCTCGTCGGTGGAGACGTGCAGGAAGCGGAAGGCCGCCTTCTCGTCCGCGCCCAGCCCAGCCCAGTAGGCGCGCGCCGCTTCGAGCAGGCGGAAGGTGCCGACGATGTTGGTCTGGACGAAATCCTCGGGCCCGTGAATGCTGCGGTCGACATGCGACTCGGCGGCAAAATTGACGATGGCCCGTGGTTGGTAGCGATCCAGCAGTTGCGCCACCAGCTCGGAATTACCGATGTCGCCGTGCACGAACACATGGCGCGCATCGCCGCGCAGGCTGGCCAGGTTTTCGAGATTGCCGGCGTAGGTCAGCGCGTCAAGATTGACGACCGCCTCATCGGCCGTTGCCAGCCAGTCGAGAACGAAGTTGCTGCCGATGAAGCCGGCGCCGCCGGTGACGAGGATCATGCGAATCCGCTGCCCGATGAAAAGCCGGGATTTTAGCGCAGCCCGGGGTCATTCTTCACGAATACGCAGAAAACTGGCAAAACGCGGCAACCCTCCGGCCGTCAGTTCCCGGTAACGGTAAGTCACCGTGCTGCCGACCGGCGGCGGATCGCGCCGCTGCGCGTCGGTGAAGCCGGTGCCCAGCCTGAACTCGCGCCCGTCCGGCCGGCGCACGCGCAGCGCGCCGAGTTGGCCGGCATACTTGCCCTTGCCCGGCAGGTGGCCGACAACCACCGCCTCGGCATCCAGCCAAGGTTTCAGTTTGAGCAGGGCGTCGCTGCGCCCGGTTTCGTAGGGCGCCTCGGCGCGATGCAGCATCAGCCCCTCGCCGCCGGCCCGCAGCACGGCCGCCAGCCGCGCCTGCAAGGCCCGGCGGTCGGCCAGCGCCTCCTGCGCCACGGCCTGCAGCCAAGGAACGCCGGCCTGTTCGGCGATGCGCCGGAGCCGTTCGGCGCGTTCGCGGAAGCCGCCCTCGCCGCCGGGTAGTTCGAAGAGCATGTAGCGCACTTGCCGCCACTCGGCATCGACCGGCGCCTCACGGCGGACGATGCCGGACAGGCGCTCGAAACCACCCCGTCCCAGCCACAGCTCGCCATCGAGCGGCGTCGCCGGCAAGGCATCGACGAACCAGCGCGGCGCGTTGATCGGCCGGCCGCTGCGGAACAACAGTTGGCGGCCATCCCAGGCCGCCCGCACGCCGTCGAGCTTTTCGCTGACTAGGTATTGCGCGACGTCGATGTCGTCGCGATAGACGTTGGCCAGCAGGATGTCGGGCGCCCCGGCCCACGGGGAAAGTACCGTCAGCGCCAACGCCAGTCCGAGGAGCAGCGGGCGCAGCCGGCGCATGGCTCAGTTGCCGCCGGTCCAGTCGCGCCGCGCCTGGCGGGCGATGCCGAAGATTTCCTCGAGCCGCTCGCCGTCGGCGGCGGCCAGCGCCGCGCGCAAATCGTCGAGCTGGGCGCGGTAGCTGTCGAGTTCGCCGAGCAGCGCCGTCCGGTTGGCGAGGCAGATGTCGCGCCACATTTCCGGATGGCTGGCGGCGATGCGGGTGAAATCGCGGAAGCCGGAAGCGGCGAAGGTGAAGAACAGATCGGTATCCTCGCGCACCGCCAGGTCGTGGACCAGGGCGAAGGACAGCAGGTGCGGCAGGTGGCTGACGGCGGCGAAGACGCGGTCGTGCTGCTCCGGCGTCAGCTCGTAGATGTCGGCGCCGCAGCGGGCCCAGGCCCGCTTGATGCGGTCGAGGCGCTCGTCGTTGTTCTCCGGCAGCGGCGTGACGACGACCTTCTTGCCTCGGTAGAGATCCTGGCGCGCCGCCGCCGGGCCGCTGTTCTCCGCCCCGGCGATCGGATGCGCCGGCACGAACTTGCCGATATGCCCCTTGAAGGCGGCGCGGGCGGCGGCCACCACGTCGCCCTTGGTCGAGCCACCGTCGGTGACGAGGGTGTTCGGCCCGAGATAGGGCGCGATGCGGGCGAAGATTTCCGGCATCTGCGCCACCGGCGTCGCCACCAGCACGATGTCGGCGTCGGCGATCTCGTGCGCCGGATTGATGCCGGCCCGGTCGATGACCCCCAGTTGCTGGGCGACGCGCAGCGTGGACGGCGTGCGCCCGAAGCCGACGACTTCCTCCACCGCCCCCGCTTCCTTCAAGGCCAGCGCGAAGGAGCCGCCGATCAGGCCGGTGCCGAAGACGACGATTTTGCCGAACTCGGGCTGGCCGGCTGCCATTTACAGCGCCTTCGCCAGCGCTTCCAGGAAACGGGCGTTTTCCGCTTCCGTGCCGATGGTCACGCGCAGCCACTCGGGCAGGCCGTAGCCGCCGATCGGACGGACGATGACCCCCTGGCGCAGCAGCTTCTGGTTCACCGCGGCGGCATCGCCGGCCTTGAAGGTGACGAAATTGCCATGCGGCGCGATGATTTCGAGGTTCAGGCGCTGCAGGCCGGCGACGATCTGCGCCATGCCGCGCCGGTTCAGCTCGTAGCTGGCGGCGAGGAACTCGTCGTCGTCGAGCGCCGCCGTTGCCGCCGCCAGCGCCAGGTTGTTCACGTTGAACGGCTGGCGCACGCGATTCATCAGGTCGGCGACGTCGGGCGCCGCCAGGGCATAGCCGATGCGCAGGCCGGCCAGGCCGTAGATTTTCGAGAAGGTGCGGCAGACGATCAGGTTGGGAAAATCCCCGATCCAGCCGGCGACATCGACGCGGTCGGCCGGCGGCAGGTATTCGTTGTAGGCCTCGTCGAGCACCACCGCCACGTCCTTCGGCACCGTGTCGAGGAAGGCGCGCACCTCGGCGTAGGGCAGGAAATTGCCGGTCGGATTGTTCGGGTTGGCAATCCAGACCAGCCGCGTCTCCGGCCGGATGGCGGCGCGCATGGCGGCCAGGTCGTGGCCGTAGTTCTTCGCCGGCACGGCGATCAGCTCGGCGCCGGCCGACAGGGTGGCCAGCGGATAGACGGCGAAGGCATGCTGGGCGAACACCGCCGAGCGGCCTGGCGCCAGGAAGACGCGGGCGGCCAGGTCGAGCACGTCGTTGGAACCGTTGCCGAGCACCACCTGCCCGGCATCAACGCCGCAGCGGGCGGCAAGCTTGGCGCTCAGCTCGAACTGGTCGGGATAGCGCTCGATGCCGGCGATGGCCGCCTCGACCGCCCGCCGAGCCTTCGGGCTCATGCCGAGCGGGTTCTCGTTGGACGCCAGCTTGACGATGCTGTCGACCGGAATGCCCATTTCGCGGGCCAGTTCCGTGATCGGCTTGCCCGGCTGGTAGGGCGAGATGGCGCGCACGTAGGGCAGCGCCTGTTCGGCGAGACTCATGGATGACGGTTCCTCAATAAACGGCGACCGGGTAGGAGCCGAGGATTTTCAGGTAGGCGGCGCGGCGGCCCAGCTCGTCGAGGGCGCGCTTGACCGCCTCTTCCTCGCGGTGGCCGTCGATATCGACGTAGAAGACGTATTCCCACAGCGCATTGCGCGCCGGCCGCGACTCCAGCCGCGACAGCGAGACGCCGGCATGCGAGAACGGCAGCAGCAATTCGTGCAGGGCGCCGGTGCGGTTGGGCGCCGACATGATCAGCGAAGTCTTGTCGCGCCCCGACGGTCCGGCATCGTGACGGCCGAGGACCAGGAAGCGCGTGGTGTTGTTCGGCTCGTCCTCGATGTTCTCGGCCAGCTTCGGCAGCTCGTAGCGCGCCGCCGCCGCCTCGCCGGCGATCGCCGCCGAACCTGCTTCGTCAGCGGCCAACCGGGCAGCCTGGGCATTGCTGCCGACCGAGATGCGCTGGGCCTCGGGCAGCATGCGGTTGAGCCATTCATGGCACTGCCCCAGCGACTGAGCGTGCGAATAGACGCGCTGGATGGCGCCGAGGTCGGTCTCGCGCGACAGCAGGTTCTGGTGGATGCGCAGCACGACCTCGCCGCAGATTTTCAGCGGCGTGCCGAGCAGCAGATCCATGGTGCGGCCGACGGCGCCCTCGGTCGAATTCTCGACCGGCACCACGGCGTAATGGGCGTGGCCGGACTCGACCTCGCGGAAGACGTCGTCAATCGAACTCTGCGGCTGCAACCGGGCGGCATGGCCGAAATGCTTGGTCGCCGCCGATTCCGAGAAGGTGCCGAGCGGACCGAGGAAGGCGATGGCCAGCGGCTGTTCGAGCGACAGGCAGGCCGACATCACCTCGCGGAAGAAGAAGGTAATGTTCTCGCCCGGCAGCGGACCGGGATTGGCCTCCTGCAGCCGGCGCAGTACCTGCGCCTCGCGCTCGGGCCGGTAGATGTGCCCGCCTTCGCCGTGCGCCGCCTTGATTTCGCCGACCTTCTGCGCGCAGCGGGCGCGCTCGTTGAGCAGCTTCAGCAATTCGCCGTCGATGCGGTCGATGTCGGCGCGCACGCCGGCCAGGGCCTTCTGCAGATCGTCGCTCATCGCGGCTTACCCGTTGCGCCTGGCGAAATCGTTCATGAACTCGACCAGCACCTTCACCGCCTCGGTCGAAACAGCGTTGTAGATCGAGGCGCGCATGCCGCCGACCGACTTGTGGCCTTTCAGGCCGAGCAACCCGGCGGCTTTGGCGGCGTCGAGGAAGGCCGCGTCGAGCCGGGCGTCGGCCAGGGTGAACGGCACGTTCATCCGCGAACGGCAATCGACATCGACCGGATTGCTGTAGAAGCCGCCGGAACCGTCGATACAGGCATACAGCAACTCGGCCTTGGCGGCGTTGATGGCGGCCATGCCGGCCAGCCCGCCCTGGCGCTTGAGCCACTGGAATACCAGGCCGGCGAAATAGATGCCGAAGGTCGGCGGGGTGTTCAGCATCGAGCCGTTCTCGGCCATCACCGCGTAGTCCATCACGGTCGGGACGGTCAGCGGCGCCATGCCGAGCAGGTCGCGATGGACGATCACCAGGGTGACGCCCGAGGGGCCGATGTTCTTCTGCGCCCCGGCGTAGATCAGGCCGAATTTCTCGACCGGCACCGGCCGCGACAGGATGTGCGAGGACATGTCGGCGACCAGCGGCACGCCGGTGTCGGCGATGCGCTCGGCGGGAATCTCGACGCCGTGGATGGTCTCGTTGGTGCACACGTGCAGGTAGGCGGCGAAGGGGTCGAGCTTGATCTCCTCGGCCGTCGGCAGGCGGGTAAAGCCACTCTCCTCGGTGTTCGCGGCGCAGCGCACGGACCCGATGCGCTGCGCTTCCTTGAAGGCCTTCTTCGACCACGAGCCGGTCACGATGTAGTCGGCCGAGCGGCCGGCCAGCAGGTTCATCGGAATCTGCGCGAACTGCTGCGTCGCCCCGCCCTGCAGGAACAGCACCTTGTACTGCGCGGGAATGCCCATCAACTCGCGCAGGTCGGCCTCGGCCTCGGCCAGGATGGACATGAATTCCTTGCCGCGATGGCTCATTTCCATCACGCTGCAGCCGGCGCCGTGCCAGTTAAGCAACTCTTCCTGCGCCTGTTTGAGGACTTCTTCGGGCAGCGCGGCCGGGCCGGCGCTGAAATTCCAGGCGCGGCTCATCAGGCCTCCCCGCCTTCGTTATCGGCCGGGTTATCGGCCACATCCCCAGCCGACTCGCCAGCGGCCGCCTCGCCGGCCACCTCGGCAGCCTCGGCACCGTTGTCGGCATCGCCCTCGACGACCGACTCGGCAACCTTCTCCAGGCCGGCCAGTTTTTCGCCTTCGTCGAGCGAGATCAGCGTCACGCCCTGGGTCGCCCGGCCCATGCCGCGGATTTCCGATACCCGCGTGCGGATCAGCACGCCGCCGGTGGTGATCAGCATCACCTCGTCGCTGTCGTCGACCAGCTTGGCGCCGATGACCACGCCGTTGCGCTCGGAATCGGCGATGGCCTTGACGCCCTGGGTGCCGCGCCCGGAATGGCGGAAGTCGGCGAGCACGGTGCGCTTGCCGAAGCCGTTCTCGGTGGCGACCAGCACGGTCTGCTGGTCGGACTCGGCGACCAGCAGCGAAATCACGGTCTGCCCCGGCTGCAGCTTCATGCCGCGCACGCCGCGGGCGCCGCGGCCCATCGGGCGGACGTCCTCCTCGTCGAACCAGACCGCCTTGCCTGCATCCGAGACCAGCACGATGTCGCTCTGGCCGGTGGTCAGCTCGACGCCGATCAGGTAGTCGTCGTCGAGCAGGTCGACGGCGATGATGCCGGCCTTGCGCGGGTTGGAGAAGTCGGACAGCGGCGTCTTCTTGACCGTGCCGTCGCGGGTAGCCATGAAGATGAACTTGTCGTCGGCGAATTCCTTGACCGGCAGCACGGCGTTGATGCGCTCCCCCTCTTCCAACGGGAAGAGATTGACGATCGGCTTGCCACGACTGGCCCGGCTGCCCTGCGGCGCCTCGTAGACCTTGAGCCAATAGCAGCGGCCGCGGTTGGAGAAGCACAGGATGTAGTCGTGGGTGTTGGCGACGAACAGGTGGTCGACGAAATCCTCGTCCTTGATCGCCGCCGCCTGCTTGCCGCGCCCGCCGCGCTTCTGGGCGCGGTAGTCGGCCAGCGGCTGGGCCTTGATGTAGCCGCCGTGCGACA
>JAVBRT010000002.1:0-79898 GCA_031547725.1 Azonexus sp. | reverse complement strand
GCGATCAGGTCAGCGCTTCCGCCCAGGCCGCCGAGGAAACCGACAGCGTCACCCGCGGCGTCTCCGACAACGCCGCCGAACTGAAAACCGAAGCCGATAAACTCGCCCGCGAAGTCGGCCATTTCACCATCTGAGCCGCGGTGTCGGCATACCAAGGCGCCCGCAATGGGCGGGCGCCTTGGCCGGCCGCAACGGCCCGGCATGCTGACGCCGCCCGGCGTCAGCGACGAATGGTGAAACGCAAGATCGGCTTACTTGTGCGTCAGCACCCACTTGGCCAGCGTCGCCGCCTCGGCCTCGGTGACGTTGTTCGGCGGCATCGGCACCTGCCCCCATTCGTCCTTGCTGCCATTCTTGATCTTGGCGGCCAGCGCGGCTTCAGCGCCCTTGTCGCCGCCGCGCTTGGCGGTAATGTCCTTGTAGCTGGGACCGACGATCTTCCTGTCGGCGGCATGGCAGGTCAGGCAGTTCTTGGCCTTGGCCAAGTCGGCATTGGCCAGGGCGGCGCCGGAAAACAGCAGCGCGGCCCCCAGCACGACGAGCGTATGTTGCATGCGACATCTCCTTGTTGTTGTTCGCTGTGGAAGCACCCGGATGCCGGGCACGACGCGCAGTCTAACCCGGGAAACGCCCGGCCAGGCCATGTCTCCGGTGACGCCAGGGCCCCCTCTGGCCGCCGCAAGGCGGCCGGACGCGCTACCATCGAGGCCAAGGGAATGTGCTTCGAGAAAGAATCCGCATGCAGTATCTGCCGAACAAGACCTATCTGAGCGGTGATTTCTGGGGCGGCCTGGCGGCGATGCTGGTCGCCCTGCCCGCCGCCATCGCCTTCGGCGTCAGCATTTACGCCGCCATCGCGCCCGGCTACGCCGCTCTCGGAGCGCTTGCCGGCATTGTCGGCGCCACCGTGATCGGCCTGGTCGCCGCCCTGCTCGGCGGCACCGACCGTCTGATCAGCGCCCCCTGCGCGCCGGCCGCCGCCGTGCTCTCGGCTTTCGCCATCGGCCTGGTCGGCGAGGGCACGCCGGCCGGCAACGTCGTGCTGCTGCTGTTGCTGCTGGGCATTCTCGCCGGCCTTTTCCAGATCCTGTTCGGCATCATCGGCATCGGCCGCCTGATCCGCTACATTCCCTATCCGGTGGTCAGCGGCTACCTGACCGGCGTCGGCCTGATCCTCATCGCCAGCCAGCTCGACAAGCTGCTCGGCACGCCCGGCGAACTGACCTGGCACGAAGCCTTGATCTCGCCCTGGCTGTGGAACGGGCAGGCGGTCGCCGTCGGCACGGCGACCATCGCCACGATGCTGCTGGCGCCGCGCCTGACGCAGCGGGTGCCGGGGACCATCCTCGGCATCGTGGCCGGCGCCATCGTCTATTTCCTGCTGGCGATCCAGGATCCGGCACTGCGCATCAGCAGCGGCAATCCGCTCCTGATCGGCCCGCCGGGGGCCAGCGGCGCCGGCTATTTCGCCGCCATCACCGCCCGCTGGCGCGAAATCGGCGACCTGCGCCTGGCCCAGGTCGCCGCCCTGCTCGGCAGCGCGCTGACGCTGGCCGTGCTGCTGTCGATCGACACCCTGAAGACCTGCGTCGTACTCGACCAGATGACCCGCTCGCAGCACGATTCCAACCGCGAACTACTGGCCCAGGGCGTGGCCAACGTCGCCGCCTCGTCGGTCGGCGGCATTCCCGGCGCCGGGACCATGGGCGCCACTCTGGTCAACCTGACGAGCGGCGCGACGACGCGCGCCTCGGGCTTGGTCGAAGGCCTGTCGGCACTGATCTTCGCGCTGCTGCTGAGCAATTTCATCGCCTGGCTGCCGGTCGCCGCGCTGGCCGGCATCCTGATCGTCGTCGGCGTGCGCATGATCGACCGCGGAGCCCTGCGCTTCATTCTCTCGCCATCGACGGTGCTCGATTTCGCGGTGGTCGTGGTCGTCGTCGTCGTCGCCCTCAAGGTCGGCCTGATCGCCGCTTCCGGCGCCGGCGTGGCGATGGCCATCCTGCTTTTCCTGCGCGAGCAGATCGGCGGCACCGTAGTCCGCCACAAGCTCTACGTCAGCCAGCGCTCGTCGAGCTGGCACCGACCCGAGGCGGAGACCCGCATGCTCGAGGAAAAGGGCGACCAGGCGGTGATTTTCGAACTGCAGGGCAGCCTCTTCTTCGGCACCACGCAGCAGTTGTTCGGTGCGCTCGACCCGGAGATCAAGACCCGCCGCTTCATCATCCTCGACCTGCGGCGCGTCCAGTCCGTCGACGTCACGGCCGCCCACATGCTGCGCCAGGTGCGCGACGCCCTGGCCGAGCACGGGGCCATGCTGCTGCTGTCCAACGTCCGCGAGAACCTGCCGAACGGCCGCAATCTGCGCGAATTCCTGGAAGAAACCGGCGTCACCGGGGAAAACGAAGCGGTGCGCCTGTTCGGTGAGCTGGACAGCGCCATCGAATGGGTCGAGGAACGCCTGCTCGGCGAGGCCGGGCATGCCTCGCCGCTGCAGGAGACGCCGCTGGAACTGGCGGAGATGGAGTTGTTCCGGCTGCGCAAGGACGAAACCCTGGCCGATCTCGAAGCGCGTCTGGAGAAGGTCACCTACCCGGCCGGCACGACGATCTATTCGCGCGGCCAGCCGGGCGACGCGATCTATCTGATCCGCCGTGGCACGGTCAGGATGTTCGCCCCGCTCGGCGCCGGCCGCCTGCGCCACGTCGCCACCTTCGGCCGTGGCGATTTTTTCGGCGGACTGGCCTTTCTCGACGGCCGGCCGCGTGGCAACGACGCCGTCACCGCCAGCGAAACGGAGTTTTTCGTGCTTACCGTCGACCAGTTCAACATGCTGGCCAACGAGCACAAGCGCCTGGCCATCACCTTGCTCACCGCCATCGCCCGCTCGCTGGCCAGCCGCCTGCGCCATGCCGATACCGAAATTGCCATGCTGCACGAATACTAGCCCCGCCGGCGCCCGACGCTACCCGTCGCTCACCGTGAATCCACCCCAGGCGGCGGAACCGCGCAGCGCATTGCCCATGGCATTTTAAATGCCGAATGAATTACAATCGCGATACATCCTTGTGCGCCGATCCGACTGGAAATCCATGCCTGCCACGCCCTCGCCCGCTGCCGCATCCAGCACCCGTCTACATTTTGCCGGCTGGACGCTGGACCCGGAGGCCCACCGCCTGATCGACCGCGACGGCCGGGCGGCGGCGCTCAGCGCCTCGGCCTTCGCCCTGCTCCACATCCTGGCCGCCCATGCCGGCGAAACGCTGTCGCGCGAAGTGCTGTCGGCGGTCCTCTGCCGCCGTTACTCGCCCGAAGACCGCCTGATCGACGTGCATGTCAGCCGCATCCGGCGCGTCCTCGGCTCCCGGCCCGACGGCAGCGGCTACATCCGCACCTTGCGCAACGCCGGCTACGTGTTCATTTGCCCGGTCGAGCGCCGCTGATTGCCAGAGCCGGCCGATCCACCGGCGTAAACGGCAAGGCCGCCGGCTAACCGCAGCCGGCGGCCTTCTCGGGCGGGAACGCGCGTCGGCCGCGGTTCCGTCGCTCAGCGCTGCGGTTTCTGCGCCGGCGCCACGCCCTTGTTGTTCAGGCGTTCCATCGCCCGGGCGTCGAGCACGGCGCGATCGGCGGCCGGCAGGCCGACGGCGTCGGCCGGGCACAGCTGGGCCGGATCGACGGCGGCCAGATCGCCGGCCTGCGGTTCCTCGGTATCCAGCCGCTGCAGACCGAGAGCCTGCAACAGGTGCCCCATGCCGGCGTAGGTGCGCAAATAGGCCAGGGTCAGTTCGGTGTCGGCATTGACCGCGTTGCGGCGGGCGCTGAGTAGTTCGTTCTCGGTATCGAGCAGGTCGAGCAGGGTCCGCTGGCCGATATTGAACTGGTCACGGTAGGCGGCCAGGGTCCGTTCGAGCAGCGAGACCTGAACGGCCAAATGGGCTTTCTGGAGGCGCAGGCGCTGCACGTCGTTGTAGGCGATCAGCAGGGTCTGGCGGGTGTCGCGGCAGGCCTTCTCGCGCAGGTCGAGGGCGGTGTTGCGGCGTTCCATGTACTGCCGCTCGCGGGCACGGTCGGAGCCGCCGCGGAAAAGATTCCAGTTCATCACGATTTCGGCGACGTTGTGCTCGCGGCGGCCGTCCTCGCCAAGGTAGTGGCGGGTGTTGTCGGTGCGGGCGCGCAGGTCGAAACGCGGCGAGTAGGCAGCCCGGCGGACGTCGATGTCGTATTGCGCCGCTTCGACGTTCTCGATCGCCGCCAACAACGTCGGGTTGCTGCGATAGAGGCCGCTCAGCGCGGCATTGGTGTTGGCCGGCAGCGGGTTGGAGAGATCGCCCGGGGCGGCGGCGGCGGCTGGCGGCGGGGCGCCGATCAAGCGCTGGTAGCGGGCCGAGACGTCGTGCAGGTTGGCGATTTCGGTGGTCAGGTTGATTTCGGCCAGGGCCAGGCGGCTGCCCGCCTGCTCCATGTCGACGCGGCGGCCGACGCCGGACTGGACGCGCTGCGCGACCTGCTCGTTGGTGGCCTTGTGCTGCACGTAATTGTCTTCGGCCAGGCGCACCAGTTCACGGTAGCGCAGCACGTCGAGGTAAGCGCGCGAGGCTTCGAGGGCGGTGTTTTCCGACGCTTCGAGCAACTCGTAATAACGCACCAGCTTGGCTTTGCCCAGCCGGCTGACTTCGCTGCGCGTGGCGAAGCCGTCGAACAGCATCTGGTTGAGGCTGAGCAGGGCGCCGCTGCGGGTGTAGGTGGTGGTCGGGTTCGGCTCTTCCTTGAGATGTTCGCGGCCGCTGCCGGCGGTCAGGTCGATGGTCGGCAGATAGGCGCCGCGGGCAACGTCGATTTCCTCGTGAGCCTCCTTGTAGGCATGCCAGCGGGAAGTAACTTCGGGACTCTGCAGGACAGCACGCTGGGTGGCTTCCTTGAGGGTGACTTCGCCGCCGGCGGCGTGGCCGTATACGGCAACCGCCAGCAGCGCCGGCAGGGTAAGCAGTTTATTGACGTTCATGACTGTGCTTCCTCATTGAATGCCCACATTCTAAGGGGATCTGGCTAAGACATCTGTGTAATATTCCTCATCTGCGGCCATTTGCCCGAAAAGTTGACTTGCCCGCCTTGTCCAAACACCCTGCGCCATTTCGCCTGAGCCTTGCCGGCACGCTATTTGCGCTGAATCTCTTGTTGGCGCTGCCGGCGGCTTTCGGCCTCGATTTCGGCCGGCTGCAGCAGTCGCTGACCGGCCGCTTCGGCCAGGCGCCGCTGGCCCTGTTCGCCGACTGGCGGGCACTGCTGAGCGACGGGCAAGAACTCGGCGAAAAGGAAAAGCTGCGCCGGGTCAACGATTTCTTCAATCAGCGCATCGCTTTCGACGACGATATCAGCATCTGGAACCAGTCCGATTACTGGGCCACGCCGCTGGAGACGATCGGCAAAGGCCGCGCCGATTGCGAGGATTTTTCCATCGCCAAGTACTACTCGCTGCTGGCGCTCGGGATTCCCGTCGAAAAGCTGCGCCTGGTCTATGTCCGCGCCCGCCAGAACGGCCCCGGCGGAACGGTGTTGCAGGCGCACATGGTGCTCGCCTATTACGCGACGCCGAACGCCGAGCCGCTGGTGCTCGACAACCTCAGGCCCGAGATCGCCCCGGCTTCGCGGCGGACCGACCTGTCTCCGATTTTCAGTTTCAACAGCGCGGGCCTGTGGCAAGGCACCGGCAACCGGTCCAGCAAGAGCAGTCTGTCGCGCTGGCAGGATTTGCTGGCCCGGGCGCGCGCCGAAGGCTTCAAGTGAGGTAATCGCCATGTCCCTGTTCCGTCAGATCTGGCTGGCCGTCATCGCCAGCGCGCTTATCGCCTTTGCCGGCAGCTTCGCCGCCAGCATGATGGCCGGGCGCCTCTACCTGACCCAGCAACTGGCCGTCAAGAACAACGACAACGCCACGTCTCTGGCCCTCTCGATGTCGCAGCTGGACAAGGATCCGGTGACCATCGAACTGCAGGTGGCGGCGGTATTCGACAGCGGCCAGTACCGGGTGGTACGGATGATCGATCCGGGCGGCGCGGTGATGATCGAGAAAACCAGTCCGCCGCCGGCCGGCGACGTGCCGGAATGGTTCGTGCGCCTCTTCCCGATCGTCTCCGAGCCGGGCCGGGCGCAGGTTTCCAGCGGCTGGAGCCAGTTCGGCACGGTCGAGCTGGTCAGCCACAGTTATTTTGCCCATCTGGCCTTGTGGCGGCAGGCGCGCGACCTGCTGCTGTGGTTCATTTTCGGCGGCATCCTCGTCGGGTTGCTGGCCACGCGTTTCCTGCAGAACAACGTCAAGCGGCCGCTCGACGCCGTCGTCGCCCAGGCGGCGGCGATCAGCGAACAGCGCTTCATCCGGATCGCCGAGCCGCGCCCGCCGGAACTCAGAAGCGTGGTCGGGGCGATGAACGCCATGGTCGACCGCTTGAAGGCGATGTTCGCCAAGGAAGCGGAACGGCTCGAGGCGCTGCGCCGCGAAGCGACGCTCGATCCCCTGACCGGCCTGGCCAACCGCGCCTATTTCCTCAACCAGCTCGACGCCGCGCTCAGCAACGACGACGCGCAACCGACCGGCACTTTGCTGCTGCTGCGCGTCGCCGATCTGGCCGGCATCAACCGCCGCCTCGGCCGCGAACTGACCGACGAACTGCTGCGCCGTCTCGGCGCCGCCCTGCATGCCCAGGTCGCCAGCCATCCGGGCGCCGCCGCCGCCCGCCTCAACGGCGCCGACTTCGCCCTGCTGCTGCCCGGCCAGCAGGAGCCGGCGCCGGCCGCCGAGCAGTTGCTGGCGACTTTCGGCGAACTGGTCGCGGCCGGCCTGATCGACGGCGAGCGCATCGGCCACATCGCCAGCAGCCCCTACCTGCATGGCCAGAATATCGGCACGCTGCTGGCCCGCCTCGACAGCGCCCTGGCAACCGCCGAAGGCCAGGGCGCGCTGGCCTGGCACCGCGCCGAAAGTACCGCCCCGACACAGGCAACGACCAGCGCCGACTGGCGCAAGCTGCTCGACGGCGCGATTCAGACCCAGCGCCTGCGCCTGATCGATTTCCCGGTGGCCAACAGCCGCGGCCAGTTGCTCCATCTCGAATGTCCGCTGCGCCTGCAGGCGGCCGAAGGTGGCGAATGGCTGACAGCCGGCAGCTTCATGCCGATGGCCTCGCGCCTGGCGATGACCGCCGAGCTCGACCTCGCCGCCACGCGCCTGGCGCTCGACCGGATCGCCGCCGGCACGGCAGCGGTGGCCGTCAATCTCTCCGGCGAATCGATCGTCGATGCGCATTTCCGCCACCGTCTGCTGGCCCTGATCGGCGCCCGCAAGGATCTGGCGCCGCGCCTGTGGCTGGAAGTCTCCGAAGTCGGCGCCTTCCGCCACTTCCAGGAGTTCCGGATTTTCTGCAACGTGCTGCGGCCGCTCGGCTGCCGCCTCGGGATCGAGCACTTCGGCCGCCAGTTCAGCGAAATCGGGCATCTGCACGACATCGGCCTGGACTATCTCAAGGTCGATGCCAGCTTCATCCGCGCCATCGACAATCAGCCGGGCAACCAGGCTTTCCTTAAAGGTTTGTGCAGCATCGCCCATAATATCGGTTTGACGGTCATCGCCGAGGGCGTGCAGAGCGCCGCCGAACTGGCCGTCCTGCCGGAACTCGGCTTCGACGGCGCCACCGGGCCGGCGGTGCCGCGGGAGAAGCGATGAGCACGGAAATCGAACTGAAGCTGCAACTGGACGCGAAGAATGCCCGCAAACTGGCCGAGCACCCCTTGCTGGCCGGCCTCGCGACGCAGCGCCAGCGCCTGCTCAACACCTATTACGACACGCCGGACCTGGCTCTGCACCAACGCCGCGTCGCCCTGCGCTTTCGCCGCAAGGGCGCCGACTGGCTGCTCACCGTCAAATCGGCCGAGCCGGCCAGCGGTGGCCTGGCGGTACGCAGCGAATGGGAAACCCAAGCAACGCCGGGGCAGTTCGACTTCGCCCACGTCGACGCCCCCGAACTGAAAGACTTTCTCGACGCGGCAACGGCCCGCTTGGAACCCATTTTCACCACCGATTTCCGGCGCCAGATCTGGCGGGTACCGTTCGGCGAATCGCTGATCGAACTGGCGCTCGACCGCGGCCACATCGCCAGCGGCGAGCGCCGCGAACGCATTTGCGAAATCGAGCTGGAACTGGTCGACGGCCGTGTCGCCGACATTTTCGGCCTGACCCGCAGCCTGCAGAAACACCTGCACCTCAGCCCGGCCGTCGCCAGCAAGGCCGAGCGCGGCTACCGCCAGTTCCGCAACGAGGCGCTGCGGCCGTTCAAGGCCAAACCGCCGCCGCTTACCGCCGACATGACGCCGGTCGAAGCCTTCCGCAGCATCGCCCTGGCCTGCCTCGAACACTTTCAACGCAACGAACCCGGCCTGCACGACGGCGGCCAGGTGGAATTCGTGCACCAGGCCCGCGTCGCCCTGCGCCGGCTGCGCTCGGCGATCAAGCTGTTCGCCCCGGTCCTGCCGCCCGAATTCGTCAAGGCCTACGACCAGACCTGGCGGACCCTGGCCGGCGCGTTGGGCGACGCCCGCAACTGGGACGTCTTCCTCGCCGAAACCCTGCCGCCGATCCAGGCAGAGTTCCCCGACCACCGCGACCTCAAACGTCTGCGCGGCGCCGCCCGCCAGCGCGCCCGCCACGCCCGCCGCTCGATCGCGCGCCTGCTGGCGCTGCGCGAATACCCGCGCCTGCTCGTCGAATTCACCGCCGCCATCTACGCCCTGGGCGACACCCTGCCGCTGCCGCTGAAGAAATTCGCCAACAAGCGCCTGGCGCAGCACGCCGAACGCGCCCGCAAACTGGCCGAACAACACGCCACACTGAACGCCACCGACCGCCACCGGATGCGCATCGCCTTCAAGAAACTGCGCTACGCCACCGAATTTTTCGCCCCACTGTTGCCAGCCAAACGCCTGGCTCCCACCCTCGCCGCTCTCAACCGCCTGCAGGACGAACTTGGCCTGATCAACGACCACGTCACAGCTAGGTTTCTGATCAGCGAAGCTCTCGGCAGCAAGCAGTCGGGTGTCGCGAATGGTTGGGTTGCGGGTCGCGAAGCTCTGCTCGCTCCGTGGATACCGACGCTGCTGGGCGACTGGCTAATAGCCGGCGAACGCCTGGGCGGGGATATAGCGCCGGACTGGTAGCACACTTCCCTGTTGTTCGCATTCGGCTATTCCTGGCCCCAAAAGCAAAAGCCCCATCGATATATCGATGGGGCTTGCAAATCCGAGAACTACTGCTTATGGGGCAGCCAAGGAACAGGAACCAGTACCAGTACTGCAGTTGACTGTCCTAACACCCGGTAGTTTGGGGGTCGCGGTAAAAGCAGCATTATTGTTCGCTGGCGCAGCACCACCATTGATAGCCGTACAGGCATTCGCCACCGGGGCATCAATCGCATCCGGGGGAATCTGGTTCAGCCCGGCCGTGGCATATTTGGTATAGGCAGCAGCCTCACCGAGACAGGCGTTCTCTGCCGAGCGAATGGTGTAGTTCCGGTATTGCGGCAACGCAATGGCCGCCAGGATACCGATGATGGCGACGACGATCATCAGTTCGATCAGGGTGAAACCTTGTTGAGCACGTTTCATGTGAATCTCCTTTTGAAAAGGCGGGAAAAACCGCTGATTAACTTAAAGCAGCGAGCGTGCCACCAATGTACAAAAATCGAAACAAGCAGAAACGTCTTATATATCAATCAACTAAGAACAGCACCCAATACGTCGCACCAAAAGCACCCACCTCAACGCAAAAAAAACGACAATTTACGGCACCCGACCTCACCAAACTTGTCATGACCGACAGCCATCGGGGTTAATAACCGGTCTGCCCGGGCTGAAAATGCATCCAACATGCTCGCAATAAATTCCGGCATGCACGAACACCGAATGAAAAACCGGGTTGCTATCTCCGTTATCACGAAAGCGCTCAAGAATCTGCAGCGCCTGCGGCAGGATCACACTCATCTGTAGCGTCTATCGGCGACAGATCAAAACTCGAACACTTGGCCGTTGTGCAGCATCTGCGGTGCGAAATCGCCGAGGCAGGCGGTGATTTCGGCCATGGTCAGGGCGCTCTGGCCAGGCTTTAAATGGGTGATGTGGATGGCGCAGCGGTGCGCGAGCTGGCGCAACTCGCCGGCCAGCATCGACGGACAGAGGTGTTTGGACAGCGTCGCCAGCCGTTCCTCGCGATTCGGGAAGGCACACTCGATGATCAGGTGGCGCAGATCGGCCACGCCATTGACGGCTTGCCAGAAGGCATCGCAGATGCCGGTGTCGCCGGAGAAGACCAGGCTGCCCTGGCCCGAATCGAGGTGATAGCCGACCGCCGGCACGGTGTGGTCGACCGGCAGCGCCGTGACGCGGCGCGTGCCCAGCGTCACCGGAATGCCCGGCTCGATGATCCGGTAGCGCATCAGCGGCCGTTCGCTGCTCGGCACCTCGGAAAAATCGGGCCAGATCGCCCAATTGAAAATATGCCGGCGCAGCAGGGCCAATACCGGCGCCGTGCCGTAGACGGTCAGCGGCGTCTGCCGCAGGTCGGCCACGGTATCGACCATCAGCGGCAGTGCGGCGATGTGGTCGAGATGGCAGTGGGTCAGGAAGACATGATCGATCGAGGCCATGTCGGGAATCGCCAGATCGCCGACGCCGGTGCCGGCATCGATCAGCACGTCGCGATCGACCAGCAGCGCCGTGGTCCGCCGGCTGTCGCCGCCGATACCGCCGCTGCAGCCGAGCACGCGCAGTTTCATGGCGCGCGGCGGCGGGAAGCGCCAGCCAGCAGCCGGCGGAAGCGGCAGAACCGGGAACGGGTCACGATAGCCGTCAGCCCTTGAGGAAAAATTCCATTTTGATGCCGGCGATCTCGATTACATCATGGTCGCCGAGCGGATGCGCCTGGACACTGATGGTTTGGCCGTTGAGCACGGGGAATTGCTTGCCCTCGACATGGGTGATGAAATAGCCGTGCGGCCGGCGGGCGATCACCGCCACCTGCTGGCCAGGCTTGCCGAGCGTCGTCAGGGTCTTGGTCAGCGCCAGTTCCTTGCCGACGTTGGGACCGTTGAGCAGTTGGACGGCCGCCGCGGGAATGCTCGGCGTCGGCGGTGCCGGCGCCACACCGAGCTGCGAGCGGGTGACCGCCCCGGTCGGGATCAGCTCCATCTCCGAGGCCAGCTTGGCCATGGCTTGCCGCGTCCCGCCGCTCTTCTCGAAATCGCCGCTCGGCTCGCTCTCGCCGGCCATGAACTTGAGGCGGTACTTGCCCAGCTCGACGATGTCGTTGTTGCGCAGGATGTGCTTCTTGATCGGCTGGCCGTTGACCAGGGTGCCGTTGGTGCTGTTCAGGTCCTCGAGGAAGGAATCGTTGAGGATGGTGACGATCACCGCGTGCTCGCCGGAAATGGCCAGGTTGTCGATCTGGATGTCGTTGTGCGGCTTGCGGCCGATGCTCAGGCGCTCCTTGTTGAGCACGATTTCCTTCAGCACCAGGCCGTCCATCGATAGGATCAGTTTTGCCATCTCGTTCCTCGTCTACTTCATCGCCGCCCACAGCCGCTGCCACAAGCCGCGCGGTACCGCATAGTCGCCCAGCACCCGGGCGAGAATTACCGAGACATTATCCCGCCCGCCGTTGTCATTCGCCAGATGCACCAGTTGCTCGGCGGCCAGTTCCAGATTGCCGCCCAGGGTCTGCAGCGTGATCTTGATGTCCTCGTCCTCGACCATCTCGCTCAGGCCGTCCGAACACAGCAGCAACAGATCGCCGGGCTCGGCGTCATGGACCTGCACTTCGACATCGACCTCGGGATCGACCCCGAGCGCCCGGGTCACCAGGTTGCGGTGCTCGGAAAAGCGGGCTTCTTCCGGAGTAATCATGCCACTATCAATCTGCTCCTGCAAAAGCGAGTGGTCCCGGGTCAGCAGCTCGAAACGGTTGCGGCGCAAGCGATAGAGCCGCGAATCGCCGACATGGGCGATGCCGACCCGGTTATCGTAGAACCAGGCCAGCACCAGCGTCGTCCCCATCCCGGCACAGCGGGGATCGCTCTGCGCGGTGTTGAAAATGGCCCGGTTGGCGGCCGTCACTTCACCGGCCAGAAGCTGGCTGATAAAGCCCGGACCGCCGCCGTCGGTGCTCTCACTGCAGGTCGGAAGCAAGCGGGCGAAGCCGGTGGCCAACAGGGTGCAGGCCATGCCGCTGGCGACTTCGCCGGCGTTGTAGCCGCCCATGCCGTCGGCCAAGACGGCGAGGCCGAGCGTGGCATCGGCAAACACCGCATCCTCGTTGTGCGAGCGGAGCAGGCCGGGGTCGGTGCGCATCGCCATTTCCAGCGCATCGGAGAGTTTCATCCGCCCTCCCCGCCGAGGCGCTCCAGGCAACGGCGCAGATCGGCCGCCAGATCGGCCGCCCGCTGGTAACGCTGGCCGATGTCCTTGGCCATGGCCTTGGCGATCACCGCCGCCACCTCCGGCGGCAGCGCCGGCTCGATGCCGCAAATGTCGGGCGCCGGTTCGTTGGCGATCTTGTACATCAATTGCGCCAGCGAAGCGCCGGAAAACGGCAGCTGACCGCAACACAGCTGGTACAGGGTGACGCCCAGCGAATAGATGTCGGAGCGGCCGTCGATTTTCTTGCCGGCCAGTTGTTCCGGCGACATGTAGGAGGGCGTGCCGAGGACCATGCCGGTCCGGGTCCGCGATGCGTCGGTAATGCGGGCGATGCCGAAATCGGTGACCTTGAGCTGGTCGCCATCCACCGCGTACATGATGTTGGCCGGCTTGACGTCGCGGTGCACGACCTGCCGGCCATGCGCATAATCAAGTGCGTCGGCGACGCGGATGCCGATCGACAGCACCGTCGCCAGCGGCAAGCGGGTCTCCGGCCGGCACCACGGCACCAGATCCCCGCCGGGCAGGAACTCCATGGCGATGTAGGCCAGATCCTGCTCTTCGCCGGCTTCGTAGAGCGCCACGATATTCGGGTGATCGAGCCGCCCTACCGTTTCGGCCTCGCGGAAGAAACGCTGCTTCACGTCGGCCAGCTCGTCGGCGTCGAATTCCTGGGCCAGGGCCATGGTCTTGATGGCCACGGTCCGCCCGGTTTGCCCGTCGCGACCGCGATAGACGATGCCCATCGCGCCTTTGCCCAGCGCCTTTTCCAGCTGATAGCGGCCGATCGCCGTACGCTGCGGCAAGGCGGCGGGCGCCCCGGTGCCGGCACCGCGCCGCAGGCGGCTGGCAATATCGCGGAAGGCCGGGTCGTGCCCGGCGATCCAGCGGTACACCACGGCCGCCTGGGCGAAATCGCGCCGCCGCTCGCAATCGAGGCCGAGGCTGTACAAGTCATCGAGCAGGATGGCGTTGACCGGGCAGAGGCAGAATTTGGCGAAGGCTTGGTCGAGCAGCCCCTGGCCTTGCAGCGCCAGCGCCTGCAGGCGGTTGGCTTCGGCCGTATCGGCGCCGGACGATGCCGGCTGGCCGCCGCCGGCCAGGCAGCGCTTGACCGCCCATGCGAGATGACCGAGCGGCAGCAGGCAAGCGGCGCCGGTCAGCGGCAGCCACAGCCCGGCGCCCAGCAACAGGCCGAGCGGCGCACCGAGCAGAATGGCCTGCAGCAGCAGCGTCGCCAGCAGACCGGCCCCGGCACCGAGGGCCGGCAAGGCTGCGGCCAGGTAGAGTCCGACCAGCAGCAACGCCGCCCCGGCGACCCAGCCCCCCCAAGCCGGAACAACGATGGAATCGCCCTGCAGCAGGCTCGACAGCGTATGGGCGACGACCAGCACCGGCGCCATCGGCCCCCGCGGCGTGGCCAGCGGCGCCTCGCTGGCGGCGGTGGCGCCGATCAGCACGATCTTGCCGGCATAATCGGCAGCCGGCAGCCGGCCATTGACCGCGTCGGCGAACGAGACCACCGGGAAGGCCGGGCCATCCTTGGCTCCGCGATAGAAGAAGGGGTGCAGGCGCATCGTCCCATCGACCGGCAGGCGCAGGCCGGCGACGCGCAGGCTATCGCCGCCGCGCCCCCTGATCTCCCCGGGAGCCACGCCACGGCTGGCGGCGGCCAGACTCAGGGCCAGCGACGGGTAGAGCAGTTCGCCATAACGCACCGCCAGCAGATCGCTGCGCACCCGGCCGTCGCTGTCGGCGACGTGGTTGACATGACCGAAGGCCAGCACCCGCGAGGTCAGCGGCGCAAATGGCGCCCGCAGGCCGGAAGCCGATGGAATCCGGCCATCGCCCTCACTGACCCGAGCCAGTTGGCCGGCCGCGACCTCGGGCGGCGGCTCAGCGGCGGCGACGGCCCCGCCCAACGAGAATTGCAGCGGCAGCACCACGTTGCCGGCATGAGCCAGGCTGGCCGCCAGCCGACGGTCGCCTTGCAAGACGGAATCGGCCTCGGCCAGCACGGCGGCGACCTCGCCCCGGGCCGGCGGCAGCAGCATGCCATCGCGGACGGCGCGCTCGACGATGCCAGCCAGGCGCTCCAGATAGACGGCCCCCGGATCGCGCTGCGCCTCGGCCAACGGCAAGGCGCTGCCGATGACCTGGGCCGGTGCGGCAGCCAGAATGTCGATCAGGCGCGCCGGCAATTCGCGCGACCATGGCCAAGGGCCGAATTCGGCCAGACTGGCGTCGTCGATGGCGATCACGACAATCCGGTCGCTGGGCGTCCGCTCGGACAAGCGCAGGCCGAAATCGTAGGCCTGACGGTCGAGATTGCGCAGCGGGGCAGACCCGGACACGATCAGCATCGCCAGCGTCAGCGCGATGCCGAGAAACCAGTCGGACTTCCAGAACCCTGCCTTCACCATCCCTCCCGTCGATGACAGCTTCGTGGCGAAGCTGCCGCGCCCGCATTCTCCCGCCGAGCCGGCCGCCCGGTCAAACTTCCGCCAGCGGCCACGCGCGGCCGATGCCGGCCGCCTCGGCGGCGGCAACGACGCGCGCGGCCACCGCCAGATCCTGGATAGCCATGCCCTGCGACTCGAACAAGGTGATGTCGCCGGCCGCCTGGCGGCCGTGCTGGCGGCCGATAATGATGTCCCCCAGCTCGACCAGTTGGCGCGGCTGCAAGCGCCCTTTCTCAAGCAGCGGCAGCAGGTCGCCGGCTTCGGCCAGCGCCGTCGGCACGGCATCGACGACGACCAGGCGGCAGCGCTTGATGGCGGCCTCCGACAGTTCCTGGCGAATCAGTGCATTCGATCCGGCGCCATTGATATGCGTCCCTTCGGCCAGCCATTCGGCATCGAACAGCGGCTGGGCGGCGCTGGTCACGGTGCCGACGATGTCGCTGCCGCGTACCGTTTCCTCGGCACTGGCCGCCGGCACCACGGCGACGCCGGTGGCCGCGCTGAGGCGGGCGCAGAAAGCCTGCAGCTTGTCGGTCCGGCGGCTGAAGACCTTGACCCGTTCCAACGGCAAGGCGGCGCACAGCGCCCGCACATGCCCTTCGGCCTGCCAGCCGGCCCCGAAGACGCCGGCGATGCGGCTGTCCGGCCGGGCCAGCCAGCGGCTGGCGACGCCGCTGGCGGCGCCGGTGCGCATCATGCCGAGATAGTCGGCTTCGAGCACGGCGCGCAGGCGGCCGCTGGCCGCGTCGAACAGATGCACCAGAAAGCGGTTGCCGCTGCGGTTGCTGGTATAGGCCTTGTAGCCGAGCACGCCCTGGGCCGGCAACGCGCCTTGCAGGATGTGCAGCACGGTCTGCGGCAGCCGGCTGCGCTGGCGCGGCGTATCGAGCGCCTGCCCGAGCGCCAGGTCGCGGTGCGCCGACTCGACGCCGGCCAGCGCCATCTCCATGGTCAATACCTGGCGGACGTCGTTTTCGCTGAGAAACAGGGCCATGATCCTCTCCAAACAGTAGGCGAAAAAAAGGCGGACCCACGGCCCGCCCTTTTCCTGAGCTGATGCTCGCGGTTACAGCATGGCCTTCAGCAGCTTGGCCATTTCCGACGGGTTGCGCGTGACCTTGAAGCCGCACTCTTCCATGATGGCGAGCTTGGCGTCGGCGGTGTCGGCACCGCCGGAGATCAGGGCGCCGGCGTGGCCCATGCGCTTGCCGGCCGGGGCGGTGACGCCGGCGATGAAGCCGACGATCGGCTTCTTCATGTTGGCCTTGCACCACTGGGCGGCTTCGGCTTCATCGGGACCGCCGATTTCGCCGATCATGATGACGGCGTCGGTATCCGGATCGTCGTTGAACATCTTCATGACGTCGATGTGCTTCAGACCGTTGATCGGGTCGCCGCCGATACCGACGGCGGACGACTGGCCGAGGCCCAGTTCGGTCAGCTGGCCGACGGCTTCGTAGGTCAGCGTGCCGGAACGGGAAACGACGCCGATGCGGCCCTTGCGGTGGATGTGGCCGGGCATGATGCCGATCTTCACTTCGTCCGGGGTGATCAGGCCGGGGCAGTTCGGGCCGAGCAGCAGGGTCTTCTTGCCGCCCTTGGCTTCCTTTTCCTTCATCTTGTTGCGCACCATCAGCATGTCGCGGACGGGAATGCCCTCGGTGATGCAGATGGCCAGATCGAGGTCGGCCTCGACGGCTTCCCAGATCGCGGCGGCGGCGCCGGCCGGCGGCACGTAGATGACGGAGACGGTGGCGCCGGTTTCAGCGGCGGCTTCCTTGACGGAACCGTAGATGGGGATGTCGAAAATCTTCTCGCCAGCCTTCTTCGGGTTCACGCCGGCGACGAAACATTCCTTGCCGTTGGCGTATTCCTGGCACTTTTCCGTGTGGAACTGGCCGGTCTTGCCGGTGATGCCCTGGGTGATGATCCGGGTGTTCTTGTTGATCAGAATAGACATTCAGGGCTCCTTACTTGACCGCTTCGACGATCTTGGTGGCGGCTTCGGCCATGGAATCGGCAGAGATGATGGGCAAACCGGAATCCTTCAGGATCTGCTTGCCGAGATCTTCGTTGGTGCCCTTCATGCGGACGACCAGGGGCACGGACAGGTGGGTTTCCTTGGCCGCGGCGACGACGCCGGTGGCGATGGTGTCGCAGCGCATGATGCCGCCGAAGATGTTGACCAGGATGCCCTTGACCTTGGTGTTCTTGAGCATGATCTTGAAGGCTTCGGTGACCTTCTCGGTCGTCGCGCCGCCGCCGACGTCGAGGAAGTTGGCCGGCTCGGCGCCGAACAGCTTGATCGTGTCCATCGTCGCCATGGCGAGGCCGGCACCGTTCACCAGGCAACCGATGTTGCCGTCGAGCGAGATGTAGGCGAGGTCGAACTTGGAAGCTTCGATTTCGTCGGCATCTTCTTCGTCCAGGTCGCGCATGGCGACGATTTCCGGCTGGCGGAACAGGGCGTTGGCATCGAAGTTGAACTTGGCGTCGAGGGCCTTGACGGTGCCGTCGCCTTCGTGGATCAGCGGGTTGATCTCGGCCAAGGAGGCATCGGTTTCCATGTAGCAGGTGTACAGCTTCTTCAGCGTATCGACACACTGCGGGATCGAGGCTTCGTTCATGCCCATGCCCTTGGCCAGGGTCAGCGCCTGCTCGTCGGTCAGGCCGACCAGCGGGTTGATGAAGACCTTGACGATCTTTTCCGGGGTCTTGTGGGCGACTTCTTCAATATCCATGCCGCCTTCGTAGGAGGCCATCATCGCCACCGACTGCGTGGCGCGGTCGGTCAGCGCGGCGACGTAGTATTCGTGCTTGATGTCGGCACCTTCCTCGATCAGCAGGTTGCGGACCTTCTGGCCTTCCGGGCCGGTCTGGTGCGTGACCAGCTGCATGCCGAGAATCTGGCTGGCGTATTCGCGAACTTTTTCCAGCGAGGTCGCGACCTTGACGCCGCCACCCTTGCCACGGCCGCCGGCGTGAATCTGGGCCTTGACCACCCAGACCTTGCCGCCCAGGGTTTCGGCTGCCTTGACCGCGTCGTCGACGGTCGTGCAGTGAATCCCGCGCGGAACCGTAACGCCGAATTTCTTCAGGAGTTGCTTGCCCTGATATTCGTGAATTTTCATGCGCTTTCCTTGCGTTTAGTTGAGTTGCTAGTGATAAGCGGCAGCCATGCGACCCCCCGCCCGGTAATACCGACCTGAACTAAAAATATTACCACAGACGAAACGAATCATTGCAGAGCGAAATTCATAATTACGACGCCGATTCAAGCGCCTGCAAGGCCCGCCGCATCAGGGGCAGGAGCAGTGCCGAGGCGAGCAGCAGACCGAACACGGAGCCCAGCCAGAAGCCGGCCGCCCCGAGCGGCGTCGCCCCCCGGAAACAGAGCCAGGCGCCGCCGAGCAGGCCGATGCCCCAGAAACACAGCATCTGCACCAGCATCGGCAGAAAGGTCACCCGGCAGGCGCGCAGCACATGGCCGGCAACGGTCTGCAGCGCATCGCAGAACTGGTAGACGGCGACATAGATGACCAGACCGGCGGCCACCCGGCGCACCGCCGGATCGTCGGTATAGGCGCCGACCAGAGCCTCGGTGGCCAGCCACAACAGCAGCCCGACCGCGCTCGACAGAACGGCGGCCAGCAGCAGGGAAGCCTTTACCTGGACGCGAACCTGGACCCAGTCGCGAGCGCCGATCGCCTGGCCGACGGTGGCCATGGTGGCGATGGCCAAGGCCAGCGGCAGCATGTAGGTCAGGGCCGACAGATTGGCGACGATACGGTGGCCGGCGACGACCGTCGCGCCGAGCGAGGCGATGAACAGCGCAATCAGCGTAAACGAGGTGATTTCGATCAGGTTGGACAGGCCCATCGGCACGCCGAGGCGCAGTAGTTCGCGCCAGCGCGGCCAGCGCGGCCCCTGCCAGTGGGAAAAGGGGCGGTAGCGGCGACCGAGCGGACCGAGACCGAGGTAGGCGGCGGCGGCCAGGCAAGCCAGCCAGGCGATCAGCACGTTGGACCAGGCGCAGCCGGCGACGCCGAGCGGTTCGCCGAGCCAGCCGGCGAGCGCCAGCCCCCAGGCCAGCACGGCATGCAGGCCGAGCGCCGCCAGGCCGATGCCCATCAGCACCCGCGGCTTGCCCAGGGCATTGCAGAAGGCGTAGAAGGTCCGGTAGCAGAGCGAGGCCGGCAACCCCCAGGCGAGCAGCTCCAGGTACTCGCGCACCTTGGCCTCGACGGCGCCATCCATTGCCACCAGGCCGAGTACCGCCCCCGAATTCATCAGGAACAGCATGCCCGGCAACGCCAGCAACAGCGCCAGCCAAAAACCTTGTTGCAGCACGCCGGCCACTTCGCCATCGCGGCGGGCGCCGTGCAACTGGGCGACGACCGGCCCGACAGCCTGGAGGACGCCGACCAGCGCGAACACCACCGAGACATGAATGCCGCTGCCGATGGCGACGGCGGCCAGATCGACCGGGCTGACGTGGCCGAGCACCGCGGTATCGATCGCCATCATGCCGACCGAAGCCAGCTGGGCGACAAGGATCGGGAAGGCATGGGCGATCAGCCCGCGGATGGCAGTCAGCAGCATAGCCGGCCATTGTCGCACGGCGGCGGTGGCCGGCCGGGCGCCGAATGCGGCACGACTTGATCTGGCTCAAGCGGCGAGCGGCCGTGGCCCATGACAATCGCCGGTTGAGGAGGAAAGCCAGCAATGCATAAAGGCCTGCACGCCATCGAAACCGCCAGCCGCGACGAAATCGCCGCGCTGCAGACCGAGCGCCTGAAATGGACGCTCAACCACGTTTACAACAACGTTCCGCACTACCGCGCCAAGTTCGAGGCGGCCGGCGTCCATCCGGACGACTTCCGCGAACCGGCCGATCTCGCCCGCTTTCCCTTCACCACCAAGCAGGACCTGCGCGACAACTACCCCTACGGCATGTTCGCCGTGCCGCGCGAAGAAGTCGTGCGCATCCACGCTTCCAGCGGCACCACCGGCAAGCCGACGGTGGTCGGTTATACGCAAAAGGACATCGACACCTGGGCCAGCCTGATCGCCCGCTCGATCCACGCGGCCGGCGGACGCAAGGGTGACATCGTCCACGTCGCCTACGGTTATGGCCTGTTCACCGGCGGCCTGGGCGCCCACTACGGCGCCGAGAAGCTGGGCTGCACGGTGATCCCGATGTCCGGCGGCCAGACCGAGAAGCAGGTCCAGCTGATCTGCGACTTCCAGCCGTCGATCATCATGGTCACGCCATCGTACATGCTCAACATCGCCGACGAATTCCGCCGCCAGGGCATCGACCCGAAGAGTACCCGGCTGCGCATCGGCATCCACGGCGCCGAGCCGTGGACCGACGCCATGCGCGGCGAGATCGAGTCGGTCTTCGGCATCGACGCCGTCGACATCTACGGCCTGTCGGAAGTGATCGGCCCGGGGGTCGCCAACGAGTGTGTCGAGAGCAAGGATGGCCCGGTCATCTGGGAAGACCACTTCTACCCCGAAATCATCGACCCCAATACCGGCGAAGTCCTGCCCGAAGGCAGCAAGGGCGAACTGGTGTTCACCTCGCTGACCAAGGAAGCGATGCCGGTGGTCCGCTACCGCACCCGCGACCTGACCGCGCTGCTGCCGCCGACCGCCCGCGCGATGCGGCGCATCGGCAAGATCACCGGGCGCTCGGACGACATGCTGATCATCCGCGGCGTCAACGTCTTCCCCTCGCAGATCGAGGAGTTGATCCTCAAGCAGCCGCGCCTGGCGCCGCACTACGTGATCGAGCTGAGCCGCGACGGCCACCTCGACTCGCTCAAGGTCAAGGTCGAGATGAAGCCGGAATTCCAGTTCACCAGCGGCCCGGAAAAGGAATTCGTGGCGCACGACCTGCAGCACCACATCAAGTCCTACATCGGCATCTCCGCCCGCATCGAGGTGGTCGAGCTCGGCGGCATCGAGCGCTCGCTCGGCAAGGCCCGGCGCGTCATCGACCAGCGCGCGCTGTAAGCGGCGCTCGGGGCGGCCGGCGCCGCCCCGTAGCCGGCTTCAGACGATGCGGGCGCGCAGGCCGCCGACGCCGTCCACACCGCCCTCCAGCACGTCGCCCGGAACGATGGTCCCGACGCCGGCCGGCGTGCCGGTGTAAATCAGGTCCCCCGGCGCCAGGCGGACCAGCGTCGACAACTGGGCGATGATGTCCGGCACTTGCCACAGCATCGCCGCCAGATCGCCCTGCTGGCGCGACTGACCATTGACGTCGAGCCAGATGCGCCCGGCCGCCGGATGGCCGCAGGCCGTAGCCGGCACGATCGGGCCGCATACCGCCGACTGGTCGAAACCCTTGCCCATGTCCCACGGATGGCCCTTAGCCTTGGCCTGTGCCTGCAGGTCGCGGCGCGTCAGGTCGAGTCCGACGGCATAGCCGAAGATCAGCGAGCTCGCCCGCGCCGCCGGCACATCGGCGCCACCGTCCGCCAAGGCGACGACCAGCTCGACCTCATGATGCAGATTGGCGGTGGCCGGCGGATAGCCTACGGCGATCTCGCCGTTGCCGCCGACCACGGCGTCGCCCGGCTTGCTGAAGAAGAACGGCGGCTCGCGCCCCTCGGCCTGGTCGAGCGCGCCCATTTCACGGGCGTGTTCGGCGTAGTTGCGACCGACGCAGAAAATCCGCCGCACCGGAAAAAGGAGATCGCTGTCGGCCACCGGCAGCGCCGGCGGAACCGGAGGAGGGAAAACATAGTTCATGACGACATGGCCTCGGCTCAAGATGGACGCCCAGTGTGCAATATTTCACTATCCAGCGCCTCAGCAATATTGGAGAATTTAACAGATTTAACAACCTCCGCTCCAAAGGACGCATCATGTTTTCCAGTCTGTTCCGCATCGGAGCATTCGGCACCGCACTATTTTCTGGCGCTGCCGGAGCCATGGGTTTTGGCGACATCGTGCTGCGCTCGGCCGTTGGCGAACCGCTGCGGGCGGAAGTGCCGATTTTCCTCGCTCCCGGCGAAACCCTGGAAGGCGCTTGCTTCTCCCTGGCCAACATCCACGGCGCCGACCTGCCGGTCGTCGCCAGTGCCCGCCTCCAACTCGAACGCCACGGCTCCCAGGCCCGGCTGACCATCAGCGGCCGTCAGCCGATCACCGAACCGGTTTTCATCATCGCCCTGCGCGCCCACTGTGGCGTCGAACTGCAGCGCGACTACACCCTGATGCCGGCGCCGCCGCTGCAACAAGCCAATCCGGGGCTGGCCGACAACGACGCGCCGGGAGCCGCCAGCGGTGCCGCGCGCAGGCCGCCGCCGGCCCGGCTGTCGGCAAAAAGCGGCGGCACATCGGCGGCATCGCCCACCACCGGCGAGGCATCGCCACCGCGCAAGAGCCGGACGAAACCGTTACCGGCCGTCGCCGCCCGGGCCCCCGACCGTATCGTGCTCGGCGCGCCACCCGACGAAAACGATCCCAAGCCTCCGCCGGCCCGGGGCCTGTCCAGCAACGAGGAGGAACGCCTGCGGAAGCTGGAAAGCACACTGCAGCAACTCAATCAGGAGGTGGACAAACTCAACGGCGCCCTGGCGCTGGCGACCGAGGCCCTGGCCGTCCAGCAGCAGTTGATGAATGCGCAAAACCGTCCCTCGGCCCCGGCCTCTCTGCGCGCCGCCCCGCCAATGCCGACGGCTCCGGTCGAAACCGGCCGGGGCAACTGGCTGGAGCTGCTGCTCAGCGCCCTGCTCGGCGGCGGCTTCGTCGCCGGCGTGGCCCACCTGCTCGGCCGCCGCCCGCCTCCGCAGGCGGCGCCCCCGCTCCTGCCGCCGCCCCGGTCGCCGGCAACCGCACCCCGCCCGCCCACTGCACCGGCCAGCGCCGCACCGCCGGCCAGCACCGCCCCGGCAGCGGCGGCGCCGGCCGTCGACATCCCGCTCGACGACAGGCCGCTCCATTCCCCTCCCGAGGCGGTCACCGTCGCCTACAACGACAGCAATTCGGCGGTCGAACTGGCCGAAATCATGCTTTCCTTCGGCCGTCTCCACGGCGCCGCGGAAACCCTGTCGATGCACATCGAGGAGAACTCCCCGGACAATATCCAGCCGTGGCTCATGCTGCTCGACCTGTACCGGCGCGGCGACATGCGCAGCGAATTCGAGGCCCTCGCCGGCCAGATGCAGCGCCGTTTCAACGCCCGCCTGCCGGCCTGGGAAGAATCGCCGCCGCCGGTTTCCGGCCTCAAATCGCTCGAAGACTATGCCCACGTCGCCTGGCGCTGCGCCAATTGCTGGGGCAGCCAGGAGTGCATGGACTACCTTTGCGAACTGGTGCTCGACGACCGCGCCGGCAGCCGCAGCGGTTTCCCGCTCGAAGTGATCGAGGAAATCGTGCTGTTGATGCACCTGCTGGAAAGCGGCTACGGCCTGCGGCGGCCGGACGGCTAAACCGGGTTATCGACGTCGACGAACTCGCAGGCCAGGCCGCACTGTTCGGCCAGGTGCGCGGCCAGCGCCCGGACACCACCGCACTCGGTGGCGTGATGGCCGGCCGCGACGTAGGCGACACCGCTTTCGCGGGCGAGATGGACGGTCTGTTCGGAAATCTCCCCGGACAGATAGACGTCGACGCCGAGGGCGATGGCCTGTTCGAAATAGCCCTGTGCCCCGCCAGAACACCAGGCGGCACGGCGCACCGGACGTTCCCCATCGCCGATGACCAGCGGCTGGCGGCCGAGTTGCCGGGCGACCCGGGCGCCCAGGTCGGCCAGGCGCTCTTCCTGGCCGGCGCGGCCCAGCCAGCCGATGTCCTGCTCGCCGAAGCGGCCCTCCGGCTGCCAGTCGAGGGCCGCCGCCAGTTGCGCATTGTTGCCCAGTTCGGGATGGGCATCGAGCGGCAGGTGGTAGGCGAGCAGATTGATGTCGTGGCGCAGCAGCGTCCCCAGCCGCTGCTTGCGGATGCCGGTGACGCGGCCATCCTCGCCTTTCCAGAAATAGCCGTGATGGACCAGCACGGTATCGGCGCCGCTGCTCAGCGCGGCGTCGAGCAGCGCCTGGCTGGCGGTGACGCCGGCGACGAGGCGGCGAATCTCGGCGCGTCCTTCCACTTGCAAACCGTTTGGGCAATAATCGCGGAACTTCGCGGGCTCCAGCAGCTCTTCCAGATAGTTCACCAACGCGTCGCGTTTCATCTATACGGTCTTTCATGCACAGGTTGTGGCTGATTTTTGCACAAACGGTAACCATTGCGCTGGCCGTCCTGTTCGTGGTCGGCACGCTGAAACCGGAATGGCTGGCCCAGCGGCCGGCCATCGTCGCCCTGCAGGAAGCGCCGCGCACGGTCGACAGCGAGGCGCCGATGCCCGGCTCCTACCGCGATGCGGCACGCGCCGCCCTGCCCTCGGTGGTGCATATCTACACCACTCAGACGATCCGCCAGCAGCGCCATCCGCTGCTCGATGACCCGATCTTCCGCCACTTCTTCGGCGAGCGCCCGGAAGGCCCGGCGCCACGCAATTCCGGCCTTGGCTCCGGCGTCATCGTCAGCCCCAACGGCTACATCCTGACCAATTACCACGTCATCGATGCCGCCGACGACATCCAGGTTTCGCTCAACGACGGCTCGACGCACAAGGCCCGCATCATCGGCAGCGACCCCGAGTCCGATCTGGCCGTGCTGCAGATCAAGGCCGACAAGCTGCCGACCATCACTTTCGACCAGGACGAGCGGGTGCGCGTCGGCGACGTCGTGCTGGCCATCGGCAATCCCTTCGGCGTCGGCCAGACCGTGACCATGGGCATCGTCTCGGCGCTCGGCCGCTCGCACCTGGGCATCAACACTTTCGAGAACTTCATCCAGACCGATGCCGCGATCAACCCTGGCAATTCCGGCGGCGCGCTGGTCGACGTCAAGGGCAATCTGGTCGGCATCAATACCGCGATCTATTCGCGCACCGGCGGCAACCAGGGCATCGGCTTCGCCATTCCGGCCGCCAGCGCCCGCAACATCATGGAGCAGATCATCCAGCACGGCTCGGTGACGCGCGGCTGGATCGGCGTCGAAACCCAGGAAATCTCGCCGGAACTGGCCGAATCCTTCGGCCTGCCCGACACCGACGGCGCCCTGGTCGCCGGCGTCATGCGCGGCGGCCCGGCCGACGCCGCCGGCATCCGGCCCGGCGACGTACTGCTCGCCGTCGGCGGCAAGCCGGTCCGCGACCCGCAGGTGATGCTCGACCTGATCGCCGCGCTGCGCCCGGACGAGCGCGTCGGCTTCCGCCTGCGCCGCGACCGCAGTATCGTCGAAGTCGAAGTCAAGGTCGGCAAGCGGCCAGCGATGCGCCCGGAAAAGGAATAGCCGATGTGCCAGTTGCTCGGCATGAACTGCAACGTACCGACCGACATCTGCTTTTCCTTCACCGGCTTCCAGGCGCGCGGCGGAGCCACCGACGTGCATTCCGACGGCTGGGGCATCGCCTTCTTCGAAGGGCGCGGCTGCCGCGTCTTTCTCGATCCGCAGCCGTCGTGCGCTTCGCCGGTCGCCGAACTGGTGCGCCATTTCCCGATCCGCTCGAAAAACGTCATCGCCCACATCCGCAAGGCGACCCAGGGCGTCATCGGCCTGGAGAACACCCATCCTTTCATGCGCGAGCAATGGGGGCGTTACTGGATCTTCGCCCACAACGGCAACCTGCTCGACTACGCGCCGGCCCTCGACGGCAGTTGCCAGCCGGTCGGCCAGACCGACAGCGAACGGGCTTTTTGCTGGCTGCTGCAGGCGTTGCGCCAGCGCTTCGGCCATGCGGCGCCGGCCACCGCCGAGTTGTTTGCCGCCATCCACGAACTGACCCTGGCCATCGCCGCGCACGGCGAATTCAATTTCCTGCTGTCCAACGGCGACTGGCTGTTCGCCCACGCCTCGACCCGGCTGAGCTACATCGTCCGCCAGGCGCCATTCCGCCAGGCGCATCTCAGCGATCAGGACGTCACCGTCGATTTCAGCGCCCTGACGACACCGAACGACCGGGTGGCGGTGATCGCCACGCAGCCGCTGACCGACAACGAGAACTGGACGGACATGCCGGCCGGTACGCTGTGGTGGTTCGCCGAGGGAGCCCCGGTACAAACGCTGGCGACGGTTGCCGGACCGGTCAAGGCAAAAGCCTGAAACCCTCGCACAGGGCGATGCCAGTTTGCGCCGGCACGGCACGAACCGGTATTACGAACCAGCCGAGGGCTGCTCCCCGCTCTCTTCCTTGAGCGGCCGCGACACCAGCCGGGCGGCGAGAATGCCGATTTCGTAGAGCAGGCACATCGGAATCGCCAGCGCCAGCTGCGAGACGACATCCGGCGGCGTGACGACGGCCGCGACGATAAAGGCGCCGACGATGAAATAGGAGCGCCACTCCTTGAGCTTGGCGACATCGACGACGCCGAGCTTGACCAGGACGACCAGCGCCACCGGCACTTCGAAGGCGAGGCCGAAGGCCATGAACATGGTCATCACGAAGGACAGGTAGGCTTCGATGTCCGGCGCCGGCGTGATGCTCTTCGGCGCGAAGCTGGCGATGAAGTGGAAGACCTGGCCGAAGACGAAGTAATAGCAGAAGCTCATGCCGAGCAAGAACAGCAAGGAGCTGGAAATGATCAGCGGCAGGCCGAGGCGCCGCTCGTGGGCATAGAGACCGGGCGCGACGAAGGACCAGGCCTGGTAGAGGATGAACGGCAGCGCCACCAGGAAGGCAACCATGGCCGTCACCTTGAGCGGCACCATGAACGGCGTGATGACGCCGATGGCGACCATCTTGGTGCCTTCGGGCAGAGCGGCGGTCAGCGGCGCGGCGAGAAAGTCGTAGATCTGGCCCGGCCCCGGGTAGAGGCACAGGGCACCGAAGACGACGGCAACGGCGATCAGGCTGCGCAACAGGCGGTCGCGCAGTTCGACCAGGTGGGAAATGAAGGATTCTTCGGGGGCGGAATTCGCCGGTTGATCGCTCATGCGCTGGGCTTGGCTGGACTATCGGCCGGAGCCGGGGCAATGGAAGCCGACTGGCCAAGCGCTTCGATTTCGCCGACCGCTTCGCTGAGCGGTGCTTCGACGGCGCTGCGGGCGCTGTCGAATTCCTTGCGCACCGAATCCTCCAGTGTCCGGGCCGAATCGGTGACCTGCGACTGCAGTTTCTTCAATTCGTCGAGCTGCATCTCGCGGTTGATGTCGGATTTGACGTCATTGACGTAGCGCTGGGCCCGGCCGAGCAGATGGCCGACGGTGCGGGCGACCCGCGGCAGGCGCTCGGGCCCGATCACGATCAGGGCGACGATGCCGATCACCATCAGTTCGGAAAAGCCGATGTCGAACATGCTTGTCAGTCGTTGGTTGTTGGCAATCGCTGCGGCAGTTGCAAGCAACCGCCGGGCGATACTAGCTCTTGGTCTTTTCCTTGACTTCGACGTCGATCGTTTCGCCGACCTTGGGCGGCACTTGCGTGTCGGCCGGCTTGGCGTCGGCATTGGCTTCCTTCATGCCGTCCTTGAAGCCCTTGACGGCGCCGCCAAGATCCTGGCCGATGTTGCGCAGTTTCTTGGTGCCGAAAACGAGCATGACGATGACCAGAACGATCAGCCAGTGCCAAATGGAAAAACTGCCCATGGTTGTCTCCTAGATGCGCTTGAGCATGGGGCCGACCGGTTCCGGTCCGCCGACGATGTGAATGTGCAGATGCGGCACTTCCTGCTGCCCCACCCGGCCGTTGTTGATGATCACCCGGAAGCCCTCGGGACTCCCTTCGGCGACCGCGATGGCATTGGCGCGGGCGAGCATGCGGCCGAGCACCGGCGCGTCCTCGGGCGTCGCCGACATCAGCGAAGCGATGTGCTTCTTGGGAATGAGCAGGACATGCACCGGACGCGCCGGCGCGATGTCGCGGAAGGCCAGCATCTCCTCATCCTCGTAGACCTTCTGGCTCGGGATGGTGCCGGCGGCGATGCGGCAGAACAGGCAGTCGCTCACTTGTTGCCCCGCGCCGCCTTCTCGTCGATGCCGGAAATGCCTTCGCGGCGGCGCATTTCCTGCGACACGTCCTCGATGGAGAGGCCGTAGAAAGCAAGCAGGACCAGCACGTGGTAAATGACGTCGGTCGACTCCCAGACCACTTTCAGGCGCTTGCCTTCCTTGCCGGCCATGATCAGCTCGGCGCATTCCTCGCCGATTTTCTTGAGGATCGAGTCCGGCCCCTCGGAAAACAGCTTGGCGGTATAGGACTTCTCCGGATCGGCATTGCGGCGCGAAGCCAGGGTGTCGGAAAGGCGGTGCAGGATGTCGTGCGTGCTCATTTTGCGTAGATTTCCTTAGGGTTTTTCAATACCGGATCGGCGGGAATCCAATGCTCCCCCCGCAGCTCATTGAAAAAGCAGCTTTCCCGCCCGGTGTGGCAGGCGATGCCGCCGACCTGCTCAATGGCCAGCAGCAGCACGTCGCCGTCGCAATCGGTGCGGATCGACAGCACTTTCTGCACGTGCCCCGATTCCTCACCCTTGCGCCATAGACGCCGGCGGGAACGCGACCAGTATACCGCGTAGCCGCAGCGTACCGTTTCCCGTAGCGACTCGCGGTTCATGTAGGCGAACATCACCACCCGGCCGCCGGCATCCTGGGCGATGGCCGGGATCATGCCGTCGGCGTCCCACTTGAGCGCGTCGAGCCACGGCAGGGAATTGTCGAGATCGGCCATTACAGACGCACTTCGATACCGCGCGCGGCCATGTATTCCTTGGCCTGGCGCACCGTGTACTCGCCGAAATGGAAAATGGAAGCGGCCAGCACCGCGTCGGCCCGGCCTTCGCTGACGCCGTCGGCCAGATGCTGCAGATTGCCGACGCCGCCCGAGGCGATCACCGGAATGCGTACCGCGTCGGAGACGCGGCGCGTCAGGGCCAGGTCGAAACCGTTCTTGGTGCCGTCGCGGTCCATGCTGGTCAGCAGGATTTCGCCGGCGCCCAGCGCCTCGACCTTCTTCGCCCATTCGATGGCATCGAGGCCGGTATCGTTGCGCCCGCCGTGCGTGAATACGTGCCACTGGTCCGGCCCGACCTGCTTGGCGTCGATGGCGACGACGATGCACTGCGAACCGACCTTGCTCGATGCGTCGAAGACCAGATCCGGGTTCTGCACCGCGGCGGTATTCATCGACACCTTGTCGGCGCCGGCATTGAGCAGGCGGCGCACGTCCTCGACCTTGCGCACGCCGCCGCCGACGGTCAGCGGAATGAAGACCTGCTCGGCGCAGGCTTCGACGATATGCAGGATGATGTCGCGCTGATCGGAAGAGGCCGTGATGTCGAGGAAGGTCACCTCATCGGCGCCTTGCTCGTCGTAGCGGCGGGCGATCTCGATCGGATCGCCGGCATCGCGCAGATCGACGAAATTGGTGCCCTTGACGACGCGGCCGGCGGTCACGTCGAGACAGGGGATGATGCGCTTGGCGAGCATCAGGCGCCCAGCTCGTCGGCGAGGTCCTGGGCGGCCTTGAAATCGAGGGAGCCGTCGTAAACGGCACGACCGGCGATGGTACCGACCACGCCCTCGCCTTCCACGGCGCACAGGGCGCGGATGTCATCGAGGTTGGACAGGCCGCCGGAGGCGATGACGGGAATGGTCAGGGCCTGGGCCAGGCGCACCGTGGCGTCGATGTTCAGGCCGGACAGCATGCCGTCGCGGCCGATGTCGGTGTAGATGATCGACTCGACGCCGTAATCCTCGTACTTCTTGCCGAGGTCCACGACATCGTGGCCGGTCAGCTTCGACCAGCCGTCGGTCGCCACCTTGCCGTCCTTGGCATCCAGGCCGACGATGATGTGGCCGGGGAACGCCGTGCACGCATCGTGCAGGAAGCCCGGATTCTTCACCGCGGCGGTGCCGATGATGACGTAGGACAGACCGCCGTCGAGGCAGGCCTCGATGGTATCGAGATCGCGGATGCCGCCGCCCAGTTGCACCGGGATGTCGTCGCCGACCTCGGCCAGGATGGCCTTGATCGCCGCCGCGTTCTTCGGCTTGCCGGCGAAAGCGCCGTTCAGGTCGACCAGATGCAGGCGCCGCGCGCCCTGGTCGAGCCAGTGCCGCGCCTGTTCGGCCGGGCTGTCGGAAAAGACGGTGGCCTGTTCCATCAGGCCCTGTTTGAGGCGGACGCATTGTCCGTCCTTCAGGTCAATCGCGGGAATGATCAGCATGTCGGGGGATTGGGCTGGGGAAAATTCGGCAGTCGCGAATCAGGGTTGCCACTCGACGAAATTCTTCAGGAGTCGCAGGCCGTCGCGCGCGCTTTTCTCGGGATGGAATTGAACCGCGAAGATATTATCCCGCCCCACCGCACAGGTAAAGGGCACGCCATACTCCGTCGTGGCGGCCGTCAACGCCGGATCGTCATGCTGTACGCAATAGCTATGCACAAAGTAGAAGCGGGCGCCGTCGGCGATGCCGGACCACAGCGCATGCGGCTTTTGCCAGACTTCGTTCCAGCCCATGTGCGGCACCTTCAGCCGCTCGCCCTTGGCATCGACCATGCGCGCCTCGGGAAAGCGGCGGACCATGCCGGGAAACACGCCGAGGCCGGGAACATCGCCTTCCTCGCTACGCTCGAACAGCATCTGCTCGCCGACGCAGATGCCGAGAAAGGGTTTCTCGCGCGCCGCTTGCAGAACGGCGGCACGCAGGCCGCGGGCATCGAGTTCGCGCATGCAATCGGGCATCGCCCCCTGGCCGGGAAAAACGACGCGCCCGGCAGCGGCGACCACGGCCGGATCGGCCGTGACGACGACCGGCACGGCGCCGGCGACATGCTCCAGCGCCTTCGACACCGAGCGCAGGTTGCCCATGCCGTAGTCGATGACGGCAATGCTCACAGCGTGCCCTTGGTCGACGGCATGCAACCGGCCATGCGCGGATCGGGCGTCACCGCCATGCGCAGCGCCCGGCCGAAGGCCTTGAAGATGGTTTCGGCCTGATGGTGCGCATTCTTGCCGCGCAGGTTGTCGATATGCAGCGTGACGCCGGCGTGGTTGACCAGGCCGTGGAAAAATTCGGACACCAGATCGACGTCGAACTGGCCGATCATCGCCCGCGAAAAATCGACATTCAATTCCAGGCCGGGACGGCCGGACAGGTCGATGACGACGCGCGACAGCGCCTCGTCGAGCGGCACGTAGCTGTGGCCGTAGCGGGTCAGCCCCTTCTTGTCGCCCCAGGCCTTGGCCAGCGCCTGGCCGAAGGTGATGCCGATGTCCTCGACCGTGTGATGAGCGTCGATATGCAGGTCGCCCTTGGCGGCGACTTCGAGGTCGATCAGGCCGTGGCGGGCGATCTGGTCGAGCATGTGATCGAGGAAGGGAACGCCGGTGGCGAATTTGCCCTGGCCGGTGCCATCGAGGTCGAGACGAACGGTGATCTGCGTCTCCAGGGTATTACGGGTGATTTCAGCTTGCCGCATGGCGAAAAGGCTTTGAAAAACGGTGAATCGGAGGGCCATGATACCATTTCGCCCTCATTCAAGCCCCGCCAAAATCCCATCCCATGAGCCGCTTCTGGAGCCAGGTCGCCCGCGACCTCACCCCCTACGTGCCCGGCGAACAGCCCAGGATCGCCAACCTGATCAAGCTCAACACCAACGAACACCCCTGCCCGCCCTCGCCCAAGGTGCTGGAAGCGATCCGCGCCGAACTGGGCGACGACGGCGCCCGCCTGCGGCTCTATCCCGACCCCAACGCCGACCTGCTGAAAGCGGCCGTCGCCAAACGCTACCGGGTGACGCCGCAGCAGGTGTTCGTCGGCAACGGCTCGGACGAAGTGCTGGCGCACATTTTCATGGCCTTGCTCAAGCATGCGCAGCCGATCCTGTTCCCGGACATCACCTACAGCTTCTACCCGGTCTACTGCGGCCTGTACGGCGTCGCCCACCGCACCGTCCCGCTCGCCGCCGATTACTCGATCGATCCCGAGGACTATTGCCGGACGCCGAACGGCGGCATCCTCATCGCCAACCCGAACGCCCCGACCGGCCGCCTGCTGCAGCTGGCGGCCATCGACCGGATCGCCGCCGCCAACCCCGACTCGGTCGTCGTCATCGACGAGGCCTACATCGACTTCGGCGGCACATCGGCCATTCCCCTGACCGCCCGCCACGACAACCTCCTGGTCGTGCATACCCTGTCCAAATCGCGCTCGCTGGCCGGCCTGCGCGTCGGCTACGCGATCGGTCAGCCGGACCTGATCGAAGCCCTGGAGCGGGTCAAGAACAGTTTCAATTCCTACCCGCTCGACCGCCTGGCGATCGTCGGCGCCGCCGCCGCCATCGAGGACGAAGCTTATTTCGCCGAGGCCTGCCGCCGGGTGATCGCCAACCGCGACCGACTGGTCGCCCGCCTCGGCGGACTCGGTTTCGAGGTGCTGCCGTCGGCCGCCAATTTCGTTTTCGCCCGCCATCCGCAGCGCGATGCCGGCGCCCTGGCCCAGGACCTGCGCGAACGGAGCATCATCGTCCGTCACTTCAAGCTGCCGCGCATCGACCAGTTCCTGCGCATCACCATCGGCAGCGATTCCGACTGCCAAGCGCTGACCGACGCCCTGCGCGACATTCTCGGCCCCTGAGCCAAAACTGGCATAAATGAAAAACGGAGGCCTCCGCCTCCGTTTTTCATTCAACACCGCCGGCGCTCAGCGCCGTGCCAGCCGCCGGTTGCCCAGGCCGATCATGCCGAACAGCGCCATCCCGAGCAGCAAGGCCGTGGGCGGCTCCGGCACCCGGTTGGTGGTGGTCGTCGTGCCGGGGTTGTAGGAGACGGAATAGAACTTGCCGTAATCGTAGGAACCATCCGCCGCGAAACTGCGGGCCGAGGTGTCCGAGGAGGCGCTCGGGGCCGCGCCGATCAGGCTGTTGTACGACATCACCAGCCAATAGCTCGACGACACCGGGTTGCTGCCGCCATTGACCGTCTTCGTCACGCCTTCCTGGACATTCTGGTAATTGCCGACCAGCATCCAGCCCAGACCCAGCAACTCGGCATAGGTCTTGCCGGCGAGCGTCGGCGCCGCGATGCTGGCCGGATTGATCGCCGAGCTCATGTAATCCTGGGGTCGATATGCGAGCACGGTGATGTCCGAATCGTAGCCACCGGTCCAGCCGACGGTCACGCCGGTCAACTGGGTGCTGGCGCCAAAATCGAGCAACAGCGCCTCGCGGTTGCCGTTGTTGTCGAGCGCATGATTCGGCGAAGCGCTCGACTCCCCGGAACTGGTCATGCCGTAACCGCTGCCGCTGTACCAAGTGATCGGCTGGGTTTGCAACTTGCCGCCGGAAGCACTGTTGGCATAGCCGGTGACGGTCAGCGTGTCATTCGAACTATTCAGTACCGCGGTCGCCGCCATGCCCTGGCCGGCGAACAGCAGCAATCCCAAGGCGGCGATCAGCGCAGTCGATTGGTTGTGGATTTTCATTTTGGACCCCTATCTCGCATAGCGAAGCACACGCCAGCAAATAGCAATTCTCGTACCAAAAATAATTAATTCCACACAATCAACAACTTCACCATATTTCCCATATATGATTCACCGACAGGCTGTAAAAGAACCCGACAGCTTCAGCGCCCCAGCTCCCGTTGCAGCTTGCGCGCCTCCTCGATACCCTCGAACGGCGGCCCTTCGGCCAATGCCGCGCCCAACTCCAGGCGCGCCTCGCTCTGGCGCCCGCTGCGCGCCAAAGCCGAGGCCAGGTGGTAGCGGATTTCACGATTGCCCGGGTCGCGCAGGCGCGCGTCGCGCAGGTAGGCGAGTCCGCGCTCGACATCCCCCTGATTGACCAGCACCCAGCCCAGGGTATCGATGACCAGCGGATCGCGGCCAGCCAGCCGATGCGCTTTCTCGGCGACCGGCAGGGCCTGGCGGTCGCCCTGGCGCAGCAGCAGCAGGGCCAGGTTGTTCAGCGCCAAGGCGTCGTCCGGTTGCAGGGACAGCAACCGTTCGTAGTACCGCCGCGCGCTGGTCTCGTCGCCGGCGTTCTGGTAGCCATCGGCGAGCACGCGCAGCACCGTCGGCTCGCCGGGATGCGTCTTGGCCCAGTCCTCCAGTGCCTTGAGTCCCTGGCGGCGCTCGCCGGCCTGCTCGTAGGCCCGATAGAGCGGCAGCAGGGCCGCCGCGCCGCCCGGCTTGCCGAGCACGGCACGATAGGCGGCAATCGCCTGGGAATGCTGGCCCCGCGCCAGCAGCAGATCGCCCTGCAGGCGGGCCACGTCGACATCGCCGGGATGCTGGCCGAGCAGGGGTTTCAGCCGCGCCTCGGCACGCGCGTAGTCTTTCTGGGCGATGTCGATCTCGACCAGCATGACCTGCGCCGGCCGGTAGCCGGGTTTGCCGCCCAGCGCCTTTTCAAGGCTGTACCTGGCCCCCGGGTCGTTGCCCGCGGCTCTTTGCAGGCGGGCAACGGTCAACTGCGTCTCGGCATCGAAATTGGCCAGGCGCGTCATTTCGTCCAGCGTCTTGCGCGCCTCGCGCAGGTTGCCGGCCGCGATCTGAATGCGCGTCAGCACGGCCAGCGCCGGCAGGCTGCGGTCGGCCTTGGAGACAGTCTCCTGCGCCACCGCCAGGGCCTGATCGAAATTGCGCTGGGCCAGATGCAGTTCGCTCAACTTGAGCCCGGCGCGCACCGCCGCCGGCGCAAAGGCGCGCGCCTTCTCCAGCCATTTGACCGCTTCCGGCACATTGCCGGCCTGTTCCTCGACCGCCGCCAGTTCGATCATCGCGTCGGTATTGTTGGGCGCCGCCTTGAGCAGCGCCGTCAGGCGGCTGCGCGCCGCTTCCGGCCGCCTTTCGGCAAGATCGACCTGGGCCAGGTTGAGAATCGTCGCGGCATGGCCCGGCGCCAGGCCGAGAACCCGCTCGTAGGCCTGGCGCGCCCCGGCCAGGTCGCCGCTGGCGGCCTTGAGTCCGCCCTGCAGGTTGAGCACCGAGATGTCGCCCGGATTGTTGCGCACCAGCGATTCGGCCACCTGCAGTGCCTTGGCGGCCTGCCCGCGGCGCATCAGCAGGGCCGCCAGCGCGACGCCGGCCCGGATCTGCTTTGGATCGCGGGCGAAAGCCTGCTGGAGGTAGTCGAGGCCGAGGTCGGAACGCCCCTCGCCAAGCAGGCTGAGTCCGAAATCGGCCTGCATGCTGGCGGTTCCGCCCGATAGCCTGAGCGCTTCCTCGAGCAGCCGGCTGGCTTGCGGATAGCGCCGCTCGCTCATGTAGGCCCCGGCCAGCAGCGACAGCACGGCGGCATCGGGCGGTTGCCGGCTGCGGAAGGGTTCGAGCAGGGAAATCGCCTTGCCCGCCTCGCCGCGTTGCAGATGGATGCTGGCCAGCAACTTGCTCGCTCCGATTTCGCCCGGGTAGCGGCGCAGGTATTCGCGCAATTGCACCGCCGCCTTCTCATGGTTGCCCAGGCTGAAATGGGCCAGCGACAGCAGCATCAGCATTTGGCGGTTGGCGCCGAGAACGTCCGGCGGCACCGGATCGAGCAGGTTGACGACTTCCTTCAGCGCCGCCTGGGCGGCGGCGGTATCGCCTTTGCGCCCGGCGATCAGCGCCTTCAGGTAAGTGGCGCGGGGATCGCGGGGGAAAATGCGCAGGACTTCGCCGACATCGGCCGTCGCTTCGTCGACGCGCCCCAGGTCGAGCAGCAGGCCGGCGCGCGCCACCCGCGCCTCGACATGGTTGGGACTCAATTGCACCAGGCGCTGATAGGCGGCCAGGGCGCCGGGAAAATCGCCGCGCACATGGGCCAACGAGGCCTTCAGTTCCCAGGCGGCCGGCTCGTCCCGGTTCAGGGCCAGCGCCTCCTCGCTCAGTCGCTGCGCCTGCTCCGGACGCCCGAGGCGCAGCATCAGCGTACCCTGCGCCGCCCGCACGCGGGCCGAACGCGGATCGAGCGCCGCCGCTTCTTCGAGGATTTTTTCCGCCGCCAGGCCGCCGCCCTTCTCGGCATAGGCCCGCGCCCGCAGCAGCAGGACGTCACGACGCAAGGCGACGGGCAATCCGGCCGGATCGAGGCGCGCGATCGCGGCATCGTACTTGCCCTGCGTCAGCAATGCCTGTCCGAGCAGCAGGATCACTTCGCCGCGGTCGACACCCTGGCGCAAGGCCTCGTCGAAAGCCACCTCGGCGCCGATCGGGTCGCCGTCGAGCAGCAGCGCCCGTCCCAGCAGCACCTGCGCCGCCAGCATCGTCCGATCCTGCTGGATGGCGTTCTTGAGCTGGACGATGGCGCCGGGAATGTCCTGCTTGTCGAAGCGCTTCAGCGCGTCCTCGTAGTAGCGCGCGGCCTTGGGATCGGCCGCAACGGCTGGGCCGGCGCAGGCGGCGGCAATGGCGACGGCAATCCCCAGGCGACGAATGTGGCGCATCGGTCAGCTTCCGAAAGGCAGATTGGCGGCAAGTGTAATCGCTCGGCGTGGCGACTGTCGCGAGATAGTTGCCGCCGGCCCGCCTCAGAGCAAGCCGCAGGCTCCGAGAGCGGCGCCGGCGGCGATGAACCACAGCGGATGCCAGCGGGTCCGGGCGGCGGCCAGCGCGGTTCCGGCCAGCACGCCGAGCGCCGCGCCGCCGAGGCCGACCGACTGGGCGATCAGGGTAGCGCCGGAAAAGACCAGGCCGACCGCCAGCGGCGCCACGCCCAGGCTGATCGCCCGTTGCCAGCGGCGCCCGGCGAAGCGCTCCCAGCGGTCGATCAGCAGATAGATCAGGACGCTCATCGGCAGGCACATGGCCAGGGTTGCCGCCAGCGCGCCGGCCAGCCCGGCGACCTGCCAGCCGATCAGGGTGACGACCAGCACGTTCGGCCCCGGCGCCGCTTGAGCGATGGCGTAAAGATGCGTGAAAGTGGCGCTGTCGAGCCAGTGGTGCTGATCGACGACGACGCGGTGCATTTCGGGCAGCAAGGCGGTGGCGCCGCCGAAAGCGACGAAGGAGAGGACGACGAACTCGGCGAACAGCTCGACGACGGTGCTCATCGCCGCCCCAGGCGCCAATAGGCGAGTCCGCCGGAACCGGCCAAGCCGGCCAGCATGACCCACAGCATCGGCCAGCGCAGACCGGCGACGCCGAGCACGACCAGGGCGGCGAAGGGCAGGAACAGCGCCTTATCGCGGATGGCGCTGCCCATGCGCCAGGCCATCGCGAACAGCAGGCCGGCGCCGGCGGCGGCGATGCCGCGCAGCATCGACTGGGCGATCGGCAACTGGCCGTAGGCGTCGTACAGCAGCGCCAGCAGCACGACGACGGCGAACGGCCCGGCGAGCAGGCCGAGCGGCGCGACGATGGCGCCGGCCAGGCCGCCGTGGCGCTTGCCGACGACCACCGCCAGATTGACCACGTTCGGCCCGGGCAGGAACTGGCACAGGCCGAGCAAGGCGTTGAATTCCTCGGCCGTCAGCCAGCCGTGCCGCTCGACCAGCATGCGCCGGGCAAACGGCAGCACGCCGCCGAAGCCGGACAGGCCGACCGCCGAGAAACCGCGAAACAGGGCGCGCAGCGTCGGATGCGGGCGGCGGCTGTCATCCACCGGCAACGGCGCCGTTCTCAGCGATCGAGACGGAATGCGGCCGACTGGGCGTGCGCCGGCAATCCTTCGCCGTCGGCCAGCGTCGCCGCGATGCGGCCGAGGGTCTGGGCGCCGGCACGCGACACCTTGATCAGGCTGGTCCGCTTCTGGAAATCGTAGACGCCGAGCGGCGACGAGAAGCGCGCCGAGCCGGAAGTCGGCAGCACGTGGTTCGGCCCGGCGCAGTAGTCGCCGAGCGACTCCGAGGTGTAGTGGCCGATGAAGATGGCGCCGGCGTGGTGGATCTGCGCCACCCATGGATCGGGATCGTCGAGCGCCAGTTCGAGGTGTTCCGGCGCGACGCGGTTGGCGATGGCCACCGCTTCCTGCATGTCGCGCACCAGGATGAAGGCGCCGCGATTGGCGAGCGAGGTGCGGATCACCTCCTGGCGCGGCATGGTCGGCAGCAGCTTGTCGATGCTGGCCTGGACCCGGTCGATGAAGGCGGCGTCGGTGCAGATCAGGATCGACTGCGCCAGTTCGTCGTGCTCGGCCTGCGAGAACAGGTCCATCGCCACCCAGTCCGGATTGCCCGAGCCGTCCGAGACGACCAGGATTTCCGACGGGCCGGCGACCATGTCGATGCCGACGATGCCGAACACCCGGCGCTTGGCCGTGGCGACGTAGGCGTTGCCGGGGCCGACGATCTTGTCCACCTGCGGCACGGTCTGCGTGCCGTAGGCCAGCGCGCCGACGGCCTGGGCACCGCCCATCGCGAATACCCGGTCGACGCCGGCCAGGCAGGCGGCGGCCAGCACCAGTTGGTTCTTCTCGCCGCCCGGCGTCGGCACCACCATGATCAGTTCCTTGACGCCGGCGACCTTGGCCGGAATCGCGTTCATCAGCACCGACGACGGATAGGCGGCCTTGCCGCCCGGCACGTAGAGGCCGACGCGGTCGAGCGGCGTGATCATCTGGCCGAGCAGGGTGCCGTCGGTCTCGGTATAGGACCAGCCCTCCAGCTTCTGCCGCTCGTGGTAGGCGCGGATGCGCCCGGCCGCCGTTTCCAGGGCCGCCCGGCGTTCGGCCGGCAGGCCGTCGAGAGCGGCCTGCAGTTCGTCGGCCGACAGTTCCAGATCGCTCATCTTGCGCGCCGCCAGGCGGTCGAAGCGATTGGTGCAGTCGATCACGGCAGCGTCGCCGCGGCTCTTGACGTCGGCCAGGATGGCGGCGACGGTGCGCTCGATGCTTTCGTCGGCGGCCGCCTCGAAGGCGAGCAGCGCGTTCAGTTGGGCCGGGAAACCGGCATCGACCGTGGACAGGCGTTTGATCGCGACCATGGGCTTATTTCTCCACCGCCTGGGCAAAGGCGTCGATTATCGGTTGCAGGGTTTCGCGCTTGACCTTGAGCGCCGCCTGGTTGACCACCAGGCGCGAGGAAATGTCCATGATGTGCTCGCAGGCGACCAGCTTGTTGGCCTTCAGCGTACCGCCGGTGGACACCAGATCGACGATGGCATCGGCCAGGCCGGCCAGCGGCGCCAGTTCCATCGAACCGTAGAGCTTGATCAGATCGACGTGGACGCCCTTGCTGGCGAAATGCTCGCGCGCCGTCTTGATGTACTTGGAAGCCACCTTCAGGCGGGCGCCCTGGCGCACGGCGCTGGCGTAATCGAAGCCCTCCGGCACGGCGACCATCATCCGGCACTTGGCGATGTTCAGGTCGAGCGGCGAATAGAGACCTTCGCCGCCGTGCTCGATCAGCACATCCTTGCCGGCCACGCCGATGTCCGCCGCGCCGTATTGGACATAGGTCGGCACATCGGTGGCGCGGACGATGACGACGCGCACTTCCGGGCGGTTGGTTTCGATGATCAGCTTGCGCGAAGTTTCCGGATTCTCGCTCGGCACGATGCCGGCGGCGGCCAGCAACGGCAGCGTTTCGTCGAAGATGCGGCCCTTCGAGAGGGCGATGGTGATGGTCGTCACGGAATCACAGCCTGCAGACAAAGACCGCATTTTACCGCAAGCCTCCCCCGCCCCGCCCGTACCGGCGGCTATCGGGGCGATAATCGAAGCCTACCGGCGCCGGCCGTGGACGCAAAAAAGCCCGGCGAACCGGGCTTTTCGTCACATCAGGTCGCGGCGCGGCTTATTCGGCCGGGCGGATGTTGGCGGCCTGCTTGCCCTTCGGGCCGGTGACGATGTCGAAGGTGACCTTCTGGTTTTCGGTCAGGGTCTTGAAACCCGCACCTTGAATCGCGGAGAAGTGGGCGAAGACGTCTTCACCACCTTCGGACGGGGAAATGAAGCCAAAACCCTTGGCGTCGTTAAACCACTTGACGGTACCATTTGCCATTTACATGCATCCTTGGAAAAAGATTGAAAAACACGAGAACCAAGACCGAGGAGCTGACAAACCGATTACGGTGCAGGAACAACACACTGCCTGGAAACCCGAGTTGTGGAGTATGGCTCAGGCCGGCAAGAACGCAAAGCTCTTTTTTCGTCAGGCGGAAAAAGAGCGACGGCCACACCCCTCCGCCCACGGCCTGCACCCAGCTCAATTGATCCTTCGCACCTCGGCGCCAAGGCGGGCCAGCTTCTCCTCGATCCGCTCGTAGCCGCGGTCGAGATGGTAGATGCGGTCGATCAGCGTTTCCCCTTCGGCGATCAGGCCGGCGATCACCAGCGAGGCCGAGGCGCGCAGGTCAGTGGCCATAACCGTCGCCCCTTCGAGCCGGTCGACGCCGCGGACGACGGCGTTGTTGCCCTCGATCTGGATATTGGCGCCCAGCCGCATCAACTCGTTCACGTGCATGAAACGGTTTTCGAAAATGGTTTCGCGAATGGTGGCGACGCCGTCGGCGACGCAGTTGATGGCCATGAACTGCGCCTGCATGTCGGTCGGGAAGGCTGGATAGGGCGCCGTGCGCAGGCTGACGGCCTTGAGCCGCCTGGGGGCGACGAGGCGGATCGCGTCGCGCTCGACGGTGATGTCGCAGCCGGCGTCCATCAGCTTGTCGACGACGGTATCGAGATAGGCGGCCGAGGTCTTGAGCAGACGCACGTCGCCGCCGGTGACGGCGGCGGCGCACAGGTAGGTGCCGGTCTCGATGCGGTCGGGCATGATCGCGTGCGTGGCGCCGTGCAGTTTGTCCACGCCCTGGATGCGGATGACGTCGGTGCCGGCGCCGGAAATGCGCGCCCCCATGCTGATCAGGCAGTTGGCCAGATCGACCACTTCCGGCTCGCGGGCGGCGTTCTCGATGATCGTCTCGCCCTCGGCCAGGCAGGCCGCCATCATCAGGTTCTCGGTGCCGGTCACGGTGACCATGTCGGTGCAGATGCGCGCTCCCTTGAGGCGGCTCGCCTTGGCATGGACGTAGCCTTGCTCGACGGTGATCTCGGCGCCCATCGCCTGCAGGCCCTTGATGTGCTGATCGACCGGCCGGGCGCCGATGGCGCAGCCGCCGGGCAGCGAGACGCGGGCCTCGCCGCAGCGGGCGACCAGCGGCCCGAGCACGAGGATCGAGGCGCGCATGGTCTTGACCATCTCGTAGGAGGCGATCGGGTTGTTCAGTCCGCTGCCGTCGAGGACCAGGCCATCGATGCCCTCCATGGTGACGCCGACGCCCATTTCACCGAGCAGGCGCAGCATGGTCGAGATGTCGTTGAGGTGCGGCACGTTGGTCAGATGCAGCGGTTCGGCGCTGAGCAGCGAAGCGCAGAGAATCGGCAGCGCGGCATTCTTGGCGCCGGACATGGCGACTTCGCCGGACAGCGGCCGGCCGCCTTTGATCAACAACTTATCCACGCTGGGCGCTCCATTCTTCCGGGGTCAGGGTCTTGAAGGACAAGGCATGCAGCTCGCCGGTGTCGAGCTTGGCCTTGAGGGTCTGGTACACGCGCTGCTGGCGCTGCACCCGGTTCTTGCCGACGAATTCTGCGCTGACGACGAGGGCGGCGAAATGCTGGCCGTCGCCGTCGAGTTCGAGGTGGTCGCAAGCCATCCCGGCGAGGATGAGTTGCCTGATTTGGTCGGGGTGCATCATGGTTCAGCCTCTGAGTTTCCAGCCACGCTTGAGCAGATTCAGGCTCAGCAGGGTGACGCCGGCGAAGCAGGCGAAAACGATGCCGAAACTGAGCAGCGGCGACACGTCGGAGACGCCGAAAAAGCCGTAGCGGAAGCCGTCGATCATGTAAAAGACGGGATTGTAATGCGACACGCCCTGCCAGAAGCCCGGTAACGTGTAGATCGAGTAGAAAACGCCGGAGAGCATGGTCAGCGGCATGATCAGGAAGTTCTGGAAAGCCGCCAGCTGGTCGAATTTCTCGACCCAGATGCCGGCGATGACGCCGAGCGCCCCGAACAGCGCGCCGCTGACGACGGCGAAGGCGACGATCCAGCCCGGCGCCACGACCTGCAGGTCGACGAACCAGACGGTGGCAAGCAGCACGCCGACCCCGACCATCAGCCCGCGCACCATGGCCGCCAGCACGTAGGCGGCGAAAAAGGCACCGTAGGGGATCGGCGGCAGCAGCACGAAGACGATGGAACCGGTGATCTTGGCCTGGATCAGGCTCGACGAGGAATTGGCGAAGGCGTTCTGCAACACCTGCATCATGACCAGGCCGGGAATCAGGAAACTGCTGTAGGTCACGCCGTGCACCCGCACATGCGCATCGAGCACATGGCCGAAGATCAGCAAGTAGAGCAGCGCCGTCAGCACCGGCGCGGCAACGGTCTGGAAAGCGACCTTCCAGAAGCGCAGCACTTCCTTGGCGAAGAGGGTCCAGAAACCGATCATCTTGAAAACAGCAGTTGAACGCGCACGCCAGTGCCGTGCCCGGCGGGCCAGGCAAGGCGCGAGGATGCAGCGGGCTCATGCCCGCAAAGACGAGCAACGCCGCATGGCGCGGCGAGCACGGCACTGGCGGGCGCGTAGCGGCAATCACCGCGAAGGAGACGCTTATCGCGGGCAGGCATAGGGATATCCATACGGCTTCCGGAAGGTAGACAAGCGGTCAGCTGCTGTTTTCAAGATCACGCCCGCATCGTCCGGATGAAGACGTCTTCCAGCGAAGCGCCGGGATGCTCGGCCATCAGGTTGGCCGTGGTGTCGAGCGCCACCACCCGCCCCTGCTTCATCAGGGCGATGCGGTTGCACAGCGCCTCGGCCTCCTCCAGATAATGCGTGGTCAGGACGATGGTGTGGCCTTCGGCGTTGAGGCGGCGGATGAACTGCCACAGCCCCTGGCGTAATTCAACGTCGACACCGGCGGTCGGCTCGTCGAGCACGATCACCGGCGGCTTGTGCACCAGCGCCTGGGCCACCAGCACGCGCCGCTTCATGCCGCCCGACAGACGCCGCATGTTGGTGTCGGCCTTGCCGGTCAGGTCGAGGTTGGCGAGGATCTCGTCGATCCAGTCGTCGTTCTTGCGGATGCCGAAATAGCCGGACTGGATACGCAGTGTCTCGCGCACGTTGAAGAAAGGGTCGAAGACCAGCTCCTGCGGCACCACGCCAAGCAGCCGGCGGGCGGTGCGAAAATCGCCGATGACATCGTGGCCCATGACTTTCAGCGTGCCGGAATCGGCTCGGACCAAGCCGGCCAGTGCCGAGATCAGCGTCGTCTTACCGGCGCCGTTCGGCCCGAGCAGGCCGAAGAACTCGCCGGCGTCGATTTCCAGCGACACGCCGGCCAGCGCCTGCAGCGTGCCGAAATGCTTGACGACGTCGACGATGGAAACCGCGGCGCTCATGGCACGCCGCTCAGGCGAGGGGCAGCAGTTCGGTGACGCCGTACAACTCGGCCAGCGACAGGACGCCGGCCGGAATGTTGGCAAAACGGATGCTGGCCTGGGCGGCCGGCGCACTGCGCAGCCAGCCGAACATGACGACGAGGGCCGCGGAATCGGCCTCGCCGACCTGGGAAAAATCGAACACCTGCTCGCCCGGCCGCAAAGCGGTGCGGCCTGCGTCGAGCAAGCCGCGGGCGTTGGCCATCAGCAGCGGCGCCTTGACTAGCAGCCGCTCTCCGTCGCGTTCGATCATTTCTTGGCCTGGCCGCTTTCGAGTGAACGGTTCTTGGCGGCGATCGAGGCGATCAGCCCGTCGATGCCGCCATTGCGCACCTCCTGGCCGAACTGGTCGCGGTAGTTGGTGACCAGGCTGATGCCGGCGACCGTCACGTCGTACACCTTCCAGTCGCCGCCGTCCTTGCGCTCCAGGCTGTAGTCGAGGGCAATCGGCTTGTTGCCCGGCTGCTGGATCTCGGTGCGGACCAGCACGTCGGTTTCCTCCGGCCTCATCTTGAACGGCTTGTACACCACTTTCTGGTTGCGGTAACCGGTCAGGGCATTGGCATAGGTGCGCACCAGCAGCGTCTTGAACTCGCCGGCCAGTTGCTGCTGCTGCTGCGGACTGGCCTTGCGCCAGTCCTTGCCGACCGCCAGTGCGGTCATCCGCGAGAAATTGAAATGCGGCAGGACCTTCTGATCCACCAACTCGATCACCTTGGCCGTGCTGCCGTTCTGGATATCGCGGTCCTTGCGGATGATGTCAAGCACCTCGTCGGTGACCTGCTGCACCAGTTCGTTCGGCGCCTGTTGGGCGAAAGCCGGCCAGGAAAGGCAGGCGGCAGCGGCAAGGGCAAGAAGTTTTTTCATGATGTCCATGGCGGTTGCGAAAAATCACTCGTCGTCGTCGAGGCGCGGCGGGCGGCCGTCGAAAATCTGGTTGCGCCGGCTCTGCAGATAGGCGTCGCGGATGTAGCTGTACTTGTCGAGTGCCGCCTCGGCGATGACCTTGTCCGACGGCAGCAGGCTGGCGCGGATATCGACGAAGCGGACCAGCGTCGTGCTGTTGCGCACCCGGGTCGGATCGAACTGGCGCACCGGGTCGGCGGCGTAATCGACGGTCCACGCCGCCGCGTCGCGCAGGGTGCGCGGCCCGAGCAGCGGCAGGAAGACGTAGCCGCCGTCGTCGACGCCCCAGACCGCCAGCGTCTGGCCGAAGTCCTCGTCGTGGCGCTCCAGGCCCAATTCGCTGGCGACGTCGAAGAGGCCGAAGATGCCGACCGTCGAATTGATCAGCAGGCGCGCCAGGTCGTTGCCGGCATCGGCGGGCTTGCCCTGCAGCGCGCCATTGACGCCGACCCAGAGGTCGCCGAGGTTGGCGAAGAAATTGCCGAAGGCGGCCTTGACCGGCAGCGGCGCGGCATTGTCGTAAACCTGGGCGACCGGCCGGGCCGCGTATTTGTCGACCACCTCGTTGACGGCGAACATCGCACGGTTGAAACCTTCGTACGGATCGCGCGGATTGCCCGCCTCCTCGGCCACGGCACCGCCGGCCACGGCCAGCAGGGCGGCCAGCAGGGCGGCCAGCAGCAGGCCGCGCAGGCGCCGGCTCGGGGAATCCGTCCGCATCATTTCGTCTCCTGTCCTTCGGCCGCCTTGCTGAAGAGGAACTGGCTGATCAGTTTCTCCAACACCACCGCCGACTGTGTTTTCCTGATCGTCTCGCCCGGCTTCAGCACCTCCTCGTCGCCGCCGACGTCGAGGCCGATGAACTGCTCGCCGAGCAGGCCCGCCGTGTAGATCGCGGCGAAGGTATCGCGCGGGAAGCGGTAGCGGCCGTCGACGGCCATCGTCACGACGGCTTCGTAGCTGGCCGGATCGAAGCGGATATCGACGATCCGCCCGACCAGCACGCCGGCGCTCTTGACCGGGCCGCGCACCTTCAGGCCGCCGATGTTGTCGAACTTGGCCTGCAACGTATAGGTATCCGACAGGTGGGCGGACGAAAGGTTGCCGACCTTGAAGGCGAGAAACAGCAGCGAGGCGATGCCGATGGCGACGAAAATGCCGACCCACAGGTCGATGGCAGAACGGTTCATGAAGTTCCCCGGAACATGAACGAAGTCAGAACGAAATCCAGCGCCAGGATGGTCAGCGCCGAAGTCACCACGGTACGCGTGATGGCCCGCGACACGCCCTCGGCGGTCGGCACGGAATCGTAGCCTTCGAAAACGGCAATCAGCGACACCGCGATGCCGAACACAAAACTCTTGATCACACCATTGACGATGTCGTAGCGAAAATCGACGCCGGACTGCATCTGCGACCAGAACGCACCGTCGTCGACACCGATGAAGACGACGCCGATCAGCCAGCCGCCGAGCACGCCCATGGCCGAGAACAGCGCGGCCAGCAGCGGCATGGCGATGACGCCGCCCCAGAAGCGCGGGGCGACGACGCGGGCGATCGGGTTGACCGCCATCATGTCCATCGCCTTCAACTGCTCGGTCGTCTTCATCAGGCCGATCTCGGCGGTGATCGCCGAGCCGGCGCGCGAGGCGAACAGCAGGCCGGCGACCACCGGCCCGAGCTCGCGGACCAGCGACAAGGAAACGAGAATGCCCAGCGCCTCGGTCGAGCCGAAGCGCTGCAGCGTCTCGAAGCCCTGCAGGCCGAGCACCAGGCCGACGAAGAGGCCGGAAACCGAGATGATCAACAGCGACAGCACGCCGCTGAAATAGACTTCGCGCGCCGTCAATTGCGGGCGGCCGAAGGCGGTTCCGGAAAAACGCAGGATCGCGGCCAGGAAGCGGGCGGCGAAACCGAGGCGCCAGATGCGCTCGATCACCGCGTGGCCGAGCCGACGCAGCAATTCGACCGGGTTAGCCATGCCGCGCCCCCAGGAAATCGTCGCGCAGGGGCGGCGCCGGGTAATCGAAGCGCACCGGCCCGTCGACCTCGGCATGCACGAACTGGTGCACGTAGGGATCGCGCGAGGCGCGCAGCTCGTCGGGCGTGCCCTCGGCGACGATGCGGCCGCCGGAGATGAAATAGATGTAATCGACGATCAGCAGCGATTCCTGGATGTCGTGGGTAACCATGATCGACGTCGCGCCGAGGGCGTCGTTGAGCTTCCTTATCAACTGGCCGATGACGCCCAGCGCGATCGGGTCGAGGCCGGTAAACGGCTCGTCGTACATGAGCAGCATCGGATCGAGCGCCACCGCCCGGGCCAGCGCCACGCGCCGCGCCATGCCGCCGGAAAGCTGTCCAGGCATCAACTGGTGCGCGCCGCGCAGACCGACGGCGGCAAGCTTCATCAGCACCAGGTCGCGGATCATCTCCTCCGACATGTCGGTATGTTCGCGAATCGGAAAAGCGACGTTGTCGAACACCGACATGTCGGTGAACAGCGCCCCGAACTGGAACAGCATGCCCATCTGGCGGCGGATGGCATACAACTCGGCATGCGACATTTCCGACACGCGGTGGCGATCGAGGCGCACGCGCCCGCGGCTGGCCTTCAACTGGCCGCCGATGCAGCGCAACAACGTGGTTTTGCCGCAGCCGGAACCGCCCATGATGGCCACCACCTTGCCGCGCGGGATCTTCATGTTGATCCCCTCCAGCACCGGGCGCCCGTCATAATTGAAATGCAGGTCTTCGATATCGACCAGGAAGTCGTCCGACAAATCGTTATCCCAAAAAAGAGTCCGGCGATTTTAGCAGATGCCCCGGCCGCCCCCCTGCGGGGACGGGGCTATAATCGGACAAATTTCATTTGGAATGTTGCGTCCTTGTCTGCCGCCAAGCCCCTGTTGCTGATCGTCGACGACGACCCGCTGATCACCGAGTCGCTCAGTTTCGCCTTCGCCCGGGCTTTTGACGTCGTGACCAGCCATTCCCGCCCGCAGGCCCTGAGCCTGTTGCGCCAACTGCGGCGAACGCCGCGACTGGCCCTGGTCGACCTCGGCCTGCCGCCCCTGCCGCACCGCCCGGACGAGGGCTTCGCGCTGATCGGCGACCTGCTGGCCCTGGCGCCGGAGATGAAGATCATCACCCTGACCGGCCAGAATGACGACGACAATGCCCGCCACGCGCGCACGCTGGGCGCCATCGACTTCGTCGGCAAGCCCTGCGATCCGGGCCGCCTGCTCGCCCTGCTGCAGCAGGCGCTGAGCTTCTGCGAGGCGCCGGCCGCCGGCCTGATCGGCGACAGCCTGCCGATGCAGCGCCTGCGCCTGCAGCTCGGCCAGTACGCCGACCTCGCCTTTCCGGTGCTGATCGAGGGCGAATCGGGCAGCGGCAAGGACGTCGTCGCCAGCCATTACCTGCATCGCCTGACCGCCCGCCGCGACAAGCCTTTCCTCGCCCTGAACTGTGCGGCGATTTCGCCGGCGCTGCTCGAACCGACGCTGTTCGGCCATGCCCGCGGCGCCTTCACCGGCGCCGCCGGCGCCAAGTCCGGCTATTTCGAGGACGCCGACAGCGGCACGCTGTTCCTCGACGAAATCGGCGAACTGCCGCTCGATTTGCAGCCCAAGCTGCTGCGCGTGCTGGAGAACGGCGAGTACCAGCGCGTCGGCGAAACCCAGACGCGGCGCTCCAGCGCCCGCATCATCGCCGCCACCAACCGCGACCTGCGCAAGGAAATCCGCGCCGGCCGCTTCCGCGCCGACCTGTATCACCGCCTGTCGGTCTTTTCCATCGCCGTGCCCGCCCTGCGCGACATGGGCGACGACCGTCTGCGCCTGCTCGAGCACTTCACCCGCCTCTACGCCGCCAAGGCCGGGCTGGCGCCCTTCTCGCTGAGCCCGGCGGCGCGGGCGCTATGGCTCGACTATGCCTTTCCGGGCAATGTGCGCGAGCTGCGCAACATCGTGATCCGCCTGGTCGCCGGCCATCCCGGCCAGGAAGTCGACGCCGACCGGCTGCGCGCCGAATTCGAGGCCAGCGACGAGGAGACGCCGCCGGCGCCGCGCGGCCTGGCCGCCGGCGACCTCGACCAGGTACGGGCGGCGGCGCGCCAGCATCTCGAACAGACCGACCCGCTGTCCCTCGACGCCACGCTCGAGTTGTGGGAACGCGGCTACATCGAGGCGGCCATCGAACTGAGCGGCGGCAACATGAGCCGCGCCGCCCGCCGTCTCGGCATCAACCGCACCACCCTGTACAACCGCATGGAAAGCTGGAACCGCCGATGAGCCTGTATCTGGAACATTTCGGACTGCGCGAACCGCCCTTCCGCATCACGCCGCACACCGATTATTTCTTCTCCGGCGCCAACCGCGGCCCGACGCTCGAGGCGCTGATCTACGCCGTCACCCAGGACGAAGGCATCGTCAAGGTCACCGGCGAAGTCGGCAGCGGCAAGACCATGCTCTGCCGGATGCTGCTCGAACGCCTGCCGGCCAACGTCGAAACGCTGTACATCGCCACCCCGTCGCTGTCGCGTCACGACATGCTCGGCGCGATCGCCGACGAACTCGCCATTCCGACCGCCGACAAGGCACCGCACGCGGTGATGCGCGCCCTGCAGGAAACCTTGATCGCCCGCTATGCCGCCGGCAAGAAGGTCGTCGTGCTGATCGACGAAGCCCACGCCATGCCGGCCGAATCGCTCGAGGAAATCCGCCTGCTCTCCAACCTCGAGTCGAAATCGGCCAAGCTGCTGCAGATCGTGCTGTTCGGCCAGCCCGAACTGGACCAGCGGCTGGCCGCCAACAGCATGCGCCAGCTGCGCGAGCGCATCACCCAGCACTTCAACCTCAGCCCGCTGAAACCCGACGACGTCGCCGGCTATCTCGAATTCCGCCTGCGCACCGCCGGCCACAACGGCGCCGACCTGTTCACCGCCGCCGCCGTGCGCCAGATCGCCGAAGTTTCCCAAGGCCTGTCGCGGCGCATCAACATCCTCGCCGACAAGGCCCTGCTCGCCGCCTACTCGCGCGGTAGCCGGCAGGTGGACGGCGACGACGTCGCCATCGCCACCCAGGATGCCCGCTTCGCCCCCCTGCACAGCGCCGAGCCGAATGGCAACCGGGCCCTGCTGTGGGGCCTGGCCGGCAGCCTGCTGGCGGTACTCCTGCTGATCCTGGCCTTCACCCTCGGCACGCGCCATACCGGCCACGGCGATCCGGCCAGGGAAAGCCCCGCCGCCAAGCCGGCACCGGCCCGCCCGCTGGGCCTGGCCGAAGCGCCGGCACCGCTCGCCAACCTGCGCTTCGGACCATTGACCCGCAAGCACATGGAGCAATATGAAGAATGGATCGCCGGCGCGCCGCGCCGGCACTACTTCATCCAACTGCTCGCCACCGACGCCGGCAACACCGGCCAGATCGAAGGCTTTCTCGCCCGCGCCACCGAAGAACTCGACCCGGCCGAAGTGCGCGCCTACCGCTCCAGCCTTTCCGGCCGCGACCGGGTCGGCGTGATCTACGGCGATTTCCCCAATCGCGAGGCCGCCGCCGCCGCGATGCTGGCCCTGCCGGAATCGGTCAAGGCGGCGCAACCATTCCCGCGCCAGGTTTCACGCCTGCATTGAGGTCCGCCGGCCATGACGATCCATTGGCGAACGTGCTAGCATCGGCCGAATCCGGGCCGGATGGCGCCTGACAGTCGAAACAAGGTAACGAGCCGATGAAAATCGGATATTCCAGCGCAACGATCATCTCGCTGATGTTGGCCGCCTGCGCGGCCCCGACGCCGCGCGAGCCGTTCAAGGGCCACCTCGGCGGCGAAACGGCCGGGCCGACCGCCGCCGCCCCGATCCCGAGCCCGGTGCAGCAGACACTGGCCCTGCCGCCGCCCCGCCCGCAGGCCAAGGCCGAAACCTACAGCGTGGTGGTCAACAACGTGCCGGTGCACGACCTGCTGTTCGCCCTGGCGCGCGACGCCAAGGTCAATGTCGACATCCACCCCGGCATCACCGGCGTCGTCTCGCTCAACGCCATCGACCAGACCCTGCCGCAGATTCTCAGCCGCATCGCCAAGCAGGTGGACATGCGCTTCGAAATCGACGGCCCGAACCTGGCGGTGATGCCCGACTCGCCTTTCCTCAAGCATTACCAGGTGGATTACGTGAACATGTCGCGCAACATCACGGCCACCGTCTCGACCAATACCCAGATCGCCACCGGCACCGGCAACTACGGCAGCGGTGGCGGCATGGCCGGCGGCGGCGCTGGCAACGTGTCGACGACGCAGATCGAGAACAGCTCGAAGAACCGCTTCTGGGAATCGCTGGAAAAAAACATCAAGGATCTGCTGCGCGAAACCGACAAGATCCTGCCGGAAGGCTCCAGCGAGACCTTCGTCGAGCAAAGCGCCGAACAGTCCGCCAGCGGCGCCGCGGCGTTGCCGCAGACCGGCCGCAGCGCCGCCCAGGCCATCGCCAACGCGCTGCAAACCAATGCCGCGCCGACCGCCAACAGCCAGCGGAGCGGCACCGCCATCTACCGCACCAGCACGTTCCGCGAAGCCGCCTCGGTCATCGTCAATCCGGAAACCGGCGTCGTCACCGTCCGCGCCACCCAGCGCCAGCACGAGCGCATCCAGGAATTCCTCGACCGCGTCGCCAATTCGGCCCGCCGCCAGGTGCTGATCGAGGCCACCATCGTCGAAGTCGCACTCAACGACGGTTACCAGCAGGGCATCAACTGGACCGAACTGGTCCGCGGCGGCTCTTTCCAGTTCATCGGCGACACCCTGACCCCGAACGCGCAGAACCTGACCTATACGCGCGGCGGCGACCCAACGGCCCTGGTCAGCCTGTTCGAAACCTTCGGCACGACCAAGGTTCTGTCGAGCCCACGTCTGTCGGTATTGAACAACCAGACGGCGCTGCTTAAAGTGGTCGAGAATTTCGTCTATTTCAACGTCAAGGCCGACACCACCAATACCGCCAACGTCGGTTCCCAGATTACCTACACCACAACCCCGCAGTCGGTCTCGGTCGGCCTGGTGGTCAGTGTTACACCGCAAATCAGTGACAACAACACCGTCACCCTCAACATCCGGCCGACCATCACCTCAGTGGCCGACACGATCCAGGACCCGAACCCGAACCTGCGGGTAACAACAGCGCTGACCACCACCACCATCCAGAACCTGGTCCCGGTAATCCGGACCAAGGAAATCGAGTCAGTGATGCGCGTCGCCAGCGGCAACATCGCTGTTCTCGGCGGCCTGATGGAGGACAAGATCGACTATCGGACCCAGCGCATACCGCTGCTCGGCCAAATTCCGTTCGTCGGCGAACTGGTCAACAATCGCAACAACCTGGCGCAAAAAACCGAACTGGTCATCCTGTTGCGCCCGGTAGTCATCCGCGACCCCAGCCTCGACGGCGACTACGCCAACCTGCGCCCGTATCTGCCCGGCAGCGATTTTTTCGCCCAGCCGAACGAAGCGCAGCCGTTCAACATCACCCCCAGTCGCTGAGAGCCCGGCATGAGCCTGTTGATGGATGCCCTGAAGCGGGCCGAAGCGAGCAAACAGGAAGCCGCCCGCCAGCAGGCCGGCAAGGAGGCGTCGGGCGGCGATGGCGGCCTGAGCCTGGAGCCCTTGGCCCGCGATTCTCCCGGGAATCGCCCGTTGCCCGACCTGGCCGAACATCTCGCCGCCGTCGACGCCGACCTGGCCCGTTCGGCGCAGCCGGCGGCTGCGCCGCCGCGACCGGAACCGCCGCCGGCCTATGCCCCGGGCGCCACCAACGGTCAGGCCATGGCCCGCAACAGCTTCGCCGCCAAACAGGAACCGGCTACCGCCAGCCGCAGCCTGCTCTGGCTGAGCCTCGGCGTGCTGGCCCTGGCCGGCCTCGGCATCGGCGGCTATGTCTGGTATCAGGTCGCGGGCCTGAACAAGGGCCATCTCGCCGCCCAGCCGCAGCCGCCGGCGACTCCGGCCAGCCCGCCGTCCTTCATGGCGCCGACCGCCAGCGGCGATACGCCGGCCCTGGCCGGCCTGCCGCCGGCCGGCGCGGCCTTTCCGGTCGCACCGCCGCCGCCCGCGCCGGAAGCCGCCGTACAGCCATCGGTCGCACCGCAAGCGGCCGCGGCCCTCGGCGCTACCCCGCGCCACGCCGCGCCGCCGCGCACCGAGCCGACGCCGGCCGCGGCACCGATCCGCCTGAGCCGCACGCCGCCGCGCACCGATCCCGACCTGGCCCAGGCGCACGCCCGCCTGCGGGCCGGCGACCTGGCGGGCGCCCACCAGTCTTTCCTCCAGGTGCTGCAGCGCGATCCGCAGCAGACCGACGCCCTGCTGGCGCTGGCCGCCATCGCCCAGCACCAGGGCCGTTTCAGCGAGGCGGAAGGCTGGCGGCAGCGGGCGCTGGCGGCCGACCCGAGCAATCCGGCGGCGCAGGCGGCGACGCTGGCCAGCCGCGCCGCCGGCGGCGACGCCCAGGCCGCCGAGAGCCGGCTGAAGACCTTGCTCGCCGGTCAGCCGCAGTCGGCCGAACTCAACTTCGCCCTGGGTAATCTCTACGCCCGCCAGCAGCGTTGGGCCGAGGCGCAGCAGCACTATTTCAACGCCGTCGCCGCCGACCCCGACAATCCCGACTATCTGTTCAATCTGGCGGTCGGCCTCGACCAGCTGCACCAGCCCCGCCCCGCCGCCCAGCATTACCGGCTGGCCCTGGAAGCCGCCGCGCGACGGCCGGCGGCCTTCGACAGCGAGCAGGTGCGCCGCCGTCTGGCCGCCCTGCAGCCCTGACGCGATGAGTCCCTCGACGCTGCAACGCCCGCCGCTCGGCCAGATCCTGATTTCCGAAGGCATCCTGTCGGAAGACCAGCTGCGCATCGCGCTGCTCGAGCAGATGAAGCACAACCAGCCGATCGGCAAGCTGCTGGTGTCGCTCGGCTTCGTCACCGAGGCGACCTTGCGCCAGGCGCTGTCGGAAAGCCTGGGCAAGCAGAGCATCGACCTGTCGCACGCGGTGGTCGATCCGCAGGCGCTGAAGATGGTGCCGCGCGAACTGGCCAAGCGCTACCACCTGCTGCCGCTCGACTACGACCAGCACAACCGGCGGCTGACCCTGGCCATTTCCGACATCAACGACATCGTCGGCCTCGACCGCGTACGCACGCTGATCGACGAACATGCCGAGATCGAGACGCTGCTCGCCGGCGAGTCGGAAATCGACCGGGCCATCGACCAGTACTACGGCCACGAGCTGTCGATCGACGGCATCCTGCACGAGATCGAGACCGGCGAGATCGACTGGAAGAGCATCTCGGCCAGCGACGACCAGTACAGCCAGCCGGTGGTGCGCCTGATCGACTCGATCATGACCGACGCCGTCAAGCGCGAGGCTTCCGACATCCACTTCGAGCCGGAAGCCAACTTCCTGCGCATCCGCTACCGGATCGACGGCATGCTGCGGCAGATCCGCGCCCTGCACAAATCCTACTGGCCGGCGATGACGGTGCGCATCAAGGTGCTGTCGGGGATGAACATCGCCGAGATGCGGGCGCCGCAGGACGGCCGCATCGGCTTGTCGGTGTCGGGCCGCGCCGTCGACTTCCGCGTCGCCAGCCAGCCGACCATCCACGGCGAGAACATCGTGCTGCGCATTCTCGACCGGCAGAAGGGCATCGTCCCGCTCGAACAGCTCGGCCTGGCCGAGGAGCATCTGCACCAGCTGAAGCTGATGATTTCCCGGCCGGAGGGCATCATCCTGGTCACCGGCCCGACCGGCAGCGGCAAGACGACGACGCTGTATTCGGTGCTCAACCACATCAACGCCGAGGGCATCCACATCATGACCCTCGAAGACCCGGTCGAATACCCGATGGCCCTGGTCCGCCAGACCTCGGTGGTGGAGAACGCCAAGCTCGACTTCGCCAACGGCATCCGCTCGATGATGCGCCAGGATCCGGACGTCATCCTGGTCGGCGAGGTGCGCGACGCCGAGACGGCCGAGATGGCCTTCCGCGCCGCCATGACCGGCCACCAGGTGTTCACCACCCTGCACACCAACTCGGCCATCGGCGCCGTGCCGCGCCTGCTCGACATCGGCGTGCTGCCCGACATCATGGCCGGCAACATCATCGGCATCGTTGCCCAGCGCCTGATCCGCCGCCTCTGCGAGCACTGCAAGTCGCCCTACCACGCCGAGGCGCACGAATTGCATCTGCTCGGCCGGCTCGCCGACGGCCAGCGGCCAGTGCTGTTCCGGCCGACCGGCTGCGAGCGCTGCGACTTCCAGGGCTATCGCGGGCGCATCGCGATCATGGAACTGCTGCGCATCGACGCCGGCCTCGACGAACTGATCGCCCGCCGCGCGACCACCCACGAAATCCGCAACCGGGCGCAGGCCCAGGGTTTCGCCACGCTGGCCGACGACGGCTTGCGGCGCGTGTTGAACGGCACCACCTCGCTGGAGGAACTGGCGCGGGTGGTGGACCTGACTGACCGGATGTAGCCATGCTGTTCGACTACAAGGCCGTCAACGCCGAAGGCCGCATGACCTACGGCCGGCTCGACGCCATCAACCTGATCGACCTGGAAATGCGCCTCAAGCGCATGGAACTCGATCTGGTCACCGGCAAGCTGGTCGAGCACCGCTCGCTGTTCGGGCCGCGCGGTGTGCCGCGGTCGGAACTGATCAATTTCTGCTTCCATCTCGAACAACTGACACGGGCTGGCGTGCCCATCCTTGACGGCCTGACCGACCTGCGCGACTCGATCGAGCAGCCCCGCTTCCGTGAGGTGGTGGCGGTACTGATCGAGAACATCGAGGGCGGCCAGACCCTGTCGCAGGCCATGGAGACGCATCCCGACGTGTTCTCGCAGGTCTTCGTCAACCTGGTGCGGGCCGGCGAGAACAGCGGCCAGCTGCCGGAAGTGCTCGACAGCCTCGGCGAGTCGCTGCGCTGGGAGGACGAACTGGTCTCGCACACCAAGAAGCTGCTGCTCTACCCGGCCTTCGTCGCCACGGTGGTGGTCGCCGCGACGCTGTTCCTGATGGTGTACATGGTGCCGCAGCTCAAACTGTTCGTGAAAAACATGGGCCAGGTGCTGCCGCTACAGACCCGGGCGCTGTTCTTCGTCTCCGACCTGCTGGTCGGTTACTGGTACGTGATTCCGCTGCTGCCGCTGGCCGTGGGTGGAATCGCGCTGTTCGTCGTCCGCCGCAACCCGGTCGCCCGCACCCGGCTCGACGGCCTCAAGCTGCGCCTGCCGGTGCTCGGCCCGATCCTGAAGAAAATCATCCTGTCGCGCTTCGCCAACACCTTCGCCATGCTCTACGCCGCCGGCATCCCGATCCTCGAGTCGATCCGCACGACCCAGGACATCGTCGGCAACCGCGTCGTCCGCATGGCCCTGGAGCGCGCCGAGCATTCGATCCGCGAAGGCCGCAACGTCGCCGGCGCCTTCCACGACGTCGGCCTGTTCCCGCCGCTGGTGGTGCGCATGCTGCGCGTCGGCGAGAACTCCGGCGCGCTCGACCGGGCGCTGCTCAACGTCAGCTATTTCTACACCCGCGACGTCAAGGAATCGGTCGGCAAGGCGCAGTCGCTGATCGAGCCGATCCTGACGCTGTTCATGGGCGCCCTGCTCGGCTGGATTATGCTGTCGGTCATCGGCCCGATCTACGACGTCATCAGCAAGTTGCCCACGTGAGCGCCCGCCGCCTGTTCTACCTCAGCACCCACCGCCTGACGGCCTACGCCTGGCGGCAGGGCCAGCTGCACCCGGAAGGCAGCTTCACCAACAGCGACGACGGCCTGCTCGCCTTCAGCGACTACCTGGCGCAGTGGCGCGACAGCCACTTCGCCTTGCTGGCCAATATCGCCGAGGAAGAACACGTCCTCGAAACCATCCCCTTCCTGCTCGGCGGCGACCGCCAGGCACTGATCGTCCGCAAGATCGGCCAGCATTTCATGGGTTCGCCGCTGGCCACCGCCTTTTCGCTCGGCTACGAGAAAAGCCGGCGCAAGAACGAGAAGCTGCTGCTCGCGGCACTGACCAATCCAGCCCATTTCGAACCCTGGCTGAAGCGCATCGCCGATGCCGAGGCGCCGCTGGCCGGCATCTACACCGTCGCCCAGCTTGGCGGCCAGTTGCTGCACAAGCTTGGCGGCGAACGCCAGGGTTGCCTGCTGCTGACCATGCAGGACCACTCGATCCGCGAAAGCTACCTGCGCGACGGCCGCACGCTCTTCTCGCGCATGGCCCCGGTCAACGACAGCAGCATCGCCGGCATCGCCAGCAGCTTCGCCGCCGAGGCCGGCAAGTTGCAGCAATACCTGATCGGCCAGCGCCTGATCGGCCGCGAAGAACGCCTGCCCGTACTGATCGTCGCCTACCCGCCGGCCGTGTCGGCCATCGCCAAGGCCTGTCCGGAACACGGCAACCTCAGCTTCACCGTCGTCGACAGCCACGTCGCCGCCGGCAAGCTCGGTCTCAAGACGCTGCCCGAGGACAATCGCTGCGACCTGCTCTACCTTCAGCTGCTGGCCACCGCGCCGCCGCGTCAGCAATTCGCCGGCGCCAGCCACCGCCACGACTACCAGATCGCCCGGTTGCGCCGCGGCATCATCGGCGCCGGCCTGGTCATCCTGCTTGGCGGCCTCCTGTTCACCGCCCGCGAAACCTACACCGCCTATTCCCTGCGCCAGGAAACCCGTTCCCTGCAGGCCAGCGAAAGCGAACTGGAAACCCGCTACGGCGAAATCGCCGCCACCTTCCCGCAACTGGGCATCGATAACGACACCCTGCGCCGCCTGACCAACCAGCACACCGCGGTCGGCCAGCAGCAGCGCCACCCCGAGCAGGCCCTGCGGCGTCTCGGACAGGTGCTCGAACAAATGCCGGCAATCGTCCTCGACCGCCTCGAATGGCGGATCGGCCGCGACGCGCCAAGTCCCCCCTCGGGTGAAATGACGGCCGCCGCCGCCATCGAAGGCAACGAGGAGACAACCGTCGTCCACGGCCACATCCAGTTGCCGCCGACGGCAAGCCCGCGCGAAGTACTGGCCACTTTCAACGCTTTCGTCGAGCGGCTGCGGCACGACCCGGACAACAGCGTGCGCGTCCGGCAACAACCCTTCGACCTCGAATCGGGACGGCCGCTGCGCGGCGGCGACCGCAGTGGCGAAGCCGGCCAGGCAAGACCTTTCGCCATCGAAATCAGCCGGGCGGCGAAGCCATGAAGCTGACCCGGCGCGACCTCGACAAGTTGCTGTGGCCCATGCTCGGCGCCCTGACGCTGATGCTGCTGGCGACCCTGCCGGCTTGGTGGAGCTATGGCGACCTGGAGGCCGCGCAGCGCCAGCGCGATGCGGCAGCCGCGCGCAAACAGCGCATCGAACAGCGCTTGAGCCAGGTACGCACCGAGGAGCAGGAATTGAAAGAGCGGGCGCGGGTTTTCCAGCGCCTGCAGCAATCGGGCATCGCCGGCCCCGAGCGGCGCCTGGAGTGGACCGAATTGCTGCGCGACATCCAGTACCGGCTGCGCATTCCCGGCCTCGGTTACGAATTCGGGGTTCGCCAGCCGTTGCACCAAAGCGACGGCAACTACGCCTATTTCGTCAGTCCGATGCGGCTGCAGTTGCGGCTGGTGCACGAAGAAGACCTGTTGCGTATCCTCGCCAGCCTGCAGCGCGAGGCCAAGGCCCTGGTGCTGATCCGCCAGTGCACGCTGGCCCCGCTTGCCGGCCGCGAGGCCGCCGCCGATCTCGCCCAGTTGACGGCCGAATGCGACCTGCGCTGGGTCACCGTCGATCGCCCGTGATGCTATTGGAGGCTGCCATGAAACTAGTCGCTTACTTCCTCCTGCTCCTCGCCGCCGCCGTCCCAGCCGTCGGCGAAGAGGCCGATCTCGGCCGCCTGTTCCTGACGCCGCAGCAGCGCCAGGCTCTCGACCAACAGCGCCTGCGCGCCCCCGGCGACGACGGCCAGCGACGCCTGACCGTCACCGGCGAAATCCGTCGCTCAGGCGGCGGCACCACCCGCTGGATCAACGGCCAGCCCGACTGGAGCGGCAGCGCACCGCCCCCCCCGGTGCCCGTCGGTGACAGCTTCGATCCCGTCACCGGCGCCCGCCAGCCGCTGCTTGGCAACGGCCGCATCATCATCACCCCAGGCCAGCCATGACCACCTTTCGCCAAACGCAACGCGGCGTAATCCTGCTCGGCCTGATGCTGGTTTTGATCCTCGCCACCGGAATGTTCCTGTTGCAGCGCGCCAATAGCGCTTCCCTCGCCCTCGACCGTGAAGCCAAAACCACGGCTGTGCTGACTGCTGCCCGCGAGGCGTTGCTGGCTCGTGCCATGCTCGACACCAACCATCCCGGTAGCCTGCCCTGCCCGGACCTCATAACCAACATCCCCGGCAATAACGTGCCGGGAGATGGCAAGGCCGACATGCTTACCGGTAGCAACTGCCCGGCGTACGCTGGCTGGCTGCCGTGGCGCACCCTCGATCTCGACGATCCCCGCGATGCCGCCGGAGAAGGCTTATGGTATGTACTCTCGCCCAACTTCAGTGACGGCAGCACAGCGATCAACCGCAACACTCCCGGCACCTTGTTCCTCGACGGCCAAGGCGACATCGTCGCGCTGATCATCGCGCCGGGCGGCGCGCTGACTGGCCAGAACCGGCCGAGCGCCAATATCGCCGACTATCTCGACGACCGCAACGGCGATCCGATGACCAGCAACCGCAACGGTGACAATCGCTATTATTCAGGGCCAGCCGATAGTTACTTCAACGACCGTGTCGTCGCCGTCGGCCGCAGTGCGCTGATGGCTGCGCTGGCTCCGCGCGTTCTGGGTGAGATTCGGCAGGCAGTGCGTGCTGCCGGTGGCACTCTGACCTTCGCCGACAGCAACAATGACGGCACCGCTGATCCATCCGTGGAAAGCGGCAGCTTTCCCTATCGGGAAGCTATCTACGACCAGCGGAATCCGCTTTGCCGCACAGTCTCCCCACCGGAAAACTGCGCGGCGCCATGGTACAAAACACTGGAAAACAACGGCTGGTTCCCATTGATCGTCTATGACCGTACGGCAGCCACCCTTACCATCGATGCCAAAAAGATAAGCCTGCCATGACCCCCATTCGCCCCTCCGGCCGAAGCACCGGTTTTTCATTGGTCGAACTAGCCATCGTCCTGGTTATATTTACATTGCTCGCCGGCGGCCTGATGATGACCCTGAGCACCCAGCAGGAAATCCAGCGGCTGAGCGAAGTCCGCCGCCAGCTAGCCGACATTCGCGAGGCGTTGCTTGGCTATGTTGCAGCCAATGGGTACCTGCCGCTGGCAGCCGACCCGGAGCAGCCCTCGGGAACGGAGGGGGCTGGTTTGAGTAAACCTGGCCAAATTACCGGCGTCTTGCCCTGGGCCACCCTGGGACTACCGGAAACTGATCCTTGGGGGCAACGCTTCACGTATAAGGTTTCCTCCGATTTTTCCGCCTTGCCAACTCCTCCCGCACTGGCTGGCTTCACGCTGACAAATAAAGGCAACATCACGGTCCGCGACCAAAGCGGCACGATAATCGCCGACGATCTCCCGGCCATCGTCATCTCCCACGGCCGCAACGGCCTCGGCGGTTACAACCGCGATGGTCAACAGCGCCCCGGCGCCACCGGCCACGAAAAGGAAAATACCCACGGCAGCAGCGGTTTTTTCAGCCACGAGCAAGGCCCCGATTTCGACGACGAAGTGATCTGGATCCCCTTGCCCATCCTGATGAGCCGGATGCTGACCGCCGGCCGCCTGCCCTGATGCGGACCTCGGCGGAAGGCGTATTGACCCTGTCCATCGGCACTGCCACACTGGGCCATGCAGTCGCCATGACGCCGCCCCGATCCCGTGAGCCAGCCTTCCTTTCTTCTATCCCTGCGCAACGCCGGCATCGACCCGGCCGACGATGCCGAGACACGGCTGAAGAAATCCCTGCTGATCTTCGCCACCGGCCTCGTCTGTCTCGGCTCGATGCTCTGGCTGTTCCTCTACGGCCAGCTCGGGCCGCAGTTCTCGGCCACCGCGCCGTTCATTTTCCAACTGCTGCTGGTCGGCAACCTGCTGTTCTTCTTTCATAGCGGCAATTTCAATTTTTTCCGCTATTCGCAACTGGCGCTGTTTCTCTTCGCGCCCTTCGCCGTGCAATGGGGTATCGGCAATTTCATCACGGCCAGCGGCACCAGCCTGTGGGGCCTGTTGGCGCCGATCGGCGCGGTGCTGTTCTTCGGCCCGCGCGAATCGATCGCCTGGATCGTCGCCTATCTGTTCCTGACCGCGCTGTCCGGCTTCTTCGACTATTACCTGGCCGACAGCCCGCTCGGCAACGCGCCGAAGATCGCGACGCAGACCAGCGTCTTCTTCTTCGCCCTCAACTTCGCCGCCATCTCCAGCATCGTCTATCTGTTGCTGCGCTACGCGGTCGCGGAAAAAGCCCGCACCCAGGCCGAACTGGAAGCCACCCACGAAAAATTGCTGGAAGAGCAGGAGCGCTCCGAGCGCCTGCTGCTCAACATCCTGCCCGGCCCCATCGCCGAACGCCTGAAGCGCGACAAGCAGACCATCGCCGACGGTTTCGCCGATGTCACCGTGATGTTCGCCGACATCGTCGATTTCACCCGCATCGCCGAAGGCATGACGCCGCAGCAGGTCTTCGCCATGCTCAATCGCATCTTCTCGTCCTTCGACGAACTGGCCGAGCAGTACGGCGTCGAGAAGATCAAGACCATCGGCGACGCCTACATGGTCGCCGGCGGCCTCAACCACGAGCAGGGCAACTACACCCGATCCATCGCCGAGCTGGCGATCGCCATGCGCGACCTGCTGCGCCGCGATTTCGTCGTGAACGACCTGCAGCTCGACGTGCGCATCGGCATCGGTACCGGCCCGATCGTCGCCGGCGTCGTCGGCAAGAAGAAATTCATCTACGACCTCTGGGGCGACACCGTGAACCTGGCCAGCCGGATCACCACGGAAGGCGTGCCGGGCATGATCCAGGTCGACGCCACGACCCACAGCCGCCTGGCCGACCAGTTCCGGTTCGCCGAACCGCAGCGCATCCACCTCAAGGGCAAAGGCCAGACCACCGTGTACCGCCTGCTCGGCCCGACCGATGCCGGTGCAAGCAGCACGGTCAGCGACGCGGCGCGAGCCTGAAGCTCACCCGGCCGGCACGGTTCTCGGCCAACTCCAGCACATAGCCGGCCGCCGCCGCCTGGCGAGCGGCATGGTACAGGCCGATACCCAGGCCGTCCTCGGAATTGACCGGCTCGCGCAGCACCTTCAGCGCCAGCGCCGGCGCCAACGGCGCGCCGTCATCATCGACGCTCAGGGTGCCGTCGACAAAACTCACCGCGATATTCAGCGCCGGCTCGCGCTGACGCTTGGCCAGCGCATTCTGCAGCAGGTTCTCGGCGACACTGTCGAACAGGGCGGCAGGCAGTTCCTCGCCGGCATTCGGCACGCCCAGCCAGTCGATGCCGCGCTCGGCATAGCGGCTGCGCAGGCGCCACCACCATTCGCCGGCCACCTCCCGGCCACCCTGCTCGACCATCGGCGTCTGCAGTTTGTCCAGGGTGACGCGCAGGCGCTCGGTCAGCAGCGGCAACTGCTTGCCGAGCAATCCGGCCAGTTGCGCCGGATCGCCCGGCTGAGCAGCGGCGTAGCACAGGCCCTGCATCGATTGCAGCAGATTCTTGACGTCATGGGTGACGCGCGAACCGGTTTCGTAAACCGCCTGCAGGTAGCCGATGCGCTGCAACTCGTGCGCCTGGCGCTTGACCTCGTAGAACTCGGCAGCCAGGCGCAGCAACCATTCGACGTGCCAGCGCATCGACGGCGACGGCGGCAGGCGGAAGTAGATAGTCAGCGCCAAATCCGCCGCCTGATAGACATGGCGGTGGGGACTGTGCCCGCCGATCTGACCGCTCTGCCCGGCCGCCGCCCAGGCACTGCCGACGACCCAGGGCATGCCCTGCAGGCGCCCCATGACCGCCGCGAGGAAATGCAGCGGATCACTCTCGCGCTCGTTCTCGGCGGCCAGTTGCACCAGCCACTGTTCCAGCGGCATGCCGACCGACAGCAGATAGCGCGACACCGCCGAACCGATGCCGGAGAAGCCGGCGCGCGGATTCCACGCCCAGGCGACGACCAGCAGCGCCGCCGCCACGGTCAGCGACGTGGAAAACAGGGCCTCGACGTAGCCGACCCCGCCGACCAGCATATAGGCCAGGGAACCGAGCACGAACACCGCCAGCACCAGGAACACCAGCATGCCGTAGAACAGGTCGAAGGCTTCGCCGGCCCGCCGCTGCGGCGCCCGCGCCGGGAACACCAGCAGCAACAGCAGCAGCAACGGCATCAGGCGGGCGAAAGCTTGACGCGACAGCGGATCGAGCACCACCTTGGCCGAAATTTCCGGCACCACGCCGAATACGGTCAAGCCGATCACGTAGCCGAAAGCCAGCAGGTAGCCGATGCGCTCGCCGCGCCGCTCGCTCCACAACACGCGGCCGCCGATGGCGCCGGCCAGCGCGCCGCACCAGACCAGCAACAGCCACGGCCCGAGAAACCAGGTCGATGCCAGCACCACGGCGAACAGGATAGCGCCCTGGCGCAGGCTGATCGGCCGCTCGCCGGCGACGAAGGGCTGCCACAGCAGGAACAGGCCGAGCGCCGCCACCCACAGCAGGCGCACCGCCGGCAACTGCCAGCCGCCGAAAGCCAGCACGTGCAGCATCAGCAGATGCGCGGCGAGGAGCAGATGCGACCAGTCGGCCAGGTGGGCGGCCAGTTTTTGCGTGGGGCGGGCGTCCATTATTACGACAGGCTGTCCATTTTTCGACACTTTTCCTGCGAAATCAGACCCATAGCCGTAGATATCCGCCCGATTTTACAGGCATGGAATTTGCAGATGGAAGGACAAAGCATTTGAACCGGAGCATGCCATGAAAAGCCGTCAAACGGGCTTCACCCTCGTCGAAATCGCCATCGTGCTGGTCATCATCGGCCTGCTGCTCGGTGGCGTGCTGAAGGGACAGGAATTGATCACACAAGCCAAGATCAAGAACGTCGCCAACGATCTCAATGGAATGACAGCTGCCATCTACGGTTATCAGGATCGTTATCGGAAGCTTCCGGGGGATGACAATGGTGCTAGCGCACGCTGGCAGAATCCCGCCGCCGCAGACGGCAACGGTAATGGCCAAATAGAAGGGGAGTTCAATAGCGGCACCGACGGTGACGAGTCGCGCAAATTTTGGCAGCACCTCCGGCTCTCCGGCTTCATCGGTGGCGACACGACAACCAGAGATCAACCCAACAATGCCACCGGTGGAATTATCGGCGTACAAACCAACGCAGGTACCGCTGGCGAAGGTGGTTCCTTGCTCGCGGGTCCCGTTGTTTGCTCAAGCAATCTGCCCGGAAAAATCGCCAATGCCATCGATGCACAGTTTGACGACGGGGCTGCCTCACGGGGTGTTGTCCGCGGCTACCCTCAAACAGGGAATGTTGCGGCTGACGGGGGAAACAACCCCACGCGCAAAGCAGCTGCAGCCAATTACGTGGACGACGGCGTAACGCTATACACCGTTTGCAAGACACTCTGACGCGGCCCGGCAGATATCAACTGGCTCTAGATTTCGACAAGACGCTGCCCGCTTCGGCGGGCTTTGTCTTTCCAGGGGGTGAATTGCCCCCCTGAAAAAACATTCCTCTTTTATTTCTGCAGCAACCGCTGCTCAGCCGCCATCACCGCCTCCGGCTCGCCAAGCACGACGATCACGTCGCCTTCCTCGAGCCGGGTTTCCGGTGTCGGTTCGATGGAGCGGATGCCGCGCCGGCGGATGGCGCTGATTTCGCATCCGTTGGATTCCAGGTCGAGTTCGGCCAGCGTTTGGCCGATGGCGGCGGCGCCCGGCCCCAGCCAGACGGAATGCAGGCGCGGCTGGTCGCTGTCGTCCTCTTCGCGGTCGCTCATGCCGCGATAGAAGCCGCGCAGCAGACGATAGCGCTGCGAACGGACGATGCGGATGCGCTTCAAGACCCGGTTGATCGGCACGCCGATCAGCACCAGGGCGTGCGAGGCCAGCATCAGGCTGGCCTCCAGCATTTCCGGCACGACCTCGGCGGCGCCGGCCTTGGTCAGCTTGGCCATGTCGCGCTCGTCGGAGGTGCGGATGACCACCGGCAGGTCGGGGCGCACCGCCTGCACGTGATGCAGCACCTTTTCGGCCAGCGGCGTATCGGCCATGGTGACGACGACCACGCTGGCCCGCATCAGGCCGGCCGCGATCAGCGCCTCCTTGCGCCCGGCATCGCCGAAGACGACGCTCTCGCCGCCGGCCGCGGCCTCGCGGACACGGTCCGGATCGAGGTCGAGGGCGATGTAATTGATCCCCTCCTGGCCGAGGAAGCGGGCCAGGTACTGGCCGTTGCGGCCGAAGCCGCAGAGGATGGCGTGGCGCTCGGTGGCCATCGACTGGGCGGCGATCTGGGTCAGATGCATCGAGCGCATCAGCCATTCGCTGGCGACGAAGCGGACCACCAGCTTTTCGCTGTACTGGACGATAAACGGTGCAATCAGCATCGACAGCACCAGTACCGTCAACACCACTTGCTCGACGGTATTCGGGATACGGGCAATCTCGCCGAGAAGCACGAAACCGAATTCGCCGCCGGCACAGAGCCACAGCGCCGAACGGATGGCATTGCCGGGCGAGGCGCCGAGGCGCCACGACAGCAGGCCGACGATCAAGCCCTTGATGACGAGCAAGGCGACGAGGCCGAGCAGCACCTGCCACCACAAGCCGACGACGACGTGCATGTCGAGCTTGACGCCGATGGTGACGAAGAACAGTCCCATCAGCACATCGCGGAACGGCTTGATGTCCTCCTCCACCTGCAGCCGGTATTCGGTTTCGGAAATCAGCATGCCGGCGACGAAGGCGCCGAGGGCCAACGACAGACCGGCCAGCTGCGTCAGCGTCGCCAAGCCGAGGGTGATCAGCAGCACGTTGAGGACGAACACCTCGGAGGACTTGGCGCGGGCGACGAAGGTAAACCACTTGCGCATCAGCTTCTGGCCGAAAACCAGGATCACCGCCAGCACCACCACCGCCTTGACCAGCGCGATACCGAGCAGGATCGCCAGCTTCTCCGGCGGCTGGGTCAACGACGGGATGATCACCAGCAACGGCACCACGGCCAGGTCCTGGAACAGCAGCACCCCCATGACTTCGCGGCCGTGGGGCGCATTAAGCTGCATGCGCTCGGTCAGCAGCTTGGTCAGCACGGCGGTGGACGACATCGCGAGCACGCCGCCGAGCGCCAGCCCGAGCTGCCAGCCGACACCGGCCAGCACCGTCAGCGCCGTCGCCACGACGATGGTGACGAGCACCTGCAGCAAGCCCAGCCCGAAAACGATGCGTTTCATCGCGTAGAGCTTGGGCAGCGAGAATTCGAGGCCGATCGAGAACATCAGGAAGACGACGCCGAATTCGGCGAGGTATTCCATGCTGTGGATTTCCGACATCAGGTTCAGCGCATGCGGCCCGATGACACTGCCGACCAGCAGGTAACCCAGCACCGGCGGCAGGTTGAAACGGCGGAAAACGACTACGGCGAGCACCGAGGCGCCGAGTAGCAGAAGGACGAGGGAAAGTGCGCTCAAGGGCCGTTTCGCGATTCGGGTATACTCCGGCCATCATAACCGCAGCCTGTCCATGAACCCAAGTACTTCCGCCCCTCGCCATGCCCCGGAACGCTCTCTGGAACTGGGTCGGCGGACCCTGAACATCGAAGCGGCCGCCGTTGCCGAACTGGCGCGGCGGCTCGACGACAATTTCGCCCGCGCCGTCGACCTCATTCTCGCCAGCCGCGGCCGCCTGATCGTCAGCGGCATGGGCAAATCCGGCCATGTCGCCCGCAAGATCGCCGCCACCATGGCCAGCACCGGCACGCCGGCCTATTTCGTCCACCCGGCCGAGGCCAGCCACGGCGACCTCGGCATGATCACCCGCGACGACGTGCTGCTGGCCCTGTCCAACTCCGGCGAATCGGAGGAACTGCTGCGCATCGTGCCGCTGATCAAGCGCCAGGGCGCCCGGCTGATCGGCATGACCGGCGCTCCGGAATCGACCCTGGCGCGCGAATCGGACATCCACCTCGATGCCGCCGTCGCCGAGGAAGCCTGTCCGCACAACCTGGCGCCGACCGCCAGCACCACCGCCGCGCTGGCCCTTGGCGACGCCCTGGCGATGGCCCTGCTCGACGCCCGCGGCTTCGGCCCCGAGGATTTCGCCCGCTCGCATCCCGGCGGCTCGCTCGGCCGCCGCCTGCTGACCCATGTCGCCGACGTCATGCGCCCGGCCGAGCGGGTGCCGACGGTGACGCCCGACACCGACATCACCGCGGCCGTGGTCGCCATGTCGCGCGGCGGCCTCGGCCTGGTCTGCATCGTCGACGGCGACGGCCGGCCGCTCGGCATTTTCACCGACGGCGACCTGCGCCGCGCCTTCGAGAAGCGCATCGACCTGCGTCAAGGCACCATCGCCTCGGTAATGCACGCGGCGCCGCACACCATCGACGGCGGCCGCCTGGCCGTCGAGGCGGTCGAGATGATGGAGCGCCTGCGCATCAATGCGCTGCTCGTCACCGACGGCAGCGGCTGCCTGAGCGGCGCCCTCAACATGCACGACCTGTTCACCGCCAAGGTCATCTGATGAACGCCCTGCCCCGCGCCATCCGCTGCAAATCGCTCGCCGGCGTCTCTTCCCGCGAAGTGCAATGAAGAATTGGCAGGGGCAGCTCTTCCCGATCATCCTGGTCGCCCTGCTGGCCGGCCTCAGCTTCTGGCTGCAAAGCGCGGTCAATATCGAGGAAGCGAAGCGCGACGGCAACCAGCGCCACGATCCCGACGCCATCGCCGAGAACTTCACCGTCCGCCGCTTCGACGCCAACGGCCAGGTCAAGTACCGGCTGACCGCCCCTTACCTCGAACACTTCCCGGACGACGACTCGTCGGAACTGCGTTCGCCGACCCTCATCAACTTTCGCCCGAACGGGCCGTCGCTGACCTTTTCGGCCGACAATGCCCGGGTCAGCTCCGAGGGCGAAACCGTGTTCCTGTGGGGCAACGTCAACGCCGTCCGCGCCGCCACCGCCGAGCGCCCCGAACTGCGCGCCCGCATGCCCGACCTCACCGCCCAGCCCGACCTCGGCACGGCCTTCACCAACAGCCCGGTCGAAATCACCATGGGCCCATCCTGGGTCAAGGGGGTCGGGGCCCAGATCGACAACAACACCTCGACGTTCGTCCTGCAATCGCAGGTCACGGGCGTCTACATCCGCCCCGCTCAAACGCCATGAACGCACGCCTCGCCCTCCTCGCCCTCAGCCTGCTCGCCACCTCCGCCGCGGCCCTTGCCGAGCGGGCCGACCGCAACAAGCCGATGCACCTCGAGGCCAACCGCATATCCATCGACGACGCCAAGAAAATCCAGATCCTCGAAGGCGACGTCGTGATCACCAAGGGCACGCTGGTGCTCAAGGCCGATCGCATCGTCGTCACCGAAGACCAGTACGGCTTCCAGAAAGGCGTCGCCTACGCCGGCAAGGGCGGTCTCGCCCGCTTCCGCCAGAAGCGCGAGGGGCGCGACGACTACACCGAAGGCGAAGCCGAGCGCATCGAATACGACAGCAACAGCGAGATTGCCGAACTTTTCCACCGCGCCTGGGTCAAGAGTGGCGAGGACGAAATCCGCGGCGACTACATCTGGTACGACGCCGTCAGCGAGAAGTACCTGGCCACCGCCGGCGACAAGCAAAATCCGAGCGCCCCGTCGCCCCGCGTACGTGCCATCATCCAGCCCAAGGGCGGCAAGGAGGCGGCGGCCCCCCCGGCCCCGAAGGGCGAACCGCTCGAGCTGAAAGGTGCTTCCGGCATCGGCGAGGCCAGCCGCCGCCCCTGACACCCGGACTTGACGGACCGTCGCAGAACAACGACAAGTCGCTGATTTTAATCAAATTAAATTTTTTGTGCACCGCACAAAAAATTGTTGACAATGCAACAATCGCTCCTATAATTAGTGGGCATGATGCAGTGCAGCACAAACGGTGGTGGCCCTGCAACGGTTTCCAATGCCGCGTCAAACCCCTTTTAATTATTTCCAGGAGATATTCATGAGCTTCACGACCCCCGAACAATTCGCCGCCGCCAACAAGGCCACCGTCGACTCCCTGCTGTCGGTCGCCAACGCCGCCCTGGCTTCCGCCGAGCGCATCGCCGCCCTGAACCTGAACACCGCCCGCTCGGTCCTGGAAGATTCCGTCTCCGGCACCAAGGCCCTGCTCGGCGCCAAGGATGTCCAGGAAGCCCTGTCGATCCAGGCTTCGCTGGCCCAGCCGAACGTCGAGAAGGCCGTCGCCTACTCGCGCAGCGTCTATGAAATCTCCGCCCAGGCTCAGGAAGAACTGTCGAAGACCATCGAAGCCCAGTTCGGCGGCTTCCAGAAGCAGGTCGCCGACCTGCTGGACAAGGCCGCCAAGTCGGCCCCGGCCGGTTCGGACGTTGCCGTCGCCGCGGTCAAGAGCGCCATCGCCGCCGCCAACTCGGCTTTCGACAACCTGAACAAGGCCGCCAAGCAAGTCGCCGAGATCACCGAAGCCAACGTCGCCGCCGCCACCAACGCGACGGTCAAGGCTGTCGGCCAGACCGCCGCCAAGAAGAGCAAGTAACGCTCCGTTTCACCCGACCCCCGCCGCCCGGCGGGGGTTTTGTTTCATCCGCTGCAAGTAAAAACCAGACTGGAGATGATGATGAGCAACCCGAATATCGAACAACTGGCCGCCGCCCAGAAAGCCAACGTGGAAGTCATGATGACGCTGTTGCGCACCGCCTTTGCCGGCGTCGAGCGGCTGACCGCCCTGAACCTGGCCGCCTCCCGCGAGTTCTTCAACAACACGGTTGCCAATACCCAGCAGTTGATGGCGGCCAAGGACGTCAACGAGATCGCCCGCCTGAACAGCGAACTGGCCAAGCCGGGCGTCGAGAAGGTCGTCGATTACTCGCGCAGCGTTTACGACCTGGTGACCGAGATGCAAAAGGAAATCACGGCCGTCATGGAGGCGCAGTACAACAGCTTCAACAAGAATGCCTCGAGCGCCGTCGCCAAGGCCAAGTCCGCTCCGGTCGGCGGCGACGTGCTCGCGGCCGGCATGGAATCGATGCTCAACGCCTCGACCAAGGCCTTCGACAGCATGAACTCGATGGCCAAGCAACTGGCCGACATCGCCGAAGCCAACCTGCAGGTCGCCACCAAGGCCATCGCGCCGGTCGCCAAGAGCAGCGCCACCAGCGCCGCCGCCAAGAAGGCGACGAGCAAGTAAGCCGGTCTTTCCCGGCCATCGCCAAGCCCGCCGCAGGCGGGCTTTTTCTTTGGCGGGCCGGCCGGCGGATCAATCCTGGCGGATGTCGGCCCAGTCGGCGCCGGTCAACTGCTGCAGTTCGGCCGGAGTCAGCGGAAAGACCGAGAAAGGCGTGCCGCCGGCCGCCCAGACGGTGGCGAAACGGCGCAGATCGCCATCGAGCAGCAGGCGCAGCGGCCGCGCATGGCCAAGCGGGGCGACGCCGCCGATGGCGTAGCCGGTGGCGGCACGGACGAAATCGGCGTCGGCGCGGCCCGGTTTCTCGCCGGCCAACTGCGCCACCTTGCGCTCGCAGACGCGATTGTCGCCGCTGGCGACGACCAGGATCGCCTGGCCGCTGTCCTTGCCGCGAAAGACGATGGACTTGGCGATTTCGGCCACCGAGCAGCCGATGGCGGCGGCAGCCTCGGCACTGGTCCGCGTCGGGTGGTCGAACTCGACGACGGCGACGGCAAGGCCGCGCTCGGCGAGCAATTGCCGGGTGCGCAGGGCGGTGGGATGGGTCGCGGGTTTCATTTCCTGCTCCTTACGGCCGCCAGGTCCACGTAATACCGCGCCGCTCGATCTCGGCGCGGATCTCGGCCATCGCCCGCTCGGCCTGTTCCGGCGCCCCCTCGACGCCCAGTTCCAGGTGCTTCCGCTCCGTGCCGGCCAGCGACGGCAGGGAGAACAGGCGCAGGTTCGGGTAGGCGGCGACGATGCGCTCCATCAGGTCGAGCAGCGCGCTCTCGTAGGCGGCCGGCCCGGTCAGCAGGAGGGCTTTTTCGATGCGGGCGTCGGCCGGCTGGAACAGGTCGCGGTAGAAGGTGTCGAGCGCCCATTCGATCATCGGGTGCGCCATCTGCGGAAAGCCGGGGACGAAATAATGCTCGCGGGCCATGAAGCCGGGAATGCGGTTGAACGGATTGGGCACGATGCCGGCACCGGCCGGAAAGGTGACCAGCAACTTGCGCTGCTCGCCGATGTCCTCGCCGGCGAAGCGCGCCTGCAGCTCGGCGTAGCCTTGCGGATGCAGTTCCAGGCCGACGCCGAGGGCGGCGGCGGCGGCCTGGCGGGTATGGTCGTCCGGCGTGTTGCCGATGCCGCCGCAGGAAAAGACCACATCGCCGGCGGCCAGCGTGCGCTTGAAGGTCGCGGTCAGGCGGGCGCGGTCGTCGCCCAGGTATTCCGCCCAGGACAGCCGCAGGCCGCGCGCGGCGAGCAACTCGGCGATTTTGGCGAAATGCTTGTCCTGGCGCTTGCCGGACAAAATCTCGTCGCCGATGATGACGGCGCCAAAGCAGCGGCTCATGGACGCTCCTCCTCGATGCTGACGACGGCGCCGCCGCGCGCCCGACGCAGGGTTTCCAGGCCGTAGTGCACGAAGGACAGCGCCGCCAGCGCCGGCACCAGCAGGCCGACCAGCGGAATGTGGGCAAGCAGCGCCATGGTCAGGCCGAGCATGAACAGCGGCGCCTTGTGGCGCTGGCGTAGCGCCGTCCACTCGCCGGCGCTGGCGTGCATCGACAGCGCGTCGTAGGCGAAGGTGCGGCGGTTGAGCCAGGCCATCAGCAGCAAGGGCAGCAGCAGCGAGAAGCCGGGAATCAGCCACAGCGGAATGGTCAGCAGCCAGGCGGCGACGAAGATCAGCGAGGCCAGCACGCTGTTGACCGCCGCCGCGACGAAGCTGTCCTTGCCCATCGGCGCCACGTCGCGGTACTCGCCCTCGGCGAGATATTTCAGCATCAGCGGCATGATCGCCACCGCCGCCAGCAGCGAGGCGCCGAGATAGGCGACGGCGAAGATCGCCAGCCAGCCGCCGAGATAGGCCAGCAAGGTGGCCAGCCACAGCAGGCCCCAGGCGGCCAGCCAGGTCATCGGCGGGTAGCCGAGCAAATGCTGGACGACGGTACCGAGCGCCCAGAAGGCCAGCACGACGGTCAGCAACAGCGAGAACACGGCCGGAATCAGCACGTAGAACCAGACCCTGCCATGCCTCAGGTTGGCGAAAGTGCGCCCGAGCGCGAGCATGACGTCAGCCATTCTTGATGCCCTCCCATTGTTTCTGCAGCCGCTTGGTCGACACCGGCACCGGCGTGCGCAGTTCCTGCGCGTAGAGGCCGACGCGCAATTCCTCCAGCAGCCAGCGGAATTGCTCGACCTGCGGATCGGGCGTGCCGAGCTTGGCCAGCTGGATCGCCCGCCGCTCGTAGTTGCTCCACAGCGGCGCGTACTCGGCCATCAACTGCGCATCGCGCGCCGGATTGGCCTTCAGCTTGTCGAGGCGGACGGCGACGGCCTTGAGGTAGCGCGGGTAGTGCTGCAGGCGCTCGAACGGCGTCTCGACAACAAAGTTCTTGCCGAGCAGGCGCTTCAATTGCGCCTCGATGTCGGCCACGGCCGCCGCCTGCGCCTTGAAGGCCGGCAGTTTTTTTGTCACCGCCTGCCACTCGCTCAACACGGTGCCGACCAGGCGGCAGATTTCCTGCATGATCAGGCCGAGCCGGGCCTTGGCCTCGGCGCAGCGCGCCTTGAAGACCTCCGGTCCGGTCGGCAGCGGCTCGACCAGGCAGGCGCGCTCGAAGGTCAGTTCGACCAGCTGCCGCTTCAAGTCGTCGCTGCTGCCCAAACTCATGTACTGCATGGCCATCTGGGTCAGGCCCGGCACGTTCTTGTCGAAATACTTCACCTGCTCGCGGAACTGCAGCATGAACAAGCGGCGCAGGCCGCGGCGATGGCAGTCGGCGGCCTCCCCGGCGGCGTCGAAAACCTTGAGGCTGACCGTCTCGCCGTCGTCGACCAGCGCCGGGTAGCCGATCACCGTCTGCCCGCCGACCGGGACTTCCATCAGTTCCGGCAATTCGCCGAAGGTCCAGTCGGTCAGCCGGGTGTATTCGGAAGGCGTCTCGTGCAGCTCGGCGAACTCCTCCTTGGCCTCCCGCCCCCATTCGCCGCGCAGGGCCAGCAGGCTGCGGTTCATGTCGAGCTGGCGGCCGTGCTCGTCGATCAGCTTGTAGTTCATCGCAAAGTGCGGCGGCAGCGCATCCGGGCGGAAAGCGTCGGGCGTCACCGCCCAGCCGCGGGCATTCAGCCCGCGCGCTTCGAGGATGTAGTCGATCAGCGGCGGGATCAGGCCCTGATTCATCTTCCGCTCGTTGCCGGCGCTGGCGGCGATGAACTCGTCGACGAATTCCGGCACCGGCACCAATTTCGCCCGAATCTTCTGCGGCAGCGTCTTGATCAACTGCACCAGTTTTTCCTTGAGCAGCCCCGGCACCAGCCATTCCATGCGCGGCGCCGGAATCTGGTTCAACTGCGCCAGCGGCAGGGTCAGGGTCACGCCGTCGCGCGGCGAGCCCGGTTCGAAATGGTAGCTCAGCGCGTACTCGACGCCGCCGACCTTGACATGGTGCGGGAAGGCTTCCGTCGTCACGCCGGCCGCCGAGTGGCGCATCAGGTCATCCTTGGCCAGGAACAGCAGCTTCGGGTTTTCCTGCTCGGCCTCCCTGCGCCAATGGTCGAAGGTCGCCCCGTTGTGGATGCCTTCGGGAATCAGGTGGTCGTAGAAGGCGAAGATCAGTTCGTCGTCGACCAGCACGTCCTGCCGGCGCTGCTTGTGCTCGATCTTCTCGATCTCGCGGATCTGCTTCTGGTTGTGCTGGAAGAAGGGCCAGCGCTTGGCGAAGCTCTCGTCGATCTCCTCGCCGACCAGCCCCTGGCGGATGAAAATCTCGCGCGCCTCGGCCGGCGCCAGCGGCCCGTAATGGATGCGCCGCTTCGGGTTGATGACCACGCCATAGAGCGTCGTCCGCTCCCAGGCGGCGACCTGCATGGCCTTCTTCTCCCAGTGCGGGTCGAAATACTGGCGCTTGATCAGGTGAGCGCCCACTTTCTCGATCCAGCCTTCCTCGATGCGGGCGATGCAACGGCCGAAGAGGCGCGTGGTCTCGGTGATCTCGGCGGCCATCAGCCACTTGCCGGCCTTTTTCTGCAACGGCGAGGAGGGATGGATCAGGAAGCGGATGCCGCGCGCCCCGAGGTAGTAGCCGGATTCGTCCGACTTGCAGCCGATGTTGCCGAGCAGGCCGGCGAGCAGCGCCAGGTGGATGGCCTCGTAGCTGCCGGGAATGTCGTTTTCCTTCCAGCCCAGTTCGCTGACCATCGCGTGCAACTGGCCATGCACCTCGCGCCATTCGCGCAGGCGCAAATACGACAGGAAATGGGCGTGGCAGGTGTCGACCAGCTGCTTGTTGCTCTTCTTGTGCTCGACGGCGTTGCGGAACCAGTTCCACAGTTTCCACCAGCCGAGGAATTCCGATTTCTCGTCGGCGAATGGCTTGTGCTTCTCGTCGGCCGCCTGCTGGCGGTCCTGCGGCCGCTCGCGCGGGTCCTGCGTGGACAGGCCGGCGGCGATCACCAGCACTTCCTTGAGGCAGCCTAGGTCGCGGGCGGCGACCAGCATGCGGCCGATGCGCGGGTCGAGCGGCAGGCGGGCCAGCGCCTCGCCGACGCGGGTCAGCGTGTTGTCCTCGTCGAGCGCGCCGAGCTCCTGCAGCAGCGCGTAGCCGTCGGCGATGGCCTTGGCCGGCGGCGGCTCGATGAAAGGGAAGCTCTCGACGTCGGTCAGGCGCAGCGCCTTCATGCGCAGGATCACGCCGGCCAGCGAGGAACGCAGGATTTCCGGGTCGGTGAACGGCGCCCGGGCGTTGAAATCCGGCTCGTCGTAGAGGCGGATGCAGACGCCGGCGGCCACCCGGCCGCAGCGCCCGGCCCGCTGCCGTGCCGCCGCCTGCGAAATGCGCTCGATCTGCAACTGCTCGACCTTGTTACGGTAGGAATAGCGCTTGACCCGCGCCAGCCCGGTATCGATGACGTAGCGGATGCCGGGCACGGTCAGCGAGGTTTCGGCGACGTTGGTCGCCAGCACGATGCGCCGCTGGCCGCCGGAGGGCTTGAAGATGCGGTCCTGTTCGCCGGCCGACAGGCGCGAGAAGAGCGGCAGGATTTCCGGCGCGTGCGCCGTGGACAGCCCCGGCCGGGCCAGCGCGTGCTTGCGCAGCGCCTCGGCCGCCTCGCGGATTTCCCGCTCGCCGGGCAGGAAGACCAGGATGTCGCCGGGGCCGAGGCGGGCCAGTTCGTCGGCGGCATCGACGATGGCGTCGTAGAGGTCGCGCTCGTCGTCCTGCTTGTCGATGTCCTCGACCGGACGGTGGCGCACTTCGACCGGATAGAGGCGGCCGGAGACTTCGATGACCGGCGCCTTCTTGCCGGCGACCGCGAAATGCTCGGCGAAGCGCTCGGCGTCGATGGTCGCCGAGGTAATGATGACCTTCAGGTCGGGCCGGCGCGGCAGCAACTGCTTCAGGTAGCCGAGCAGAAAATCGATGTTCAGGCTGCGCTCGTGCGCCTCGTCGATGATGATCGCCTCGTAGGCGTTCAGGTAGGGATCGGACTGCGACTCGGCCAGCAGGATGCCGTCGGTCATCAGCTTGACCCAGCTCTCCGGGCCGGTACGGTCCTGGAAGCGGATCTTGACGCCGACGCCGGCGCCGACCTGGGTCTTCAATTCCTGCGCCAGGCGCGTCGCCACCGAGCGGGCGGCCAGCCGGCGCGGCTGCGTGTGGCCGATCAGGCCGCGGGCGCCGATGCCGAGATCGAGGCAGATTTTCGGCAGTTGCGTCGTCTTGCCCGAACCGGTCTCGCCGCAGACGATGACCACCGGGTGCGCGGCGATCAGCGCGGCGATGTCGGCGCGCCGCTCGTTGACCGGCAGGTCGTCCTGGAACTCCGGGTGAGGTAGACCGGCCCGCCTTTCGGCCACGGCGGCCTGCGATTGCGCCAGCAGAGCTGCGAAGTCGGCCTGCAGTTTCTGTCGCTTTTCGCCCGTCGAGCGCAACAATTCGCGCTGCATACCGCGCAAACGCTTCAAATCGCCGCTTCGGCAGAGATTTTCCGGCACATCGGTCCGACGGGGAGATTTTCTGGTTGGGAATGGGTTGGAATTCATCGAATCAGACATCGAGCGGACTGGTTATACCCCGGCCGCCCCGGTTCAAAACATGCGTGTAAATCATCGTCGTCTGGACATCCTCATGACCGAGCAATTCCTGCACCGTACGAATATCCTGGCCGTTCTGCAGCAAATGCGTCGCAAACGAATGGCGCAGCGTATGCGGCGTCGCCGGTTTGACCACCCCCGCGCTACGCACCGCTTGCTTTACGGCCCGCTGGATCGTCTGCTCATCCAGATGATGCCGCCGCGTCTTGCCGGTACGCGGGTCCACCGAGCGGTTACCCGAAGGGAAGACATACTGCCAGCCCCAACTCCGCCCGGCGTTCGGATACTTGCGGTCCAGCGCATAAGGCAGATGCACCTCACCAAAACCTTCGGCCAAATCCTTCTCGTGCAACCGCCGCACCTCCGTCAGATGCGACTGCAAACGCCCAGCCACCCTGGCCGGCAACAGGGTTACCCGGTCCTTGAAGCCCTTGCCATTGCGCACCAGAATCTCGCGCCGCTTGAAATCGATATCCTGCACCCGCAGGCGCAAGGCCTCCATCAAACGCAGGCCGGCACCATACAACAAAGCCGCGACCAGCCAATGCACCTCTTCCAGATTGGCCAGCAGCTCGCGCACCTCGTCCTCGGTCAGTACAACCGGCAAACGGCGCGGTTTCTTCGCCTGCTCAACGTTGCTCAACCACGGCAATTCGCTGCCCAGTACCTCCCTGTACAAAAACAGTACGGCACTGCGCGCCTGATTCTGCGTCGAGGCCGCCACATTTCCCTCAACCGCCAGATGCGTCAAAAACGCCTCGACCTCAACCGCCCCCATCTCGGCAGGATGCCGCTTGCCATGAAACAGAATGAAGCGACGTACCCACTGGACATAGGAATCCTCGGTCCTTATGCTGTAGTGCTTAAAGCGAATCCTCTCGCGAACGCGATCCAGCAACTTGGGTGCTTGAGTCATAACAGGATTTTGCAGTTCGATTGGGAGGCCTAATTTTAGACCAGATCAATGATTTAACGTAAGATTCGCAATTATTTTTGATGGAACAGCCTACCGTTTTGGGAGGCTTACTTAATAGTTATGCCGCAACGAATTGACCGCCTGAGCCTGCTTATTTTTCTGGGCGTTATGGGCTCCTTCGTAACGGCCGCACTACTTGGTCTGTCTTCATCGGCATCCCGGGCCGTTGGAGCATTACTCCTAGCTGCCGGTCTTACGGCTATTGCATTGGCGCGGCATCTCACCATCGCGCAACGTCAACTCTCAGAGCACCCGCTCATTCCAGGTCATTGGAAAAATGTGCGGCCTCTCACATTCATTCTTTGGGGGGCCGGCGTTGCGCTTGTCGGCATTCTTCAGCTCTGTGGCTTCTAACGTTTATCAAAGGGCAAGCAACATGGCTGCGCGCTCCGCACTTCGGCATAACAATCCAGTCAACCGGACCGCTGGCAACCGTCGTCGCTCTGGCTGCCAGCCTCGCGTGGCGTCCGGTTACTTTCGTCGTTAGGCATGTAGAAATGGTCCTTGGTGAATATTTCGGCTTAATCGGTTTGGGGTTGCCTGCCGGCCTTCTTTTGCTCGGCTTGTTTAACGGCCAGGAAAGAGCCAAGGCTCGCCAGTCAGTCACAAATTGGTGCCTTGCTTTTGGTGGCCTGTCGGTCGTTTTGGGTGGTATTGCAGTTTTTAGCCACGCAGAACTGCTCCCAACCAAAGGGGTTCTGGGCATGCTGTTTATTGGGCTTCCCGCATTTCCCGCTGGCCTCATGCTGTTATTGCTTGGTGGTCCGGCAAAAGCCAAACCCGAGGGAGGAAACAATGGCCAAGCCTAACAAACGCTTCGAGCCGACCGCCCAAAAGCTACGCTTTTGGGTTCCCTCCGCGCTACGCGCTCCGGCGCCGGCTCAAGCTGCACGTTAGATTTCACAAGGCAAGCTATGTGGCCGTTTAAGAAGAAACAGCAAACACCTAGAGTTGAGGCGCTTCCGCCAGGGCCTATTTCTTATAGCCAAGTAGACACAACCGAACGATTCGGCGACAACCTAGGGCTGCAGGCAGATGAATGGATCGCCACTATCCCTCTAAACACTATTACCAACAGTCCGGAAAGTATGGGTCTCCCTGCTGTCGGAGCCAGTGCGGATGAGGTTTTCAATATTGCCTCTCGCTTGTCTCGATTACGTGAATCCATCCCCATTCCCGACGATGGCGTCTATTGCGCGATTTGCCATATCGCAAACATCGACATCACGAAATTGCGTACTCCGTGTCCTCAGTGCGGCAAGGAATTGCTTAAGTTCGGATGGAATTGAGCAACGTGACATCTAACTTTGCAGTCGAGCGGGACAGCCACAAGCTGCGCTTGTGGTTCCCTCCGCTTCGCTCCGGCTGCCCCTCACTTCCACGTTAGACCGCATGAACAGCCTCACAGTTTTTTTTCGATCCGTGCGCCCACCGAACACCTTGGAGGCGGCAGCTCTCGAAGTTTTCAGAGCCCTCGGGTTGGCAGAGCACGAGGAGCGATTCAGCTCGAACTACCCTCCAGACGAACACTACTACGTGGGCTACGCTGAGAACGCAGTGGTCGAGGTCTTTGACATGGACGACGTTAAAGCCGGGTACCCATATGGCGTGGCCTTCGAGAGGCCGACTTACCGAAAGGGCGCGGAGCGCTTGCCTGAAGATCCGGTCGCACTCGTATCCTTGTTGACAGCGGCTCCTCTGCGAGTCTTCGTTCCGGAGGGGCGGTGGTGGTCAAAGGAATGGAATCCCGAGTTCGACACTTTCCGTCCGTCGTTGTCATATTTGAGGCCTGATCGCCCATAAAAAACAGGGGCTTGGGTTTTTGCCCGGTTTTTCTCTGTAGTGACACGAAATTGTCGTGGTCGTATTGAAATCGCTTAACGGTTGCCCTAGAGTGGCGACATGTTCGTGAAGATCACCACTTCCGGCCCGCGCCAGTACGTCAAGCTCGTCGAAGCCTACCGAGATGCCACCGGCGTCTCCCGCCAGCGAGTGATCGCCACCCTCGGGCGCCTGGAATCGATCCGGGCCGGCCAGGCCGATTCGCTCGTCAACGGCCTCTTGCGGGCCGCCGGCAAGCCGACGATGGAAGAAGGCAGCGGCGAGGTGGCCTTTGCCCCGGCGCTGTCGGTGGGCGACACCTGGCTGTTGACGGCCTTGTGGAAAGAACTCGGTTTTGCCGATGCCTTTCGCCGCGTCCTCCGGAACCGCCGCCAGTTCGATGCCGAACGGCTGTTGCGGGTGATGGTGTTCAACCGGCTGTGCGATCCGGAATCCAAGCTCGGCATCCTGCGCTGGCTCGAAGGCACCCGCGTGCCTGAAGTTGCCACCGACTCGGTTACCCATCAGCAGTTGCTGCGCACCATGGATAGCCTTTCGGCGTGTGCCGAGGCGATGGAATCGGCCCTGGTCGGCTTGCTGCGCCCGCTGATTGACCAGGAACTGTCGATCGTCTTCTACGACCTCACCACGATCCGCATCGCGGGCGGCACCGAGGCGCCCGAGGAGGTGCGCCAGTTCGGCCGCGCGAAAGAAGGCGGCATCGCCCGCCAAGTCATGCTGGGCGTGGTCCAGACGGCCGAGGGCCTGCCGATCCACCATGAGGTCTTCGCCGGCAACACCGGGGAGACGACGACGCTGGTGCCGACCATCGAGAAGGTGCTGGCCCGCTATCCGATCCGCCGGGTCGTCTTGGTCGCGGACCGGGGCTTGCTGTCCCTGGAGAATCTGGAAGCCCTCCGTGCCCTTCGGGTCGGCGGCCAGCCCCTGGAATTCATCCTGGCCGTCCCGGGGCGGCGCTATGGGGATTTCGACGGCCTGCTCGCCGATTTCCACGCCAGGACCTGCCTGACCGCGACCGAGGAAGTGGTCGGCGAACGGGCATGGCAGGGCTTCCGTCTGGTCGTGGCGCACCAGCCGGATCGGGCGGCGGAACAAGGGGCGGCTCGGGATGCCCGGATCGCGGCCCTGGAGGCGGATGCGGCCCTGTGGGCGGGCAAGCTCGATGGTCAGGACGCCGGCCGACGCTACCGGGGCAAGAAGCTGTCGGACGCCGGCACCACCGCCCGCTTCTACAAGGCGGTGAGCGATGCGCATCTCGCCAACATCATCCGGGTCGATCTCGCCAGCGAGGTCTTCACCTACACCATCGACGAGAAGGCGCTCGCCCGGGCGCGGCTGATGGACGGCAAGC
>JAVBRT010000025.1:0-35114 GCA_031547725.1 Azonexus sp. | reverse complement strand
ACCACGGTGTCGACCAAGTACGGCATGATCAAGACCGACCACATCCTGTTCATCGCCTCCGGCGCCTTCCATTTGTCCAAGCCGTCCGACCTGATTCCCGAACTGCAGGGCCGCTTTCCCATCCGCGTCGAACTCGATTCGCTGTCGGTGGCCGACTTCGAATGCATCCTGACCCAGACCGACGCCTGCCTGACCAAGCAGTACCAAGCCTTGCTGGCGACCGAGGGGGTGGCGGTCGAATTCGCCGCCGACGGCATTCGGCGCATGGCCGAGATCGCTTACCAGGTCAATGAAAAGACCGAGAACATCGGCGCCCGCCGCCTGCACACGGTGATGGAAAAACTGCTCGAAGAAGTGTCGTTCGCGGCCGGCAAGGTCGGACTCGACCAACTGCAGGTCGATGCCGCCTACGTCAATGCCCGTCTCGGCGAGGTGGCGGCCGACGAGGATTTGTCGCGCTACGTGCTGTAAGGGCATTCCCGGCTGTGCGGGTGCCGCCGGTGCCCGCACAATGCCCCTGTTCCTTCTTTCTTGAGACCGCCCGTTGGACGAGCAAAGCCTGACTTTCCGCCTGCTGGCCATCCTGTTCCCGATTTTCGGCATCATCGCCGCCGGCTTTTTCTACGGTCGCAAACACCGGCCGGAAATGGCCGTGGCCAATCGCCTGAACATGGACGTTTTCGTGCCGGCCCTGGTTTTCGCGGCGATGGCCGGAAAATCCTTCGATCTCGCTGCCTACGCGCCGCTGGCGCTGGCCGGGTTCCTCGTCCTTGCCATTTGCGGCCTGCTCGCCTGGCCGGTTGCCCGGCTGTGCGGCATCCAGGCCAAGACGCTGGTGCCGCCGATGATTTTCAACAACTCCGGCAACATCGGCCTGCCGCTGGCGGTGCTGGCCTGGGGCGAGGAGGCGCTGGCGGCGGCGGTGATCCTGTTCATGGTCGAGAACACGCTGCATTTCTCCCTGGGCGCCAAGCTGCTCGATCCGAAGACGCGCATCCTGATGCTGTGGCGCATTCCCGTGGTGTTCGCGGCGCTCGCCGGCCTGGCCGTGGCGCTCCTGAAAATCCCGGTATGGACGCCGCTGGTCATCGCCATCAAGATGCTCGGCGACGTGTCGGTGCCGCTGCTGCTGTTCTCGCTCGGCGTGCGCATGACCGAGGTCAGTTTCGGCGAATGGAAGCTGTCGCTCGGCAGCGCCATCCTGCGGCCCCTGGCCGGCATGGCCGTCGCCTGGGGCATTGCCCTGCTGCTCGGCCTGGCAGGGCGCGACGCGGCGATGCTGCTGGTGTTCGGCGCGTTGCCGCCGGCCGTGCTCAATTTCCTGTTCGCCGAGCGCTACCAGCAGGAACCGCAGCGCGTCGCCTCGATCGTGCTGGTCGGCAATCTGGCGGCCTTGCTCTTCCTGCCGCTGGCCCTGGTGTTGGTGCTGTAGCCAGACTTGCCATCCGGGCGGCAAGCCACACCGCTCCCATTGCCTTGCCGCCGTCCGCCGGCGATCAGCCGCCCAGATTCTCCAGGCGCCGCCGGTCGCGCTTGGTCGGCCGGCCGTGGATGTCGGCCGCCGGTTCGACAGTGAATTTGCGCCGCATCTGCTCGGCCTCGCGCGCGGCAATGCTGTCCGGTGTCTCCTCGTAGAGCTGGCGCGCTGCGCTGGCCGGGCCGCGTTTCTCCGACAAGGCGAGCACCGCCACCTGCCAGCGGGTATCGCCGTTGAAGATGTCGAGCCGGTCGCCAACCTTGACCTCGCGCGCCGGCTTGGTCGGCGCGCCGTTCAGCTTGACCTTGCCGCCGCCGACCGCGTCGCAGGCCAGGCTGCGCGTCTTGAAGAAACGCGCGGCCCACAGCCATTTGTCGACGCGGACGCCGCTCACTGCGGCAGGGTGCTTTCGCCGGCGTAAAGCTGTTCGACCGTCTCGCGCCGGCGGATGACGTGGACCTTCGTCCCGTCGACCATCACCTCGACGGCGCGCGGCCGGGTGTTGTAATTCGAGGCCATGGCCATGCCGTAGGCGCCGGCCGACATCACCGCCAGCAGGTCGCCCGGCTCGATGGCGAGCGGCCGGGCCTGGCCGAGGAAGTCGCCGGTTTCGCAGACCGGGCCGACCACGTCGTAAGCGCGGGTGGCGCCGGGGCGCGGCGTCACCGGCAGGATGTCGTGCCAGGCTTCGTACAGCGCCGGGCGCATCAGGTCGTTCATGGCCGCGTCGATGATGGCGAAATCCTTGGCTTCGCCGTGCTTGAGGAATTCGACGCGGGTCAGCAGCAGGCCGGCGTTGCCGACCAGGCGGCGGCCTGGTTCGAGCACCACCCGCAGGCCACGGCCCCTTAGTTTGTCGAGCAGCGGATTGAGATAGGCGGCGACGGTCGGCTGCGCTTCATCCGCGCGGTACTGGATGCCGAGGCCGCCGCCAAGGTCGATGTGGTGGATGCGGATGCCTTCCGCCGCCAACCGGTCGATCAGGACCAGGATGCGGTCGAGGGCCTCGGCGAAAGGGGCGGGATCGAGCAGTTGCGAGCCGATGTGGCAGTCGATGCCGGCCACCGCGATGTGCGGCAGAGCCGCCGCGCGGCGGTAGAGGGCCAGGGCGTCGTCGTAGGCGACACCGAACTTGGCTGCCTTGAGGCCGGTCGAGATGTAGGGGTGGGTCTTCGGATCGACGTTGGGATTGACGCGCAGGCTGACCGGCGCCTGCTTGCCGAGCTGGCCGGCGACTTCGTTGAGGCGCTCGACTTCCGGGATCGATTCGATGTTGAAGCAGAAGATGCCGGCTTCCAGCGCCTGTCGCATCTCGGCGGCGGTCTTGCCGACGCCGGAGAAGACGACCTTCTGCGGATCGGCGCCGGCCGCCAGCACGCGCTGCAGTTCGCCGCCGGAGACGATGTCGAAGCCGGCGCCGAGGCGGGCGAACAAGTTGAGGATGGCGAGATTGGAATTGGCCTTGACGGCGTAGCAAACGAGCGCGCCGGCACCGGCCGGATGGGCGGCGAGGACGTCGTGGAATTCGCGCAGTGCGGCTTCCAGCGCGGTGCGCGAGTAAACATAGGCGGGCGTGCCGAACTGTTCGGCGATGGCCGGCAGGGCAACGGCTTCGGCGTGCAGGACGCCGTCTTTGAGAGTGAAAGCGGTCATGAGGCATGGTGGCTGGGGGACGTGCTAACATCGGCCGCGGGTAGCTGGCCGCCGCCGAACAGCGGTGGCGACGGCGGGCCCGGCGGCAGTTCGAGCGAACCCTTGGTGCCGCAGGCGGCAAGGCTCAGGAAGATCAGCAAGGCGGCGATTCGGGACATTTCGGGACGCTGGCGGCGAAAGACGGGATGGTAGCACGATGGAAGACAAGGAATTCGGCGCCCTGGCCGATGCGGCAATGGCCCGGATCGAAGCGGCGCTCGAGGCGGCGGGGGCCGATGTCGATTTCGAGTTGGCGGCCGGTGGCGTGCTGGAAATCGAATTTGCCGACGGCAGCAAGATCATCGTCAACCGCCACGGCGTGGCGCGCGAAATCTGGGTCGCCGCCCGTGCCGGCGGCTTCCATTTTCGCTGGGACGGCAATGCTTGGCGTGATACCCGCGACAGTGGCGAACTGATGGAAAAACTGTCGCAACTTACCAGCCAGCAGGCCGGCGAGCCGGTCCGCCTGAGCTGATCAGTCGCTCGGCGGCTGGCTGAGGTCGGCGGCCGGCAGGGCGCCCGGCACTTCTTCCTCGGCCGGAATCTTGCCCATGTTCTCGGCGTAGACGTAGTTGCGTTCGCGCCCTTCGCCGAAGGCGACCAGACCGTCGGGCTGGGTCGGCAACTGCACCGGCACATCCTTCAGCGCCCGTTGCATGTAGCCGATCCAGATCGGCAGGGCCGCCGAGCCGCCGGTTTCGTTGGAGCCGAGCTTGCGCGGTTGGTCGAAGCCCATCCAGGCGCAGCCGGCGACGGTCATCTGGTAGCCGCAGAACCAGGCATCGACATATTCGTTGGTGGTGCCGGTCTTGCCCGCCAGGTCCTGGCGCTTCAGGGCCACCGAGGCGCGGGCGGCGGTGCCGTAGATGGTGACGTCGCGCAGCATCATGTCCATCATGAAGGCATTGCGCGGGTCGATGACGCGCAGCGCCTCGTCGCCGGCGCGGATGCCGGCGGCACGGGCGAGCAGCCGGTCTTTCTCGTCGCGGATCTCGCGCACGATGTAGGGATTGAGTTTGTAGCCGCCGTTGGCGAATACCGCGTAGGCCGAGACCATCTGCCACGGCGTGACCGAGCCGGCGCCCAGGGCCATGGTCAGGTAGGGCGGATGGCGTTCGGGGTCGAAGCCGAAGCGGCTGGCGTAATCCTGGGCGTAGTGCGTGTTGATCGACTGCAGCAGGCGCACCGAGACGAGGTTCTTCGACTTGGCCAGCGCCGTGCGCATCTTCATCGGCCCTTCGTACTTGCCGTCGTAGTTGCGCGGTTCCCAGGCCTGCGAGCCGGTCTGGCTGGCGGGCACGACCAGCGGGCTGTCGTCGACGATGCTGCCCGGGCCGTAGCCTTTTTCCAGCGCGGCCGAGTAGATGAAGGGCTTGAAGCTGGAGCCGGGCTGGCGCCAGGCCTGGGTCACGTGGTTGAATTTGTTGCGGTTGAAATCGAAACCGCCGACCAGGGCGCGGATCGCGCCATCCTGCGGCGACAGCGAGACGAAAGCCGATTCTACTTCCGGCAGTTGGCTGATCTGCCAGTTGCCCTTGTCGTCCTTGAGCAGGCGGATAACGGCGCCGCGGCGCAAGCGTTTGTTCGGCGGCGCCTTGTCGTCGAGCATGCGGGCCGCGAATTTCAATGCATCGCCGCTCAGCGTCACCGTTTCGCCGCCTTTGCGATAGACCTTCAACTGGCTGGTACTGGCCGACAGCACCAGCGCCGGGATCAGGTCGCCGGCATCGTGGATGTCCTGCAGTGCCTCGTCCAGGCCTTCGTCCTGGTCGCTCTTGAAGTCGGCCATGTTGAGAAAGGCTTCGGCGCCGCGGTAGCCGTGGCGGCGGTCGTAGTCCATCACGCCCTTGCGCAGCGCGTTGTAGGCGGCCTCCTGCTCGCTCTTGATCAGGGTCGTGTAAACCTTCATGCCGCGCGAGTAGACGTCCTCCGGAAACTGTTCGGCCGCCAGTTGGCGGGCCATCTCGGCGGCGTACTCGGCGTGGACGGCGAATTCGGACAGTTCGCGCTTGATCACCAGCGGTTCCTTCAGTGCTGCTTCGTGCTGGGCGGCGGTGATGTTGCCGAGTTCGAGCATGCGCCGCAGCACATATTGCTGGCGCAGCCGGGCACGCGAGGGGTTGACCACCGGGTTGTAGGCCGACGGCGCCTTGGGCAGGCCGGCCAGCATCGCCGCTTCGGCGATGGTGATGTCCTTGAGCGGCTTGCCGAAGTAGATCTGGGCGGCGGCGGCAAAGCCGTAGGCGCGCTGGCCAAGATAGATCTGGTTGATGTAGAGCTCGAAAATCTGATCCTTGCTCAGGTTGCTTTCGATCTTGAACGACAGCAGGGCCTCATAAAGCTTGCGCGTGTAGGTCTTTTCGCCGGTCAGGAAGAAGTTGCGGGCGACCTGCTGGGTGATGGTCGAGGCGCCCTGGCGCTTGCCGCCGCTGAGCACGTTGGCGCCGGCGGCGCGCAGGATGCCGAGGTAATCGACACCGCCGTGCTGGTAGAAACGGTCGTCCTCGGCGGCCAGGATGGCCTGCTTCATCAACGGCGGCACTTCGTTGAAAGCCACCACGGCCCGGCGCTCCTCGCCGAATTCGCCGATCAGGTAGCCGTCGGCGGTATAGACGCGCAGCGGAATCTTCGGCCGGTAGTCGGTCAGGACTTCCAGCGACGGCAATTTCGGGTAGGCAAGGACGAGAACGATCAGGGCAATGGCCACGCCGATCGCCACCAGGCCGAGCAGAACGGCAATCGGATAGAGAATCAGGCGCAAGGTCAGGGGCAGGGGAGACAAGGTGAACAAGCCCGGCAAAGTGGAGTGGCGCGAATTATACGCTGGCCGTTTTGGCACCCGTGAAATTGCTTTACATGCCCAATAGTTGTTGCTAGCATCTGAAGTGAATTATTGGTTGTTTTGCTAACTTCGCATTCCGTAAGGACTTTTTGGGGGTTTGGGTGGGCATAGATATCTCCGCTTTGTTTAATCCCAAGGCGCGCCCCTTGCTCGGACTGGACATCAGTTCCTCCGCCGTCAAGATGGTGGAGTTGGCGGCCAATGGGAAGGACGGCTATCGCGTCGAACGCTACACCATCGAGGTGTTGCCCAAGGATGCGGTCTCCGACGGCAATATCGCCAATCTCGACAGTGTCGTCGATTGCGTGCGACGGGCGTGGAAGCGCCTGGGCACCTCGACGCGTAACGTGGCCATGGCGCTCCCGGGATCGGCCGTGATTACCAAGAAAATCATCGTCCCCGCCGGTTTGCGCGACGATGAGCTGGAGGCCCAGGTCGAGGCCGAGGCCAATCAGTACATCCCCTTCGCCATCGACGAGGTCAATCTCGACTATCAGGTGATCGGGCCGGCGCCGTCGCTGCCCGATGAGCTGGAAGTGCTGATCGCTGCCTCGAAGAAAGAGCGTGTCGAGGACCGCGTCGCCGTAGCCGATGCGGCTGGCCTGAAAGCGGTCGTGGTGGATGTCGAGTCTCTGGCGACGCTGTCGGCCTATGAATTGATCGAACACCAGTTGCAGGATTCGGGCAAGAATCAGGTGGTCGCCCTGATCGATGCCGGCGCCAACGTCATGGATCTGACGGTGATGCGTAACGGTCAGCAGGTTTATACCCGCGAGCAGGCCTTCGGCGGCACCCAGCTGACGCAGGACATTTCCCGACACTACGGCATGAATTACGAAGAAGCCGAGGCCGCCAAGCGGGCCGGCAACCTGCCGGAAGGCTACGAGGCCGAATTGCTCAATCCCTTCATGGAAAATCTGGCCTTGGAGGTTTCCCGGGCCTTGCAGTTCTTCTTCACCTCGACGCAATTCAATCAAGTCGACCACATCATCCTCGCCGGCGGCTGCGCGGTCATTCCCGGTATCGACGAGGTCGTGGCGACGCGCACCCAGGTCAATACCCTGATTGCCAATCCCTTTGCCAACATGGTGCTGTCCGACCGGGTCAAGGCGCGCAGCCTGCTGGCTGATTCCTCGTCGCTGATGGTGGCTTGCGGCCTGGCTTTGCGGAGATTCGATCCGTCATGATTCGCATCAACCTCCTGCCGCACCGGGAAGCGGCGAAAAAAGCCCGGCGCGAGCAGTTCTTCGTGCTCCTAGGTCTGGTCAGCGTGCTGGCCGCATTGGTGGTATTCGCCGTATATACCTTCATCGGTGCATCAATCGACAACCAGGTTGGGCGCAATGATTTCCTGAAGAAGGAAATCGCTGCTCTCGACAAGGAGCTCGACGAGATCAAGCGGCTCAAGGAGCAGACACAGGCTTTGCTGGCGCGCAAGCAGGTGATCGAGGATCTGCAGCGCGACCGCGGTGAAACGGTCTATCTGCTCAGCGAATTGGTCAAGCAGGTGCCGGAAGGCGTTTATCTGAAATCGCTCAAGCAATCCGGACTCAACGTCAATATCACCGGCTACGCCCAATCCAATGCTCGGATTTCCGCCTTGATGCGCAATCTCGATGCCTCGCCGTGGCTCGAGCAGCCGCGCCTGATCGAGTCCAAGGCGGTCGTGCTCAACGGCCGGCGGGTCAACGAGTTCGGTATGGATTTCGTCCTGACCCGTGCTAAGCCCGATGACGGGAAGGGGAAGAAATGAAATCGCCAGAGATCACCCTGCCGAATATCGATTTTCAGGCCTTGGCGGCCGATTTCCGCAACCTGAACCCGAACGATCCGGGCGCTTGGCCCCTGGCGCCGAAAATTGCCACACTGGTCGGCTTGTTCGTCGTGGCGCTGATTGCCGGATGGTGGTTTTTGTGGAGCGATCAACTGGCAGACTTGGAGTCGCGGGAACAGGAAGAAGTCGGGCTGAAACAGCAATATCTCGAAAAGAAGAGGCAGGCCGTCAACCTTGACCGCTATCGTGAGCAACTGGCGGAAATTGATCGTTCTTTCGGCGCTCTGCTGAAGCAGTTGCCGAACAAGTCGGAAATCGATGCCCTGCTGATCGAAGTGAACCAGGCCGGTCTTGGACGTGGTCTGCAGTTCGAACTGTTCCGGCCGGGCCAGGAGCAGATCAAGGATTTTTATGCCGAGCTGCCCGTGGCGGTCAAGATCAATGGTGCCTATCACGATATCGGCGCTTTTGCCGCCGATATCGCCAAGCTGCCGCGTATCGTCACACTGAACAACATCACGATCGTGCCGATGAAGGATGGTGGCTTGTTGTCACTGGATGCGACAACCAAAACCTTCCGCTATCTGGATGAGGCAGAAGTGGCCAGCCAGAAGAAAGCCGCTGCGGCGAAAGGAGCGAAGAAGTGAGGCGAATCGTGCTCGTCACCCTGTGCGCGCTGCTGGGCGCCTGCTCCGGGGGGGATCAGGAGGAGTTGCGGCAGTGGATGGCCGACAATTCGACCAATCTGCGTGGCAACGTACCGCCGTTGCCGCAAGTGAAGCCTTATGAGCCGGTGCCTTATGAGGTCGAGGCCAGCCTGGATCCGTTCAAGGCGGCAAAAATCGAACCGGAATCCAAATATAGGCAGGCGGCGGATAAGGGCGGCGCGTTCCAGCCCGATTTCGAGGCACGCGAGCTGCGCAACAGCCTGCTGGAAAAATATCCGCTCGAGTCGCTGAAGATGATCGGCTTCATGAACGTGAATAACCGGCCGCTGGCGGTGATCCAGGTCGACGACAAGGTCAAGCAGATCAAGATTGGCGATTATATCGGCTTGGATTTCGGCATGGTTACCCGGATTACCGACAAGGAAGTCGAATTGCGTGAACTGATTCAGGATTCTGCCGGTGACTGGAGCGAGCGTACCAGCTCGCTGTACCTGCAGAGCAAGGAGGGAAGCAACAAATGAAAATTATCAAAACAGCGCTGCTTGCGGCTTCGGCTTGCCTTGCCCTGATGACGCCCCTGCGGGCGCAGGAGGCGGCGAATGCCATCGAAGCCATCAATGTGGCGCAGCAGGGCAGCGACATCGCCGTCCGCATCGACCTGCGGCAGCCGCTGGCGGCGCCACCAGCCGGTTTCAGCGTGACCAATCCGGCCCGGGTGGCACTTGATTTTCCGGCGACGACCAATGCCCTCGGCAGGAACAGCCAGGTGCTCAATGAAGGCGACTTGCGCAGCCTGAACGTCGTGCAGGCCGGTGACCGAACCCGCCTGGTGCTGAATCTAGTGCGTAACATGAATTATTCGACGCGCGTGGACGGCAAGTCGTTGTACGTCACGCTGACACCGATTGCCCGGGTTGGCGAGTCGCCGACTCAGCGGGTCACGCGTTTTGCCGAAGAAAGCGCGATGAGCGGGCGGCACGCGCTGCGCGACGTGATGTTCCGTCGGGGCAAGGATGGCGAGGGGCGGGTGGTCGTCGATCTTAGCGATGCGGGTACTGGCATCGACATCCGCCAGCAAGGCTCCAATCTGATCGTCGATTTCATTAAAACCACCGCGCCCGAGCATTTGCGCCGTCGTCTCGATGTGACTGATTTTGCGACGCCGGTGACCAGTGTCGAAACCCGGAGCATGGGCGACAATGTGCGCATGACCATCAGTCCGAAGGGCTTGTGGGAGCATAACGCCTATCAAAGCGACAATCAGTTCGTCGTCGAGGTCAAACGCATCGTCGAGGATCCGAACAAACTGGTGCAAGGGTCAAAGGTCGGTTACCAGGGGCCACGCGTCAGCATCAACTACCAGAACGGCGACGTCCGAGCGCTGCTGCGCCTGATGGCAGAGGAACTCGGACTCAATGCGGTGATCAGCGAGACCGTCACCGGGACAACGACGCTGGTACTCAAGGATGTGCCGGCCGACCAGGTGATCGATATCATCTTCCAGCAAAAAGGGCTGGATATGCGCAAGAAGGGCAACATCATCATAATTGCACCGCGCGATGAGATTGCCACTCGCGAGAAGCTTGAATTCGAAGCCAAGCAGCAAGTTAATGAATTGGAGCCGCTGCAGTCGGAGCAATTTGTATTGAACTACCAACGGGCTGACAATGTGGCCAAGCTACTGGCGGGCCTTTCACCGCTTGCCGGGGCGAATCCCAATACGGCTTTGAAAATGCTGAGTAAGCGCGGCAGCACGATCTCGGATACCCAGTCCAACTTGCTGTTCGTTACCGATATTCCAAGCAAGCTTGAGGAAATACGGGCTTTTATCAGGGCTATCGATATCGGTGCTCGACAAGTGTTGATCGAGGCTCGGGTGGTAGAGGCCAGCGACACCTTCAATCGCGACATCGGTGTCAAACTTGGCTTCATCAATTCGAAGCCAGTCCAGATAGGGGGGTCCGGTATCTATGGATCCGGTGGCAGGGTCATACCAGGTACGTCAACAACAAACCCAACCTTGGTCCAGGATCCGATGTTTGGTGTCAATCTGCCGTCTTATTCGTCAACGAATGCCGGTGGTACATTTGCAATATCGTTGTTCAATTCCAATGCCACCCGGATTCTTAATCTTGAGTTGGCGGCGCTGGAAGAGGACGGTGTCGGTAAAATTATTTCCAGTCCCCGAGTCATTACCGCGAACAACATCAAGGCCAAGATCGAGGACGGTACCGAAGTCCCGTATGTAACGACACAAAGCAGCGGTGGGACGACGACGGCGACTGTCAGCTTCAAGCCGGCCAAGCTGTCGCTGGAGGCGACCCCGCAAATTACGCCGGAGGGTACGGTGCGCATGCTGCTGGTGGTCAAAAAGGAAGAGGCGGACTGGACGAAGGCGGTTCTGGGTAACCCGCCGATCAAGAGTTCAATAGTTGAGACTGATGTTGTTGTCGAAAATGGTGGCACCGTTGTAATCGGAGGGGTCTTTATAAACAAGACCGAGGCATCGACCGAGAAAGTGCCTTTCCTAGGCGACATCCCATTCTTAGGCTGGCTGTTCAAGTACAAAAACGATAATACTGAACGCCGTGAATTGCTGGTGTTCATCACGCCGCGCATCCTGTCGGAAAAACTGCGCTTGGACTGATTCTTTCCGGATTGGCAAAAAGAGGCCGGCTTTGCCGGCCTCTTTTTTGTCCGCACTGTGGACTCGGATAGAATCGAAACGTGGAACATTCTCAAAATATTTACTTGGTCGGCCTGATGGGCGCTGGCAAGACGACGGTCGGGAAGCAGTTGGCCCGGCGTCTGGGACGGCCATTCGTCGATTCCGATCACGAGATCGTGGCCCGGACCGGCGTTGCTATTCCCACCATCTTCGAAATCGAGGGCGAGGATGGCTTTCGTCGGCGCGAGGCGCAGACCATTGCCGAACTGACCGAGCAGCACGGCATCGTGATGGCGACTGGAGGCGGTGCCGTGATCTTGCCGGAAAACCGTCGCCGCTTGCGCGACAGCGGTTGGGTGGTCTATCTCAATGTGCCGCCGGTCATGTTGCACGAACGCACTCGCCATGATCGCAATCGCCCTTTGCTGCAGGTGGCCGATCCCCTGGCGCGCCTGGAGAGGCTGCATGCCGAACGCGACCCCCTGTATCGCGAGGTGGCTCACTTCGTCGTCGAGGGCTCGCACTTGGTGGCCAGCGGCATCGTCAATCTCTTGTTGCGTGAATTTGCCCAGATGGACCCCGCATGATGCAAACCCTGAACGTCGCGCTCGCCGAGCGCTCCTATCCGATCCACATCGGCTGCGACCTGTTGGCCGATGCGACGCTGATCGCTCCGCATCTGAAGCAGAAGAAAGCGGTCGTCGTCACCAATGCGACCGTCGCCCCGCTGTATCTGCCGGCCCTGATGAGTACCCTTGCCGGTGCGGGCATTGCCGCCCAATCGGTAATCCTGCCGGACGGCGAGCGGTACAAGACCTGGGAGACGCTCAACCTGATTTTCGATGCGCTGCTCGGCTCGCATTGCGAGCGCGGCACCACGTTGATCGCCTTGGGCGGCGGCGTGATAGGCGACATGGGTGGTTTTGCCGCCGCCTGCTATCAGCGCGGCATGCCTTTCGTCCAGGTGCCGACGACGCTCTTGTCGCAGGTCGATTCCTCGGTCGGCGGCAAGACGGCAATCAATCATCCGCTCGGCAAGAACATGATCGGCGCCTTCTACCAGCCGCGCCTGGTGCTCGCCGATCTGAGCACGCTCGATACCCTGCCTGAGCGCGAATTGGCGGCGGGACTGGCCGAAGTGATCAAGTACGGCCTGATCCGCGATCCCGAATTCTTTGCCTGGCTGGAAAACCATCTCGATGCCCTGCTGGCCCGCGACAAGACTGCGTTGGCCCATGCCGTGGCCCGTTCCTGCGCCAACAAGGCCGAAGTGGTGGCCGCCGACGAGCGCGAAACGGGCGAGCGGGCCTTGCTCAACCTCGGTCATACCTTCGGCCATGCCATTGAAACCGGGTTGGGCTACGGCGAGTGGCTGCATGGCGAGGCGGTGGCGGCGGGTACGCTGATTGCCGCTGAATTGTCGGTTCGCCTGGGTTGGCTGGCGGCCGGCGATGTGCTGCGTATCGAACAGTTATTCCTTCGTGCCGGCCTGCCGGTCCGGGCGCCGAAACTGGGGGTGGCGCGCTATCTTGAACTGATGCGTCATGACAAGAAAGTCGAGGACGGCAAGTTGCGCCTGGTGCTGTTGGAACGGATCGGCCGGGCCGTCGTCTCGGATGTGGCGAGCGAAGCCGATATCGCAGCGGCGATCGAGGTGCGATGCACCTGAATAGGGCGTAAAACCCATCCGGCGCCCCGAATTGGTGCGTTGCAAGCTCTTGAATTGACAAGGGATTGCCAGTATATTCAATGGTTGTCTCAAGATCTCGTACAGGCCGAGGCGTCGAATGATGATGCCCGGCTTTTTTCGTCATTGGCCGCAGGAATCCGGCCAAGTTATCTGAAGGAACGCGTGTGATGGAAGCTGCAGTGCCTGAGCGGCAGGGGTTGTACGACCCGACCAACGAACACGACGCTTGCGGCGTGGGCTTCGTGGCCCATGTCAAGGGCCAGAAGAATCACGGCATCGTCGAGCAGGGCTTGCTGATCCTGAAAAACCTGGATCACCGCGGCGCCGTCGGTGCCGACCCGCTGCAGGGCGACGGGGCCGGCATCCTGATCCAGATTCCTGACCAGTTTTACCGCGAGGAGATGGCCAGGCAGGGCGTCACCCTGCCGCCGGCCGGCGAGTACGGCGTCGGCATGGTCTTCCTGCCGCAGGAAGCGGCCTCGCTGCATGCCTGCATCGAGGAGATCGAGCGCTCGGTCAAGGCCGAGGGCCAAGTTCTGCTCGGCTGGCGCGACGTGCCGGTCAATCGCGAGATGCCGATGTCGCCGACGGTCAAGGCCAAGGAGCCGGTGATCCGCCAGGTTTTCGTCGGCCGCGGCCCGGACGTTTTCGTCACCGACGCGCTGGAGCGCAAGCTATACATCATCCGCCGCCGCGCCGCCAACGCCATCAAGTCGCTGAAGCTCAAGCACGGCCAGGAATTCTACGTGCCGTCCTTCTCCGCCCGCACCGTCAACTACAAGGGCCTGCTGCTGGCCGACCAGGTCGGCGTGTATTACCTCGACCTGCAGGACAAGCGCACCGTCTCGGCGCTGGCCCTGGTGCACCAACGCTTCTCGACCAATACTTTCCCGACCTGGGACTTGGCCCACCCGTTCCGCTACATCGCCCACAACGGCGAGATCAACACCGTGCGCGGCAACGTCAACTGGTTCAAGGCGCGCGAGCAGGCGATTTCCTCGCCGATCCTCGGCAAGGATCTGGACAAGGTCTGGCCGCTGCACTATCCCGGCCAATCCGACTCGGCTTCCTTCGACAACGCGCTCGAACTGCTGGTCATGGGCGGCGGCTACTCGCTGGCCCAGGCCGTGATGCTGATGATCCCGGAAGCCTGGGAGAAGCACACGACGATGGACGAGAACCGTCGTGCCTTCTACGAATACCATGCCGCCATGATGGAGCCGTGGGACGGTCCGGCCGCCGTGGCCTTCACCGACGGCCGCCAGATCGGCGCGACGCTCGACCGCAACGGCCTGCGTCCGGCGCGCTACCTGGTCACCGACGACGATCTCGTGGTCATGGCTTCCGAATCCGGCGTGTTGCCGATTCCCGAGAAGAAGATCGTCAAGAAGTGGCGTCTGCAGCCGGGCAAGATGTTCCTGATCGACATGGAGCAGGGCCGCATCATCGACGACCAGGAATTGAAGAATTCCCTGGCCAACGCCAAGCCCTACCGCGAGTGGATCGACAAGATCCGCATCAAGCTCGACGAAGTGCCGTCCACCGGCGACCAACCCTGCGACGCTTCCGCCGCCTCGCTGCTCGATCGCCAGCAGGCTTTCGGCTACACCCAGGAGGACGTCAAGGTCATCCTCGAACCGATGGTGCAGAACGGCGAGGAGCCGACCGGCTCGATGGGCACCGACTCGGCCCTGCCGGTGCTGTCGAAGAAGAACAAGACGCTGTACGCCTACTTCAAGCAGCTGTTCGCGCAGGTGACCAACCCGCCGATCGACCCGATCCGCGAGGAGTTGGTCATGTCGCTGGTGTCCTTCATCGGACCGAAGCCGAACCTGCTCAACACGGCCGACATCAATCCGCCGATCCGCCTCGAAGTTTCGCAGCCGGTGCTGACCTGCGCCGAGATCGAGAAGCTGCGCAACATCGAGCGCCACACCTCGGGCAAGTTCCGCTCCTTCGAGCTGGACATCTGCTACCCGGTGGCCTGGGGCAAGGACGGCATCGAGGCGCGCCTCGCCTCGCTGGCGGCCGATGCCGAGGATGCCGTGCGCTCCGGTGCCAACATCCTGATCGTCTCCGACCGCAAGGTCGATGCCGAGCAGGTCGCCATTCCGGCGCTGCTGGCCACCTCGGCCATCCACCAGCACCTGGTCAAGAAGGGCCTGCGCACCAGCACCGGCCTGGTCGTCGAGACCGGCTCGGCGCGCGAGGTGCACCACTTCGCGCTGCTCGGCGGCTTCGGCGCCGAGGCCGTGCATCCCTACCTGGCGCTGGAAACCATCGGCGCAATGGCCAAGGGCGACGCCGAGAAGGCCGAGAAATACATCAAGAATTTCGTCAAGGCGATCGGCAAGGGCCTCAACAAGGTCATGTCCAAGATGGGCATCTCGACCTACATGTCATACACCGGTGCTCAGATTTTCGAAGCCATCGGCCTGAAGAAGGATTTCGTCGAGAAATACTTCACCGGCACGCCGTCGAACATCGAGGGCATCGGCGTCTTCGAGGTCGCCGAGGAAGCCATCCGCCTGCACCGGGAAGCCTTCTCGGCCGACCCGGTGCTGGCCGGCATGCTCGATGCCGGCGGCGAGTACGCCTACCGCATCCGTGGCGAGGATCACCTGTGGACGCCGGACTCGATCGCCAAGCTGCAGCATTCGACGCGCTCGGGCAGGTACGAGACCTACAAGGAATACGCCGACCTGATCAACGATCAGACCAAGCGCCACCTGACCCTGCGCGGCCTGTTCGAATTCAAGCCGCAGAACGCGCCGGTGCCGCTCGACGAAGTCGAACCGGCCAAGGAGATCGTCAAGCGCTTCGCCACCGGCGCCATGTCGCTCGGCTCGATCTCGACCGAGGCGCACACGACGCTGGCGCTGGCGATGAACCGCATCGGCGGCAAGTCGAACACCGGCGAGGGCGGCGAGGACGCCAAGCGCTTCCAGCCGCTGAAGGCCGGCCAGAAGCTGTCGGACGTCATCGGCGCTTCGCGCATCGAGCGCGACTACGTATTCAAGGAAGGCGATTCGCTGCGCTCGGCGATCAAGCAGGTCGCTTCCGGCCGCTTCGGCGTCACCACCGAATACCTGGTCAATGCCGACCAGATTCAGATCAAGATGGCCCAGGGCGCCAAACCGGGCGAAGGCGGCCAGTTGCCGGGGCACAAGGTATCCGAGTACATCGGCTTCCTCCGTCACTCCGTGCCGGGCGTCGGCCTGATCTCGCCGCCGCCGCACCACGACATCTACTCGATCGAGGATCTGGCGCAGCTGATCCATGACCTGAAGAACGCCAACGATCGCGCCTCGATCTCGGTCAAGCTGGTCTCCGAAGTCGGCGTCGGCACCGTCGCCGCCGGCGTCGCCAAGGCCAAGGCCGACCACGTCGTGATCGCCGGCTTCGACGGCGGCACCGGCGCCTCGCCGGTGTCCTCGATCAAGCACGCCGGCACGCCGTGGGAGCTGGGCCTGGCCGAGACGCAGCAGACCCTGGTGCTGAACCGCCTGCGTTCGCGCATCCGCGTCCAGGTCGACGGCCAGATGAAGACCGGCCGCGACGTCGTCATCGGCGCCCTGCTCGGTGCCGACGAGTTCGGTTTCGCCACCGCGCCGCTGGTCGTCGGCGGCTGCATCATGATGCGCAAGTGCCACCTCAATACCTGCCCGGTCGGCGTCGCCACGCAGGATCCGGAACTGCGCAAGCGCTTCACCGGCCAGCCGGAGCACGTCGTCAACTACTTCTTCTTCGTCGCCGAGGAAGTGCGCGAAATCATGGCCCAGCTGGGCGTGCGCAAGTTCGACGAACTGATCGGCCGCGCCGACCTGCTCGACATGCGCGCCGGCATCGAGCACTGGAAAGCCAAAGGGCTCGATTTCTCGAAAATCTTCTTCCAGCCGAACGTGCCGGCCGAAGTGCCGCGCCGCCATACCGAGGAGCAGGACCACGGCCTCGACAAGGCGCTCGACCACAAGCTGATCGAGCAGGCCCGCAAGGCGCTGGACAAGGGCGCCAAGGTGCAGATCGAGACGTCGATCATCAACGTCAACCGCACCTGCGGCACCATGCTGTCGGGCGAGGTCGCCCGCCGCTACGGCCACGCCGGTCTGCCGGACGACACCATCCACGTCAAGCTGACCGGTACCGCCGGCCAGGCCTTCGGCGCCTTCCTGGCCAAGGGCGTGACGCTGGAACTGACCGGCGAGGGCAACGATTACGTCGGCAAGGGCCTGTCGGGCGGCCGCATCATCATCAAGCCGAGCCCGGATTTCCGCGGTGATACCCAGCACAACATCATCTGCGGCAACACCGTGATGTACGGCGCGACCGAGGGCGAGTCCTTCTTCGCCGGCGTCGGCGGCGAGCGCTTCTGCGTCCGCAACTCCGGCGGCACCGCCGTCGTCGAGGGCGTCGGCGACCACGGCTGCGAGTACATGACCGGCGGCACCGTCGTCGTGCTCGGCCATACCGGGCGCAACTTCGCGGCCGGCATGTCGGGCGGCATCGCCTACGTGCTCGATGAGGACGGCAGCTTCAAGCAGCGCTGCAACCTGGCCCAGGTGGCCCTGGAGAAGGTGCTGCCGGCCGGCCGTCACGCCGCCGGCGAACCGCTGCACCGCGGTCTGGCCGACGAGACGCAGCTCAAGGAGCTGGTTACCCGCCACGCCGAGTACACCGGCAGCCAGACCGCCAAGCGGCTTCTCGCCAACTGGGAGGTTTATCGCGAGAAGTTCGTCAAAGTCTATCCGCACGAATACAAGCGCGCGCTCACCGAGATGGCCGCCGCTGCACAGAAGGAGGCCGCATAATGGGCAAGCCGACGGGTTTCATCGAGTACGAACGGCTGTCCGAGGCCTACGATCCGGTCGAGAGCCGCCTCAAGCACTACAAGGAGTTCGTTCATACCCTGAACGACGGCGACGCCAAGATCCAGGGCGCGCGCTGCATGGATTGCGGCATCCCGTTCTGCAATACCGGCTGCCCGGTCAACAACATCATTCCCGACTGGAACGACCTGGTGTACCGCGGCAACTGGAAGCAGGCGCTGGAAGTGCTGCACTCGACCAACAACTTCCCCGACTTCACCGGCCGCATCTGTCCGGCGCCCTGCGAAGCCGCCTGCACGCTCGGCATCAACGCCGCGCCGGTGGGCATCAAGTCGATCGAGCATTTCATCATCGACAAGGGCTGGGAGATGGGTTGGGTCGTGCCGCAGCCGGCCAAGCACAAGACCGGCAAGAAGGTCGCCATCGTCGGTTCCGGCCCGGCCGGCCTGGCCGCCGCCCAGCAACTGGCGCGCGTCGGCCATGCCGTGACGGTGTTCGAGAAGAATGATCGCATCGGCGGCCTGCTCGGCTACGGCATTCCCGACTTCAAGCTGGAAAAGACCGTGATCGACCGCCGCGTCGCCCAGATGGAAGCCGAAGGCGTCGTCTTCAAAACCGGCGTCATCGTCGGCAGCAAGGACGTGCCGGCCGGCATCGTCAACGATGCGACCGAATTCGTCTCGGCCGCGCAGTTGCGGAAGGACTTCGACGCGGTGATCCTCGCCGCCGGTTCGGAAGTGCCGCGCGACCTGCCGGTGCCGGGCCGCGAGCTGAAGGGCATCTACGCCGCGCTGGAATTCCTCGTTCCGCAGAACAAGGAAGTGCAGCAGGGCAAGAAAAATCCGATCAACGTCAAGGGCAAGCACGTCATCGTCATCGGCGGTGGCGATACCGGCTCCGACTGCGTCGGCACCTCCAACCGCCACGGCGCCGCCTCGGTGACCCAGTTCGAACTGATGCCGATGCCGCCGGAGCAGGAAAACAAGGAACTGACCTGGCCCTACTGGCCGTACAAGCTGCGCACCTCCTCGTCGCACGACGAAGGCTGTGTGCGCGACTTCGCCGTCGCCACCAAGGCCTTCATCGCCGACGGCAAGGGCAACGTCAAGGCCCTGCAAGCCGTGCGCGTCGAGTGGAAGGACGGCAAGATGAGCGAGGTCGCCGGTTCGGAATTCGAGCTGCCGTGCGACGCCGCCTTCCTGGCCATGGGCTTCACCAACCCGGTCGGCGCGCTGCTCGACGCTTTCGGCGTGGCCAAGGACGCCCGCCAGAACGCCAAGGCGACGACCGACGGCGAGGGCTGCTACCAGACCAACGTGGCCAAGGTCTTCGCCGCCGGCGACGTCCGCCGCGGCCAGTCGCTGGTCGTCTGGGCAATCCGCGAGGGCCGCCAGGCCGCCCGCGAGGTTGATGCCTTCCTGATGGGGGCGAGTACCCTCCCGCGCTGATGCGGCGGATCGCCCCGAGGGGCGAGTGTGTTGAAGGCGGGTCTGTGGCCCGCCTAAGCGAGGGCGGCTAGGCCGCCCGTGAGGTTGATGCCTTCCTGATGAGATCGACCGCCCTGCCGCGCTGAACCGGCCCGGAGTTGTAGATCAAGCCCCGTTCGGCTATCGCCGGCGGGGCTTTTCCATACCGCTGCGCGGCATGGCGAAAGGTCCGAACCCGTTGGCCGAAATACAGTCCAACCGGTAACGGCAAGTTGCTCCGCCGACCGGAAAAGGGGCTCGCCATGCGCAGACTGATCTCGCTCAATCCCGCGGTGCGTTGCATCGGGGTGGCCAGCGCGCTCGGCGCGCCGACAACGGGCTGCGCCAGCGGCCCGGAGGTGCTGCGCCAGGCCGGGTTGTGCGCGGTGATCGGTCATCATGGTCTGGCCGCCGATTGGCCGGTGATGCTGCACCCCGAGTTGTCCGCCGATGCGCTCGGCCACCTGCTCGTTGCCGTCGCCGATGAGGCCGCCGCCGCGCTGGCTGTCGGCGAGCGGCCGCTGCTCGTCGGCGGCGATCATGCCATGGCCGCCGGCACCTGGCGCGGCGTCGGCCGGGCACTCGGCGAGGCGCCGGGGTTGATCTGGATCGATGCCCACCTCGATGCCCATACGCCGGCCAGCAGCCCGTCCGGCAACGCCCACGGGATGCCGCTGGCCGCCCTGTTCGGCCACGGCGATGCGCAGATGACGGCGATTGCCGGCCCGCCGCTCGATCCGGCGCGCACCGTGGTCATCGGCGTGCGCAGCTGCGAGGCGGCCGAGATTGCCTTTCTCGACGCGCTCGGTGTGCGCCGCTACGACAGCGAGGAAATCGAGGAACGCGGTTTCGATGCGGTGCTGGCCGAAGCCCGCGGCCGGGTCGGCAACGGCCCGTGGGGTGTCAGCCTCGATCTCGACGCCCTCGATCCGCTGGCGGCGCCGGGCGTGTCGACGCCGGTGCCCGGCGGCCTGTTGCCGGAGGATTTGCTGCTCGGCCTGCGCGGCATCCTGCGCGAGCGCGACTGCGTGGCGCTGGAAATCGCCGAGTACAATCCGGCCGCCGACCCCGACCGGCGCACCGCGCGGCTGGTCGTCGCCCTCATCGACGCCGCCTCGGCGCCCGACGCGGCGACGCTGCAGCGTTGGGAGGCCGGCTTCGGCGCCCGCCACTACGCGCCCTTGCCGGTGGTGTTTACCGAGGGGCGCGGTTGCTGGCTGAGCGATGTCGCCGGCCGCCGTTACCTCGACCTGCTGGCGGCTTATTCGGCGGCCAGTTTCGGCCACGGCCACCCGCGCCTGGTGGCGGCGCTGGCCGACCAGGCCGGCCGCCTGGCGATCACTTCGCGGGCCGTTTCCAACGACCGCCTGCCGCTGCTGCTGCGCCGCCTGGCCCTGCTCACCGGCTACGAGCGGGTGCTGCCGGTCAATACCGGTCTGGAAGCGGTGGAGGCGGCGTTGAAAGCGGCGCGCAAGTGGGCCTACAAGATCAAGGGCGTGCCCGAGGGCGAGGCCGAGATCATCGCCTGCAGCGGCAATTTCCATGGCCGCTCGATCGCCATCACCGGCCTTTCCGGCGAGGCGCAGTACCGCGACGGCTTCGGCCCCTTCCCGCCGGGTCTCCGGCGCGTTCCCTACGGCGACGCGGCGGCGCTGGCCGCGGCCATCACGCCGCACACCGCGGCTTTCCTGGTCGAGCCGATCCAGGGCGAGGGCGGCATCGTCGTGCCGCCCAACGGCTATCTCTCAGCCTGCGCGGCGATCTGCCGCCGCCACGACGTGCTGCTGATCGTCGACGAAGTGCAGACCGGCCTGGGCCGTACCGGCAAGCTGTTCGCCTGCCAGCACGAGGCCGTCCGCCCCGACGGCGTGATTCTCGGCAAGGCGCTCGGCGGCGGCCTGCTGCCGGTTTCCGCCTTCCTCGCCGACGACCGGCTGATGCGGGTGTTCGCGCCGGGCGACCACGGCTCGACTTTTGGCGGCAATCCGCTGGCCGCCGCCGTGGCGCTGGCTGCCCTTGACGTGCTGGAGGAAGAAGGACTGATCGAAAATTCCCGCCGTCTCGGCGAACTTTTGCGCGTCCGGCTGAACCAACTGGCAGCGGAAGCGTCGATCGTCAAAGCCGTGCGCGGCCGCGGCCTGTTCGCCGGCATCGAGTTGGACCCGCGGCAGGCCGACGTCGGCGAAGTGGTCCGGGCGCTGCTGGCGCAGGGCGTGCTGACCAAGGAAACGCACGGTACCGTGCTGCGCCTGGCGCCGCCGCTGGTGATCGGCGAGGAAGAACTGGCCTGGGGGCTGGAGCGCATCGCCGGGATATTGCACAACTTCAGCGGCCGCCCGCGTCTGGCGGCCTGATCGCGAGGCGGCCGGACGAGCCGCCGGAAATGACAAGGGAGTGCCGGGGGAACCACCGCGTAGTCGAAGTCACAACGCAAGGAGGCTGTCATGTCGATTTTCGCCCGCTACCAGAGCCGCTACGAAGCGCTGCAGGAAGAGGAAATGTCGGTCCAGGATTACCTGGAACTGTGCAAGACCGACAAGTCGGCCTACGCCAGCGTCGCCGAACGCATGCTGCTGGCCATCGGCGAGCCGGAACTGGTCGATACGCGCAGCGACCCGCGCCTGTCGCGCATCTTCGCCAACAAGATGCTGCGCCTCTACCCGGCCTTCCGCGAGTTCTACGGCATGGAGGAGGTGATCGAGCACATCGTTTCCTACTTCCGCCACGCCGCCCAGGGGTTGGAGGAGAAGAAGCAGATTCTCTACCTGCTGGGTCCGGTCGGCGGCGGAAAATCCTCGCTGGCCGAGCGCCTGAAGTTCCTGATCGAGAAGGTGCCGTTCTACGCCATCAAGGGTTCGCCGGTGCACGAATCGCCGCTCGGCCTGTTCAACATCAACGAGGACGGGCCGATTCTCGAGGAGGACTACGGCATTCCCCGCCGCTACCTCGGCACCATCATGAGTCCGTGGGCGGTCAAGCGGCTGCAGGAATTCGGCGGCGACATCTCGCGCTTCCGCGTCGTCAAGCTGCATCCCTCGGTGCTGTCGCAGATCGCCGTATCGAAGACCGAGCCGGGCGACGAGAACAACCAGGACATTTCCTCGCTGGTCGGCAAGATCGACATCCGCAAGCTGGAAAGCTATTCGCAGAACGACCCCGACGCCTATTCCTACTCCGGCGGTTTATGCCTGGCCAACCGCGGCCTGCTCGAATTCGTCGAGATGTTCAAGGCGCCGATCAAGGTGCTGCATCCCTTGCTGACCGCCACCCAGGAGCAGAACTACAAGGGTACCGAGGGTTTCGGCGCGATTCCCTTCGACGGCATGATCCTGGCCCACTCGAACGAGGCCGAGTGGCTGACCTTCAAGAACAACCGCAACAACGAGGCTTTCCTCGACCGCATCTACATCGTCAAGGTGCCGTACTGCCTGCGCGTCACCGACGAGATGCACATCTACGAGAAGCTGATGTTCAACTCCTCGCTGGCCAACGCCCCCTGCGCCCCGGACACGCTGCGCATGATGGCCCAGTTCTCGGTGCTCTCGCGCCTCAAGGAGCCGGAGAATTCGAGCATCTACAGCAAGATGCGGGTGTACGACGGCGAGAACCTCAAGGACACCGACCCGAAGGCCAAGAGCTTTCAGGAATACCGCGACTTCGCCGGCGTCGACGAGGGCATGAACGGGCTGTCGACGCGCTTCGCCTTCAAGATTCTGTCCAAGGTTTTCAACTTCGACCACCGCGAGGTGGCGGCCAACCCGGTGCACCTGATGTACGTGCTCGAGCAGCAGATCGAGCAGGAGCAGTTCCAGCCGGAAACCGAGGAGCGCTACCTGCGCTGCTTGAAGGAATACCTCAGTCCGCGCTACGCCGAGTTCATCGGCAAGGAAATCCAGACCGCCTACCTGGAAAGCTATTCGGAGTATGGCCAGAACATCTTCGACCGCTACGTCACCTACGCCGACTTCTGGATTCAGGATCAGGAATTCCGCGACCCCAACACCGGCGAGATGCTCGACCGCTCGGCCCTCAATGACGAGCTGGAGAAGATCGAGAAGCCGGCCGGCATCAGCAACCCGAAGGATTTCCGCAACGAGGTGGTCAATTTCGTGCTGCGCGCCCGCGCCAAGCACGACGGCAAGAACCCGGGCTGGACCAGCTACGAGAAGCTGCGGGCGGTGATCGAAAAGAAAATGTTCTCCAACACAGAGGAACTGTTGCCGGTCATCTCCTTCAACACCAAGGCCAGCGCCGACGAGCAGAAGAAGCACCAGGACTTCGTCGATCGCATGATCGCCAAGGGCTACACGGAGAAGCAGGTGCGCCTGCTGTGCGAATGGTATCTGCGGGTCAGGAAGAGTTCCTGACGGATCGGTCCCAACCAGGGAGGCCACATGACGGTACGCATCGTCGACCGGCGGCAGGACAGCAGGAACAAGAGTTCGATCAACCGCAGCCGCTTCATCCGTCGCTTCAAGGGGCAGATCCGCAAGGCGGTGGCCGAGGCCATCGCCAAGCGCGGCATCCGCGACCTGGAAAGCGGCGAGAAGGTCGGCATTCCCGGCAAGGACATCAGCGAGCCGCAGTTCCGCCACGGCCGCGGCGGCGTGCGCGAAGCGGTGCATCCGGGCAACGACCGCTTCCAGACCGGCGACCAGATGGACCGTCCGCCGCCCGGCGGCCAGGGCCAGGGGCGCGGCCAGGCCAGCCCGGACGGCGAGGGGATGGACGACTTCGTCTTTACGCTGACGCGCGACGAGTTCCTCGATATCTTCTTCGACGAGCTGGCCCTGCCCAACCTGGTCAAGCGCCAACTGGCCCGCATCGACGAATATAAGCGGGTGCGCGCCGGCTACACGCAGACCGGCGTGCCGACCAACATCAACTTGGTGCGCACCATGCGCGGCGCCGCCGGACGCCGGGTCGCCGTCGGCGGCCCCTACGCCACTCGCCTGCGCGCCCTGCAGGCCGAATTGGAAGCGGCGCTCGACGAACTGCCGGTCGATGCCGCCGAAATCGCCCGCCTGCAGCGCGAGATCGCCTGCCTCAAGGCGCGCCACGAGGCGATTCCCTTCATCGACCCGTTCGACCTGCGCTACAGCAACCGCATCCGCGTGCCGCAGCCGACGACGCAGGCGGTGATGTTCTGCCTGATGGACGTCTCCGGCTCGATGGACGAGAACCGCAAGCAGATGGCCAAGCGCTTCTTCATGCTGCTCTACCTGTTCCTCAACCGCAATTACGAGCACATCGAGGTGGTCTTCATCCGCCACCACACCATGGCCGAGGAAGTCGACGAGGACGATTTCTTCCACTCGCGCGAGACCGGCGGCACCATCGTCTCCAGCGCGCTCAAGCTGATGCACCAGATCATCGCCGCCCGCTATGCCAGCAGTGCCTGGAACATCTACGGCGCCCAGGCTTCCGACGGCGACAACTGGAACGACGATTCGCCGCAGTGCCGCGAACTGCTGGCCGGCTCGATCCTGCCCCTGGTGCAGTATTACGCCTACATCGAGATCACCGACGGCGAGCCGCAGAACCTCTGGCACGAGTACGAGAAGCTGGCCATTGCCGAGGCCGGCGTTTTCGCCATGCAGCACATCGCCGAGGCCAGCGACATCTACCCGGTGTTCCGCGAACTGTTCCGCAAGCGCCTGGCATGAGCCGCAAGAAATCCCCCCTGATCGCCACCGGCTCGGACTGGACGGTCGACGCCATCGCCCGCTACGACGAGGAAATCGGCCGCGTCGCCAGGCGCTACGAACTCGACTGCTACCGCCACCAGTTGGAGATCATCACCGCCGAACAGATGATGGACGCCTACGCCGCCATCGGCATGCCGGTCTATTACCACCACTGGTCCTTCGGCAAGCATTTCCTGGAAACCGAGAACCGCTACAAGCGCGGCCAGATGGGCCTGGCCTACGAGATCGTCATCAACTCCGACCCGTGCATCGCCTACCTGATGGAAGAGAACACGCTGACCATGCAGGCGCTGGTCATCGCCCACGCCGCCTACGGCCACAACTCCTTCTTCAAGGGCAACCACATGTTCAAGCAGTGGACCAGCGCCGACGCCATGATCGATTACCTGGTCTTCGCCCGGAACTACATCGCCGAATGCGAGGAACGCCACGGCGTCGACGCCGTCGAGCAGTTGCTCGACGCCTGCCACGCCCTGGCCAACCTCGGCGTCGACCGCTACAAGCGCTCGCCGCCGCTGTCGCTGGAAAAGGAAAAGAGCCGCCAGCGCGAGCGCGAGGCCTACCTGCAGGCGCAGGTCAACGATCTGTGGCGGACCTTGCCGCGCCACGACACGGCCGTCGCCGCCGCCGAGGAGAAGCGCTTTCCCGAAGAGCCGGAGGAAAACCTGCTCTACTTCGTCGAGAAGAACGCGCCGCTGCTCGAACCCTGGCAGCGCGAGATCGTTCGCATTGCGCGCAAGATCGGCCAGTACTTCTACCCGCAGCGCCAGACTCAGGTCATGAACGAGGGCTGGGCCTGCTTCTGGCACTACACGCTGCTCAACACGCTGTACGACGAAGGCAAGGTCGACGACGGTTTCATGCTCGAATTCCTGCAATCGCACACCAACGTCGTGTACCAGCCGCCCTATCACAGCAACTGGTATTCCGGCATCAATCCCTACGCCCTCGGCTTCGCCCTGTGGCAGGACATCCGCCGCATCTGCGAGCGGCCGGACGCCGAGGACCGCGCCTGGTTCCCCGACATCGCCGGCAGCGACTGGCGCCAGACCTTCGATTTCGCCATGCGCAACTTCAAGGACGAGAGCTTCATCGCCCAGTACCTGTCGCCGCGGCTGATGCGCGAGTTCCGCCTGTTCTCGGTGCTCGACGACGACCGCCAGGCCAAGCTCCGGGTCGACGCCATCCACGACGAGCCAGGCTACCGCCAGCTGCGGCGTAATCTCGCCGAACAGTACAACCTCGGCAGCAGCGACCCGAACATCCAGGTCTGGAACGTGGACCTGCGCGGCGACCGCTCGCTGACCCTGCGCCACTTCGCCCACCAGCGCCGTCCGTTGTCGTCGGCCAGCACCGCGGTGCTGGAACACATGGCGACGCTGTGGGGCTTCAATGTCCGCCTCGAACACCAGGGAACGGACGGCGAATGGGCGCTGCTGGCCGAGCGCAAGACCGAGCGGCGCAAGCAGACGGCGGAGTGAAACGGCCGGCAGCGATCCCGCTTCGACAGCCCGGGGCAATCGTGTGAGAATGGCGGGCACAAGGGGGAAACCACATGTCGGCAGAACTGCAAACCGCTTTCCAGGTCTCGGCGCCCACCGGGGGTATCGATACCCACATGCTGCTGATCCTGGCCATCATGGTGGTGGCCGGGGTGCTCGGTGGCATCGCCAACTATTTCCTGGCCGACCGCCCGGGCGAACCGGGCCGGCGCGACTGGCTGAAGTATCCGGTCCTCGGCGTCGTCGTGGCGCTGACCGTGCCGCTGTTCCTGAACATGATTTCCAGCACCCTGCTCGAAGGGGCGCGCACCAAGCCGGTCGATTTCTTTGCCTTCGCCGGCTTTTGCCTGATCTACGTGGTCGCCTCCCGGCGCCTGATGGAGAACGTCGCCCAGCGCCTGCTCGGCCAACTCGATCAGGTTCGCCGCGAAGTCGGCCAGTTGAAGCAGCAGAAGCAGGCGGAAGCCGCCGCTCGCGTCGAGCCGGCGGTAGCGACCGAGCCGGAACCGCGCGAGGTGCTGTCCTACAACGACGTCGAAATCCTCCGTGCGCTGGCTGAGGAAAGCTTCGTCTACGGCAATCTCGCCGCCATCTGCGAACGCACCGGCCAAGCCCGCGAATTCGTCAGCCACCGGTTGACGGTGATGAAGGGCCTGGGCGTCATCGAAACCCGCATCAACGACAAGAACGTCCTGCACTGGGCGGTGTCGTCGCGCGGCAAGGCCGTGCTCGGCGAAATCCTGGCCGGCCAGGACGACAAGAAATCCGCATGAAACCGGCCGGCCGCCGGCCGGCATCCGCCTGAAAACTTGCTTATGAATATCGTCATTCTCGCTGCCGGCCAAGGCAAGCGCATGCATTCCAACCTGCCCAAGGTGCTCCATCCGATCGCCGGCAAGGCCCTCGCCCAGCATGTGATCGACACCGCCCGCGGCCTGGCGCCGGAAAAACTGGTCGTCGTCTACGGCCACGGCGGCGACGCCGTTCGCGCCACGCTGGCGGCGCCCGACCTCGCCTGGGCCGAGCAGGCGCAGCAACTGGGCACCGGCCACGCCGTCGCCCAGGCGCTGCCGCAACTCGGCCCGGCCGCCCAGACCCTGGTCCTCTACGGCGACGTGCCGCTGACCACGACGGCGACGCTGAAGCGCCTGCTGCAGGCCGGCCGCGACGGCCTGGCCATCCTCACCGTCGATCTCGTCGATCCGACCGGCTACGGCCGCATCGTCCGCGACGGCGCCGGCAACGTCCAGCGCATCGTCGAGCAGAAGGACGCGACGGAAGCCGAGAAGGCGATCCGCGAGATCAACACCGGCATCATGGTCATGCCGACCGCCCGCCTGGCCGACTGGATGGGCCGCTTGAAGAACGACAACGCCCAGGGCGAGTACTACCTGACCGACATCGTCGCGCTGGCCGTGGCCGAAGGTCTGCCGGTGCGCACCGCGCAGCCGGACGGCGAGTGGGAGGTGCTCGGGGTCAACAGCAAGGTCCAGCTGGCCGAACTGGAGCGCCAGCACCAGCGCAACCTCGCCGGGCAACTGCTGGTCGCCGGCGTGCGCCTGGCCGATCCGGAGCGCATCGACATCCGTGGCGAACTGACGCACGGGCGCGACGTCGCCATCGACGTCGGCTGCGTTTTCGAGGGCAAGGTCGAACTGGCCGACGCCGTCGAGGTCGGTCCCTACTGCGTGCTGAAGAACGTCAAGGTCGGCGCCGGCACGCGCATCGCCGCCTTCTGCCATTTCGAGGACGCGGTGATCGGTCCGGACGGCGTGCTCGGTCCCTATGCCCGCCTGCGTCCCGGCACCGAGCTGGGGCCGGAGGTGCATGTCGGCAATTTCGTCGAGATCAAGAAGAGCGTCATCGGCGCCCAGTCCAAGGCCAACCACCTGGCCTACATCGGCGACGCCGAGATCGGCCGGCGGGTCAATGTCGGCGCCGGCACCATCACCTGCAACTACGACGGCGCCAACAAGTTCAAGACCATCATCGAGGACGACGTCTTCATCGGTTCCGACACCCAGCTGGTGGCGCCGGTGACCGTCGGCCGCGGCGCCACGCTCGGCGCCGGCACGACGCTGACCAAGGATGCGCCGGCCGAGACGCTGACCATGTCGCGCGTCCGGCAGGTGACGCTGAGCGGCTGGCAGCGGCCGCAGAAGGTCAAGAAATAATGGATGCCTGGTTCCTCGTCTTCATTTTCACCGTCGCCATCCTGCTCGCCATCGGCGCCGCCCTGGTGCTGGTCGGCTATCTCGGCACGCTGCCGGCATCCTTCGATTTCGGCTGGCGCTACTGGCTGCCGGCCATGCTGTTGCCGGTGGTCGGGCCGCTGTGGTTCGCCGGCCGCCACTGGCACGATTTCGCCCGGCCGGGCAAGCAGTTGCTGGTCGGCGTGCTGTTGCTGGCCGTCGCGGTCGGCTTGCTGTACGGCGCCGGGCCGCATTTCGTCGAGCGCATGGCGGCCGGGGTCAAATAATGTAGCAAGGTTTCACTAACGTTCTGGGAGAACAAGATGTCGAAGCATATGATCGAGACACTCCGTTCCATCGCTCTGGTCGGCCACGGTGCCGCCGGCAAGACGTCGCTGACCGAGGCGTTGCTCCATGCCACCGGCGTCATCGCCGCCCGCGGCAGCGTGGACAAGGGCAGCACCGTCAGCGATTTCGATCCCCAGGAGAAGGAAGCCGGCCACTCCCTGCATTCGGCGGTGGTCGGCTTCGACCATGAAGACACCCATGTCCACCTGATCGACACTCCGGGCTACCCGGATTTCGCCGGCCAGGCCATCGCCGCGCTGGCCGGCGTCGATACCGCGCTGATCGTGGTCAATGCCCAGACCGGCGTCGAGCTGATGACCGAGCGCATGATGCGCTACGCCGCCGAGCGCAAGCTGTGCCGGATGATCGTGATCAACAAGATCGACGCCGACAACCTCGACCTGCCCGGGCTGGTGGCCGACATCCGCGAGCGTTTCGGCAAGCAGTGCATGATCCTCGACCTGCCGGCGCACGGCGGCGCCGACGTCGTCGAGGTGCTCGAACACGATGCCGGCGACGCCGATTTCGCTTCCGTCGCCGCCGCCCACCGGGCGCTGATCGACCAGGTCGTCGAGGAGGACGAGGATCTGCTCGCCCAGTATCTCGAGGATGGCGCCGACCCGAGCGCCGCCGATCTGCATGCGCCGTTCGAGAAGGCGCTGCGCGAGGGCCACCTGATTCCGATCCTGTTCACCTCGGCCAAGACCGGCGCCGGCATTCCGCAACTGCTGCACGTGCTCGCCTCGCTGGCGCCGAATCCGGCCGAAGGCAATCCGCCGCCGTTCTATAAGGGCGAGCCGGGCGCAGCCACGGCGCCGTTCGAGGCCGAGCCGGATGCCGACAAGCATGTGCTGGCGCACGTCTTCAAGGTGGTGGTTGATCCCTACATGGGCAAGATCGGCATCTTCCGCGTGCATCAGGGCACGCTCCGCAAGGACATGCAGCTGTTCGTCGGCGACGGCAAGCGGCCGTTCAAGGTCGCCCACCTGTACCGTCTGCAGGGCAAGGACACGGTCGAGGTCGAGGCGCTGCTGCCGGGCGACATCGGCGCCATCGCCAAGGTCGACGAGATCGCCTTCGACAGTGTGCTGCACGACTCGCACGACGAGGACCACATCCACCTGCTGCCGCTCGAATTTCCCAAGCCGATGGCCGGACTGGCCGTCGAAACCAAGAAGAAGGGCGACGAGCAGCGCCTGTTCGACATTCTCGGCAAGCTGGCCATGGAAGACCCGACCTTCGTCGTCGAGCGCCATCCGAGCAGCAACGAAACGGTCATCCGCGGCCTTGGCGAAATCCACCTGAAGTCCAAGCTGGAGAAGATGGCCGGCCAGTACAAGCTGGAAGTCGATACCCAGCCGCCGCGCATTCCCTACCGCGAAACCATCACCGCCCCGGCCGAGGCGATGTACCGGCACAAGAAGCAGTCGGGCGGCGCCGGCCAGTTCGGCGAAGTGCATCTGCGCATCGAGCCGAAGGGCCGCGGCGAGGGCTTCGAGTTCGTCGACGCGGTCAAGGGCGGCGTCATTCCCGGCGTCTTCATGGCCGCCGTCGAGAAGGGCGTGCGCCAGGGGCTGGAAGGCGGCGTCGTCGCCGGTTACGAAGTCGAGGATTTGAAGGTCACGGTGTACGACGGCAAGACCCATGCCGTCGACGGCAAGGAAGTGGCCTTCACCATCGCCGGCCGCAAGGCCGTCGTCGAGGCCATCCGCGGCGCCCGGCCGATCGTCCTCGAACCGATCGTCAATATCGAGATCGTCGGGCCGGAGGCCGCCATCGGCGACCTGACCGGCGACCTGTCGGGGCGGCGCGGCCACATCACCGGTACCGACGGGCGCGGCCACGGCCAGGCGGCGATCAGCGGCGAGGTGCCGCTGGCCGAGCTCAACGACTATCAGTCGCGGCTGAAGTCGCTGACCGGCGGCCAGGGCAGCTACACCATCGAGTTCGCCCGCTACGCGGCGGTGCCGCCCAACGTGCAGCAACAGCTGGCGAGCAAGTTCCAGCTGCACGACGAGGACGAATGAGCGACGAGCGCGGCGGCTTTGCCGCACGGCGGCCGTTGCGCTGGCGCTTCGTCGCCGGCCTGGTGATCGTTTTCCTCTTGATCGGCGGGCTGTCGGCGGCGCTCTTCGAATACGCCAGCGGCCGTTTCGCCGATGTGCTCGGGCGCGGTTTCGCCGAGCGCCAGGCGCAATTCGACCGCGAGCGCATCCTCGGCCCGTTGCTGACCGAGGTTGCCCTGGCCCGCAAGCTGGCCGATTCGCCATTGCTGCAGCGCTGGGCGCTGGACGAGAACAATCCGGCGCTGAAGCGCGAGGCGCTGGCCGAGCTGGAAAGCTATCGCCGGCATTTCCGCGACGGCAGCTATTTCTTCATTCCGCGCGGCAGCGGCAACTACTATCACAACGACCGCGGCAACAAGTACCCGGGCGGCGGCATCGCCCAAGTGGTGCGTCCGGGCATGGTCGAGCACGCCTGGTATTTCGCCGCGATCGCCAGCCCGCAGGCGGTGCAGTTGAACGTCGATCCGAATCCGGCGCTGGGCAGGACCAATGTCTGGATCAACGTCCAGGTGCGCCACGGCGACGCGGTCGTCGCCGTGGCCGGCAGCGGCATCGACCTCGGCGAATTCACGCGGGCCGTGGCGACCTCGGCGATGCCGGGCGTCTACGGCATGCTGCTCGATGCCGACGGGGCCATCCAGGTCCATCCCGATACCGCGCTGATCGACTTCAACAGCCGCGCCAAGCGGCCCGGGGAGCACCACACCATTTACGACCTGCTGGCCTCCGACGAGGAGCGGCAGCAGTTGCGCGCCAGTCTCACCCGCCTGCTCGGCGGCGCCAGCCCGATCGAAGTCCTGCGCCTGACCGTGTCGGGCCGCTCGGAACTGGTGGCGATGACCTATCTGCATGAAATCGGCTGGATCAACCTGGCCGTCGTCGATACCGCGCAACTGGTCAGCGGCGGCGAGTTCAACATGCTCGGCCTGCTCATCGGCGGCGCCATGCTGCTGACCATCCTGGTCGTGCTGACCCTGCTCGAACGCATGGTGATCCGGCCGCTGCGCCAGCTGCTGCTCGGCGCCCGGGCCATTGCCCGCGGCGATTACGCGGCCCGCGTCGGCCCCGGCGGTTCGGCCGAATTCGCCGAACTCGGCCAGACCTTCAACAGCATGGCCGATACCGTCAGCGAATACACCGGCCGCCTCGAACAGCACGTCGCCGAGCGCACCCGCGAACTCGATGCCGCCAACCGCGAGCTGACCGTCGCCCGCGACGCCGCCAAGGCCGCCAACCGGACCAAGAGCGAATTCCTCGCCAACATGAGCCACGAAATCCGCACGCCGCTGCACGGCGTCATCGGCATGGCCTCGCTGCTGCTCGCCACCAAGCTCGACGAGGAACAGCTGGAATACGCCCAGGCCATCGACAGCAGCGCCGGCGCGCTGCTCGGCGTGGTCAACGACGTCCTTGACTTCTCGACCATCGAGGCCGGGCGGCTCGATCTGCAGCCGGTGGATTTCGACCTGCGCGCCCTGGTCGACGAAGTCCTGGCCATCGTCGCCTTCCGCGCCGCCGAAAAGCGCCTGAACCTGAGCGCCACGGTCGATCCCGAAATTCCCCCCCTGCTGCGCGGCGACGCCGCCCGCCTGCGGCAGATACTGGGCAATCTGGTCAGCAACGCCATCAAGTTCACCGATGTCGGCGCCGTCGACATCCATGTCAGCAGCCTCGGCGAGGCCGACGGCTGGGTCGCCCTGCGCTGCGACGTGCGCGATTCCGGCATCGGCATCGCCCCGGAGCAGCAGGCGCACCTGTTCCAGGCCTTCAGCCAGGTCGATGCCTCGACCACCCGCCGCTTCGGCGGCGCCGGCCTCGGCTTGGCCATCGCCCAGCGGCTGGTCGAGCTGATGCACGGCAATATCGGCGTCGTCAGCGAACCCGGCCACGGCTCGACCTTCTGGTTCGAGATCGCCCTGGCGCCCGCCCTCGGCGATGCCGCCCCGGTGGCGCGCGCGGCGCGCGATCTGGTCGGGCGCCGGGTGCTGGTGGTCGACGACAGTGCCGCCAATCGCAGCACGCTCGAATTGCAGCTGGAAAACCTCGGCTGCCGCGTCACCCTGGCCGACAGCAGCCGGGGCGGCCTGGCGGCGATGCGGGCGGCGCAGGCCGCCGGCGAACCGTTCGACGTCGCCGTCATCGACCTGCTGATGCCCGATATCGACGAGCTGTCGCTGGCCCGCCACATCCGCGACGATCCGGCGCTGGCGGCGACGCCGCTGCTGATGCTGACGACCCTGACCCGGCGCGGCGATGCCCGCCTCAGCCGCGAGGCCGGCTGCGACGCCTACCTGGCCAAGCCGGTCAAGCAGGCGCTGCTGGGCAGTGCCCTGCGCACCCTGATCGGCATGGCCGGCGACCATCTGCCGAAGCCGGCGGCGCCCCGCTCGGCTCCCGAGCCCGGCAAGCCGGCGCACATCCTGCTGGTCGAGGACAATCCGGCCGGCCGCCGGCTGGCCGAGGAGCTACTGGGCCGCTTGGGCTATCAGGTGGCGGTCGCCGAAAATGGTCTGGAGGCGCTGGAAAAAATGTCCGGCCATGATTTTGACCTGGTTCTGCTGGCTTGCCGGATGGAAGTGATGGATGGCTACCAGGTCGTCGCGGCGATCCGCACCGGGGCGGTGGCCGGCATCGACAGCGGCGTGCCGGTGATCGCCATGAACGACGCCATCGCCGAGCGTGATGAGGCCTTGGCGGCGGGCATGGACGATTGCCTGGTGCGGCCGCTCGACGCCGGCGATCTCGAAGCCTGCCTGCGGCGCTGGCTGGAGCCGCGCCGCTGAGGTTTCAGCCGGCCGCCGCCAGTTCCAGTTCGGGCGCGGCGAACAGCGAGCGGACGGTGACGCGGCGGATGGCCGGGTTGTCCGGCACCGCGTACAGCACGTCGCGCAGCATTTCCTCGAAGATGCCGCGCAGGCTGCGCGCCCCGGCCCGGTACTCGACGGCCAGGGCGGCGATCTGCCGCAGGGCTGCGGCCTCGATGCGCAGTTCGACGCCGTGCGCCCGCAGCAGCGCGGCGAACTGGCGGACGATGGCGTTCTTCGGCTCGGTCATGATGCGCACCAGCAGTTCCGGCGTCAGCTCGTGCAGCCGGCTGACCACCGGCAGGCGGCCGGCGAACTCCGGGATCAGCCCGAATTCGAGCAGGTCGGTTGGCTTGATGCGGGCGTTCAGGCGTTCGAGAATCCGCTGCTCGTCGCCCCCGCCGGCGGCGGCGATGAAGCCGTAGCCGTGGTTGCGGGCGAGAATCTGCTCAAGGCCGACGAAGGCGCCGCCGCAGATGAACAGGATCTGCGTCGTGTCGATGGCGACGTCGTCGCGCAGGCGTACCGGCGTTCCTTCCATGATCTTCAGCAGCGCGTGCTGCACGCTCTCGCCGGAACTGGCGCGGGCCTCGCCGCCGGCGGCCTTGAGCTTGTCGATCTCGTCGATGAAGACGATGCCGCGGCCGGCGCGCTCGGCGTCGCCGCCGGCCCGTTCGAGCAGGCGCTGGAGGATGGCGGCGATCTCGTCGCCGACGAAGCGCGACTGGGCCAGCGAAGTGGCGTCGGCGGTGACGAAGGGCAGGTCGAGGATGCGCGCCAGGGTTTCGCAGAGCAGGGTCTTGCCGCTGCCGGTCGGGCCGATCAGCAGGATGTTGCTCTTGACCAGCTCGATGTCGCCGGCGGCCGCGGCCTGGCGGCGGAAATGGGCATAGACGGCGACGGCCAGCGTCTTCTTCGCTTCCTCCTGGCCGATCACGTGCTCGGACAGGCGGGCGGCGATCTCGCTGGGCTTGAGCAGGGTGGGCATCGGAACTCTCTCCTCGCGGGCGGAATCCCGATGCTAGTCGCCTCAGTTCTTTTCGGGAAGGACGATATTGACTTCGAGCACCTCGAAGCGGTCCTGCTTTTCCAGCGAGACGCGGATGTCGTCGGGATCGACCTTGACGTACTTGGAGATCACGGCGATCAGCTCGCGCTGCAGGTCGGGCAGAAAATCGGCGCTGCTGCTGCCGCCGTCGCGTTCGTGGGCGATGATCAGCTGCAGGCGTTCCTTGGCCACCTGGGCGCTTTTCGGCTGGTTGCCGAACAGTTTCTGGAGCCAGGACATGTCACTTGCCTCCGAACAGGCGCTTGAGCAGGCCGGGCTTGACGTAGTCGACGAAGCGCAGCGGCTTGTCCTCGCCGAGGAAGCGGGCGATCACGTCCTGGTA